>NC_013948.1:0-1006702 GCF_000089865.1 Mycoplasmopsis agalactiae | reverse complement strand
ATTAATATAATAAATAATAAATAATATAAACAACTTATAAAGTGTTTATATAACAAGTTATCCACAATTTTTTGCATAGTTATCCACATGTGTGTGTTAATAAAAATGAGAGAAAAATTTAAAAATATAATCCAACATAATTTAATTTAATAAGCCTTTAATATTCTATAATTAATAAAAATGTTTATGAGTAATGAAAGTAATTCAGGAGCCATAAGGCTAAAAGGGAAGTTTTTAGTTGTAAAGTGAAGCGGAGCTGATAATAACATTCCAAGAGAGCTCTGAATTTTTGAATCAAGTCCTGAGAGAGAGCGTTTTTTCATTTACACCAATAAACAAGAGTTAAAGAGCTCATGTTTTTATGAAATTGAAGTTAAATTAAGAGCTTCAAAGCGCTCAAAATATCAAAATTCGACATATGAATTATTAAGCTTTAAAATTGTTAGTCCCGATAATGATAGTGACATTGAAAAAATGCTAGTAAGCAATGTGGCTGGGCTAGGAGTTAAAGGGATTCAAAGAATAAAAAGTGAGTTAGGATTATCAAGTATCAAAGAGTTATTTGATGATGTTGAATCTGCCCAAAATGTCTTAAAAACAGCCATATACGAAAATTTAAAGGCTTTCATAAACAGCTTTGATCAAAAAGATTATGACTTTTTTGCTGAAAATGGACTTTTGAAATTGTATGACAAACTGCGTGCTAGATTTGAGAACAATGACTTTGTTAGCAGATATAAAAACAATGGTGATCCATATGAATTGTATGTAGATCATTGAATTGATTTTAAGTTAGTAGATCTTTTTGCACAATGCGTAAATAAAAACATTGAACCTTACAAAATAATAAGAGCATTTACTTACAAGATATTAAGAACGAATTTTAATAACATTTGCACAATGTATTATGATGTTTTACCTTTTTATAAAAGTTTATGAAACTGATATGAGGATTATAGAAGGGATAATTCAGAAAACAGCACACTTTTTGAACAGTCTTATGTTGTGTCATTGTTGTCACTGTTACTTCAAAAGCGAGACATAAGTGATGATTTAATTATTGAATCGTTAAATGTAATGATCCAGCGAGGAGAAGTTTACTTTGATAGTGATTCTAAAAGACTTTCACTAAATGAAGTATACGAGCAAGAATTGTTTGTTGCTAAAAAACTAATCAAAATAAGAGATAGTGAGCTAAAACAACAAATTATTCCACTTCCATCACAAAAATTAGCAGATGAGCAAAAAAAAGCTTATGCAAGTGCTTTAAATAATCCGCTCTCAGTTATAACTGGTTATCCAGGCACTGGAAAAAGTTATTTAATTGCGTATATTGTTGAAACTTTATTAAAAGATAAACATTATAAGAAAAAGGATATTGCAGTGCTTACTCCTACCGGAAGAGCATCGACCATATTAGCCTATAAAACAGGCATAGAAGCCAGAACAATTCATAGTTTTTTAAAACTATCTAAATCTGATGAAGATGATTCATTTATTGAATCTTTCGAAAAAGAGAACCCTATTAAAGTTGTGGTTATTGATGAGTTTTCGATGGTAAGCTTGCCAATTATGTATGAGCTGTTGAAAACATGCACAAGT
This sequence comes from Mycoplasmopsis agalactiae, assembly GCF_000089865.1. Taxonomy (GTDB): domain Bacteria; phylum Bacillota_I; class Bacilli_A; order Mycoplasmatales; family Metamycoplasmataceae; genus Mycoplasmopsis; species Mycoplasmopsis agalactiae_B. The sequence goes on along the minus strand of NC_013948.1, from coordinate 1,005,100 downwards.
ATTGAAAGACTTATTTTAGTTGGGGACAGAGATCAGTTACCTTGCATCGGTAAAGGCAATTTGTTAGAAGATATTATTAACAGTAAAAAGTTTCCTACTTTTGTATTAGAAGAAATTCATAGAACTGACAAAATTGACATATTCAAGCATTTTATAGCCATAAACGACAATAAAGTTCCTAAAATTGATACAGAAAATGTAAAGTTCATTGAGCAAAACGGAATACAGTTTTTAAACAATATTGTTAAAATATATGAAGAAAAAGTCAACAAGTATTCAATTGATAATGTAATAATTTTACTTCCTTCATATTTAGAGTTAGGGCAGCCCGGAATTAATGAAGTTAATAAAAGGCTTCAAGAATGAAATATAAAAAGAACAGGCGCTAAAAAGAATTTATCAATTCACAACAATTTAACTTTATTTGTTGGTGATAGAGTTATACAAACTGTAAATGATTATGACAAAAATGTTTTTAACGGCGAAATAGGCATTGTTGAAGAAATAAATACAGACAGCAAGAACACATTTATTATTGTTGGTTTTGGTCAAGATAAAAAAGTTAGGTATAACAGAAGCGAGATTTTAGAGAACTTAACACTAGCTTATGCTATAACTGTGCATAAATTCCAAGGGTCAGAAGCGAGTTGTGTTATTTTTGGAATTTTGAAAAACAGAGTTGAGCATATGTTTACTAAAAAATTTATGTATACGGCTGTTTCAAGGGCAAAAGAGGAATTATTGCTTTTAGGTTCTAAGGACTTATATATACAAAAAATTCAATCTAGAAATGCTGATTTAAAGCACTATACTAATTTAAAATCATTAATAGAAAAAGAGGCAAAATAATGAAGCTAATTGTTGGTTTAGGAAATCCAGGCAATGAGTATAGATTCACAAGGCACAATGCCGGATTTTTGGCAATTGATAAAATTTGTGAAAAACTAAATATTTCACTAAATAAAGAAAAATTCAACGGCGAATTTGTTGTTTCTGACGGCTTTATTTTAGCTAAACCACTTACATATATGAATAAATCAGGTGATTTTGTTTATTCAATAGCTAGCTTTTATAAAATAAATCCTTCCGACATTATTGTTATTTATGATGATCTTAGTTTTTCTATCGGTCAAGCCGCTATAAAAATAGGCGGGTCAAGCGCTGGTCACAAAGGAATAGACAGCTTAATGAGTAAGTTCAGCAGTAATGATTTTAAAAGAATTAGAGTTGGAATAGGTGTTAATAGTGGCACAACAATAAAGGATTATGTGCTTTCTTTATTTACAAAAGATGAAATGATAGTTGTTGAAGAAGTGCTTGAAAAAGTGGCTGATGCGGCAATATCTTTAGTGTACAATGATGTAAATTTTGTTATGAATAAGTTCAATACCGACAACAAAAAGAGAGTTATTTAGTGATTTTATTAGGAGTTAGTGGTGGTCCAGATTCTATGTATTTGCTAGATTTAATATCTAGTCAAAGAAGTGATATTGTGGTTGCAACTGTTAATTACAATGTTAGACATGATTCAGCATATGATGCCGAGATTGTAAGAAAATTTTGTGAAGATAAAGACATAATTTTTGAATGTCTTGAAATCGACCAAAAAGCCCGTTTTAAAGGCAATTTTGAAAAATGAGCAAGAGAGCAAAGGTTTTCTTTTTTTAAAAAGATTTATGAAAAATATAATTGTGAAACCTTATATTTAGCACATCATAAAGATGACTTTTTAGAAAGCTATTTTATGCAAAAAGAATCTAAAAGACAGCCAGATTTTTTTGGAATAAAAACAGAAAATTATATTTATGGGATGAAAGTTGTTAGGCCACTTGTTGATAAAGTGTTCAAAAATGAAATTTTAGAAGCATTGCATAATAAAAAGATTAAGTATGCAAATGATTACACTAACGACTTGCCTATATATACAAGAAATAGAATAAGAATTTGGCTAAAAAGCCTATCAAACAGCCAGAAAAGTAAAATTTTTGATGACATACAAAAAGAAAATAATGAGCTAGCAGTGCTTGCGCAAGATACTGTTTTAGAGTATGAGCATTGAAAGAAGGCTCAATTTAGCCAAGATGAGTTTTTGAACTTAAGTAACAAAGAGAGACTAGTCTACAAGTTTGTGCATGAAAATTATGTAGACATAAAATTATCAAACAGAAAAATTAAATCAATAATTAGCTTTATATTGAGTAACAACAGAACAAGCCAATATTTGATCAAAAACAACGTTTTTATACAAAAAAAGCATGGAAAATTAGTTTTTTAATTTTTGATTAATTATAAAAATTACATTAAAATTATAAACATTATTATAGATAAATAAAAAGGAAGGAGAGTTGTATGGAAAATGAAAGAAAGCAAAAAATTGCCAAAATAGTTCTTTGAACCATTCTTTCAGCAGTAATTCTTTTAATAATTACATTACTTCTCTGAAACCGTTTTAAACCACAAGTTAGACAAGGTAATTTCCAAGACTTTGTAAATGACATTGTGGCTGCTAGCAAAAGTGTTGATGACAACACATATTTAGCAGAAGTAAAAATTGATGGAGTACAAGATATTGCTAAATATACGTTTGTTGAAAACGGAATAGCAAAACTTCGTGAAGTGAGCTTAGGCAAAGGTATCGTCGAAAAAACATTTATTTTGCCAGATAAGTTTACTATCGGTGACAAAACATATAATATTGCAGATCTATTAAAACATCCTGGCGCTGATGCAAATGTATTATCAACACAATGAAGCACAGTAGGATTAGTTTTAGAAAAACCAAATACGTTTGCTAGAATTGCTCTTTCTGTATTACCAACATTATTATGAATAATTATTCTTTTCTGATTGTATCGTTCAATGATGAAAAGAAGCATGAACATGATTGGTGCTATCGGGGATGAAAAGAATCCAGCACAAAAAATTAAAAGCGATAAAACCTTTAAGGACGTAGCTGGAAATAAAGAAGCTGTTGAAGAAATTAAAGAAATTGTGGATTATTTAAAAAATCCTAAAAAATACGAAATTGCTGGTGCAAGAATGCCTCACGGTATTTTATTAGGTGGCCCCCCTGGTACTGGTAAAACGTTATTAGCTAAAGCAACTGCTGGTGAAGCTAATGTCCCTTTCTACTTTATTTCAGCATCAAACTTTGTTGAAATGTTTGTTGGCCTAGGTGCTAAAAGAGTTAGAACTGTTGTTGATGAAGCACGTAAAAATGCTCCTGCAATAATATTTATTGATGAGCTTGATGCAATTGGTAGAACAAGAGGTTCAGGTATTGGTGGTGGTCACGACGAACGTGAACAAACACTAAACCAATTGCTTGTTGAAATGGATGGGATGAAAGATAATAATGGAATTCTATTCTTTGCTGCAACAAATAGAACCGACGTTTTAGACCCTGCATTAACTCGTCCTGGTAGATTTGACAGAACAATTACTGTTGGCCTTCCAGACGTTAAAGAACGTGAAGAAATTCTTAATTTACATGCTAAAGGTAAAAGAGTTTCACCTAATGTTAACCTTGCACAAGTTGCAAAAAGAACACCTGGTTACTCTGGCGCACAACTTGAAAATGTTATTAATGAAGCTGGATTACTAGCAGTTAGAAGAGATTCAGAAATCATTGAACGTGATGATATTGATGAAGCTATAGATAGAGTTATGGCTGGACCTGCTAAGAAAAACAGAGTTATAACCAAGAGTGAGCTTACAATGGTTGCATATCATGAAGCAGGACATGCTGTTGTTGGTATCAAAATGCCAGGCGCAAATAAGGTGCAAAAAATTACTATTATTCCTCGTGGTCAAGCTGGTGGATACAACTTGATGACACCTGAAGAAGAAAAGTATAACTTAACCAAAAAAGAACTTATTGCAATGATTACCAGCTTTATGGGTGGTAGAGCTGCTGAAGAAATTATTTATGGAAAAGAAAATGTTTCAACAGGGGCTTCAGATGACTTGCATAAAGCAACAAAAATTGCAAGAAAAATGGTTACTGAATGAGGTATGTCTGATTTAGGACCTATTCAATATGAACAAGATGAAGGTTCTCCATTCTTAGGTAGAGACTACTTAAAATCTGCACAATTCTCTGCACAAGTTGCACATGAAATTGATATTGAGGTAAGAAACATAATTACTGAGGCTGAAAAGAAAGCTAAGGAAATTATTGAAGAAAACAGAGAGCTTCATGAGTTGATTAAGACAGCTTTATTAGAAAAAGAAACAATTGTTGCTGAAGAGATTGAATACATTGCAAAGAATATGAAATTGCCTTCAGAAAGTAAAGAAGAAAAAGCTGAAAACGTTAACCTTACAATAGATGATATATTGGATGGAAAATCTGAAGAAAAAGGAGAAACGATGTAGACCATCGTTTTTTCTTTTAACTCTAAAATATAAATTTAGGACATTTCTGTTGACTAAGAAGCCTATCAAACAGGCTTAAAAATTATTTAGCAAGATGTATTTAGCACAAATAATAAATAATATTTTTTTAAAAAATATTAATATAATTTTTACACTTTATAATTAGGATTAATTTTTTATTATGTGAAGACTATCTAAAGAAGTTTTTAAGTCCTTATCTAAAAACAAAATTATGGTTATCGGCTTAAGTATACTTATATTTATTACTTCAGCTGTTTTTACCCTGCTTTCATCATTAAGATCATCTATTGTCACTGGTTTTGAAAATTACAAGAAATTATCTGTGAAACATGATTTATCTGTGGATTTGAACCTACCAAGTCAAGGAAGCGCCTTTAATCAAGGTTATTTTGTCAATGGACAGGTTTTAGGTCAAAATGGAGTAAAAGAGTACAAACCTATCAATTATTATTTAGCGAACGGCGAGGGCGAGTATAAGGATTCTGTAGAGAATGTTTTGTATTTGCAAAATAATGAATTTATTAGCTTAAGTAATTTTACTGGTATTGATGGCAACGGGAATGGGAATCTTAGCAACTACTATATTAAAAAAGATGATTTAGATATTCTTTATTCAATTTATTCTGCTGATTCTAATAATTCAATTGTTGAATTTAAATTAGGAAAAGATCAAAATGATGCAAATAGTGCAAGTTTCAAATTAAAAAAAGAAGACAAAAACTTTATTTTTTATGAGAAAAAAGGTGACAAATTTGAAGCTGTTACTGAAAGCAAAAGTATAAAAAATACTGACAAAGTAACATTTGACAAAGAAAATTTAACCCTTTCAGATTTAATGATTCTTAAAAAAGGAATAGATCCAAGTAAGCCCAATCTTGTTTATGCTGAGCAAGTTCAACCCTTGTTTATAAATGTTTTGGACAAAAAAATCACTAACGAATATAGCGTTGGTCAAAGATGATTAGCAGAAAATAAAGGTATTATTATTCCTGCAAACGAGTGAATTCAAAAGTTTGGATTTAAGAAAGTTTCAGACAATAATTTTGTATTTATTAATGAAGGAGATAACAACAGCTTATCTAAATTTTTAGATAAAGTTGAGGCTTTAACTCAGCCTGCTGACACAACATCAGCAAGCACCAATAGCACTGATTTATTGGATGAAAAGTCAAAAGTAAAAAGCGAATGAACAATTAGTGATTTTTATAATAAATCAGCAATTGAAGTTAAGCCAGCAAGGATTTTGACAATAAAAAAAGGCAGTGAAATAAAAATAAATAAAGATTTACTTGCTAAAAAAATCAAGAACGTTTCATTCGAAAGATGAAACTACTATACAACATTTACTGGATATAACAAGAATCTTTGAACAGGTGCTTTTAAAACCTTTATGGAAGAGCTTGAAAGCAGCAAAAATGATCCCAAGTCAGCTAATTATAAAAAATGAAAGGAGTTAGCGGAGTTTTCTAACTGAACCAAAAATATTAAAACTGTTTTTGAGCCTTACAATAACACTAAATTAGCTAAAAAAGAAGTTAATATTAGTGTTCCAATTAATGATGCAGACACAAAACAGAAGCTATACAATGCTGATAATTCAAACAATAATATAAATGAATCTAGAACTAATTTCCCAGGCGGATCATCCTATAGAATAGACAAATCTGGCGCAAAAAGCATTCTTGAAATCGAGTCATTTATAGATAAAAATCAACCAAATTACAACAAAGCATTACTAGAAGCTATTAATGATAAAGATTTAAAAAACAAGAGCTTTAATTTAATTAAGCAAGAAGCATATGAAGTTACTAAAAAAATAATTATTGATAAGATTGCTGATGAAGTTGGTGGCAGAGCAAATCTAGGATTAAGAAAAACTATAACAGTTGATGCAATTGATGAAAAAACAAAGAAACAAAATGTTTTTCACTTCATAAACATTGGTGATGAAAAAGGCGAAGTTGATGGCATTAAACTTAATGTAGGAAAACTATTTGAAGAACAAAAAAGAAAAAGTGCTTTAATTCCTTCTAGCAAGTTTGACGATTCGGTTTATAAGGAAAATCAGCTACCTCCTTATATTGCTTCATTGCTTATACAATCAATAGGTAGAAATCTTTTCCCAGATCCTAAGTATGTTGAGCCAATTTATGAATTTGCTGAAGTAACTGACATAAATCCAGTTACAAAAGGGATTAGAAAAGAGAGTTCAAAAATTGTTCTTTTGAACAAATATTTAATAAATAACAACAACAAAAATATTGATTCTAAGATTTTAGAGTCTGAGTATAAGAAGCTAAATTTAGGAATAACTTTTAGAGGAAATAACTATAAATTAGTCACTTTAGCAAATTCTGATGGCAAACTATTTTGAAAAACAGTTCATATTGATGGAGCTGGAGAGCATGGCTTTGATAAAGGTTTGTTAACCAAATGAATGGAACAAAACAAGGTAACATTAGCAACCAAATTCATTAAAACTGATGATTATGGATGAGCTAAAAAAGATCAGTCATTAGCTAATATATCTTATGTTCCTACTCAATTTTTATCTCCAAGAGCAGAATTAATCAATGATATTTTAGCCACTGGAAAAGTTGACTTCTTAGCCGAAGCCATTGAAAAAGAACTATTAGATTCTGTTTTAGTTAAGGATGAATTTATTTCCCAAGAGAATGTATTCCAAATTACTAAAGCAGTAAAAAAAGTGTTAAACAGCAACAATTTTGCTAATGCATTTACTTCGTCAAAAATTAATAGAGAACTGCTTCCAAAAATAGGACTCGATTTACTTTATGAGCTAAGTCACAGCGATTCTGGCAACATATTCAAAAGCATTTTATTTAGCGTTTTTGAAAGAGTTAAGGCTAAATTAAATGAAAAAGGTGATTTAGAAAATCAGAAAAAATACTTAGTTGAAGAAGTAAATAATATTTATTCTTTAATAACTGGTTTAGCTGGTCTTGACATAAGTAAGTTCTTAAGTGCTGAAGAATTAGTTTACCTTTCGAATGATCCTAAAGAAGTTATAAATGCATTTCAAAATATTATCGGAAGCATTGATGTTTATAATTTTAGTAAGTTAGCTAATGAGTGATACAAGAGCGAATGAAAGAAACAAGTTGAGCATAATAAAGAAAAATACACAAACAGACTAAGTTCGGGATTATTGATTGATTGATTGTTTAAGTCTGTTGACCAAAAAACCCTTAAAACAGGCTTAAAAGCATTTATTAATAATTTAGATTTTCAAAAAGTTCTTAATTTAGACGATAAAAACAGCTTGTTATACAAAAAAATAAATGAATCAGTTCCTTCATTGATTGATGGAATCAAAATATTACTTAGCAAAGTAAGCAAAGATGGTAAATTCGACAATGTTAAAGAAGGCTTAAATAGTATTTTGCAAAACATTGATTTTAATGTTTTATCTAATTATTTAAGTGAGCACTTGACAACTAATTATTTTGAATATAAAAAATCAGATTTGGATTATGAATCAAATAAAGAGAAAGTACTCAGAGAAAAAGTTGCTTTAAAAACCATAAGACCTAAAGATGGAATGATGGCATTAATTTACGGATTGTTCTATAATCCAGGCACAAACAGAGAGTTTAAAGCTAATCTTATTAAGATGTTTAACTTATCGGATAAGGTAAGCACAATCAAAGTAGAAAATGGTTCTGGATCAGTCGTTACACCTGATTCTGATGAAGAAAAATTGAGCTTTAGTGACTTTTTAGCATTCTTCCCAGCACTTTTGAGTGCTGATCAAAGCAAAACAATATTTAAAAATCAACAAATTAATAATGATATTTCTTATGCAAAAGAACACATTTTAAAAGTTATGTCTGCCAAAGGGAATTCAGTTGGTCTGCATGAATTAGACATTAAAGCCTTAGAAATATTAAAGAAATTTAACATAATAACTAATGAGATTACTATAGATAAAAAAGTAATTGAAAAATTAAATAAAGTTCAAAGTTTTATTGTCCAAACAACTACAAGTTTAGATGAAAAAACAAAGATTGTTTCAGAAACAAACAAGACGCTTGCTGACTTAATTTATGACTTCAACAGCTTTGATGAAGGCGATGAAAGTTGAAAAGTTTGAAAAGGTGTCATTGGATCATATGGCCAGGCAAGCGTTGTCAATAAGTTTTCACTTGGTGCTCAAGCATTTGATTTACTAATTCCTTGAATAAATATGTTAACCTATAGCAACAATGCAACACAAAAAGAAGCCTTGCAATTTGTTAATGATTTCTTGAAGTTAAGCATTGATAAAAGTATTTTAGAGGAAATCAATAAGCTAGCTCAGGACGAAAACTTACCAAACTTTAATAGCACTAATTTTGGACTTTCAATAGCGCTACATAGACCAGAACAAGTTACTGTTTTCAATGAATCTAACGGCAAGTTTACTAATGCTAAAGTTGAAGAACTAGCAAGCAAAAATCCAAAGTTCAGACGTTACTTATCTAGCCAAAAACGCAGTTTGATAGAGCTTTTAGGATTAATTGGTGCTAGCCAACAATATTCAAAATATGACAAACAACCAGCTGAAACAGGTAAGATTTATGCACCTAATGGAATTTATTATGAAACCATCAAGAAGGCTGTTGATAGATATTTTTCAACTAAAGAATTTTGAGAAATAAAAGATATTGTTTTATTAATTGCTAGATCAATGCAAATTAACTTCCCAATTGAATTGTTGGGATTATCTAGAATAATCATAAATCCAGTTTTAAGAAGCATGTATCCGCAGTTAATGACATCATTCCTTTCAACTCAAAAGCAAAGTTTAGGAAAGATTAATGGTAATTTAGCCTACATTGTTTCAAATAGAATCGGAAATTTTGAAGAAATTATTAGAGATAATTCTAAAAAGTTAGAATTAGAAGCTTATTTTGAACAAATATGATCCAACAAGGACACGTCATTAGTTCCACTAGATTACAGCGAAGAAATTACATTGGCTTTAGATGGAGCTAGAGTAAATAAAATATTCAATGAACAAACCAAGAAAGTTACCATTTTTGGTATAGATTTTCTAAATTTAGCTGGCAGGGTAGTGAATGGAATTGTTGAGCCTAAAGAATTAAAAGACATTGTGTTTAACGATATAAATAGTTACTATGCAAAAGTTAACTATGCTTACTTATCGAAGAATAATAAAGCTATTTATAATGGTGAGCTTCCGAGAAATAATGTTGAAATGGAAAGCTTACTTAACACAATTGATGATAAGTATATTTTAGATGTTAATGGAATTAAGTTTTTAATAGTTGGGGAAGATACAACTGTTGACTATATTTATCCAGTTATTGATGAAAACCATTTACAGGTTAATACACAAAACCAAGCGTTAGTTTATTTAAATAACTATGGCTTTTCTAGAATTATGGCCGCTTACCAAGGCAATGTTGTTAAGAAGAATCTTTTAGTTGTTAATGGTTCAAAAAACAGCAATGAAGTTGTAAAACGAAATATTACAAACATAGTTGATAGCTCAATCAGTGATGCAAATAAACTTAAGAGAGTATTTTCATATGATGAACTAGATCCTATTAATCCTGAAAGAGCTTTAAGAATAACAACTATTGAAGGAATGATTAATGTAATTTCAAGTTCAATAATTGCTTTAATGTCACTATTTATTATTATGGTGTCAGTGGCTATAATATTTATTATTAGAAGATATATTGCTAATAAAGCGAAAGTGTTTGGTATATTGCTTGCACAAGGTTATAGGCCAATTGAAATAGCTATTTCATTATTACCATTTGCGATGGTTACTTCATTAATAGGTGGAATATTAGGATATTCAATTGGATTTAGAACACAGATATTATTGCAAAATGTGTTTTCTAATTACTGGACGCTGCCTAAATCAGCTATACCATTTGACTTCTTCTCACTCTTCTTCAATGTGTTTATACCATTTTTGGGAATGAGCTTATTAATAATTGTTGTTGCACTTATTTCACTAAGAAAGAGTTCAATTGACTTAATAACCGGTGTTGATGATGCGCCAAGAGGTAAGTTATTCAATAAGATTAAGAAAAAGTTTATTAACAAGAAAAATGTTAAGAAACGTTTCAGTTTCACCCTTGCTTATAGTGGTTTTTGGAAATTAGCATCATTTGGTGGATCAGTGTTACTAACATCAATAGCAACAATGTTCGGGTTAGCCAACTATAAAACATTCAACAATACAATTAATGACACTTATAAAAATAGAGATTATAGATTCAAGATTGATTTAGAATCGCCTACAACAGAAGGAAAATACTATTCATTGTATAATCCAAGTGAACTAAAAGATCTAATTTATACACCTATTGGTTCATTAAATGAGGGAAATAGGGAGACTGCTGACTACTTTAAACCAGGGAAATCTAGCATCATAAATCCAGATAACAAAGCAAATGGAAATCCTGGCGAATTTGCTCCACATCTACTTTCACAGTTTAGTGTAAATGTAACTGTGGATGCTGGTGTTGCCGCTGATCCATGATTGATAGCATACAATGGTATGCCTGATAGTCAGAAGGCTAAAATTGACAAAATAAGAGATTTAGTAGGTCATCAATTAGAATGGACACAAAGTTTAGATGAAAATGGCAAATTAATTACTGATCCAAATAAACCTATAATTAAGGTAGATTCGAACGGCTTGATGTCATATGAAGATGCATCAGGCAAGAAATATGATTTCTTTAAGTATTACAAATCACCAAATGATAAACAAGGTAGCTTCAGGCTTGCACACTGAGATGCAGCTAACAAAGAATATATAATGAAGACTATAAAAACAGGTGATAGTGGCGGAAGAAATGAATATAGAGACTTCTTAGTCAAGGCATACCAAAAGAACGATATTGTCAGAATGCAACATGAAAAATTGCTTGCTGAAGGAAAAGAATTAATTAATCCTATTACAAATTGAAAAGAATCAAGAAGTGATTCTGATTTCTGGCTAGTTGATAAATCTGATTTAGACAGACAATGAGTTAATGACTATTTTATAGGCTTTGGCGGAATTTTATTTGATAAACATTATGATGAAACATATACATATATTAGCGGTTCATACAACAATATAAGTTCAAAAATATATGGTTATAGGAAGCCAGAAGATATAAAGAGTGCTAAAGTTAAGTTAATTGATAAAAATGGCGAAAACTTATACGATGCTTTATATAACTTTAAGATTGAAAACAATGTTTATCCATTAGTTGTTAATGATGTTTTTGCTAAAAAACATAAATTAGGAATTGATGATCAAATTGATTTTGTTATTTCTAATAGAGTCGATAGATATAGACAAAAATTATTAGAAAAAATTTATGCTAACAATCCTATAAAACAGGCAGATTTGAAAAAGCAATATGATCAAAATATTAAAACCAAATTTAGAATAGTTGGTATTAATCCTACATATATAAATGATGAATTAATAACAACTCACAGTGCTGCTAATTTATTAGTGGGCTTGCCTGATAATGAAAGTAGCTTCAACGGTGTGTTAACACAGAATGCAAACCCAGTGCAAGTTACAGAATCTGCCGGTTTATATTCGCCAAGTGGATATTGAGCTGGTCTTGATGGCTTTGATGTTAGTTCGCTAGATCAAGGTACTGTTAAGAAAATGTTTGATGAAATTTTTAAAGTTTCAGATATACCTGAAAAAGGCGGAGTGTTACAAAGTCAACATGGGTTTACCAAAGATGAAATTGCTAAGTTCTTGGATCCAAAAGCTGAAAAATTCAGTGATTCACTTTATGAAAGTGCTAAAAATTCAGCAAAAGCTCATATTGAAGACTTTAGTAGGATTTATGAAAACAAATTGTTTATTGCGCTAAGCAATTCAATTGATTCACGTGACATTGAAGTTGGATTTGTGGTTCAAGTTGGACACACAATTGAACAAATTAGTATATTTATAATAGTTATAAACTTTGTTATTTCGCTAATAATATTAATAATAATGTCATCAATTATTGTTAGTGAAAATGAAAGAAATATTGCTATTTGGTCAATATTAGGTTACTCTCAAAAAGAAAAATTAATGATGTTCTTTGGAGCATTTATACCGTTCTTGGTTGCTGCACTAATTATTTCAATACCAATAGTAATTGCTATGATAAATGTGTTTGGATCATTCTTGCTGTCATCATCATCTATTGCCTTATTGTTATCGCTAAAATGGTGACATGTGCTCATAACTTCAGGCTTAATGCTTATCATATTTGCTGTAACATCTATTTCAGTTTGAATTAGTATTAACAAGATGAAACCAGTTGACTTATTGAAAGGTAAATAATTAACTTATGGATATTAATAACAAAGATAATGACTTATTTAAAATCGATGAGTCATCTGAATTAATTGATGGCAAAAATGTCAGTGATAAAAAAGGCGGCAAGGTAGCCAAAAAAGCCAAGGCGCACAAAGAGAAAAAGAGTCAATCGTTAGCATCTGAAGAAATAGTTGAAGATAACTTACAAACCATTGAAATAGCAACGGACGTCAAAATTACAAAAGATAATTTGTTTGATATTTTGGATCAAAATAGCAAGAAAAAAAACATTATCGTTCCTAGAAAAATAAGATCAATTTTGAATAAAATAAACAGCAGAAAAAGAAAAATTGATGACGGATTTTATACAAAAAATACTCCTGGACTTGTAATTGAGGTTAAAAATGCAAGTAAATATTATGTTAATGACAACATTGTGACCAGAGTATTAAAAAATGTCTCGATGGATGTTAGACAAGGCGAATTAATGTTAATTTATGGCATCTCTGGTGGGGGAAAAAGTACACTATTAAACCTTATTAGTGGCTTAGACAGGCCAAGTAAAGGCGATGTCATAGTTTGTGACGAAAACTTACCGTATTTGTCAAATAACAAGCTGACTTTATTTAGAAGAAAACATGTTAGTTTTATATTCCAAAACTATAATTTATTAGCTAATTTAAATGCTTATGACAATGTTGAAACTGGTGGATATTTGCAAACAGATAAAAACAAGAAACTAGACATTGTTGAAATGTTTAAAAAGTTTGAAATGGAAGAAGAAATGCACAAGTTTCCTTCTCAAATGTCAGGGGGACAGCAACAAAGAGTTTCAATAATGAGAGCGCTGTCGAAGAATTCTGAAATTATTTTTGCTGATGAACCTACCGGAGCGCTTGATGAAAGCACAACTAAAATTGTGTTAAGACTCTTATATGAAATTAATAAGCAAAATAAAACAACTGTTGTTATGGTTTCACATAACCCAGTAATGGCAGCAATGGCTGATAGAATTGTTCATGTTGTTGAAGGAAGAATTTCAAAAATTGAAGTTAATCAAAATCCTATTCATCCTGACCAAATTGACTTATTTAAAGGCGAATAAGTAAAAAAGCACACACCCGTGCTTTTTTTGTTTTTAAACAAGTTTATTTAAGAGAAGTTGCAAAAGCAAATAATACATTATAATTTTTTAATATTAGAATATTAAAAAAGAGAGGAGTTATATGTTGAAAAGCAAGAAAAATAAGAGTACCAACTTATCGCGAGCTCAACAAGAGCTTATTGCGGCATCAAAAATGAGTGTAAATGAACTTTGTAATAAATATAACTCCAGCATTAATGGCTTGCAAAGTGACGAGCAAGTTGAAATTAATAAGAGTGAATATGGTGCTAATGTTTTAAGCAAGAAAAGCAAGAATTCTGTTTGAAAAAGAATAGTTGATGCCTTTTTTAATCCTTTTTCTATTATTCTGCTTATTCTTTCACTTATATCATTGGTAGTTGATATTATTTTACCTTTAAAAAAGGGAGAGAGCGCTGAGCCTGCTACTATCATAATAATTATGTCAATGGTTATAATTAGTGGGATTTTGCACATTGTTGAAGATACCAAAAGTAGCTCATCTGCAGCCAAATTAGTCAAAATGGTACAGACAACTACAAAGGTTGAAAGACAAGGAACTAATTATGAAATCCCGCTTGATGAAGTGGTTGTTGGAGATATTATTCACCTAGCAGCAGGAGATATTATTCCAGCTGATGTTAGAATAATTAGTGCAAAAGACTTGTTTGTGTCACAGTCATCATTAACAGGTGAGAGCGAAGCTATTGAAAAGTTTGTTTCAATTAATTATGAACATGAGTATCAAAATGTCACAGACAGGCATAATTTAGCTTTTATGGGCTCAAATATTATTTCTGGAAGCGCTAAAGCTATTGTGATAGTAACTGGGGATGAAACATATTTAGGCCAAGTTGCTCAAAAAATTAATGAAAAGCCTGTTAAGTCAAATTTTGAAAAAAGCATAAGTTCGATATCTTGATTGCTTTTTAGAATAATGATTACTGTTGTGCCAATTGTGTTCTTGATTGCGGGGGTTAAGAATTTTAAAGATGGACAAAAGTGATTAGAAGCTTTAATGTTTGCAATTTCAGTAGCAGTTGGGCTTACTCCAGAGATGTTGCCTATGATTGTCACAAGTACTCTTGCCAAAGGGGCATCTAGAATGTCTAAAAGCAAGACAATTGTTAAGAGCTTAAATTCGATTCAAAATTTTGGTGCAATGGATGTTTTTTGTACTGATAAAACAGGTACATTAACAATGGATCAGGTTGCATTAGAGATGCATCTAGATGTTTTAGGAAACGAAAACATAAGAGTTTTAAGATATGGATTTTTAAATAGTTATTATCAAACTGGTTTAAAAAACTTGCTTGATTTATCAATAATAAATAAAACAGACGAATTAAGTGATATACATGAAGAATTAAGAAATATAGAAAATGTATACGAAAAGATAGATGAGATTCCGTTTGATTTCAACAGAAAAAGAATGAGTGTTTTGGTTAAAAATAAAAACAAAAATACTGGCATTGAAATGGTAACTAAGGGCGCTGTTGAAGAAATTCTTTCTGTTTGCAATACCTTAGAGTTAAATGGCAGTGTTGTTGCTTTAGATCAAGCAATGATTAATAAAGTTTTAGTGCAAGTTGACAAGCTTAATGATCAAGGAATGAGAGTTATAGCTGTAGCTAGAAAAAAGAATCCAAATAAAGTAGGACAATTTGGCGTTTCTGATGAGCATGAAATGACATTAATTGGCTATTTAGCTTTCTTAGATCCACCAAAAGAATCAACCGCTTCTGCAATTAAAAACCTCTATGAACATGGCGTGGAGGTCAAAATTCTTACTGGTGATAATGCTAGAGTTACTAAGGCAATATGTGATAAAGTAGGCATGAAGACTGATGGCGTCATTCTTGGTAAAGATTTAATAAATTTAAACGATGAAGAACTTAGAGAAATTGTTGAAAAGCACAATATTTTTGCAAAGTTAAGCCCTGATCAAAAGGCCACAATTATTGGCACATTAAGAGCCAATGGACATGTTGTTGGTTATATGGGTGATGGGATTAATGATGCTCCTGCAATGAAAACAGCAGATGTTTCAATTTCAGTTGATACTGCAGTCGATATTGCTAAAGAAAGCGCAAATATTATTCTTTTAGAAAAAGATCTTAATGTTTTAGCAACAGGAGTTGTTGAAGGACGTAAGACATATGCTAATATGAACAAATACATTAAGATGACATTAAGTAGTAATTTTGGAAATATATTTAGTATTTTAATTGCAGCAATAATATTGCCATTTGTGCCACTATTAGCTACTCAGATATTATTTTTAAACCTTATTTATGACATCATTTGTGGAACTATCCCTTGAGACAAAGTTGATGCTAAATTTATCCAGAAGCCAAGAAAATTCAATACAAAAAGCATCATCAAATTTATGTTGTGGTTTGGGCCAACTAGCTCAATTGTTGACATATTAGCTTTTGTGATTTTAAACTGATTATTTATCCCAAAACTCTATCCAAATCTTGATCCTAAGTCAGCTGAATGAATTTCATTATTCCAAACTGGCTGATTCATAATTTCGATGTGAACGCAAAGTTTAGTAATTCATTTTATAAGAACTGAAAAGATACCTTTTGTGCAATCAAGACCTTCCTGAACATTATTGTTTGCTACTTTTGGTGGTGTTGCATTAGTTACTGCAACTCCATACATACCAGGGTTAAATAGTTTGCTTGGGATAAGAGCGCTAAATCCTTGATTTTACTTATTGTTAGCATCATTAGTTATCTTATATATTGCATTAGTTATGATTGTAAGAATTATTTACAAAAAGAGATATAAAGAAATATTGTAGGCGAGCCTATGATATTTTTTTCTATAAAACAGGCTAATTAGTAAAAGTTGTAAGGTAGAAAAAATCAAAAATAAAAACAGCATAGCTTGCTGTTTGTTTGATGAATTTAATCAAATGGTCCCCAAGACAGGACTTGAACCTGCACGGATTTCTCCAGTAGATTTTGAGTCTACGGTGTCTGCCATTCCACCACTTGGGGAGTAATATTATAATATCACATTATTAGCCTTAGGTTTGGCATATTTTTTAAAGACAACATATTTAAATAACAAAATAAGGTTGTTTACATGGATAAATTGGGCAATTACTAATGAAAAAATTATTGATACTCTAGAAGTAACAAGGTCTGCACTCTTATAATAATTTCTATAAAATAAACGCATTGTTATAGTCATAAGTCAAGGATATAAAGCACATGTTGAAATTATTACAACAATAAATAAAACGCTTACATGCCTATATCATAGGCTCATTAGGCTTTGGCTTCTATATCACTCTTTTTCTTTTAGTGTAAAAAAGTAAAATATTTTGACTAAAAAAGTTATAAGAATAAAGACAGTTAAAAAGGTTAAACTAACTGTTTCAGATGTTTTAATATCCATAAAACCCCCTTATGCTTTTAAAAAGCTGGCGAACATAACACTTCTTAATATGGCTGCTACATCTCTGTCCTGACCAGGTTATAAGGTTGCTATTTCACCAGCCTTTAAATTATAACAATAAAACGAAATATGCCGAATAATAAAGTTTTATGCAATGTTTCCATATTTATTTTTTTTATTATAATAAGTACTATGAAAAATTTTTCTTACAAAGACATAGCTAGATTAGCTCACGTTTCAATTAGTACTGTAAGCCGTTTTTATAATGGTGGATATGTTTCAAAACAAACTAAGGCAAGAATCCAGGATATTGTTACTAAATATAATTATTATCCAAATCATGGAGCACGCTTAATTCGTGGCAGTGACAATTCTGTATTTATTATTATGCCTGAACAGTCTCCTAACTATTATCAGTCAATTGTTTTAGGAATTAGCCAGCAAGCCAAAGTGTTTAATGTAAAGACATTAACCATTTATGCTGGGCATGATTTAGAAAAGTACATTGAAACTGTGAGATACGTATTATCTTGAAAGCCATGAGCTGTTATTTTCTTTTTACCAAATAGTAACCAAAATGCTGTCCTTGATTATATAGCCAATAATGTGAATGAGTGCACTACATTGGTATATCCAACAACTGACAAAAGAGTTAATAATATTGCAATTGACTATACAAAGGCATTTTATGATTTAACAACCAAATTCTCATCATATATTGATAAGAATGAAAAAATTGCTTTTGTAGTTGATTCTAAACTTTCTGATGCTGAGCAAAAACAAAGAAGCGATGGCTTTGAAAGATTTTGTCGTGAAAATGGAATTAATCAACTAAAAATTGAAGTTGATAACAGAAGCGAAAAAGCTACTGTTGATTTTATTAACTTTGTTTATAAAAACAACATTGTTAACTTGATTAATTCAACGCACGAATCATTTATAACTTTAGTTGCCTCTAAGGATAAAAACTTAAGGCTAACTGATATAGGTTATACGTCTATTTATGACTGAAAAAATAACTATAAGTGCAAGATATTTATTGATTATCATCTTTTAGGATGTCAAATGTTTAAGATCCTAACTGATTCATCTTATTCAAATTCAAAAATAAGCAGAAAATTTGAAAATATTTCTATTATTGAAAAGCCTTAGAAACCTATAAAACAATTGTTTACGCATAAAAAGTCAAGAGACTATAAGTAATTGCTCTTGACTTTTTGTATGTATTTTTCGTTATCTTTTTTCTTTAAATCTTCACGCTTATCAGCCTTGTTCATGCCTTGAACTAAAGCTATTTCAACTTTTATTTTAGACTTGTTATTAAAATAAATTTTAGTAGGCTTAATTGTTGCGGAAGACAAGCGATCCAGTTTATTTTTTAAACGAATTATTTCTTTTTTGTGCATTAGTAGCTTACGATCTCTGTCTTCTTCTACTTTAAGCAGCATATATTTAGCAAAATTAGCATTGCAAAGAAAAAGTTCGCCTTTTTTAAAGAAAATATAAGAGTTAGTTAAATTAACTGTTTGAGCACGAGCGCTTTTAACTTCTCAACCTAATAGAGAAATGCCGGCCTCGTGTTTTTCAATTATTTTATAGCCATAAAGACCTTTGCGATTCTCACTGATTACTTTCATAATTAAGATTATAAAGAAAATAATAGGAAGTTAAGAAAAAAGCCGCAAGGGCTTATCTTATTGAATCAACAACATTTTTAAGGTCTTCATATGGAAGGAAGCCATTGTGAGACACTAATTGTTTTCCATCTTTGAAAACAAATCATGTTGGGATTGAACGCACTTGGAATTGGCTTGCTAGTTCTGAATTTTCATCTATATTAACACGGTAAACTAATACTTTGTCTTTTTCAGCTAATTCTGATAATGATTCTTTAAACATTCTACATGGGCCACATCATAATGCGTGGAAAACTAATAAATAAGGTTCAGTTACTTTGCCTTCAACTGTTTCTTTGTATTCTTGAGCTGTAATTTCTTTAAGCATAGCTCCTCCTTTATTTGCTGATTGAGTTATTTTATACAAAAAGTGCATTTTTTAGTATAAAAACAGCAATTTTTTATATTTTTGATATTTTAAACTAATTATTGGGAAAAGTTGTTTTAATGTGCTAAATATCAATATTTTGAACAAATTTAGCATTTTTTTCAATAAATTCACGTCTTGGAAGCACATCATCCCCCATTAGTGTTGTAAAGACTCAGTCGGCTTTAGCAGCATCGTCAATTTGAACTTGATACATTTTTCTATTTTCAGGGTTCATTGTGGTTTCTCAAAGTTGTTCAGGATCCATTTCACCAAGGCCTTTATAACGTTGGATAGTAAATTTTGAATCTTGATTTAATGATTGAAGAATACTATCTTTTTGACTGTCGTTATAAGCATATGCAATATATTTATTTTGCTGAATTTTGTACAGTGGTGGTTGGGCAATATAGATAAAGCCGTATTCAATAAGTTTTCTAAAATAACGATAAAAGAATGTTAAAAGAAGAGTTCGAATGTGCGCTCCATCGACGTCGGCATCAGTCATAATAATGACTTTGTGGTATCTAAGCTTGTTGATGTCGAATGATTCGTTTAAGCCTGTGCCTAAGGCAGTTATAAGCGAAATTATTTCAGTATTTGATAAGACTCTTTCAGGAGAAACTTTTTCAGCATTTATGACCTTACCTCTTAGTGGAAGTATTGCTTGAACATTTCTATCTCTACCCATTTTGGCTGAGCCACCAGCAGAGTTACCTTCGACAATGTATAATTCACAAATTTCAGCGTTCTTGCTTGTGCAGTTAGCTAGCTTGCCAGGAAGCGAAGCTATTGAGTTATTACCCATATTTGCTTGCACAGCTTTAGCAGCAGCTTCAGCAGCTAAACGTGATTTTCTAGATTGCAAACATTTGTTAATTATTTCTCTAGCATCAATTGGGTTTTCATCAAAGTATCTTTCTAACACAGGAGCCAATATTTCTCTAACCGCAGTACGGGCATCCTTGTTATTTAGTTTACCTTTAGTTTGTCCTTCAAAAATTGGATCTGGATGTTTTACAGACACAATGGCAACAAGACCTTTAGAAGTATCTTCTTTGTTTAGTCTCTCATTTTCGCTTTTAATTAAGCCATTTTTAAGAGCATAAGAATTAATTAGTCTTGAAAGAGCATCAAAGAAGCCTTGCTCGTGTGTTCCACCTTCAATTGTCACAATATTGTTTGTGTAAGTAGTAATTCTTGGTTGGAAGGTTGATGTGTATTGAAGAGCCACTTCAACAGTTATTTTTGAACCTGATTTATCAGAGTCATATAAGCCTTCAGCATAAATTATAGAATCGTGTACTAATTTTTGGCCTTCGTTTAGTTCATTAACATAGTCAATTAAGCCACCTTCATAGTAAAACTCTTCTGAAGTGTTGTTGATCTCATCAACTACGACTAAACGAGTACCTTTAGTTAGATATGCAATTCTTTTAGCGTGGTCAGTTATGGCTTCAACAGAAAAAGGATGCTTTTCTAAGATTGAAAAGTCGGGATGGAATTTGATTTTTGTGCCTGTTTCACTAGGGTCTATGTCATTTATAACAGTTAATGGTTGAACAGTTTGTCCACCATTTTGGAAATGCGCATAGTATGTATGGCCTTCTCTTTTAACTCACACGTGGAAGTCAGAACTTAAAGCATTTACAACTGAAGCCCCTACACCATGTAAGCCACCAGAAACTTTATATGCATCAGAATCAAATTTACCGCCTGCGTGTAATACAGTTAAAACTGTCTCAACAGTTGATAGACCAGTTTGAGGGTGTTTTGCTACAGGTATGCCACGACCATTGTCTTCAATTTCAATATAACCATCTTTACAAATAGTTATTTTGATGAAATTGGCATATCCAGCCATGCATTCATCAACAGAATTATCCACAATTTCTCAAACTAAATGGTGAAGACCTTTATCAGTGATTGTACCAATATACATTCCAGGACGGACTCTAACAGCTTCTAGGCCTTCTAGCACTCTTATGCTGCTTGCATTATAGCTGTTATTTTTGCTTTGATTATCTTGGTTAGTACTTTCTAGTTTTTCCATACAACCTCCAAAAGATTTATACATATATGTATAAATAAATATAATGAATTATACCAAAAAGCAGAAAAATGAGTGACAGAAAAAGCACTAGTTCGGCTATCAACTTATATGAAAAAATATTTTTGAATTTTTCCCAAATTAGTGCTTTTATTTGATTTTTAAGCCTATTTTAATATAATTTATATGCAATAAAGCATATTTTTTTTATTCTTTATTTGAGCGAAAGGAGGCATACAATGAACAATGAAACAGAAGATAAAAAAGTTACAAATGAAACAAAAGATTCTCAAAAAGAGTTTAATGCAAATGAAGTGTTAAATAATAAACCTGAATCTGTTGATGAGAACTCAGCACTTGCAAATCAATTAGTTGACGAAAACCACAATAAAAAGAAGATTGTGGACAAAAAGAATACACAATATAGATACACAAAAATGTCTAACTTTGTTCTCCAATTATCTAGATTCTATGCCTTGATGCCACTTTGAAAATTAGGGCTCATAACAGCAGGACTAGCTATTTTATTTGGAGTTGTAGGTATCTTTTTAGTTAAGAACCCTGGAATATATAATTTTGGGCTAGCTGCCTTTGGACAAGCTATTTCTAAAATTGTTGTAACTAGTTTGCGTAGTAATGCTGCTATTACTAAGCCAATAATGAATGCTATAGACCACTCACTTTTCTGAATTTTATATTTAGTTTTAAGCATTCCAATATTTGTTTTTGGATGAAAGAAATTAGGAAAAGTATATATTTTATTATCACTTGAATTTTTGGTCTTAAGTAGCTTAGTTTCAGCAGGATTAGGACAAATTCCTGCATTAAACCAATTCACACTTTTTGGTAAATTTAACCACCCTGAAATAACCGAAAATATGAAGGTTGCATTAGTTAATCATGCAGGCTGAAATAGCGAAAATATTAATGATTTAATCAAACTATTGCCATTACAATGAAATGATGGTGGCAACACGATTGTTCAAATTTTGTTTGCAATCATTTATGGTATTTTGTTAGCTTACTTTTTTGCAATCATTGCAATAATTGGCGGATCAGCAGGTGTTACAGGGATAATTGGCGAATATATGTCTGTTTATAAACAAAAGAATTTTGGCACAATAAATGGATACATAAACATAATAATTATTCTAATTAGTGTTGTTATCGGTACTTATATTCCAGGAAGTATGATTGCTAATGACTTTAAGACTATTAGTGAGATTGCTGAAGTTAAAAATTCATTAAGCGCTGCTGAATTAGCTGCAGTTAAGGCAATCAGTGAGCTTAGATGACAAGCTGATTTGTATTTTTCACCTAACTTTGTGTCAACTTACTTATGTAACTTTATATTTGTTATTTACTTAAATAATTTATTCCCAAGATTTAAGATTGTACAGTTCAAGGTTTACTCTCACAAGATGGAAGAAATTAGAAAAGCGATTATTACTGATAAAAGAACAATTAACAGCTTCACATTGCAAAATGGTGAAGGAGGTTATTCAGGAAGCAAGCTTCAAATTTTGTCTTCTATTACGCTTTATAGACAAATTCCAAGACTGATTAAAAAAGTAAGAACAGCCGATGCTGAAGCCCTAATTACAGTAAGTAATGTAGCCTCTGTTGATGGAAAGTTATATATTCCAGAGCAAAAGTTTTAGAAATATATACAAATTATTAACATAAGAAATCAGAGCAAAATTATTGCCTGATTTTTTTAATAAGCAGGCCTATAAAACAACGCTTTTAGTCAAATTAGTAGCTTCAATTTAAATATTGTTAAAATATTTAAATTTTCAATATAATATAAAAACTATGGAAAAGACAATGTTTAAATCGCTATCTGAAATCAAACAAAGTTACTTAGAATTATTAAAGAAAATTGATGACCCTGAAGTTATTAGCAACATAAAAGAATACTCAGCAATTAATAAAGAAATTGCAAAAATTAGAGAGATTTCAGAAAAATTTATTACTTATGAAAACATTTTAAAAGATGTTGAGCAAGCTAAAATTATGCTTGAGTCTAAGAGTGAAGAAGAAGTAGAGTTTGCTAAAATGATAATTGACGAAAACTCCCTTAAATTAGAAGAATTAGAAGAAAGACTTAAGATTTTAATACTGCCACAAGATGAAAATGATGATAAAAACATCATTGTAGAAATTAGAGGAGCTGCTGGCGGAGATGAAGCTAATATATTTGCTGGAGATTTATTCAGAATGTACAGCAAATTTGCTGATGAACTTGGATTTAGGTTAAAAATTTTATCAACTAATAGCGCTAGTGCAGGCGGGTTTTCACAAATTGTCTTTTCAATAAAAGGTGAGAAAGCATATTCAAAGTTTAAGTTTGAATCAGGTGTGCATAGAGTACAAAGAGTGCCTGTAACTGAGTCACAAGGAAGAATTCATACTTCAACAACAACTGTCACAGTTATGCCAGAAATTGATGATTCAGTAGAAATAGAAATTAAACCAAGTGACCTTAAAATAGATGTATTTCGTTCAAGTGGTGCTGGTGGTCAGTCGGTTAATACAACTGATTCAGCTGTGAGAATTACACACTTGCCAACCAATATTGTTGTAACTTCTCAGGATGAAAGAAGTCAAATTGCAAACCGTGAAACTGCTTTAACAATTTTAAAATCTAAGCTATATGATTTAGAAATGCAAAAGAAAGCCGAAGAAGAATCCGGATATAGAAAACTAGCTGGACATGGTGATAGAAGTGAAAAAATAAGAACTTATAACTATCCACAAGATAGAGTTACAGATCACAGAATTAGTTTCTCAACTAGCTTAAAACCAATTATGGAAGGTAAGCTAACACCTATAATTGATGCTCTTTTAGCTGAAGAACAAAACCAAAAAATCAAGGAAAGTGGATTTTAATGCCCACTATTGAAGACTTGCTTTTAGAAAAAAAGCGTTATGGACTTGAATTAAAAGTTAGCTCATTGGAGCTTAAAAAATTAAACCAAGGATATCCCATTCAATACATAATGGGATATGTCGAGTATGCAAATGTTAGAATCAATCTAAATCACAAGGTTTTGATACCGCGATATGAAACAGAAGAGTTAGTTTATATACTTTTAAATGAGTATTTAAAACCAGGAATGAAGGTCTTAGATTTGTGTGCCGGTTCAGGTTTTATTGGAATAGCTTTAAAGAAGAATTTAGATTCAATAAATGTCATATTAAGTGACATTGATAATGAAGCAATTATGCAAGCTAATGAAAATGTAGTATTAAATTTTAAGAATACTACAGGTATTCAAATTGTCCAAAGTGACTGTTTTAATGATATAAAAGGCAAATTTGATTTAATTGTGTCTAATCCTCCATACTTAGATTATGATGATAAAGATGTAGACGAATCTGTAAAAAAATTTGAGCCAGAAATCGCACTGTTTGCTAAAGATTCAGGCTGATATTTTTATGAAAAAATTTTAAATGAAGCAAAACATTACTTAAATGAAGGTGGGATTTTGGCTTTTGAAATAAATCCAAAACACATCGATAGATGAAAGCAAATTGATGGGGCAAAAATTGTAAAAGACATGTCATTAAAAGACAGATTCGCATTCATTAGTTATGAAGATTTAAGATAGAAAATAAAGTTATTTTGATAATTAAAATTCTTTTATAATATGCGTATGCAAGAAAAAGATTTAAAAGACATAATGGATAGAATTCAAAAGCTAACCAAAATTAAAATAAATCCTGAATTGACTTTCCAAGAATTAAAAATTGATTCTTTATCACTAGCAGAATTAGTTTTTGATTTAGAAGAGAAATATAATGTGATGATCCCTGATGATGATTTAAAAAACATCAAAAAGGTAAAAGACATAGAACAAGTTTTTAATAAACTTTTAAAATAATTTAAGTATAATTAGCATACTTAAATTGTAGGAGTGTAGTTCAACGGTAGAACAACGGGCTTCAACCCCGTGTGTTATGGGTTCGAATCCTGTCACTCCTGCCATTTTTTTATTTCTTTTTTAGAATAAAAAATAAGCCTTATAAGCTTATTAATTTACTTAATTAACTGTTTCATAGGCCTAAAAGAGATAATTTTTCTTTTAAGACATTCATTAAATCGGTTGGGAAAAGCATAAGGCCTAGAACATGAGTTTCTGGGCCAGTATGTATTTCTATTACAGGCGAGAAACTAAAAATCATAGGATCTTTGTTTCAGTATTGGTGCACAAGTTTTTTGTATTCATCTAAATCACTTTTTGATACACCTTGGTGAATAATAACAGGTGTAAGAGTAAAGCCAGAAGGAACTTTAAAACTTTCGTGTTTTTGAGTAAGGTTTTTTAAAACAGTTTTTTCAAAGTTACGGCCAATGTTTTCTTTCATTAGTTGGCCATCTTCTCATTTAATAATAGGAACTAATTTAAGCATTCTAGCAACTAGTGCAGCAGCAGGATGTAATCTACCGCCTTTTACTAAGTATCTGTTGTATTTCGGAATAACAGAAACTGAGTGCGCTCATGATGGGTTTTCTAGATGATTAATGTACTCTTCGTACTTAGAAGAGTCAGTTTTAAGCATATGGTCGAATCAAATAACGTCTCATAATAGAGGCATCATGACTTGTTTACTTTGAATAACTCTAAGCTTGTCAAAATCTTTTTCCATTGTTTTAAGAGCTTGATATGAGTTTGATAAATGTTGTGAGATTGGATAAACAAAGATCATGTCATATTCTTTAGACAAGTTTGTAAACAAATCTATTGCATATTGCATATTAAACATTGATGATTTAACATCAGATTCTAATGTAAATTTTTCAAACAATGTGTCAGATGTAATATCAATTCCATCTGCATAATTTACACCGTCAATAACTAAATTAAGGGGCAAAAAGTGTCAACCTAATTTTTCGGTTTGTGCTTTTGTAAGCCCGATTGACGAATCAGTTACTATTGCATATTTCATAGCAACATTATATAAGAAAACATATAAATTAAATAATTTAAAGTTTTTATATAATTAAGACATGGCAATTTTATTTAATATAAGTAGCAAATTTGAAAATAATGCTATTGCATTTTTTAATACAACTATAAATGATTCACAAGCTGATTTTTATGATGATATGGTTGTGTTTCGTGATGAAGATTTTAATGTATCATCAGTGAACTTATTAAACTATAAAACAGCTGATTTGGGCAAAAATTTTAAGGTTTTGAAAGCTAATGAATTTAGCGAGTTAGAAGGCTTAATATTAAGCAAAAATAATAAGTATAAAATTCAAAAAATTAAGCACTTTGCAATCGGGAAGATTATTAAAAGAGAAGTGCATCCAAAAAGCCAAAAATTATTTGTTTTGGAAGTTGATTTTAAGGATGCTAAAAGACAAATAATTACTAATACTACATACACAACTGAAGGCAAATATTTTGTGTGATGTTTACCCGGTTCAATAACTGCAAATTGATTAAAAATCACTGAGGGCGAAATATTAGAAGTTAAAAGTTATGGAATGTTGTGCAGTGCGCAAAGTTTAGGATTTAGTGAAGCTGAAGCTAAAAAATTAGATGAATTATTGCAAAAATGTGATGATTCATATTTAGGATTAGAAGTTAGTGACTTGTTGTAGCAGGAGAGTTATGAACATACTTAAAGATTTGGAAGAAAGACTAATTTTAAAAGATATTAGCAACAAGGATAAGTTTGCAAATCTTAGTCCAAGCACAACAGGCGTTTATGTAGGTTTTGATCCAACAGCAGAGAGTTTACATTTAGGAAATTATATTTTGATCTCTGTTTTATTGCGCTTTAAGGAATACGGTTTTAAAACTTATGCAGTTTTAGGTGGGGCAACAGGAATGATTGGTGACCCATCTTTTAAGGATTCAGAAAGAGTTTTATTAGACAATGAAAGTGTTAATAAAAACAAGTCAAAAATAAAAGCACAATTAGAATCGTTTGATTTAGAAGTGATTGATAATTATGATTTTTACAAAGATATGAATGTTTTAGAGTTTCTAAGAAATGTTGGAAAGCTAGTTAATGTTTCATATATGATGGCCAAAGAATCTGTGCAAAAAAGAATTCAAAAAGGGCTTTCTTTTACTGAGTTTACTTATCAGCTGTTGCAAGGTTTTGACTTTTTAAAAACTTATCAAGAATTAGGAATTAAAGTTCAGCTGGGTGGCAGTGATCAATGAGGCAATATTGTCACTGGAATTGATATGATTTCTAAAGTTGTTGGTGATAAACATGAAGCAGTTGGAGTGACTGTTAATTTGCTTAGTGATGAAAATGGCAAAAAAATTGGTAAGTCAACAGGTGGTGGAGCTTTATGAATTGATAAAAACATGTGTTCTCCATTTAAAATGTATCAATATTTACTCTCACAAAATGATTCCAGAATTAAAGAGCTTTTATATTGATTTTCTTTTAAAAGTGTTAGTGAAATTAATGAGGTTTTAGAGAAGCATTTTGCTAATCCATCAGCACAAGAGGCGCAAAGGTTTTTAGCTAGTGAAGTTGTTGAAAATATTTTTGGCGCTAATGAGCTAAAACAAGCCAAAAATATTACAAAAATTTTGTTTGATAAGTCTTTTGATACTAGTGTTTTAACGCTCAATGATTTAGAAATTATTGAAAACTATTTGCCGACTTGTCCTATAAAACAAGGTGATTCAGTAATTGAGACTTTAATTAAAAATAAATTTATTTCTTCTAACAGAGAAGCTAGAGAGTTTATACAAGCCAAAGCCTTAAAAATTGATAACAAAGAAATTGAATTTGATACAGTTTATAGACCAAGTTTGTTTGAAGGTAAATATGCTTTCTTTAAAAAAGGCAAGAAACAAGTTATCTTATTAAAAACAGTTTAATTATTAAAATATTTACTAAGATATTTAATACAATTATGTACCTTAGTATTTATGCCAGTTTCGCTTAGTGGTAAAGCAGCTGACTCGTAACCAGCAGCCACGAGTTCGATCCTCGTAACTGGCACCAATAAAGTTAATGAAAATAGCGAAGAGTATTCGCTATTATTTTTTATTATTCATTTTTTAATGAATTAAGAATTTGATCAATTTCAAAAGCCTTTTTTTCTACTTCATCAATATAGAAATGAAGCTCAGGAATTTTTCTTCAGTTTAGAGTCTTTGAAAGCATTTTTCTAATGTAACCTGATGCATTTTTAACTGCATCAAGGCCATCATTTTCTTTTGAACTAAAAGCTAAGAATACTTTAACATGACTCAGGTCAGTTGAGAGCACAACGTCAGTTACTGTTGGATTGTAAATGTTAGCATTTGTTAGTTCATTAGTTATTATTGTTGAAATAAAATTTTTAATCTGAGACTCTTTTCTTAGCACGCTTATACTTTTCTTCATAATGATAATTTTATACATTTATTATTAGTTAGAAAAAATAAAAAAGCGGAAGGCCGCTTATATGTAAGTCATTCAAATGAAATGGTGCCAACAACAGGAATCGAACCTGCGACCCCATCCTTACCATGGATGTGCTCTACCTACTGAGCTATGATGGCGCAAATAACATTATAGTTGAAATAAGTCAAATTAATAATAATTTAGCACTCAAAATACAAATATGCTAAAATTTATTTGTTATGGCAAATAAAGATTACTACAAAATACTAGGTGTTGATAAAAAAGCTAGCGATAAAGAAATAAAAGCTGCTTACCGTAAGCTTGCAATGAAGTATCATCCTGATAAATTAAAAGATGGCACAAGCGATCAAAAAATGCAAGAAATTAATGAAGCATATGAAGTCTTGTCTGATCCTAAAAAAAGAGATGAATATGACAGATATGGAAGTGTTGGATCAGCCAATAGAGGCTTTAATATGAATGGCGGCTTTGCTGATTTTGGCTCAGGTTTTCAGGATATTTTTAGTGATATTTTTTCAACCTTTTCAGGCGGCTTTTCAGGTGGTGCCAGAAGTGGTAGATCGTCGCAAAGTGCTATGAAACAGAGAGGAATGGATGTTTACTCAAACATTGTAATAACATTCAACGAATCAATTACCGGGGTTGAGTTCAAAGAGACATTAAGCAAGTATGAAGTGTGTCCTAAATGTTCTGGTAAAGGTGCTGAAGCCAAAAATATTAAAATTTGTGACAAGTGTAATGGTAGCGGTAAGGAAGTAGGTAGGAGAAAGACTCCATTTGGAATTGTTGAAATGGTGGGTGCTTGTTCTAAGTGTGATGGTTTAGGTGAAATTATTTTAAGTGCCTGCGATATGTGTAAGGGTGCTAAATATATTAAAAAAGATAAACAAGTAACAATCAAGGTTTCGCCTGGCTTTATTAATGGAGATAGAATTAAGCTACCTGGATATGGTAAAAAAGGTATTAATGGTGGCGAGCCTGGTGATATGTATGTTGTAGTGTCAATTAAGCCTCATAAATACTATGTTAGAGAAGGTCTTAACTTACATTTAGAAAACTTCCCTGTTTCATTTTTAGACATTATTAAGGAAAATGAGATTATTGTGCCAACACCAAGTGGATTAAAAGCTGTAAGAATGAAACATTCATATAATGATGGCACTAAAATTAAGGTGAAAGATGGTGGAATGTGAGACAAAAACGGTCACAAGGGTGATTTAATAATAACTCTTAGTGTTAAGATTCCCGAGTATTCATCTGCTAAATTTAAAGAAGTTGCTAAAGTGTTAGAAGGCTTTAGTGATGATGTAAACAAAAGCTTTGTTGATGAGTTTAAAAAAGCAAAATAGCAAAAGCACAAGCAAACTAGCTTGTGTTTTTGTATCTATAAAACAGGGTTTAAAGAATTATTTACTAAAATTAAAAATTTTTAAAAAGGCAAAAAATTTGCTATATTTTTTGTGAATATTTTAAGAATTAAAAATAGTTTAGATTATGCAAATTTAATACAACAAACAGTAAAGTAAAAAAAGTAAGGGTAATATGAACAAGAAAATTAAATTTTTAAGTGGTGCTTTTTTGTCAATCACAACAATTCCTTTGATTGCTGCATCGTGTGATAATAAAAGCAATAACAGTACTGAAATAATTACTAAACCGCAAACTGATCATATGGATGGCGGTAATGGAGATAATAAAAATATAACCCCCCCCCCATTCAAAAACGGAACAAGGCGATCAATCAAACAGGAACACAGAGGATAACCCTATAAACAAAGAAAAAGTGGAAACTGAAGATGAAAAGAAGGTTAACAAGGAAAATGCTGAAAAGGTGAAAAAAATTGTTAGTGAGCTAAAAGATGCTTTTGCTGCTTTTCACTCACTACAAGATTTTTATGATCAAATTAATGTTTATGCAAAAGATGAAAAAATCAACAACTTGGAACTAGCTGAAACTAACAAAAATAAACTTCTGCATGAAGATACTAGTGGTGGCAAAAACAAGATTAAATTAAATTTAGGCTCAACTTTGTTTGAAGTTACGCTTGGAACTGTTTTTAAAGACAAAGTTGTGACTAAGTATGCAGTCAAGGACAGCAATTCTACAATTAAAATAAGCTTAGATAATAAATTTGATGATATAAACAAAACTAATGACAAAATATTTGTTAAGCAAATTGGATATTCAAAAGATGCTTCAAAAAACAGCATTACCATTGCGACAATGCCAAAAAATACTGTTGAAGTTCCCAAGAATCTACCTTTGAAAATTAATTCGCTCTTTCATGCATTTCATTACTTGAAGTCGTCAACAATTAATAATATTGATAAATGAAATCTTAAAAATGTAAATAACATTTCTGAAGCTTTTTCATATGCTGCAGAATTTAACCAAGACATTTCAAATTGAGACACTTCAAATGTAAGAAATATGTCAGGTGTTTTTGATGGAGCAGCTAAATTTAATAGTCCGTTAAATAATTGAAACGTCTCAAATGTTACACAGATGTCTAGTTTTTTTGCAGGGGCATCATCTTTTAACCAAGATTTAAATTTATGAAACACATCTAATGTTCAAGATATGGAATCTATGTTTCAAGAGGCAACTTCATTTAATGGAAATATTGATAATTGAAATGTATCAAATGTAAAGAATATGTACTTAATGTTTGGAGATACAGAGAATTTTAATCGTGATTTAAGCAAATGAAAACTAAATTCTAATGTCAAAACAGACAACATGTTTAAAAGTGCTCCTAAGGTGGATGTTGAAAAATTATCAAAAATATGAGGTGTTTCAGAAGATAAGCTTGGAAAAAAATCTAAATAAAATGTTAGACTGACCAAATTATGTGTCTGTTTATGTTTATTTCTTTTCAAATAATTACAAAGTCAATCTATGAGGTTGATTTTTTTGCTTTTAAGAGCAAATGTAAAACATTTTTTATTCAAGATACAAATCAAAATATAATTTAAATATGAAAGAAAACAATAACAAGCCCATTTTAGATTCTTTTGATTTATCGGTATACAGTGAGAAAAACATGTTTGAAAGTCTTCTAAAAGAAAATAAAGAACTAGAAGCTCATTACCGTTTTTTTAATAAATTAATGCCAAATTATGATTTATTCAAACATATTAATGAAAGTATAAAAATTCCACTTGTTGATATAAGTAATATTACCAAAAACACTATAAAACAGGTTGATTATACAAATATTGATAAGTATTTAATCGATGTTAATTATTTAAAAACAAAAACTGATATTGCTTTTGACTTAAAAAGCATAAGCAAAAATATTTCGTTTTCATCAAACGAAATACTGTCTTTAATTAATGTTCAAAATAATGATTTTTATGATGGTGGCTCTTCTTTTACTGAAGACACTATTTCATTTACAAACACAACAGAAGTAGTTATAAATAAAGTGGAATTTTAAGCATTTCTTGTCTTTATAGCACTTAAGATTTTTATTTAATTTATAATTAAATAATGTAATTTAAATCAGGGAGTTTTTATGAGCAACAAAATAAATATAGCAATAGATGGACCATGCGGAGCTGGTAAATCCACTGTTGCTAAAGAGGTAAGCAAAAAACTAAATTATGTATTTATAAACAGCGGAAGTGTTTATAGAGCAATAGCTCTTAGTGCAATCAAAATGAATGTTGATTTTGAAATTGAAAGCGAAGTTTTTAAGATGCTTAGCAAGATTGAAATTGACTTAGATGAGCACGAAAACATTTTTCTTAATGGCACAAATGTATCGGATGCAATTAGGGATGATAAAGTAGCAAAAGCTGCCTCAAAAGTTGCTCAATACCCATTAATTAGGCATTATGTTGTTGATTTTATTCATAAAATAACTAAAAAATCTAAAGGGTATATTATGGACGGCCGTGATACAACTTTTAAGTTAATGCCACATGCTGAATTAAAAATCTTTCTTACCGGTACTCCTGAAGTAAGAGCAAGAAGAAGAGCACTTGAGAACAAAGATAAAGGTTTTGAGACTAATTATGATGTGGTTTTAGCAGAAGTTAAAGCAAGAGACTATGCTGACCAACATAGAGAAACTGACCCGCTTCATATTACTGATGATGCAATTGTAATTGATTCAACAGATATGAATTTTGAGAAAGTTGTAGATAAAATTGTTAGTTTAGCAAAAGAAAGAATGTAGTTATGAAAAAGAATGTAATTGCAATTATTGGAAAACCTAATGTTGGTAAAAGCACCCTATTTAACAGGCTTGTTGGTAAAAGAAGTTCAATAACTTTTGATAGGCCTGGAGTAACTAGAGATAGGCTTTATGAATCATTTACATGAAATGGTAAAGAGATAAATGTAATTGATACTGGTGGTATTCAAATTGAGAAAAAAGACTTCCAAGATCAAATATTAATTCAAGCCAAGATAGCTATTGAAGAAGCAAACGTTGTTATTTTTATTGTCGATGGGCAAGCTGCTATTACTTCCGATGATAAGATGATTTATAGTATGTTGCAAAAGTCTGGCAAGCCTATTATTGTTGTTGCTAATAAGCTTGATAATATTTCAAAATTTGATTATGGCTGATATTCATTAGGCGCTGATCATGTTTTTAGAATTAGTGCGCTTCATGGAAATGGAATTGGTGATGTTTTAGACCAATGTCTTAAATATTTAAACTTTGATACAGACAATGTTAGCCCTTATTTTAAGCTTTCAATTATTGGACAACCTAATTCTGGAAAAAGCTCGCTTTTAAATGCTATTACTCATGAAAATAGATCAATTGTGTCTGATATTGCCGGCACAACTAGAGATAGTGTAAAAAGTGTGGTTGAATTAAGAGGACACAAAATTGAGATAATTGATACTGCTGGAATTACTAGAAAGAGCAAAATTGATGACATTGTTGAACACTTAGCTCTTAAAAGAGCAATGTCATCACTTGACGAATCTGACTTGTCTATAGTATTAATTGACTCAACTAGAGAGTTGGCCCACTTTGATGCGAGAATAATAGGATATGCACTTGAGAACAATAAACCAATAATTATATGTGTTAATAAATGAGACTTAATTAATAAAACTCAAGACACAATGAATGAATATAGGAAAAAGTTAAAGAACCGTTTTCATTTTGTACCATGAGTACCTGTTGAGTTTATTTCTGCTAAGACAGGTTCAAGAATTGACAAACTTATTGACATTGTTTTAAAAGTGAAAGAAAACTTAGAAAGAGAAATTAAACCTTCAGTTTTAACTAACTTAATAAGAGAAAGTCAATTAATTCAACCAGCGCCTCCATATAATGGCGGAAGATTAAATATTTACTTTGCTAGAAAAACTGAAAATAAAATTCCTACATTTATCTTTTTTGTTAATAACAAAAAATTTGTTCACTTCAGTTACCAAAGGTTTTTAGAAAAACAAATTAGACAAAACATTGAGTACACTGGCTGTCCAATTAATATTATTTTCAAAAATAAATCGAATGAATTCGAATAACACAAATTTTCCTAATTTGCCTATAAAACAGGCAAATTATTTTTTATTTATGGGCTGATATCAATGAAGCAAAAGGCTTAATAAAATTTAAATAATATATGCTTTTTGTTTAATAGAAAAATAAAATTTCAATTAATTTATAATTTTATTATGTTTAATCATAATATAGGCTTAGATATGACAAAAATAAGCCGTTTTCAAGAGCTTAAAAAAAGCACAATTATACGTATTTTAAGCGCTGAAGAGTTTATTGAGTTTGATGAATTAAAATCAGATTATGAAAAACAAAAGTTTTTAGCAACCCGTTGGTGTATTAAAGAGGCTATGTTTAAGGCTGATAATGCAATACCTGCTTTTGATAAGATAACAATTATAAAAAAGCAAGGGGCTTACATACATTCTGATTTTATGATATCGACCACCGACGAAGATGACTTAATAATAGCAGTAGTAATGAAAAAATAGGAGCGTAATATGTTTATAATAAAAATGATCTTCCTTTGATGATTAGTTTTATGATACTGGTGAAGAATAAATGCTTTTGCTAGAAAGTACAGAAAAGATCCATCATTTTATCATCCACAGCAAAGAAATGACTGGCTTTTGAAAAAAGCTAGATTTTTCCTATGACTTTATGGTGTCAAATTAGTTGTTGAAGGATATGATAATATTCCCAAAGGTGCTGTAATCTTGGCTCCAAATCATAAATCAAACATTGATCCAGTTTTAGTTTTATGTGCGCTTAGAAAGCAAACTAAAGAAGAGAATGTTAGGAATAAAATTCCAACATTTTTAGCAAAAATTGAGTTAAGCAAAAAAAGAACTATCAGAAATTTACTAAGCTTAATTGACACTATTTATGTTGACAGAGACAATCCACGTGATGGCATTAAGAAGATAAATGAATTTGGAGCTTTCGTTAAAAAGAATTCAACTTGTGGTGTTATTTTCCCTGAAGGAACTAGAGTTGTAGAAGATGAATTAGGCGATTTTAAAGCAGGAGCATTTAAGGTTGCAGTAAGTAATTATTTACCAATTGTGCCTGTTGCTATTTCAGATTCTCGTGATGGCTTGAATGTGAAAAGAATGAAGTCAATCAAGATCAAAGTTACATTTTTACCCGCTCTTAAACCAGCATCATTTATTACAATGGAGCCTGTAGTTATCGCTGAAAATGTAAAAGGCATGATTAAAGGAGCTTTAAGAAATGAATAATGAAGCCTTGCAATCAAATAGTGAAAATAAGTTTGACATTAAGTTAGAAAACTTTGATGGACCTTTAGATTTATTACTAGCTTTAGTTCAAGAAAAAAATGTAAACATAATGGATGTTGACGTTTTTGAATTAGCTACTGCTTACTTAAAAATAATTGATGATTTGCAAGAAAATGAAATTGATGTGGCAAGTGATTATTTAGTTATGGCTGCAACATTATTAGCGCTTAAAACTAAAATGCTGTTATTTACTCCTGAGCAAAAACCAGAAATTGAAGAAGATAAACGCGAGTTGCTTCGTAGACTCTACGAATACCAACAAATCAAAGAAGCTGCTAAGGTATTGCGTGAGCAAGAAGAGTCTAGAAAAGAGATTTTTATTAAAAGTCCTAGCAACATTGACGAGTTTTTGGTTGACGATGATAAAAGTGCACTAGATGGTTCAAGCAATCCGCTTAAGTTAATTACTGTTTTAAGAAAAATGTTTGAAAGAACATATGCGCAGCAGCTTAGAAGAACAAAATTAGAAACTTTTAATCTAACACCTAAAGATCAAATACCATTTATTTTAAACTTATTTGATTCTTGTGACAAAGTAACATTTGACATGATTTTTAGACAACCTAGTTTGAATCATTTTGTAATTACACTATTAGCTGTGCTTGATTTATCAAGAAGACAAATTATAAGAATGTATCAAGATAGTCAATTTGGTGAAATTAGGTTTGAAAAGGGGCCAGAGTATGAAAAATAAGATTTTGGAAGCATTATTATATGTTCAAGGCGATGAAGGTCTTACTTTAGAGCAAGTTAAGGACATTTTTGGATTAAACACTATTTCTGAAGCTAGAAAAGTTATGAATGATTTTGTTAGAGCATACAACGACGAAGATAGAGCGCTAAAAGTCGTTAATTTCAATGAGGTGTTTAAATTAGCAACTAGAGAAGCTTACAAGGAATACATAACTAAAATGGTGCAAGTTGTTAAAAAACATCGTTTATCAAATGCTGCTATTGAAGTAGCTGGCATTGTTGCTTACAAGCAACCTGTTACACGTTCACAAATTAACAATTTAAGAGGTGTTGCTAGTGAACAAGTTTTGAACACATTACTAACTAAAGGTGTTGTGGAAGAAGTTGGAATTAGCCCTACTCCTGGGAATCCAATTCTTTATGGTGTGACCAACAAGTTTTATGACTATTTTAAATTAAAGTCAACTTACGAGTTGCCTAAACTAACTGAATTTAACTATTCTGATGGAACAGAAAATGAAGCAAAAGACTTTAATTTATTTGACGGCATAAGAGTTGATGTTGAATAAGGAGGAGCACTGTGCATAAGTTCATTGCCCAAAGCAGTGATAATGGGAGAAAGTTAATAAAATATATTAGTTCTCTTTTTAAAAAACTACCAGAAGGCCGAATTTATAGGCTTTTTCGTCAAAAAAGCATTAAGGTAAATAATAAAAGAATCGCTGACAGTAATTATGTTGTTAAAACAGGGGATGAAATAATTATTTATGGCATAAAGGATGAGCCATCATTTGTTATCTATGATAATTCATGAAAATTGGATTCCGATATTGTGTATGAAGATGACAATATTTTGCTTATTAATAAAAAAGCAGGGACTATAGTGCACGGGGATTCTAATTGTTTGGATAATCAAGTTTTCAGTTATTTGAAATTTAAGCAAAACTCAGCTTTTAGACCTAGTCATGTAGGCAGACTAGATAAGTGAACCAGTGGACTTATAATGTATGCTAAAAATTATCCAGCATTAGCAGAATTAAACCGTAAAACAGAGTTTTTGGACAAAATTTATGTTTTAAAAAGCGATTATAATCCTCATGATGAAATTGTTTCTGTTTATGTTCATCATGATGAGTTGCAGCAAAAAATGGTGGCAACTAAGAATATGCAGCATCCTGATGATAAGATGGCAAAGACCAGATTTTTTAAAAAAGACAATAAACTATATGCACAATTATTTACTGGCAGAAAACATCAAATTAGAGCCACGTTAGAATACCTTGAATACCCAATATATGGCGATTCAAAATATGGTTCAAAGGCAAAAGGAACCAAAAGAGTTTATTTACACTGCTATAAGTTAAAATTTAATAATTTAGATAAGCCTTTAGAGTATTTAAATGGCAAAGAATTTGAATGCAAGGAAGAATGGTAGGCAATATGAAAGAAAATATTAGAGAAGAGTTAAAAGAAATAGCATCATCATTAATGTTTAAAATTGATGACAAGGTTATGGACGACATAATGGAGCTTTGAGCAGATTTAAATTCTAGAATTGCATGATTAAAAGATATTGACACAACTAATGTGCTACCATTAAGCCATATAAACGAAGAAAAGTTCACTGATTTTTTAAGAGAAGATGTTGAAAACGAAGCAATTGTTTCTATTAAAAAACAAGAGTTATTAACTAATGCTGCTGATTATGATAGTGACTATATATTGACTAATAAGGTTGTAAAATAATGGAATTAGTAAATAAAGGCAATTTTGAAAAAGCATTAGATGAATTAAAAAATAACCAAAATAATTGTGTTTCTAGTTTGTATGATGAAAAGATAAGAGTAGGTGATGGCATCTTAAATGAATGTGTGTTTACTATTAAAGATAACTATGCAACTGAAAGCAAAAAAACAACTGCTTCAAGCAAAATTTTAGAAAACTTCATGCCTCATTATAATGCAACTGTAGTTCAAAAATTATTAGATGCTGGAGCAGTGCCTGTTGCTAAAGTCCACTGTGATGAGTTGGCTTTAGGGGGAACCGGAAAGCATAGTGCTTTTGGGTTAATAACCAATCCATTTGATTCAAGTAGATTAGCTGGAGGCTCATCTAGTGGATCTGCAGCTACTTTAACTAAAAACGTTGCATTTTCGCTAGGTTCAGATACTGGGGATTCAGTGCGTTTACCTGCTAGTTATAATGGACTTGTTGGATTTAAGCCTAGTTATGGAGCAATAAGCAGATTTGGTTTATTTGCATTTGCTTCTAGCTTAGACACTGTTGCATATTTTGCTCATAATGTAAGTGATATAGCCACTTTGTCACAAGTAGCATTTGGTAAAGATCCTAGAGATATGACTAGCCTTAGTATCAAAATTAATGATGTTATGAAGGCTAAACCACAAAAAATAGGAATACTTAATGTGCATGGGCTTGAAGAGTTTGTTGATAAAAAATATAAAGAATTAATAAGTGAGCTTTCAAATGTAACTAATGTTGAATTAGTTGACATTAATGAAACTCTTTTTAAAGCAATTAAACCTGTTTATGAAATTATTTCTTATTCTGAAGCTTCAAGTAATTTAGCAAATCTAAACGGCATTGCTTTTGGGTCTAGAAAAGATGGCAGTAATTGAGAAGAAATAATGACAAATACAAGAGCAGAAGGCTTTGGTGAAATGGTGCAACTTAGACTTGCACTGGGATCGTTCTTTTTGCATTCCAAAAACCAAGAAGAGATGATTTTAAAGGCTCAAAAAGTTAGAAGATTAATTAAAGAACATCTTGATAGCATCCATAAAAGATTTGATATTGTGATTTATCCTTGTGCTGCTGATTATGCTCCTTATATTGATGATTCTAAAAATAAATTACATGGTTATATGGACTATATTTTAACTGGAGCTAATCTTGCTGGCAATCCTTCATTATCGATTCCTTGAATTAAAGACAATTTATTTGTTAATTTATCAATTGATTCAAAAATTTATGAAGATGAAAAATTGTTATCACATGCATTGTGAATTGAAGAGTTTTTAAAGGAGAGTAATGAATAATTTTGAAGCAATTATTGGAATTGAAATTCACCTTGAACTCAATACTAAAACAAAAATGTTTTCGCCTTCAAAAATTGACTTTAATGCTGAAGCCAACACTACTGTAAATCAGATTGATTTGGGATATCCAGGTACTCTTCCATTGCTTAATAAAGAAGCCGTTGTTTCGGGAATTAAGCTAGCTAAAGCACTAAATATGACTATAGATAGTGAGCTGCACTTTGATAGAAAGAATTATTTTTATCCTGATCTACCTAAAGGTTACCAAATAACTCAGTTTTATAGGCCTATTGGTTCAAATGGATATGTTGAAATAAATACTAATTTAGGAACTAAAAAAGTAAGTATTGAAAGAATTCATTTGGAAGAAGATACAGCTAGACAGTATCATGGAGAAAAAACTAAATTAGATTATAACCGTGCGGGTGTGCCACTAATTGAAATAGTTTCAAATCCAGTAATAAGCAGTGCTGATGAAGCTGTTGCTTATGTTGATATGATTAGAAGAATTGCACTTTCATTAAATATTTCTAGTGCAAAAATGGAGCAAGGCTCACTAAGAGCTGACATTAATATTTCACTTAGGCCAAAAGGATATAGTAAATTTGGCACTAAAGTTGAGATAAAAAATATGAACAGCTTTAGGGCAATTAAGAATGCAATTGAATATGAAATAAAATTACAAGAGCAGAAAGTTTTGACCAATGAACCTATTTTACAGCAAACAAAGAGATATGATGAAGATACTCAAGGTACAATTGTAATGCGTACTAAGACTGGCACAATTGACTATAAGTACTTTCCAGAGCCCAATATTCCATTAATTAAATTAAGTGACGAATTTATCAATAATGTAAAGTTAAATGAACTACCTTGAGAAAAAGAAAACAGATATAAAAAAGAAGAAATTCAAGACATTTATATCAAAAGTTTAACTAATGATATTGAGTTAGCAAACTATTTTGATTCTATTAATTATGCTGATAGAAACAAATTAAGCAAGCTATTTTTCGCTGAAGTTGTTTCATTAGCTAATAGCAAAAATGTTAAGGCATATGAACTAAATATAAAAACTAGTGATTTAGAAAAAGCAATTGATTTA
The DNA here is from genome assembly GCF_000089865.1 of Mycoplasmopsis agalactiae. Classification (GTDB taxonomy): domain Bacteria; phylum Bacillota_I; class Bacilli_A; order Mycoplasmatales; family Metamycoplasmataceae; genus Mycoplasmopsis; species Mycoplasmopsis agalactiae_B. The sequence continues at coordinate 964,743 of NC_013948.1, read as the reverse complement.
TTAGATAAAGAAATTATTTCTGGTAAGTCATTTAAAAAAATAGTGCCTTTATTAGCTAATTTTGATGGAGATATAAATCAATTAATTAAAGAACATGATTTAGCACAAATTAGCGATGAAAGTATCATAATTAAGTGAGTTAATGAAATTATTACAAAGAATGAAGCGCTAGTGTCAGAGTATGCTGAACGCAGTGAAAAAGTGATTAAATTTGCTTTAGGAAACATAATGAAAGTTTCAAGGGGCAAAGTCAATCCACAAAAAGCAAATGAAGTGTTACTCAAAATTTTGAATGAAAAATTTAAATAGTAAATCTGGTCGCCCAGATTTTTATTTTTCAAAATAGGTATGGAAACATATTGCTACAAATATGAAATGTATTCCATACTAAGATATGTTGAAAGTGTTTTAAGTATACTAATTCGCGGACTTACTATAGTTCACTATTCTATATTTTGATTTGAGAGGACAAAATGAAGAAAAACAAATTAATGCTGTTAGCAGCACCTGCAACTTTATTTGCTGCACCAATAGTGGCGGCATCATGTACTGATAACACAGCAGAAATGAACAAAAAAGTAGAGAAAAAAGAAGAAAAGCAAATGGAAATGACTCCTAAAAAGAATTTAATGGAGAAAACTGAAGGCAAAATGGAAGGAAAAGATAAAAAGTCTTTAGTAGCAACTCCTGAAAAGAAAATGGAAACATCTCCAATGACTCCACCAATGCCAAAAACAATAGCGAACCAATCAGTATCTAATGACAGCATTTTTGAATCATGATACACTGGAGCAATTGTTAAGGAATTCAAAGAAAATAAAAACATGAAAACAAAAATGACTTCTTTAGAAGAAGTGAAAATCTTCGATGGCTTATACCCAAGTTTAAAGATCAAAGATGAACCAAAAGTTAAAGTGATTGATCCTTGAACAACTTGAGAAGTAATTTAATACTAACAATAAAAGAGCAGCCTATTTTTTGGTTGCTCTTTCTTTATAATTAATAACTTCAATTTGCCATTTATGCCTGTTTAATAGGTATTGATGACTATTATTGAATGTGTATTTTAATTCATTTATTTCAGGGAAAATATCACTAACAATTTTTTCAATGAAATTAAAAGTCATGATCATTGCTAAAACGTCATTGTGACAATATTTCTTTAAGTTTGAAAGATTGTCTTCCCAAACATTGCCATCAATTAAATTAGCATATCTTTTGATAGCAATTTCCATTGCTTCTGAACCATTATGAACTTTTTTAAGATCAGGATAAGGTGTTATCATGTGTTCTAATTGAATCTTTTTAGACGTTATTAAATGCTCAACTTTTTTAATAGAACCCATACCTTTTAAATCTTTTAAAAACACATTTAAATTAAGAATTGATGACAAAGCTGAAGTTTGAACTTCAGTAAGATTTTCTAGCCCATCTAAGGTTTGGTTATCAACATTGTTAATTGTAAAATTAATAAGTTGCTTATCAACTTTTGGTTCTATAATATAGCTTTTTTGGCTAAAAGCAGTAACTGAATTATGCTTGCTTTTAATATTAGAATTAAGTTTAGATTCATCTATTGCAATATGAATATTTTGGTAAATTTTGCCATCATCAAATTTCATTTTTTTGCTTGGCCTTGAAAATAACTCATATAAATCGATAGTTTTGCTATTAATATAGTTAGCAAAAGTCATTACATCATCAGGCTTTATTGATAGTTTTTCATCTAACTCTTTAATAAATGATTCATCAGAATTATGATTCTGAGCTCATGTAGCTATCTCCATGTTACGTGTATTTTCAAAACCTTTGTTATAGACAATATATTTATCACCTTGCCTCTCGTATAAATTTTTTAAGATAGAAATGAGGTTAAAAATTGATATATTTTTAGGATCATAAACTATATCTTCTTGAGTGTTTTCGATAATTTTGCCATTAATTGTATCAATGATTGACACTTGGTTAACTATTTGTGAATAAGGCGAAAAATCATCAATCACAGGCAACAAACTCATAAACGATTCATAGTCATATCAAACTATTTTTTGGTCCTTAATATGAAGCTCACTTAGATATTTTTCAATAACAAGTGATTTGACAAAATCGCCTGTTTTATAGGCTTGCTGGACTTTTTCAATGAAGTTTTCCTTGGCTTTATTAAATGTTCTGCCTGCTTTATTATTAGCTATAAGGTTGATTCGTAAGTCAGAGAAAATTTGTCTGTTAAAAATGTTTTCTTTGCCTAGCGAAGCAAGCAGATAGTCTTTAGCTAAAAGATCATTTTTACCAAAATGATTATAGTCATTATTAAGCGCAGCATTATCATCAGTTTTTTTATCAAAAAAGTTTAGATCAGGTTTGGTTATGTTATATGCACTAATGATTCTGTTGATGATTCTGTCAAAATCACCTAAATATAGCTCTGAATCAAAAGGTTCATCAACATCAAATTTGAAGAATTTATTTCTTTTGTCGGCATTTTTAATTGACTTTAATCCATAATTTTTTTTAAGACATTCAACATAATTAAATGTCTTAGGCAATTTACCATTGTGTTCATTAAAACTAAGCTCATTTTTGACTAGCGCTCAGCCTTGATTCATATAACTAAGGAACGCTTTTCTGTCTTTAAAGTAAGGGTTGATTTTGTCATTTAAAGCCTGTTTTATAGTATCCCAGGCATCTTTATCAAAAGTATATTTATTTCTTGACATATGGCATAATTCAGCGCATACAAATTTACAAATTCCTTGAGTTTGTGGCATTTGTGAATCAACAATAATTACATATGCATTATTTACTTGAATTTTTTGTTTTTGTAATATTTCATATGAGAATTTTAATGATAAAAGTGTGTCAATTTTAACATGTGTAGAAAGCTTAGATAGGTATAGCTTATTTTGTAATTTATTGAAAGCAAAAGGGTTTGTATAAATGACGAATTCGCCTGTTTCATAGCTAAAATAGCCATTTATAATCACATCACATGAAGAATCAGCAAGCAATTTATTTGTTTCATTTATTCTGGCTTTTAGGTCGCTTTTAGGAGAAACAATTTTGTATTTTAGTCCGCTGAATAACTCATTAGTTGCTCATAGATTAAGTTGGTTTTGGATGCTTGCAAAAATATTGGATTGTGCATTCACAGTTTGCACACTTGTGTCTAAATTTTCATTAATAAGTCTAGTTCAGATTGAACTTCCTATATCTGATTCATCATATGCATCATCTTCTAATAACTCATCTTTTTCATTTGGCAAGATTAAAGGATTTATATAATCAGCTTCAAATTCTTGAGAGCTGTGTCATAAAAAGTAGTCTTGATTAAAGTAAGACTTAACAAATTTAGTTTCATTAATGATTTTAGGTTTGCTTGATTCTGTCATACTTATCTCCATTAAAATCATAGATTATTATTTGAAATTATGCCATATTAGCTGACTGAGCATTATTTTAAAAAAGTGCAAGCATTGCTTGCAAATTGACTATAAGTCTGTAAATTAGATTAATAAGGAAAGCTAAAACCTCTTGAAGGTTTAAGTACATTTTCTACTTTATCAGAAATATCTGGAATTAATTCATCATATGGGGCTTCTGCTTCTAAAGTAAATGTTATCTTAGGTTTATCACTAGTGTCTCTGTCAATATTTGTGTATATGTCTTGGATTCCGGCATTGACAGCAAGAATCATTTTAACCTTTAAAATGTCTTGATTGTTAGAGTTTTTATAAAGATAAACTTTTAAATTATCGTCAGTTGGATCATTGTAGATGTTACGGTAGTCCTCAAACAAACCAAAAAATGGATAGACTATTGCACCATGTTTACGTGATATTATATCCATGAGAGTTAGTTTGTTGTTATTGGTTTTATATATATCAAGATAATCATTTGCACTAACAGGTATTTGCCTTGATGCATTTGGCAGGGCAAGAAGTCTTTTAATAACTGTTCAGCCTGTGCCAGTAACTTCAACAGGGGTATGACTATCACTTATATGGTTTCGAAGTACTTTTCTAGCAATATATTCGTAAAGACTAGTTCCTCTTTCATATGAGTTTAGCAAGTTTTCCTTACCATAATTTAGTTTTATAACATTTTTATTGCTATCTGATGCATCGAATTTCCTAAAGCCAGTAAATTCTAATTTTTGGACATATTTGTTGTCTTTATTGTTCTCAATATTTGATTCAGGCTTATGAAGAATTTGAACAGCAAGAGCTAAGGTGCCTTCTAGGTCGTTAAAGCCGGCACCAACTATTTTAGCTTCATATCTAGAAGTGTACTCAGGATTTAAACTAAGAAAGATTTGCTCCATTCCATTAGCAAAAGAAGGTGTACTAATTGCAAAAAGATCTTTTTGATTTTCAATAATAAAATCAAAGCCATCTTTAATTTCTGATTCAAAAGCAATTGATTCAGTCTTTTTCTTTTCACCATTCTCTTTTGCTTCTTTTGCCTTCTTTTCTTTTTCAGCGTTATTTAAGATTAAAGCGCCAAGCATTGAAGGAAACATGCTTAAAATTTGGTTTGGCAAGCTTGCTGGAGTAACAAATTTATGCCTTATATCAGGAACGTGAGTATTAGTGCTACTTATTAATGATGAGTTATTTTGATTTTGACAACTAGCTGATAATAATGGTATTGATATAGGCAAAGTGGCAATTGAAGATGATAATATTTTAGTTACAGTTCTGTTCATTTATATCCTTAAAATAAGCATAAAAATAATCTTAGATAATTATATATATTTAGTTATTTTAGGCATTAAGGATGGAAAAGCAGGCAGATTTTTTCAAAAAAAGCACCCTAAAACGGATGCTTTTATAAGTAAATTGGATTATTCATCATCAACTTCATCTCTGAAGTCTTCTGTAAATTCGTTTGAAGTTCCAAAAATCTCTTCTTGAAGTTCTTTAAGAACTTTTTGATTTGCTTCTCTTTTCTTAGAATCAATGTTTTTGTTCTCAAATTTAATTGTTGCTTTTTCAAAAAGAGGGTCAGTTTCTTCTTTAGTAAACAAGAAAGTAGGAATAATAATAGGTCTACGACGTTTTTCCTTATAAAACAAGGATTCTAGTCGATCTATTATTAATTGTTTTAGTTCAACAATATTTCAAGTTTGGCTATTTTTGATGTGATAAAGCACAGCACCATGAGCTATACGCTTAGCTTCTTCAACTAAAGCTAAAGAAGTTTTAACATAGAAGCTTCCGCGGCTAATAAGATGTGGTCTGCCAACTATTTCGTTTTTGTCTTTATCAATTGTCATAATGATATTAACAAAACCGCTGTTAGCTAGTTCGCTTCTTTCTTTTAGTGTGCTTCCAGTTACACTTAGAGTGGTTGTTCCATCAATATAAATTGGGCCGTATTCAATTTTTTCAGTTGTTGGAATAATTTGGTTGTCAATCATATTGAACACTTGACCAATTTCAGGAATAAAAATGTTGTTTTTATTAACACCATTACGCACAGCGCTTTCACCATGAGCTACACACATTCTATATTCACCATGGTATGGCATAAAGAATTTAGGTCTAGTTAGCTGGAAGATTTTATCATGTTCATGTTTGTAAGCATGACCAGAAGTGTGCAAGTAGCCATCTGGACCATTTTCTTTGATAATGGCTCCTAGTTTTGCTAAACGGTTTATAAGAAGTTCAACGACCATTCTGTTACCAGGGATAGGGTTTGATGAAAAGATAACCATATCACCTTTTTCTATTTTGATATTAGCATGCTTGCCATAGCTCATTCTTGATAGTGCAGCTAATTGCTCACCTTGGCTACCAGTTGTTAAAACAACTAATTGATTCTCAGGAACTTTTGATATTTCTCTTTTTTCAACAAAAATGCTTGCGGGAGCTTTTATGTTTCCTAATTTACGGCCAATTTTGATGCCTTGAACCATTGAACGACCAAAGCAAGCCACCTTTTTCTTTAATTTAACTGCAAGGTCAATGATAGCTTTTACTCTAGTTAAGTTAGAAGCGAAAGCAGTAACTATTATTTTTCTAGTAGCTGAACGCATATGACGTTCAATATCTATTAAGATATCATTTTCGCTTGGTGAATGAAAAGGACGCATGGCATTAGTTGAATCAGATAATAGGACGGTAAGACCTTCTTTTCCTATAGCATCAAGCTTAGTAAAATCAGTATAGATTTCACCAATAGGGTTATAGTCAAATCTAAAGTCACCAGTACACATAACTGAGCCATTAGGAGTAGTAACTCTGATACCAAAAGCATCAGGAATTGAGTGCTGTGCTGTTCAAAAATCTACTTTTACTTGACCATTTCCAAATTCATGGACAGCAGATTTTTCAATTTCAATAAATTCTACTTTGTGAGTGATTTTGTGCTCTTCAAATTTAAGTTTTAAATATTGAATTGCTATTCTCGGAGCATAAATTCTTTTTAGATGAACTTGTTTAACTAAATAAACAACACCACCAATATGATCCTCGTGACCGTGGGTTATAAAAAGACCTTCGATGTTGTCTTTTCTTTCTTTTAAGTATTTATAATCAGGAACAATGCCTTTTATACCAGTTGTTGCTGTGTCAGCAAATTTAATACCTGCATCAATGATTACAATATGCTTGCCGTGCTCAATTATTAAAGTTGATTTACCTATTTCTTGTACTCCACCTATTGGAATTATGCGTGTAGGCGTCATATAACCTCCGTTGTTAAATATATAATTAATAGCTTGAATTTACTAGAAATTATTGCTTATATTATGCAAGCAATAATATTATTCAAATAATACCAAAAAATAATTTTTTAGAATAAATTAAAAGCAATCAACATTTAGTTGATTGCCCAAGGTCTATTATATTTAAGATATGGTACGTCGTACAGGGCTCGAACCTGTGACCCGCTGGTTAAGAGCCAGCTGCTCTACCAACTGAGCTAACGACGCATAACAAAAATATTATAAATTAAATTTTATGATTGCAAAATAAAATTGATGCTGTAAGTTAGAATATAAATTCTTAAAGTAAAAAGCGCCTTTTTTGAGTATCGGAAAAATAATACCAATTTTTGGAAGTTCTAACAAGAGAATGACTAAAAGAGTAAAAAAGAATAAAGAAAAGATACTTTTGAGTACTCAAAAGTGCGGAATTTTGTGTTGATGTTAATTTTTATTGCATTTGCTTAGCACATTTAAAGCCAGAAATTCCTTTATAAATTCTTGGGTGTGAATTTATAAAATCTGCTATTGGTTTTAGATCTTGACCAACATATCTATCTATAGATTTTCCTTTTGGAACGTATCTTCTTAATAGTCTATGAGCATTTTCGATACTACCTTTTTCTGATGATGAATAAGGGTGGCAATGAAAAATTTCTCTAATATATTCTATCTCTGGAAGTTTGTAATTTTCACTTCCGTTATCAATAGTTAATGTGTCAATAATAAGATTATTGTCCTTAATCAATTTCTCTAAATTTTCTTTTATTGCTTTTGCATTTCTTCTAGATAGAGTGCAATAAAACATTCTAGATTTTCTGTTGATTAATGTAAGAACGCAATAATTGTCAGATCTTAAACCAATTACAGTGTCCATTTCATAATCGTTGTCATTTAGTCTTAAATTAACTGATTCTGGACGTTCAGTAATAAGTTTTCCTATTGTCTTTTTCTTGGTTTCGTGCTTTACAGTTGTGCGGCTTCCATATTTGCCATTTGATTTATATGGAAGAATATCTAATTTTAGACCAAAAACACTATGTTTAGCCAATATACGGTAAAAGTTTTGAACTGATGGAATATATGAATTCTGAAGTTTTCCTTGTGCTTCTAGTTTTCTTATGTATTTAAAAATAATGCTAGCAACAGACTGTTTAACGGCTTTATTTTCCAAGTTAAAACTATTTCTATTCTTTAAATAAAAGTATAGTAACTGCTCGTAAAACTTAAAAAAGTCAATGTGCTTCATCAGCAATTTAGGATTGTTTTCTAATCTTTTTGAATCATTCCTTGTTTCAATTAAGTTTAAAAATTTGAGAGCACTAATTACATATATCGTTTTGCCTTTTAAATCCATACCACACAATTTACATTTCTTTTGGTATTTAGCATAACCACGCTTTGTCTCAATTTTAATTCTGTCAAATAAGTTATAAATTGATCTTGATTTAAACCCTACGATGTTAGAAACAGTTTTCATATCATAGCCTGCAATTAGTCTTTCAAGAATTTCTTTAAGTCTTAATGGGCTAATGTTATTTTTATTGGTTTTGAGGTTTGACTTAGTTAGTATTTCATCTCAATGTGTTTCATCAATCACATAATGTACATAATTAAACTTGTACTTGCTGTGCAAATTTAGTTTTTTTTAAGTAAGCATATGTCAGTTGAATAACTAGTATTTTTGTCATTGCTAATCATATATAATTTAAAAGCCTTTCTTTTTAAGTTAGCTACTCAAATTTTAACAAAAGGCAATAGAAAGCACCGCAAGTTAACTTGTGGTGCTTTTTACTTCGTTAATGAATAGCTGTAAGTTAGAATATAAAGCTACGTCTTTCTTAAGCATTCTACTTACTATTAAGCATTATTTTTCTATAAATTCGATAGTTTTCATTTTCATCTAATTGCTGGTAGGCAAATGTAGTTGCTATACTAGAGTGCCCCATTTGCCTTTGCACCATTTTAGGCAATGCTCCTTTTTTTAGCATAAACGAAGCAAATGATCTACGCAATGAATGGGGGCTATATTCATTGCCTAAAAAATGCTTAATGGCCTTTGAAACAGTGATATACGACACTGTTTTGATTTTATCTTTAAACATCTTTAAGTTTTCATAAGTTTTAGCATTATAAAAAATTTGACGGTTTTTATTGCCCTTGCCATTAACATATATGCGCTTGTCTTCTTCATTAAGTGTTTTAAGTTCACCTATTCTAATTCCTGTTTCAAACATAAAGCGGATAATCAGTTTGTAAAACAATACTTTAGGCTTATCCTTATGCATAATATTAGTTCTTCTATATACTTGTGCTTTTGTAAGAACAGGTCTATAAACAGACTGCACAGGCTTTACTTTTAGTATCGCTATATCTTTATAGTTTTTCTTTTGATTACTAAATTTTAAGTATAAGGCATACACTTGCCTGTAAAGACGTTGTGTGTTTGCTTTAAGTTGCTGATTTGTTATTATTTTCATAATAGCAAGATGTTTGTTAGTTTCAATTGACAAAATATTCAAAAGAATATTTTTGTAAGCATCGATTGTGCTTTTTGCTAAATTCTTACGTTCGCAAAATGTGATAAAGGTTTCTACCATATTGACTCCTCTGTTTTTTGTTTTATTAGACTCTAATATTGATAGCCCATTTATATAAATAAGATTATGAATTGTCTAGAAAAATAGATGATTAATGCTCCAAAATTAGAGCCCAATAATTACTTATTTTAAACTTTGTTATGGTTTGCGATTCCCTTTTTGCATATTGGGTTGAATTTAACTGCAGAACTTATCATAAATTAATTACTTTTGATATTTATTAATAGATTTATAAAGCATTTTTAAGGCTGTTTTACAGCCTTTAAAGAAAGGATAAATTTATGAAAAAATCAAAGTTTTTATTGCTAGGATCAGTATCATCATTAGCTGCAATTCCTTTTGTAGCTGCTAAGTGTGGTGATACTAAAGAAGAAGACAACAAGAAGCCAGCAGAAATGCCTGGTGGAGGTCAAAAGGATCCTAAAACTCCAGCAGAAGGCAGTATGCCAGCCGACAAGGATAAAACTGAAAAAGATAAAACAGAAACAGAAAAATCTGATAAAGATAAGTCAAAAGAAGACAAAGACAAGGATAAAAGCAATAATACAAAAATTGACTTGTCAAAAATTAACACAAACTTAGGATACTTTCCAAAAGATGAAAAAACTAAAGCAGTTAGACAAAAAGATATAAAAGACAAGATTGTTAAGCTTTTAAATGGTCGACAAGATTTTAGTTTAGCTGTAGATTATGATAATCACAAAGCAAAAGTGACACTAGCAAATGGTCAAGAAATAACTTTTACATTCACAGATGAGCGTGAAAGAATGGCACAAGATACTGATGCTAGTGGTGCAGATATAAATTCAGGAACTAGATCAGTTCAACCAAGTGGAGCAACTCAACCAGGTAAACCAGGAGCTTCAACCCAACCAAGTGGCTCAGCACAACCAGGAAAACCAGGAGCTTCAACTCAACCAAGTGGCTCAGCACAGCCAGGTAAACCAGGAGCTTCAACTCAACCAAGTGGTTCAGCACAACCAGGAAAACCAGGGGCATCAACCCAACCAAGTGGCTCAGCACAGCCAGGTAAACCAGGAGCTTCAACTCAACCAAGTGGTTCAGCACAACCAGGAAAACCAGGGGCATCAACCCAACCAAGTGGCTCAGCACAACCAGGAAAACCAGGAGCTTCAACTCAACCAAGTGGCTCAGCACAGCCAGGAAAACCAGGAGCTTCAACCCAACCAAGTGGCTCAGCACAACCAGGAAAACCAGGAGCTTCAACTCAACCAAGTGGCTCAGCACAGCCAGGTAAACCAGGAGCTTCAACTCAACCAAGTGGTTCAGCACAACCAGGAAAACCAGGGGCATCAACCCAACCAAGTGGCTCAGCACAGCCAGGTAAACCAGGAGCTTCAACTCAACCAAGTGGTTCAGCACAACCAGGAAAACCAGGGGCATCAACCCAACCAAGTGGCTCAGCACAACCAGGAAAACCAGGAGCTTCAACTCAACCAAGTGGCTCAGCACAGCCAGGAAAACCAGGAGCTTCAACTCAACCAAGTGGCTCAGCACAGCCAGGTAAACCAGGAGCTTCAACTCAACCAAGTGGTTCAGCACAACCAGGAAAACCAGGGGCATCAACCCAACCAAGTGGCTCAGCACAACCAGGAAAACCAGGGGCATCAACCCAACCAAGTGGCTCAGCACAACCAGGAAAACCAGGAGCTTCAACTCAACCAAGTGGCTCAGCACAACCAGGTAAACCAGGGGCATCAACCCAACCAAGTGGCTCAGCACAATAAAAAATTTTTATATAATTAGAACTAATTGTAGCAAACCAGCTTTTGGTTTGCTTTTATTTGCTATAAACTCACCACTTTTGATATTTATTAATAGATTTATAAAGCATTTTTAAGGCTATTTTATAGCTTTTAAAGAAAGGATAAATTTATGAAAAAATCAAAGTTTTTATTACTTGGATCGCTATCATCACTAGCAACAATTCCTTTTGTGGCTGCTAAGTGTGGTGATACTAAAGAAGAGGAAAAGAAACCAGCTGAAATGCCTGGTGGAGATCAAAAAGATCCTAAAGCACCAGCAGATGACAAAATGACAGGTGACATGGATAAAGCTGGAAAAGATAAAGATGATAAAAAAGACAATGGTGCATCTACAGACAAAAAAGATCCTAATACATCTGAAGGAAGTAAGCCAAACAATAATGCTCCAATAGCAAAAAGTAATTTAAAAACAGAGCTTAAAAGCTTATGAGATGAAGTTAGTACACTAGCTCGTGCAAGATCAAAAAATGAATTTGAATCACTATTCTATGAAGATAAACAAAAATTAGAGTCAAAAGTTAATAAATTATTGTCTGAAAAAGAAGTAGTCAAACAAAAATACGATGAAGTTGTTAAAGAAATCGAAAGCTTCAAAAACAAGATAAAAACTTTTGATGGAAGTAAAACTGTTTATGAATTATCAAAACTTCAAGAACAAAGAGATTACTTTGCATCACTTATGCCAATTTTAAAGTCACACCATAATGCTATTGATGAATTGGTTAAAAACAACAAAACTAATGAAGAGCCAGAATTATTATCTGATCTAGAAACAAAATTTGACGAATTAGATTATGAATTGAATGATGTTATCAAACAATATGATTTGGCAATTGAGCACTTTCACCAATTTAAAAAAGAACGTCATACATACTTTAGGGAAAACTTATTCAAACATTTTGATGAGTTAATGCATTACTTCGAAAAATTCCTCAATAAAGACAATTTCATTAATCTTACTGATGAATTTGAACACGAAGAATGACTATAATTAATAACAAAAGACATAAAAACCTGCCTGTGCAGGTTTGTTTTTTATTCTAGTTATCTTATATATTTTTCAACAAAATCAAATAGTTCATTAAATGATATATCAGCATCGTCAAATGTTTTATTACGTTCAATTTTGGATTTTAGTTTGCTCGCACGGTCATTAAGTAGTGATTTAAGTTTAGTATTTATTAGAGTGTAAGGATCAAATTTTTTATTTATTTCTTTTTCTATTTCTTTAACTAACTCATCGACATCAGCTAATATGTCTTGCTTGTCTTTTTTTGTTAATTCATTGAAGTCTCTTTGGAATCTTCTTCCAATGTCAAATCCGGTTGCATCAACATAATTTACTGGTCTATCTTCTAGTTCATTGTGATAACTATTTGAAGCAGAATTGCTGTTTGTTTCAGTATTACTATTTACATCAATGCTTTTAGGACTCACTTTCCCAAATTCAAGTTCTACTTCTTCAGTCCCAACTTTAATTTTTATTTTTTGTTTTGCTTGTAAACCAAGTTTTTTATCTTTATCATCAGAAGCTAATTTAACAAGTTCTTTTTCTTTATCACCTAGTTTTGATGCAATCTTGTCTACTACTGATTGATATGTATCGCCTTCTTTGAATGAGTTTTGTAAACGGTCTTCAAATTTTGGAGCTAAGCCTCAAATTGTATTTATTTTATCTTTTAAAGCTTTAACATTTATTTCGCTCCATTGTTGATTACTGCCACCTTCAGTTCCTGGATTTTGATTTCCTCCAGAATTACTTTGACCTCCACCTTGTGTATCGGTCGGCTTTTTCTCTTCTTCTTTAGTACCGCCACACTTAGCAGCCACAAAAGGAATTGCAGCTAATGAAGATATTGATCCAAGTAATAAAAACTTTGATTTTTTCATAAATTTATCCTTTCTTTAAAGGCTGTAAAACAACCCTAAAAATGCTTTATAAATCTATTAATAAATATCAAAAGTGGTGAGTTTATATAAAAAAATATGGACACAAATGCGTCCATAAAACGTATTTATCGTTTTTAATATTCTGAAACTTTTTCGAAGATATCAAATTGTGTTTTAACTAATTCAGAAAGCTCCTTATTCTGTGCAATGAAGTCTTCAGCATTTTCATTTTCTATTTTATTTTCCTTAATATCTTCTAACCTTTCATTAAGGTCTTCAAGAAAAAATTTTAATTCTTCTGTAAATTCATCTTGTAGAATTTTGAATGTTTTTTCATCTTTTAAATTCTCAACATAGTCCAAATCTTTTTTATCTTTTATAAATTTACCTAGTTTATTTTTGCTAAATTTAGCCTTTTTAATTTTTTCAATTTTTTCTGTCAAGTCTTTAACTAAACTTTCAGTTTGTTCCTTAAGTTTCTTTACTTTTTCACCATTATCTTTTGATGTGGGCGGTGTTTCTGAATTGGGTTGTGTACTTGGAGTAGTTCCAGGATCTGGTTGTGTCGGTGTTTTTGGACTTGTTGGGGTACCATTGCCACCATTTTCAGTGCTTGGATTTTTATTGTCCCCTGGGTTACTTTGACTTCCACCTGGTGTTTCAGCCGGTGTATCTACTGGCTTACCAGCAGGTTTATTTTCCTCTTCTTTAGTGTCGCCACATTTAGCTGCTACAAAAGGAATTGCAGCCATTGAAGCTACTGATCCAAGTAATAAAAACTTTGATTTTTTCATAAATTTATCCTTTCTTTAAAGGCTATAAAATAGCCTTAAAAATGCTTTATAAATCTATTAATAAATATCAAAAGTGGTTAGTTTATGAGAATATAAAAAACGTCAGACATTGCTGACGTTAAGTTTTGATTAAACTATTTTTTTTACAGTAAATGTAACTGTAACTTCACCTTCGTAGCTTGTGCTTTTTGCATTAGCTTTAACCTTAGCTTTGTTTTCTCTTGGATCTAAATCAATTGTTAGTTCATCAATTTTTAATCCTTTTATTGCTGCAAGCAATGCTGCCTTAACAGTATCAGAATCTTTTTTAGCAATTTCGCCTAATTCAGTTTTGGTTATAACTTTGTTTAAAGTTTGCTTTGTTGTTGTGCCTTCGCTACTGTTTGATTTTACAGTAAATGTAACTGTAACTTCACCTTCGTAGCTTGTGCTTTTTGCATTAGCTTTAACCTTAGCTTTGTTTTCTCTTGGATCTAAATCAATTGTTAGTTCATCAATTTTTAATCCTTTTACTGCTGCAAGCAATGCTGCCTTAACAGTATCAGAATCTTTTTTAGCAATTTCGCCTAATTCAGTTTTGGTTATAACTTTGTTTAAAGTTTGCTTTGTTGTTGTGCCTTCGCTACTGTTTGATTTTACAGTAAATGTAACTGTAACTTCACCTTCGTAGCTTGTGCTTTTTGCATTAGCTTTAACCTTAGCTTTGTTTTCTCTTGGATCTAAATCAATTGTTAGTTCATCAATTTTTAATCCTTTTACTGCTGCAAGCAATGCTGCCTTAACAGTATCAGAATCTTTTTTAGCAATTTCGCCTAATTCAGTTTTTGTTATAACTTTGTTTAAAGTTTGCTTTGTTGTTTCTGAATTAGTTTCTGCAGTGTTTGCATTGGATACTTTTCCAAATTCAAGCTCTAATTCCTCAGCACCAACTTTAATTTTTATTTTTTGTTGTGCTTGTACGCCAAGTTTCTTGTTTTTATCACCATCAGAAGCTAACTTGACAAGTTCTTTTTCTTTAACTCCTAGCTTTGATGTAATTTTATCTAGTACTGATTGATATGAATCGCCTTCCTTGAATGAGTTTTGTAAACGGTCTTCAAATTCTTTAGCTAAGCCTCAAATTGAATTTATTTTATCTTTTAAAGCTTTAATATTTATTTCACTGCCTTGTTGATTGCTGCCACCTTCAGTTCCTGGATTTTGACTGCCTTCTGCTGGAGTTTTAGGATCTTTTTGACCTCCACCAGGCATTTCTGCTGGCTTCTTGTTATCTTCTTCTTTAGTGCCACCACACTTAGCAGCTACAAAAGGAATTGCTGCTAGTGATGATAGTGATCCAAGCAATAAAAACTTTGATTTTTTCATAAATTTATCCTTTCTTTAAAGGCTATAAAATAGCCTTAAAAATGCTTTATAAATCTATTAATAAATATCAAAAGTGGTGAGTTTATAGCGAAATAAAAGCAAACCCGTAATGAGTTTGCTTAAGTCATACATTTTTAATAATTTTAGACTCAAGTTTGGTATGAAAAATTATATACCTGGTTGAGTTGTTCCACTTGGTTGACCTGAAGTGCCTGGTTTAGCACCACTACCTGGTTGAGTTGTTCCACTTGGTTGACCTGAAGTGCCTGGTTTAGCACCACTGCCTGGTTGAGTTGTTCCACTTGGTTGACCTGAAGTGCCTGGTTTAGCACCACTGCCTGGTTGAGTTGTTCCACTTGGTTGACCTGAAGTGCCTGGTTTAGCACCACTACCTGGTTGAGTTGTTCCACTTGGTTGACCTGGTCTAGTTCCCGAATTTATATCAGCACCACTAGCATCAGTATCGTTTGCCACTCTTTTTTTTTCATCAGTGAATGTAAATGTTATTTCTTGACCATTTTGTAGTTTTACTTTTGCTTTGTGATTATCATAATCTACAGCTAAACTAAAATCTTGTCGCCCATCTAATAGTTTAACAATCTTGTCTTTTATATCTTTTTGTCTAACTGCTTTAGTTTTTTCATCTTTTGGAAAGTATCCTAAGTTTGTGTTAATTTTCGACAAGTCAATTTTTGTATTTTTATCTTTATCCTTGTCTTTGTCTTCTTTAGACTTATCTTTATCAGATTTTTCTGTTTCTGTCTTATCTTTTTCAGTTTTATCCTTGTCAGCTGGCATGCCGCCTTCTGCCGGAGCTTTAGGATCTTTTTGACCTCCACCAGGCATTTCTGCTGGCTTCTTGTTGTCTTCTTCTTTAGTATCGCCACACTTAGCCGCTACAAAGGGAATTGCTGCTAAAGATGATAGTGATCCAAGTAGTAAAAACTTTGATTTTTTCATAAATTTATCCTTTCTTTAAAAGCTATAAAATAGCCTTAAAAATGCTTTATAAATCTATTAATAAATATCAAAAGTGGTGAGTTTATGAAAAAAATAAAAATAACGCCAGCAAGTGCCTGACGTTCTACCTTAATTAAATATTTATTGCTTAGATATTTTTTTGAGGACTTCAAGTTGCTTCTTTACAATGTCAGAAATTTCTTTGTTTTGTTCTTTTACAGCATCTATATCTTCATTAGTTCAGCCATCTTCTTTTGACATATCTTCAAGTGTCTCTTTAAGACCTTCTATGAATTCTGTTAGCTGTGTTGTGAAATCATTAACTAATACTGGAAATGTCTTTTCGTTTAGTCCAGAAACATAGTCCAAGTCCTTATTTTCTTTTTTGAATGATTCAAATTTAGACATATCAAATTTTGCTTTTTTAATTTCTGTAACATATCCTTCGAGACTTACGATAATTTCTTTTGTTCCTTTCTTTAGTTCATCGAGTTTTTGGTGTTCCTTCTTAGGTACAGCAGGTGTAGCATTTGGGTCATCAGCTGGTGGAGTTGTTGATCTGTCGCCTCCAGGTTCCTTAGGATCTTTTTTATCAGTTGATGTGTTACCGCCTGTCTTATCATCTTTATCTTTTCCAGCTTTATCCTTGTCACCTGTCATTTTGTCATCTGCTGGTGCTTTAGGATCTTTTTGATCCTTGCCTGGTGTTTCTGCTGGTTTTTTGCTTTCATCTTTAGTATCATCACACTTAGCAGCCACAAAAGGAATTGCAGCTAATGATGATACTGATCCAAGTAATAAAAACTTTGATTTTTTCATAAATTTATCCTTTCTTTAAAGGCTATAAAATAGCCTTAAAAATGCTTTATAAATCTATTAATAAATATCAAAAGTGGTGTGTTTATGAACTCTTTTTTAAAAAAAACAATATGCATAAAAGTGCGACTCAAAAATTTATTAATGTTGCTTTTGTGCTTAAATACTTGTATAATATAAGCACAAATGGAACAAAAGCAATTGAATTCTAAATATTACAAGATAATTTATCAACTATTATATGAGAATGATGGTGTTATAACATATAAACAACTAAAGGAACATAATATTCCTAGTATATATTTAACAAGAATGATAAGAAAAGGCACTCTTATTAGGAAAACCAAAGGCATTTATATTATTAATAATGGGCATTATGATGAATATTATTTCCTAAGCAAAAACTATAATTCATTGATTTTTTCTCATTATAGTGCACTATATCTGAACAATATTATTGACATTTTTCCACACCAAATTGATGTTACGGTTTACAGTGGCTATAATGCAAAAGGCATTAAAAAGTATGCAAATGTTTACTACTGTGATAGAGATATACATTCAATTGGACTGTCAGAAGCAAAAACAATATTTGGCAACAAAGTAAGGGTATATGACTTTGAGAGAACAATATGTGATTTTGTAAAGCTGCGCAAAAAAACAGATAGTGAAATTTTTTCTAAGCTTATTGGAGCATATATTAAGTATGAAAAGAAAGATCTAAAAAAATTATATGAATATGCCTATAAATTAGGCATATATAAAAAAATATTGGAGATATTTGAATTATTTTATGAATAAGAATAAATTAATAAGTTTGTGTCATAAAATTGCAGATGAAAGCAGCGCAAATTTCAATGTGGTTTTAATTCAATATTTTATGGAAGGTGTGCTAAGAAGAATATCTAAAAGCAATGAACGAGATAATTTTGTATTTAAGGGCGGTTTTCTTTTGTCTAACATTATGGGCTTAGATAAAAGATCCACAATGGATATTGATTTAGAGATGATAAAAGTTCAAAAAATAAGCGCTGCTAAAATAATAGAAAAATTTAATAACATATTAAAAGTTGATGAAGAAGATGGAATTAAATATCAAATCCTAAAGTATACGGACATTAGAAAAGAGCATAGATACAGTGGCATTAACATATCACTGCTATGCCAAATAGAAAATATAAGACAGGTTATTTCTATAGACATTGCTTCAGGGGATGTTATTACACCCAAAGAAATTGTTTATGAATACAAAAGTATGTTTTCAAATCAGAATTTTTCTATTTTAGCTTATAACATTGAAACTATGCTGGCTGAAAAACTTGAAACAATATTTTCTTTTGGCTTTTTTAATACAAGGTTTAAAGATTTTTATGACGTCTATGTTATCTATGCTTTTAAAAGCAAAAATATTGATATTGATAGACTTGAAAATGCTTGTTACAACACATTTAAAAATAGAAATAGTGAATTTAACATACAGCAATTAATAGAGTTAATTAACAAGATTTCTTTAAATCCGTTGATGAATGAAAGATGAAATAAGTACATAAGTCAGCTAAATAACCAGCAGAAAATAAACTTTAAAACTGTAACTGATTCAATAATGAAACTACTTGAACTAATAAAAGGTAAGGAACACATAAAATAATGATTAAATTTAACAAACACATTGTTTGTTATTTTTCTTTTCATAAACTCACCACTTTTGATATTTATTAATAGATTTATAAAGCATTTTTAAGGCTATTTTATAGCCTTTAAAGAAAGGATAAATTTATGAAAAAATCAAAATTTTTATTACTTGGATCAGTAGCTTCATTAGCAGCCATTCCTTTTGTAGCGGCTAAGTGTGGCGATACTAAAGAAGAAGACAACAAGAAGCCAGCAGAAATGCCTGGTGGAGGTCAAAAAGATCCTAAAGCTCCGGCAGAAGGCGGCATGCCAGCTGACAAGGATAAAACTGAAAAAGATAAGACAGAAACAGAAAAATCTGATAAAGATAAGTCTAAAGAAGACAAAGACAAGGATAAAGATAAAAATACAAAAATTGACTTGTCGAAAATTAACACAAACTTAGGATACTTTCCAAAAGATGAAAAAACTAAAGCAGTTAGACAAAAAGATATAAAAGACAAGATTGTTAAGCTTTTAAATGGTCGACAAGATTTTAGTTTAGCTGTAGATTATGATAATCACAAAGCAAAAGTGACACTAGCAAATGGTCAAGAAATAACTTTTACATTCACAGATGAGCGTGAAAGAATGGCACAAGATACTGATGCTAGTGGTGCAGATATAAATTCAGGAACTAGATCAGTTCAACCAAGTGGAGCAACTCAACCAGGTAAACCAGGAGCTTCAACCCAACCAAGTGGCTCAGCACAACCAGGAAAACCAGGGGCATCAACCCAACCAAGTGGCTCAGCACAATAAAAAATTTTTATATAATTAGAACTAATTGTAGCAAACCAGCTTTTGGTTTGCTTTTATTTGCTATAAACTCACCACTTTTGATATTTATTAATAGATTTATAAAGCATTTTTAAGGCTATTTTATAGCCTTTAAGAAAGGATAAATTTATGAAAAAATCAAAGTTTTTATTACTTGGATCGGTTGCTTCTTTAGCTTCAATTCCATTTGTAGCAGCTAAATGTGGTGAAACAAAGGATGAAGAAGAAAAGAAGCCTGAAGTAGATAAGAAACCAGGAGAAGGAAAAGAGCCTGGCCAAAATACAGATCAAGGTAAAAATCCAGAAACTAACGCATCGCCTAAAGAAGAAACCAAAACTGACATAAGCAAGCTAGATGAAAAAACTAAAAAAGAACTATCAAAACAGTTAAAGGGTGAATTTTCAGAAAACCCAAGCTATGACAATATAGTTAAAGAGCTGCAAAAACACTTTAAGGGATTAAATAAAAAGCACATTTTGGTACAAGGTTCAAAAGATAAATTGAAAATAACAGCTACTGGTGTAGGTTCAAATCCTTTTAGGGGAACACTTTTATTAAGCAATAACAATGGCGAAAGCTCTGCAAAGTCAACCAAAACTGACATAAGCAAGCTAGATGAAAAAACTAAAAAAGAACTATCAAAACAGTTAAAGGGTGAATTTTCAGAAAACCCAAGCTATGACAATATAGTTAAAGAGCTGCAAAAACACTTTAAGGGATTAAATAAAAAGCACATTTTGGTACAAGGTTCAAAAGATAAATTGAAAATAACAGCTACTGGTGTAGGTTCAAATCCTTTTAGGGGAACACTTTTATTAAGTAAGATGTAACAACCAAAAAAATATTTAAAAAATAAAAACTTTTATAAACATCAAAATTCAAAAAAACGAGGCAACCCGTTTTTTTAATATTTAATGTTTTTTATTTTTTCTCACTGTGCGAATATTTTCCAGTAATTAATTTTGAATCTTTGTGTGCCTCGATTGTGAGCTTTTTATCTGTTTCATTAAATTCAACTTTTGACAAATCACCTAATCTAACAGATTCTAGTCCTTTAGCTTTCTTTAAAACATCTATAACATCTTCAGAAAGAACATCTTTTTTAGCAAGCTTTTTTAGTTCATTCTGAATATTTGTTTCAAGTTTACTTAAGTCAATTTTAGTTGACTTTGCAGGTGTTGTGTCAGTTTTTGATTGTGCTGTAAATTCATACTTACCAGTAATTAATTTTGAATCTTTGTGTGCCTCGATTGTGAGCTTTTTATCTGTTTCATTAAATTCAACTTTTGACAAATCACCTAATCTAACAGATTCTAGTCCTTTAGCTTTCTTTAAAACATCTATAACATCTTCAGAAAGAACATCTTTTTTAGCAAGCTTTTTTAGTTCATTTTGAATATTTGTTTTAAGTTTACTTAAGTCAATTTTAGTTGACTTTGCAGGTGTTGTGTCAGTTTCTGGATTTTTACCTTGATCTGTATTTTGGCCAGGCTCTTTTCCTTCTCCTGGTTTCTTATCTACTTCAGGCTTCTTTTCTTCTTCAGCCTTTGGTTCACCACACTTAGCAGCTACAAAAGGAATTGCTGCTAATGAAGACAGCGATCCAAGTAATAAAAACTTTGATTTTTTCATAAATTTATCCTTTCTTTAAAAGCTATAAAATAGCCTTAAAAATGCTTTATAAATCTATTAATAAATATCAATTTATTATATGATGCATTAAGTGCTAAATTAATAGCAAATTTAAGCCATTTAATTAAAACGCTACAATCTGCCACTGATTACAACTTATGAAGTTGTATGTAGTTTTTTAGCGCTTAATATATTCATCAATAGATGACAACATTATATAAAAAAAAAAAAAAATAGCAAAAATTTTTTGTTGCCTAGTTTCTGTGTTTGTTAAAGCAGCAAAAATAATTCGTTTTGTATAAGTTATAAATTGTCATTTTGAAAATATAATCAATTGAAAATATATTTCTAATAATAAAACATATTTTGTTAGAATATAGAGAAATACAAAACAGTTATGAAGCCAAATTCAGAATTTTGCCTTGCTGTTTTTATATTATAAAAACAAAGATTAATCTACCTAAGATTACAGAATGTTTTAGTTGGTTGAACAACAGAATCGTGAAGAATGATTTTTACGTTTCTAACTATTTGCTTAATTCATTTTCTTAATATGTATTCTTTATAAAGGACAAAATAATAAAAAACTTATTGAAAATAGGATTTTTCTATAGTTTACAACAAAAATATTAGTATAAAAATTATGTTAACGATTCCATATTCATTATTTTATGTTGATAGGTTTAAGCAGCAAACATTGCTGTTGTTTTTAGTAAACGGTTGCTAATCATATACTTGCACTTTTGATATTTATTAATAGATTTATAAAGCATTTTTAAGGTTATTTTATAGCCTTTAAAGAAAGGATAAATTTATGAAAAAATCAAAGTTTTTATTACTTGGATCAGTTGCTTCAATGGCTGCAATTCCTTTTGTAGCAGCTAAGTGCGATGGCACTAAGGAAGATGATAACAAGAAGCCAGGCGAAACTACTCCAGGTAATCCTACTGAAACACCAGGTGGAAGTCAAAATAACCCAGGAGGAAATCAAAATCCAGGAACTCCTATAACCCCAGAAAATCCTGCAAATGCATCTAAAACAGATATTAGTAAAAAATTAAGTGCTGACAATTTAAAAGATCTTGCTAAGAAATTAAAAGATGAATTTAATGAAAGTCCAAGTTATGACAATATACAAAAGGCACTTAGATTATACTTTAATGAAATTAAGAATAGTGATTTCTTGGTGCAAGGTTCTTCAGAAAAATTAGAAATAACAATTAAAGGAGATAGCGCTAAATTCCAAGGAACAATTATTCTTACAAAACAGTCAGGTCAGCCTTCGGGTGGATCAGATGTTACACCTCCTACATCAAATGATAATGGCGGAAAAGTAAAGGAACTTAAGGTAGAAACCGAAACATTAATTAAGGATTTGGAAACAAAAATTGAAAAAATTAATAAGGCTAAGTTTGACAGTAAAAAACTAGAAGCATTTAAAAAAGAAGGAAAAGATCTAGATTACATTGAATACTTAAAAGCTGATACATTTTCTAAATTGCAAAAAGAATTCACTGATGAATTAAAAGAATTTTTAGAATACTTTAATGAAGTGCTTGATGAAATTAAAAAGAATGAAATAAAATCTGATGATGCAAAAGATCTTTTAGAAGAATATAATGGAATTACTGAACTTATCAAAGAGCAATTTACTATCTTTGAAAAAGTATCAAATTAAAAGCTAACAATAAATATTTAATATAGAACGTCAGCAAATAGCTGATGTTTTTTTCTTTTCATAAACTCGCCACTTTTGATATTTATTAATAGATTTATAAAGCATTTTTAAGGCTATTTTATAGCCTTTAAGAAAGGATAAATTTATGAAAAAATCAAAGTTTTTATTGCTTGGATCAATATCTTCACTAGCGGCAATTCCTTTTGTGGCTGCTAAGTGTGGTGAGACAAAGTCTGAAGAAGAAAAGAAACCTGAAGTAGATAAGAAACCAGGGGAAGGAAAAGAGCCTGACCAAAATACAGATCAAGGTAAAAATCCAGAAACTGACACAACACCTGCAAAGTCAACTAAGATTGACTTAAGTAAACTTGAAACAAATATTCAAAATGAACTAGAAAAGCTTGCTAAGAATGGCGTTTCACCAGAAAGTGTGTTAGATATCCTAAAAAAAGTAAGCGGGTTAGAAAAATTAACATTAGGCGACTTTTCAGCAGTCGAATTCAAGGATAAAAAATTAACAGTTAAAGCCCACAAAGATTCAAAATTAATTACTGGTGAGTATGAGTTTAAAGTACAATCAATATCAAACAAAGATCAACTTTTAATGCATAAGAACAAAATTAAAGAATTTGTGTTTAAAAATCTTAAAGAATTAAATGTAGAAAACCCAAGTCCTGTAACAGATTTTGAGGGAATGTTTAAGGATTTAGATATTGATAATGCAAAAACTAAGGATGATTTCGCAAGAATAAAGGATGATTTAAAATATCTATTTGCACAATGATATAGTTCATTCGAGGAGTCTCCATTTGGATTTGACTATAGTGAATCAGAGCACAAAAAAGACGATAAGAATATCAGCGAGTCAAATGGAGGTAATCCATATGTACATGTAGCTCGTGAATTAATTACAGAAGTTGAAAAAGAAATTAACAAAAACAAAGATAATGAGTATGAAATTTTTGCAACACTAAATTATGATGTTCAATTAGCTAAAGAAGCAATAGAAAAGCAAGTTCAAGAACAAAACCAAGAAATTGAAAAATTGTTTCAACCAATATTAAATAGCTTTAAGTAATAATAATTTTATGCAACCAAGGGGGTTGCATTTTATTTTCAATATAAACTCACCACTTTTGATATTTATTAATAGATTTATAAAGCATTTTTAAGGCTATTTTATAGCCTTTAAAGAAAGGATAAATTTATGAAAAAATCAAAGTTTTTATTACTTGGATCATTATCTTCTTTAGCAGCAATTCCTTTTGTAGCTGCTAAGTGTGGTGGTACTAAGGATGAAGAAAAGAAGCCAGCTGGAACACCTGATAAAACACCAGGAGGAAATCAAAATCCAGGAACTGAAGGCGGTGAAAATAGCAATAATGCAACAACAGGTGAAAAGAAATCATTATCAGTGCTTATTTCTAATGAAAATCAACAATTAGGGAAAATTGACAAGAAAGACAAGAATAGCATATTAGATGCATTATTAAAAAAGAATAAATCATTAAATATCGACAAATCTCAATTGGATGTTGAGAGCATCGAAAATGCATCAGCAGTTGTTTTTGCTAAAAGTGACAGTGTCAAATATGAAGGTAAAATATTGGTTTCATTTACTCTAAATTCTTCAGCCACACCAGGTGATGGCGATGCAACCACAGCTGAAAAGAAATATTTGCCAGCAATAATTTCTAATGAAAATCAACAATTAGGGAAAATTGACAAGAAAGACAAGAATAGCATATTAGATGCATTATTAAAAAAGAATAAATCATTAAATCTCGACAAATCTCAATTGGATGTTGAGAGCATCGAAAATGCATCAGCAGTTGTTTTTGCTAAAAGTGACAGTGTCAAATATGAAGGTAAAATATTGGTTTCATTTACTCTAAATTCTTCAGCAACACCAGGTGATGGCGGCACAACAAGATAAAGTTATTAATTATTAAAGCATAAATCAAAAAACAAAACCAAAGGCCACTCACAGCTTTTGGTTTTTAAATGCATAATATTGCAATAATATTTTTCTTACTGTTAAGACTTTATTCTTAAAAGTTCTTTACATTAAAACGAAGATTTTTCAAATTTGATAATCTCTTCGTAGTTTTGAAATTTTGAAGGAGTATGTTCATCTTTCTCTTCTGGAGTTTCTTCCTTTTTAAATGCTTCAGCTAATTCCTTAGCTTTTTTCTCCTCTAATTCTCTCTTCTTCTTTTCTTCTAGTTCTTTTTTCTTTTTGTCTTCTGTTTCATTAGTCTTCTCTACTTTAGTTACTTTCCCAAATTCAAGCTCTAATTT
The DNA here is from genome assembly GCF_000089865.1 of Mycoplasmopsis agalactiae. Classification (GTDB taxonomy): domain Bacteria; phylum Bacillota_I; class Bacilli_A; order Mycoplasmatales; family Metamycoplasmataceae; genus Mycoplasmopsis; species Mycoplasmopsis agalactiae_B. Next base: position 939,762 of record NC_013948.1, on the reverse strand, counting down.
TTCAGTTCCAACTTTAACTTTTATTTTTTGTTGTGCTTGCACACCAAGTTTATTATTTTTATCATCATCAGAAGCTAATTTAACAAGTTCTTTTTCTTTATCACCTAGTTTTGATGCAATCTTGTCTAGTACTGATTGATAGGTATCGCCTTCCTTGAATGAGTTTTGTAAACGGTCTTCAAATTTAGGAGCTAAGCCTCAGATTGATAGTATTTTATCTTTTAAAGCTTTAACATTTATTTCGCTTCCTTGTTGATTGCTACCGCCTTCAGTTCCTGGATTTTGACTGCCTTCTGCTGGAGTATTAGGATCCTTTTTACCTCCACCAGGCATTTCTGCTGGTTTCTTGTTTTCTTGTTCTTTAGTATCGCCACACTTAGCAGCCACAAAAGGAATTGCAGCCATTGAAGCAACTGATCCAAGTAGTAAAAACTTTGATTTTTTCATAAATTTATCCTTTCTTTAAAGGCTATAAAATAGCCTTAAAAATGCTTTATAAATCTATTAATAAATATCAAAAGTGGTGAGTTTATGAAAAAACATCAGCTATTTGCTGACGTTTTGCTTTAAGTAAATGATTATTTTTGCTTAATTGTAAATGAAACTTCAACTTCGCCTTCGTAGCTCATACTGTTTGCGTTTGCTTTAACTTTAGCTTTGTTTTCTTTCGAATCTAATTCAATTGTTACTTCATTAACTTTTAAGTCTTTTGCTACTGTAAGTAATGCAGTTTTAACACTTTCTAAATCTTTTTTAGCAATTTCACCTAATGCAGTTTTGGTTATAACTTTGTTTAATGCTTGTTTTGCTGTTGTGCTCTTAATTGTAAATGAAACTTCAACTTCGCCTTCGTAGCTCATACTGTTTGCGTTTGCTTTAACTTTAGCTTTGTTTTCTTTCGAATCTAATTCAATTGTTACTTCATTAACTTTTAAGTCTTTTGCTACTGTAAGTAATGCAGTTTTAACACTTTCTAAATCTTTTTTAGCAATTTCACCTAATGCAGTTTTGGTTATAACTTTGCTTAATGCTTTTTTTGCTGTTGCTTCTGAATTAGTTTCTGTGGTGTTTGCATTAGATACTTTTCCAAATTCAAGCTCTAATTCTTCAGCACCAACTTTAATTTTTATTTTTTGTTGTGCTTGTAAACCAAGTGTTTTGTTTTTATCACCTTCAGAAGATAGCTTAACAAGTTCTTTTTCCTTATCACTTAGTTTTGATGTAATTTTGTCTAGTACTGATTGATATGTATCACCTTCCTTGAATGAGTTTTGCAAACGGTCTTCAAATTTTAGAGCTAGGCCTCATATTGATTGTATTTTCTCTTTTAAAGCTTTAACATTTATTTCGTTGCCTTGTTGATTGCTACCCCCTTCAGTTCCTGGATTTTGATTTCCTCCTGGGTTATTTTGGCTTCCGCCTGGTGTTTCAGTAGGATTGCCTGGAGTAGTTTCACCTGGTTTCTTTTCTTCATTTTTAGTGTCACCACACTTAGCAGCTACAAAAGGAATTGCTGCTAGTGAAGATAGTGATCCGAGCAATAAAAACTTTGATTTTTTCATAAATTTATCCTTTCTTAAAGGCTGTAAAACAGCCCTAAAAATGCTTTATAAATCTATTAATAAATATCAAAAGTGGTGAGTTTATAGCAAAATAAAAGCAAACCCAAAATGAGTTTGCTATATGTATACATCTTATATTGAATTATAACGCGATTTGTGCTTCATGTGGTTTAGGTCAGAAATTTGAATTTATCTAGTTCTCAAACCTATTTCCGCACCAGAAGCATCAGTATTGTTCGCCATTCTTTCGGTTGTGAATTCATATTTACCAGAAATTAGTTTTGAACCTTCTTTAGCTTCGATAACAAGTTTCTTGTTCTTGAACTCAACTGTTGCTAAATCTTCATCTTTTATGTCTTTTAAGCCTTCAACAGTTTTTAGAACTGCAAGAACTTCTTCTTTCTTAACACCATCTTTAGCCAATTTATTTAATTTTTCTTGTACGTCTTTTTTAAGATTACCTAAATTTACAGTTGTAGATGTTGAAGAGTTTGAATCTGTTTGTGCAGCAAATTCATATTTACCTGAAACAAGTTTTGAACCTTCTTTAGCTTCGATAACAAGTTTCTTGTTCTTGAACTCAACTGTTGCTAAATCTTCATCTTTTATGTCTTTTAAGCCTTCAACAGTTTTTAGAACTGCAAGAACTTCTTCTTTCTTAACACCATCTTTAGCCAATTTATTTAATTTTTCTTGTACGTCTTTTTTAAGATTACCTAAATTTACAGTTGTAGATGTTGAAGAGTTTGAATCTGTTTGTGCAGCAAATTCATATTTACCTGAAACAAGTTTTGAACCTTCTTTAGCTTCGATAACAAGTTTCTTGTTCTTGAACTCAACTGTTGCTAAATCTTCATCTTTTATGTCTTTTAAGCCTTCAACAGTTTTTAGAACTGCAAGAACTTCTTCTTTCTTAACACCATCTTTAGCCAATTTATTTAATTTTTCTTGTACGTCTTTTTTAAGATTACCTAAATTTACAGTTGTAGATGTTGAAGAGTTTGAATCTGTTTGTGCAGCAAATTCATATTTACCTGAAACAAGTTTTGAACCTTCTTTAGCTTCGATAACAAGTTTCTTGTTCTTGAACTCAACTGTTGCTAAATCTTCATCTTTTATGTCTTTTAAGCCTTCAACAGTTTTAAGAACTGCAAGAACTTCTTCTTTTTTAATACCATCTTTAGCTAATTTATTCAATTGGTCTTGAATAGTTTGGTCAATTTTGCTTAAATCTACAGCTGTAGATGTTGAAGGAGTTGAATCTGCTTGACCTCCACCTGGCATTTCAGCTGGTTTCTTTTCCTCTTCTTTAGTGTCGCCACATTTAGCTGCTACAAATGGAATGGCAGCCATTGAGGCAACTGATCCAAGTAATAAAAACTTTGATTTTTTCATAAATTTATCCTTTCTTTAAAGGCTATAAAATAGCCTTAAAAATGCTTTATAAATCTATTAATAAATATCAAAAGTAGTTAATTTATTATTAAATTATTTGGTAACAGGCAAGCACAAGTTATCTTTTTAGTAAAATAATATTACATATGAATAAAAAAGAATATGATACATTTGTCATTATTGGTGCTACTTTAGGAATAGTTGGCGGCGCACTGTTTGCTTTAGTGGGGGTGGGCATTGTTAGCATCGTTCTTTCTGTTATGTGTCTAGGAGCAAGAAAGTATGATAGAACATTTATTTTAATAACAGGCATTATCAACATATTTTTTGCTGGCATAATAGGTGGGATATTTTTAATAATTGCATATGCACTATCCGAAAGCTCTCATGATAGCTGAAAAACCAACTAATTTGCAATTTTATAGCACAAATCGTTAAACTTATAAGCCTATAAAACAGGCATAAAAAACAGCCTATTATTCGTACATAATAGCGCTGTTTTTGTTTACTAGTGGGTTAATTACATTGTATGTAAAGAATATAACAAACATATTAAATCATATTTTAATTGGGCTAAAGACAATGTGTTGAAACATATAAGTTATTATTGAACCGGCTTGGCTTGATGCCCCTGTTGTTGAATAGTCAGCTAAAGAAAGCAGTGGTACATTGATCAATTCAATTATCGCTGAGAAAATAACTATCGGAATAATTACTAAGAAACGTTTTGGATGCATTTTAAATCTAGCCACTATTAAAAAGATAAACATAGCTAAATAACCAGAAGTCATTAAGGCATATAAGCCTATTTTATTAGGTATTACGCTAAATTGCTTAATTGTAGAATCATCAATAACACGGAATACTACAAAGTAGATAAATAGTATTGCTAAAACAATTAATAATAATGCAGCGAGCAAGTTGATATTAAGAAGCTTTTTTTCTTGGTTAGTAACATTTGCACTCTTACGTTGTTCACCAAGCATAATAATTTTTGTCTTTATTTTAGAAATTTTTGGGCTTTGCGGATCTTCTAATACTAGTTTATACAAACGCTCTTTTTGTTTAAAGATGGCATTATCAAAACTAGCATCTCTAAATTGACCACCAAAGGCATAATTTAGGATTTTAAGGAAAATTATTCCTACTAAACCAGCAATTACACCATCAACAATAGCAGCTAGTGTGTAGTAAAAATTATAGAAAGTTGGGAACATTGAAAAGGAGATTATGTCGCTTATTAGTCCAACTGTTCCACCGACTAAAGGCCCGAAAATTAGTCCGCTAATTTTAATAGGCAAGCCTATAAAACTAATTTTATAAGTTGGGATTGAAATAAGAGGAACAAAAGAAGCAAAGACAACAAAAATAACAACAGAGATTGCTATAAGTATTCCAACAAAAGAAATTTTTCTTATTGTTAATTTAGGAAAAAATGAAAAATCATGTCATTTTTTCTTTATTGTGTTTAGTATCTTGTTCATATTTATTCCTTTGTTTAAAATAATATATTATTATCATAAAAATGCCGAAAATAATAAATTTTTTAGATGTAATTATATGAAAATTAAAATGATAAAATAAGAAAATAAGCAGAAGTTAGTGAAAGGATGCTTTATGAAATTATTTGAAACAATAACATCAAAAAGAGATAACAATATGTTGCTTAAAGCAACATTTGATGAAGAAACAAGTTGCAATTTTTTAATTAAAAAAGACAGTAGCATCACTGAATATCATGAAAAAAATGAAGCTTTGGCATACTTTAGTAAAAGAGAAACTTTATCGTTTTCTGACCTAGAAGGCTTTTTTAAAGGCTTAGCGGCAAATGCTAATAGAAATTATCAAGTTGATTTAGCTTCATTTGCAACTGAAAAACTTCCTTTAGCTAAAGTTACTGATGCTTTTGTTAGAGCAGTATACTTTGCCAAAGGTGAAATATATTCAGCTAGAAAAAAAGATGAAAAAGAAGAAGTTGAATTAATTCCTTTTATTGAAAAAGTAACTAGTGAAGTTAGTGAGCAATTTAATAAATCACTTGTTTTAGCTAGAGCAACAAACTTTGCGCGTGATTTACAAATTATGCCGCCTAACATTTGTAACTCTGAATTTTTAGCTGAGAAAGTTGCTAAAGACTTAGCACAATATGAAAACTTAAAAGTTACTGTTTTAAAGAAAAAAGAAATTGAAGAGCTTAAAATGGGACTTTTACTTTCTGTAAATAAGGGAAGTGTTTATGAACCTAGAGTTGTTGTTATTGAATACAATGGCGACAAAGATTCAAAAGAAAAAACTGTAATGATTGGTAAAGGTATTACTTTTGATTCAGGTGGTTATTCATTAAAACCTTCTAGATCAATGGTATCAATGAAATTTGATATGTCTGGTTCGGCTATTGTTGCGGCAACAATGAAAGCTATTGCGCAATTAAAACCTAAGAAAAATGTAGCTGCAATTATGTGTATTACAGACAACAGAGTTAATGGCGATGCTTCACTTCCTGATTCAGTATGAGTTGCTATGAATGGTAAAAGTGTTGAAATTAACAACACTGATGCTGAAGGAAGATTGGTAATGGCCGATGGACTTGTTTATGGGGCAAAAGTACTTAATGCAACTAGATTAATTGATGTAGCAACTTTAACTGGAGCTATGGTTGTTGCTTTAGGTCAAACATACACAGGTACATGAGCAACAAGTGATAAAGCTTGAGAAGATATCAAAAAAGCTGCTGACAACGCTAATGAATTAATTTGAAGAATGCCACTTGATAAAGCATTTGCAAAAAACATTAAGTCATCAAAAGTGGCTGACTTAAAAAACACAGACTTTTCAGGAAATGCAGGGTCATGTTCTGCGGCTATGTTTTTAGCTGAATTTACAGAAGGTGTTGAACACATCCATCTTGATGTAGCTGGCACAGCTGAAATTAGTGAAGTGCCACAAGGCATTATGGTTAAGACTTTAACCGAACTAAGCTTACTTTAGAATAATTAAAAAAAGAATCATTGTTTTAAGGCCAAGATTCTTTTTTAATTTCATCATTTTTATAAAGAGGATTTAGCAATGTATTTAAAAAATGGGTTAGGTCAACTAGAAGTAATAACAGGCCCTATGTTTTCTGGCAAGACAGAAGAGCTTTTAAAAAGAATTAATATTCTTAAAATTGCAGGAATAAATTCATTGGTAATAAAGCCTAAATTTGACACAAGGTTTTCAGACAATGAGATAGTTAGCAGAACAGGAGCAAAGCATAAAGCAATTAATGTCAGCAGTTCTAAAGAGATTTTAGATCACTGAAGTCCTAAATATATGTGTGTAGCTATTGATGAAGTTAATTTTATGGATGAAGATATTTTATCTGTCATTGAAGAGTTAATTTATAAAGGTGTAAGAGTAATATGCTCTGGGCTTGATATGGATTTTAAAAGAAGGCCATTTGATGTTATGGCAAAGGTTTTAGCTTCTGCTGATAGTATTTTAAAACTAAAAGCAGTTTGTTTAGAGTGCAAATCTGATGCCGGATTTTCGTTTAGAAAAGTTAAAAGTGATGAACTTAATTTATTAGGCGATTCTGAATATGAAGCTAGATGCAGAATTTGTCATATAAAGGGTGAAAAAGAGAAGGCTAAAATGTAGATTTAGCAGTCTATAACTTATATTTATTAATCAACTAACTTCTTAGTTTGTTTTGTATAAAAAACATTAAAGTTTGCTATAATAATTGCATTCGTAATTAATATACGAGTTGGAGAGATCCAACTCTTTATTATTTTAGTATGGAGAAATATGAACTGAAAAAGCTTGCTAGTAGAAAAGTTTGGCAACAAAATTAATGATGTGAAAATAGTTAATGAAGATGGGCTATTAATATTAGAAGTTATAGCATCAAGTAGAGATCTTAAAGATATTGAAGAGCTTACAAAAATAGTTAATGATTATATCGATTCATTAAATGTAGAATTTGATTTTGATTCATTGTCAATAAGTTCACCCGGTTTCAAAATGGACTATGAAACAGATGAATTGGGAAATCATATTGGTGAAATAGTTGACGTAAAGTTAAATAAAAATGTTAATAAATTAGACTTTTACACTGGCGAAATATTAGAGAATAATCCTGAGTCAATATTACTAAAGTGAAATTGCAAGGGACAGTTTAGAAAAGTTGAAATTGAAAAAGCAAATATAAAAAAAATAAGCATAAATATAGAATATGCAAGCAGGAATAAATAGGAGAAGTATGTCTGTTAAGAAAAATAGTGAATTAATGAATGCACCTAAAATTTGATATGAGATTATCAAAGGTTACAATGAAAAAGAAAAATTAGAATTATCAGTTTTAGCTGATATATTTTCTGAAGAAGTAACAAGAATTGTGCAAAAAAACATTGATCCAGAAGCTAATATTGTTTTTGAAATTGATGAAGAAAACAAAGAAGTGCATGTTTATAACACTGAAGCAATAGTTGTTGATGATAGTGAATTCGATGATTTAAGTGAATCTGATAAAGTTTCACTAATGCTATACAATGTGCCTTTGTCAGTAGCTAAAAAGGTAAAAAGTGATGTAAATGTTGATGATACTATCAAAATTGAAATCGATTTATTAGCTTTAAGTAAGTCAACAAATCCAGTAGTACAAAAGACACCTAAAATTATTGAATCATCTATCTTGCAGGCTATAAAAAAGCTTCAAAAGTCAATTGTATATACAAAATATTTAGAAAAAATTGGCGAAACTGTAAAGGTTACTTTTATTTCTAAGAACTCAAAAGGCTCATGAAATGTGCAAATTGTTGATGATGGAGTTATAGCTCACTTACCTGCTAATTATGTAAGTGCTAAAAGAGTTATTAATCCTGGATCATATGGGGATGTTGTAATTGAAAGAGTTGAAAAGGATACAAAATTAAGTCAAATTACTGTTTCATTAGATTCACCAAAGCTTATTGAAAAGATTTTGTACAACAATATTCCAGAAATTAGCAGCGGATTAATTGAAATAGTTAATGTTCAAAGAATACCCGGAGAAAGAACTAAGGCAGTGTTTAATGCTTCAGCAGGCAATGAGCACTTAGATGTATATGGTGCAATAATTGGTCAAGATTCTTCAAGAATTAATTTAATCATTAGTGAGATGAATCAAGGTGTAAATCAGGCAGATATGGAAAAATTTGATGTCATTGTTTACACAAGCGACAAAAAAGAATTTATTCGTAGATGTATGCTTCCTGGACAAGTAGTTGACATTGTGCCTAAAAATGAAAGTCAAAATTCATTTTATGTTATTACAATAAAGGCAGGCTTATCTGCAGCTATTGGTAAAAAAGGTGCTAATACAATGTTAGCTTCTAAGGTATCTCATTCTAATTTAGACATTATTACAGTTGAAGAAGCTAAGCTAAAAAATATTCTTTTTGATGAAAGTAAAATTGCTGAAGTGGAAGAGTCGCTTAATTCATTTAGAAGATATGGAGCCACTAAAAAAGCTCCAGCAAGAGCATTTAACAATAATAGAAGAAAAACAAATTCGTACTTTGAAAATCTTGACTTGAGCCTTGAAGGGTTTGATAAAGACATTTTGGCTTTCAGAGAGCAAGAACAAGCATTTTTTGATGAAAGCAATAGTCAAAATATGGAGTTTGATGAACTAATTCAACAATATAACAGTGAATCAGTTAAAGAAAATGTTGAATCTGATGAACGTTCAATTGATGAAAAATTAAACGAAATTCAAAAAGAAGAAAAATTGACTGCTAATGACTATAAAAAAGCCAAAGAAGTCGCTAAAAACTTTAAAGTTGACAAAGATTTAAGTAGTTTTGGTTTAGACAGTGGAATCGATTTAAGTGACATTGAAAATGAAGAGTGATAAGAAAAATGAAGGCTTTAGTCGCAGGTGTATTGCATCAGGACTTATAGTACCTGAGAATCAAATGCTCAGATTTGATTATAATAAGAATGAAAATCTAATTAAACTAGATGTCAACAGAGAGCTAAAAGGCCGAGGAGCCTATTTTATAGCGACAGAGGAAAACTGAAATACTGTTGTTAGAAAAAAATGTTTGAACAAAACATTTAGGACTGCTGTTCCAAAAGAAGTATATGAAAGAATAGAAGCTGAATTGAAGGAGGGGAAATGGCTAAAAAGAATAGATTAAGTAACACAAGTGTGGTTAAAGAACAACTTTCAGACATTAAGACTGAAATCGTTAATGGAACATTTATTTTTACAAATAGAATGCCTTTAGGAGAGTTTGCTGAAAAAATTAAAATGAATGCAAACGATCTAATTAAAAGATTTTTACTTAGAGGTAAGTTCTATCAAATTAACCACATTTTAGAAGAAGAAGAAATTGCTGAAATATGCATGGAAAAAGGACTTGATTTTAAAAAAGAAGAAAACATTGATGCTGGAAACTTTTTAAATGAAGTCAAATTTAATGATGATAAAAGCTTATTAGTTAAGCGCCCTCCAATTATTACAGTTATGGGTCACGTTGACCATGGTAAAACTTCACTAATTGACTATATTAGAAAAACCAATGTAGTAAGCACTGAAAGTTCAGGAATTACCCAACACACTGGTGCTTATCAAATTTCTCATAAAGGCGAAAAAATAACCTTTATTGACACTCCTGGCCACGAAGCATTTAGTAAAATGCGTTCTCGTGGAGCCAAGATTACTGACATTATTATTTTGGTCGTAGCAGCTGATGATGGAGTTATGCCTCAGACTAAAGAGGCTATAATGCACGCTAAATCGGCAAATGTACCTTTAATTGTTTTTGTAAACAAAATGGATAAGCCACAAAAGAATTTGGAAAAAATTAAAAGAGAACTGATGGAAAATGATGTTCTTATTGAAGAATTTGGCGGCGATACTCAAATTGTTTATGGTTCTGCACTTAAAGGTCAAGGAATTGAAGAATTATTTTCAGCAATTATTTTGCTTGCGGATTTATTAGATTTAAAAGCTAATCCTTCTCGTTATCCTGTTGGAACTGTAATTGAAAGCAAAGTTGACAAAGGCGTTGGTGTTGTAACCACAATTATTGTTGAAAATGGAACTTTATATAAAGGTGATTTCATTGTTGCTGGCTCATGCTATGGAAAAGTAAGAAGTATGAAAAGCCCTGGCGGAGCATTTATTGATGAAGTGCTTCCTGGAACACCTGTTAAGATTGCTGGATTAAATAACTCTCCATTAGCTGGGGATAGATTTATTGGTTTTGAAGATGAAAAGTATGCTAAAAAATTAGCTTTAGACAAAGCTCAAATTGATAAAAATCATAACTTATATGAAAAAACTCAATTAAATAATGTTGAGCTAGGTAAAAAAGTATTCAACGTTATTATTCGTTCAGACGTGCAAGGAACTGCTGAAGCTATTAAAAATAAGCTTTCTGTAATGGAAAATGAAGAAGCAACAATTAGAGTTATTGGTGCACAAGTTGGGCAAGTTTCTAGCAGCGACTTATTATTAGCACAGGCTTCAAATGCAATTATTATTGCTTTTAATGTTAAAGTATCACCAAATATTAAGCAAACTGCAAAGCAAAGTAATATAAAAATTATGTCTTATGATGTAATTTATAAGATTATTGAAGATATGCAAAACATTCTTGACGGCGAAAAGCCAATTGTTTATGAAGAAAGAAAAATTGGCTCTGCGCACTGTATTAAGCTATTTTATTACTCAAAAATTGGTACTATTGCTGGCTGTATGCAAGATGAAGGTGTTGTAAAAGTAGGTTGTAAGGTTCAAATATTTAGAAATAAAAAAATGATTCATGAAGGCATTGTTGAAACTTTAAGGCGTGAAGCAAATGACTTAAAAGTAGTTGAAAAAGGCAAGGATTTTGGTACACACATTAAGAAATTTAACGACATTAAAGAAGATGATGTTTTAGTGTTCTTTGAAGAAGTTCCAGTTTCTGTTTAGGCCTATAAAACAACTTTAAAGGGAAAATATGGATTTAAAAAAATATATTAGAGATGTAAAAAACTTTCCTAAGCCAGGAATTTTATTCAAAGATATTTCACCACTTTTAGCTGATGGTGAAGCGCTTAATTATACAATCACAAGCATGGCTGATGTTGCTAAGGATGTTGATGTAATAGTTGGGCCTGATGCCAGAGGCTTTTTATTTGGAACCCCTACAGCAGCTGTACTTAAAAAACCTTTTATTATGGTTAGAAAGCCAGGGAAATTACCAGGGAAGGTAATTTCTAGAGAATATGATCTAGAGTATGGTAATAATATTTTACAAATTCAGGCAGGCTTTATTAAAAAAGGTCAAACAGTAGCAATAGTTGATGATGTTTTAGCTACTGGGGGCACAATTAAAGCCATAATTAAGCTTCTTAAAGAGCAAGGAGCTATTATAAAAAAAGTTATTATACTTTTAGAGCTAACTGATTTAAATGGTAGAGACAGCATTAATGAAGACGGAATTGAAATAGTTTCACTAGTTAAATTTTAGCAATTATGAAAATTAAAGCCAGAGGGCTTTTTTATTTTGCAAATTATTAATACGCCTATAAAATAGCCATATTTTTCATTTAAAAATAAATTTAACAGTACAAAAAAATAAAAAAGTATTATCATTATTGCATGATAACAAAAGTGAATAATAATAGCTCTAGTGCTGTTAAAAGTAGATGAAAATTTAGATATTCTAGCAGCAACACAACATATTTAATGGCTAATTTAAGTATTTATTTAGCTTGGTTTATTTTAAGTGCAACAGTGCCAAATATTGGATATTTAAACTTAGGATATACGCAAATAACTTACCTTGCGGCGCTAACAGTTATTGCTACATTCCACTTAGGGTTTGTAGGAAATATCTCTGTCGGACTATTTTTTGGCTTATCTTCTTGATTTGCTGCCTATATTTATGGAATTCCTAAATATCAATATTTTGATCTTTCAGTCATACCAAGAGTTGAGGTTGCTCTCGGAGTTTATGTTTTATTTTGAGTATTTAATGTTTTTAAAAAGCCAGCTGTTTGAAAATTAACACTTTTAGGTGTAATTTCAACTATGTTAAATCATTATTTTGTGTTCTTTGCACAATATTTACATGAATTAATTAGGCCTGGTGATCTTGGCAAAAATGGTGTGCCTCCAATTGCTGTTTGATTATTTGTAAGGCTATTTAATATTATTTCTGAGCCAATTCTAGGTGGAATGTTATTATTTGCAATGTATCCAGCTTTAATTGCTCTAAGAGAACAATTTAAATCTATAAAAAAACTATATTACTATATTCATTAACGAAGTAAAAAGCACCACAAGTTAACTTGCGGTGCTTTCTATTGCCTTTTGTTAAAATTTGAGTAACTAACTTAAAAAGAAAGGCTTTTAAATTATATATGATTAGCAATGACAAAAATACTAGTTATTCAACTGACATATGCTTGTTTAAAAAAAACTAAATTTGCACAGCAAGTACAAGTTTAATTATGTACATTATGTGATTGATGAAACACATTGAGATGAAATACTAACTAAGTCAAATCTCAAAACCAATAAAAATAACATTAGCCCATTAAGACTTAAAGAAATTCTTGAAAGACTAATTGCAGGCTATGATATGAAAACTGTTTCTAACATCGTAGGGTTTAAATCAAGATCAATTTATAACTTATTTGACAGAATTAAAATTGAGACAAAGCGTGGTTATGCTAAATACCAAAAGAAATGTAAATTGTGTGGTATGGATTTAAAAGGCAAAACGATATATGTAATTAGTGCTCTCAAATTTTTAAACTTAATTGAAACAAGGAACGATTCAAAAAGATTAGAAAACAATCCTAAATTGCTGATGAAGCACATTGACTTTTTTAAGTTTTACGAGCAGTTACTATACTTTTATTTAAAGAATAGAAATAGTTTTAACTTGGAAAATAAAGCCGTTAAACAGTCTGTTGCTAGCATTATTTTTAAATACATAAGAAAACTAGAAGCACAAGGAAAACTTCAGAATTCATATATTCCATCAGTTCAAAACTTTTACCGTATATTGGCTAAACATAGTACTTTTGGTCTAAAATTAGATATTCTTCCATATAAATCAAATGGCAAATATGGAAGCCGCACAACTGTAAAGCACGAAACCAAGAAAAAGACAATAGGCAAACTTATTACTGAACGTCCAGAATCAGTTAATTTAAGATTAAATGACAACGATTATGAAATGGACACTGTAATTGGTTTAAGATCTGATAATTATTGCATTCTTACATTAATCAACAGAAAATCTAGAATGTTTTATTGCACTCTATCTAGAAGAAATGCAAAAGCAATAAAAGAAAATTTAGAGAAATTGATTAAGAACAATAATCTTATTATTGACACATTAACTATTGATAACGGAAGTGAAAATTACAAACTTCCAGAGATAGAATATATCAGAGAAATTTTTCATTGCCACCCTTATTCATCATCAGAAAAAGGTAGTATCGAAAATGCTCATAGACTATTAAGAAGATACGTTCCAAAAGGAAAATCTATAGATAGATATGTTGGTCAAGATCTAAAACCAATAGCAGATTTTATAAATTCACACCCAAGAATTTATAAAGGAATTTCTGGCTTTAAATGTGCTAAGCAAATGCAATAAAAATTAACATCAACACAAAATTCCGCACTTTTGAGTACTCAAAAGTATCTTTTCTTTATTTTTTTTTACTCTTTTAGTCATTCTCTTGTTAGAACTTCCAAAAATTGGTATTATTTTTCCGATACTCAAAAAAGGCGCTTTTTACTTTAAGAATTTATAAAACTATATTACTAATTTATTAATATTCAAATATACAAATATAATATTAAGATATGAAAATATTAAAAGAAAGAGTTTTGCCAGCTGTTGTTGGAGTTTTAATAATTGCAAGCGCCATAATTCCATTTGCGATTTTTGGTGCAAGCCACTATGAAGCCAGGATTGCTGCTTATATAATGGCAACAGCTGCTGTCTTTATCTTATCATTTGAAATTTTAAATGCTTTTGGTGTGAAACTAGTTTTTAGAATTTTTGTCTCAATGCTAGCAGCTTTAATGACTTTTATGCCTATAGACACAGCAGAGACTTTATTAAAGCCTGGCTCGTTTGATAGAACTCAATTGCTTATACTGATTAAAAATTCTGTTTTTAATTGACAATCGTTATTAATAATTTCTGTTATTGCTTTGATATTTGTTTTGATTGAGCTGCAAAGCAGAACCAACATGACAGCAGGAGACAGATTCTTGCGTTTTGTTCATATTTGGTTTTCATTTTTTTATGTTATAAATTCAATCATATTTTTACTTTTGGCAACATTTAGAGACTGAATGATTGTACTATTTATCTTACTAGCTCCTTCGCTGGCTGATATTGGTGGATTTTTTGGTGGTAAGTTCTTTGGTAAAAAATGAATTAAGGCTAGTTTTGCTCCAAATATTTCGCCAAAGAAAACTTGAGAAGGTTTTATAGTTGGAGTTATAGCTTGTTGAATATTTGCAGCAGGAATGATATTCGGTTTAGGTTTAATGGAAAATAAAGTTATTCCACAAACATTTGTATTTTCAATTACTCCTTTTGCTTCAGTAGCGGGCGACTTATATTTTTCATATTTAAAGAGACTAAATGCTACAAAGGATTATTCTAAAATACTTTTAGGCCATGGCGGGCTTATGGACAGACATGATAGTATTTCATTTGTGGGCACACTTGTAGCAATGGTTTACTTCTTTATTTCAGTAAAATAAAATCAGCGACTAGGCTGATTTTTATTACTATGAAACAGACAAATTGGGCTATTTTGTCTTTATATATGAACGTATAGATTGATAGTATTTATAGCCTGAGAAGATGCTAAAGAATAGGGCAAGTAGCATTGGAATATTGATTGCATATAAAATTAATCAATCTTTTCAGTTTGAAACAAGTGAGAAATTAAAGGCAACTGCTACAACAAGCACAATTATAATAGCAATTGTTTGAGTCAAAGTTTTTAGCTTACCCCATATTGATGCCTTGACATCAATATTATTTTGAGCCATCAGAACTCTTATAGCATCAACAATCAAGTCCCTAGCAACAAATAAAATTGTTATTCATAAAGGAATAAAGCCAAAAATTGAAAGCGAAATTAAGGTAGTTGTGACAATTAATTTATCGGCAATAGGATCAAATAGCTTCCCAAATGAAGTTACTTGCTTGTTTTTTCTAGCTAATCAGCCATCAAGGTAGTCAGTAATCATTGCTGCTATAAATATAGCTAAAATTAAGCTTAATAATATCCTACCAGCTATTTTATAAACAACTATGTGGCGTTGAATTAAAACACCATATAAGATAACTAATACTAATAGCGGGATAAATAAAATCATTCTTAAAAGAGTAAGTTTATTAGGCAAGTTCATTTGTAATTAGCCCCTTTTCATAAAATTCACGAATCTTAAGGGTTTCTTGGGCAACTCTTTCTGCAACATATTCTGAATCTATATCTGCAATCGTTCTCTCTAATTTGAACTTGATAAAATCACATTGACTAGATCAGTTGTTGCATCTAGTATGAGTCAGAGTAATAAAGTCTTTTAAAAATTCAGAATTGGTGTCTGATGAGATAATATATTCTTTGAATTCTAGATCATCTTCAATAGTTTTTAAGTATTTGTTAGCAACAGAAACAATGTCCCGCATTTTAAATGCTCCGATTGAAGGTTCAAATTTTTGTAAGAATTCCTCATTAATATCCATTAAGCATTTTATCCTGATGGCTATTAAATTGGCATACTCAGCAGCTTTTTTTCTAAATTCAGCATCTTGCTTTTCTTTTCTTTTCTTGTTTATTTTGTTCTTAGCAGAACTAATGATAAACATAGCTAAAATTATCCCTACAAGAACACCTAAAATTATTCACATTGTTAATGTTCCATCCATAAGAACTCCTTAAGTTTGTATATTATTAATATTTTAAATTATAATTTAAAAGATTTATGAAAAACGATGGTTGCTCGAGTGGCTGAAGAGGTCTGTCTCGAAAACAGATAATGATGCAAATCATTCAAGGGTTCAAATCCCTTACCATCGGCCATATAATTAGTTACCAAAAAACTGACAGCTCTGCCAGTTTTTTTAGTTGTGTTTTAGTGGTTTTTATTGTGGTCTTAGGTGCGTGATCGAAAAGTTTGATTGTTCTCTAAAACATTCGGCCTAATTATTTTTTTATTTATCAGGCTTATGCCTTTTCTTATTAGATGCGTCATAGCTACCTGTTTCATAGTGCTTTTGGTTATATGAATCATCATAGTTATTTGTCACATATTTTCTAGATTTTACTTTATTATTGCTAGATAAATTGTTTATTTGTGCTTCATAAGTGTTTGTATAGCCATATTCTTCATCATACTTTGTTGAAATAGTTTGGGTTTGGTCATTTGATAATGATCTGCTTTCTTTTAGAAATTTAATATTAAAACTACTTGTGTGCTTGAGATTATTTTGACGTTTGTTGATAATGCTTAAGTAAATCAGAAAAAACGGATTCAAAACAATGGCAACCATTAAAAAATATTTAGCAAGTTTTAAATCGCTATATTTTCTTGCATTTCAAATAGTTTGTTTCATTTGCGCCCAGAGTCCAAAGCTAAGTGTTAAAAATAAAAGAATTATGCTAGTTAACGCAATAACAAAAATAATTCCAGGCTTTTTGACTGATTCACTTGAAAATACTGCAATTAAAGTAAGAAATATAATAAGCAAACTAAGGAATAAAGAGGAAAGGAAAACTCAAAGAAGAATGTTTCATACAGATTTTTTAAGACTCATATAGTGGAATCACTCTTCTCATCTAAAAAACCTGTCTTTTTGGTCTGTAAATTGAAGCACATTTTTATTATTATTTAGATTCATAATTACCAAATCCTGAAAAGTTAATGAATAACTATATAAATTATACTAATGATGAACTGCTAAAATATAAAATACTGAGAATCAATAGTTGAAAATGTTATGCTGAATGATAAATAATGAATGTTTCCTACTTAAAAAATCGACCATTTAACCCTATAAAACAGCCTAAATGGTCGATTGTAAAGTTGCAATTATTTTTCTTGTGCTTTGGCACGATAGAATGCGTTTTTAGCTTCTTTAATTTTTTGTTTCTCTAATTTGTCTTCATTTGCTTGACGAAGAATATCGAATTTAGTTCTAAATATATAATCTTGGATGGCTTCTCCTAAGCCATTTTGCATAACATCACTTGTGTAGTATTTTGCAACCTCCTTAACACTCTTTGGCGAATTGTCCATAGCATATGAAAAGCCAATTGCTTTAAGCATTGTTAAGTCATTGTTACTATCGCCAATACTCATGCAGTAATTAGGATCAGCATCTAAATGATTGCATAACCATAGTGCCCCTGTTCCTTTATTAACGCCCGGCGCTGTTAGTTCCATATGCATTCCCATGACAGCAAGGTCAGCCTGGATGCTTAAATTATGAATATCAGCTACAATTTTTTCTTTATTTTCAGGATTAGGATAAATTTCAATTTTGAATATGTTGCTAATGATTTTTTCATCTTCATCTAGTCAGCCCGGGAATTCAAAAAATTCAGTTAAAAAATCTTTTACTTTTTGGTTGCTTGTAACCATGTAGTAGCCGTTTTTACCAAAGAAACAGGCAGATTCATCATATTTTTTGATTATGTCTAATACTGCAGAAACAATATCAGAACTTAGTTCTGATTCATACAAGTACTCTTTGCTTTCAATATCAAGAATTGCTGAACCATTAGCAGCAATAATATATTTAGCCTTTAATTCATGAGCCATTTTAAGCATTTTTGGAAGTGGCGGATTACCAGTGTTTAGCACAAGAGTTATATTGTCGTTTTCAACTGCTTCTAAAATACTTTTTCTGGTTTCTGGATTCTCTCTTTTATCCGGGAAAGAGCAAATTGTGCCATCTACATCACTAAATATTATTCTCTTAATCTTCATAATTATCTTTCAATTAACGATTCTTCATCCATTTCAATTGGTTTAGCAACATTAATGTAATCTAAAATAGTTGGGGCAATGTTAGCTAGTTTTCCATCTTTCAATTTTATACTTTTATCACTGCAAATAAGCATTACTGGACTTTTTGTATGCTTCGTAGCAGGATTGCCGTTTTCATCTTCAGTTATTTCCGCATTACCATGATCAGCAGTAATAAAAACAGTTATATTGTTTTCGTTTGCAAAGTCTATTACTCTTTTTATTTGCGAATCTAAAAATGATACTGCTTTGATAGTTGATTCTAAATTGCCGGTGTGTCCAACCATATCGGGATTAGCATAATTCATAATTGTTACATCATAGTTTAAGCAGTTAGCTAAAAGCTCATCAGTAATTTCTTTAGCTGACATTTGAGGAGCGTCAGCATAGCTTTCAACCTTTAATGATGGCACCATTATACGTTTTGAGTTTTTAAACACAACATCAACGCCACCATCCATAAAATAAGTTACATGGGCATATTTTTGAGTTTCAGCAACTCTAAGTTGTGACAAGTTTGCTAATTCTAAAACTTTGCCAATTGGCATCTTAACTTCCATTTCATGAATAGCAACTAATGTGTTAATGCCTTCATATTTCATTAATGAAGCAAATTTTGATATATGTACAGGATGTTTAGGCTTAGCGTCATATAAGTCCGAGCCAATAAACAAGTGTGTAAGCTGTCTTGCTCTGTCAGGTCTAAAGTTAAAGAATATTATCGAATCATTATCTTTGATAAATTCAGCATCCTTGTTGCATGCTGGAATGAAAAATTCATCGCTTATTCCTTCCTCATATTGTTTTTTGACATAGTCAATTACATTTGTAAATTTATTTTCTGCTTTGCCAATCATGGCTTCATAGTGAACTTCTACTCTGTTGAACATTTTGTCACGATCCATGCCATAGAATCTTCCGCCGATTGTGGCTATTTTATAGCCATATTCATCGCATAAAGCTTGCAATTTCTCTAATGATGGAATTATTGACTTTGGCGCAACATCTCTTCCATCTCCAATAGGATGAACAGACACCTTTTTAAGCCCATAATTATGCGCCATTTCAAGTAATTTAAATAAATGATCTTCTAGTGAGTGCACACCACCAGGGCTTAACAAGCCCATTAAGTGTAAAGTAGTGTTTTTGTCTTTAACGTCTTTAAATATTTCGTTAAACACAGGATTTTTTTCAAATTCTCCGTCTTTAATTGCCTTATTAATTAAGCTTAAGCCAGTGTAAACAACTGTGCCAGCTCCTATATTAAGGTGACCTACTTCAGAATTACCCATTTGTCCTGCTGGCAAGCCAACAAATTCACCACTAGCTTGTATTATACTGTTAGGATATTGGCTAAAAAGCATATCAAAAGTAGGTGTGTTTGCTAACTTAAATCCATTACCTTGCTTTTGTTCTCTAAGACCTAGCCCGTCAATAACTATTAAAATAGTTTTTTTCATATTTTGTTCTCCGTGCAAAGTCATATCTAATATATGACAGCTATTTAAATTTTATTATAAATAAGGCAATAAAAAAGGGCTTTAAGTCCCGGGAAGGTATATTTATGGGTATATTTGCACAAGAGTTACTTATGCTCAATATATCTATGATATAGGTCATAAAACATATTAATGTTAGCAATTTTGTTATTTACTCTTAGCCTGTCATAATCTTGCACTAGTCAGTAGTAGATATATTTTTCTATATTTTTGTCTTTAATTGAATCTACTGTATTGCTAAATGATAATTTTGAATATTGGAAAGTATATTTTGAATGAACTACGTCAACTTGCTCGCAAATAACTTCTTTGTCAAAAAGCTGGGTTAACTCAACTCAATCTGGGTTTAAAGAATTTAGTTTTTTTCACTTTAAAAATTTTACTAGCAGCACTATAACATAAGCAAAAAAGGCAAGATCAATGATGCCAAAGAGCACAATGAAAAGAATTGCAACTTTGAAAAGGCTATCTGCATTATCATGTGTGTTTTTAGCTAAAAACACTGAAATAATAATCAAAAGGAAGTTAATGATTAAGGGCACAATGCTAATAATGAGAGCAATTCTTAATATAGAATTAGCCTCTTCAAAAAACATATTATTAACCTTGATTTTATGTTTTATTAGGTATTTTTTTGCATAAGTTATTTTGGCATGAAAATGCTTAGCTTTTGACGAAAGCAGCAAAATCAGAATTGTTGCATGCAAGGAAAAAAGAATAGCCAGGATAATAAATAATTCTTTAAACTCCATTACTCAGCCTTTCTGGTAGTTATAATTTGCCTATTTCACTGTTTTATAGTTATTTTGGTAAATTAGATGCTTAAAATTTATGTTGATTTATATACAAAAAATAATTTTCAAAATTCTTATTGAATTATACTTATTTATTACTAGTGTGTTAGCTATATGGAAATGATAATAAAAGGTGAATTCAATATACAAATCAATACAATTTAATATATTATAATATTTAAAATAAAGCATCTTTTTGGGGTAATGTATGTCTTATAAAGCATTGTATAGAAAATATAGACCTAAGTGTTTTGATGATGTAAAAGGGCAGGATTACATTATTCAAACACTCAAAAACATTATAAGAAACAGAAAAATAAGCCATGCATATCTATTTTGTGGCCCAAGAGGTGTTGGAAAGACCTCGGTTGCTCGAATTTTTGCAAATTTAATCAACTGTTATCATAACAATGATGACTATAGCAAGCTATGCCAAATATGTGAAGAAAATGGCAGCAATACTATTGATATTATTGAAATGGATGCTGCATCAAATAATGGTGTAGATTCAATTAGAGAACTTAGAGACAAAATTCAGCACCTACCTTCAGCAGGCAATTATAAAATTTACATAATTGATGAAGTTCATATGCTTTCTAAAGGAGCTTTTAATGCTTTATTAAAAACATTAGAAGAGCCACCAGCACATGTTATTTTCATTTTTGCAACAACAGATCCTCAAAAAATACCTTTAACAATTTTATCTAGGGTGCAAAGATTTAATTTTAGAAGAATGAGTAATGACACTCTTGTTAAGCAAATTAAAAGCATTTTAGAACAAGAAGACATAAAGTATGATGCAGAAGCATTGCCTTATATTGCAAGATTAGCAGTAGGAAGTATGAGAGATGCTTTGTCAATTATTGATCAAGCTAATGCATATGGTAATGGTTATATAAAATTCTCAGACGTTATGTATTCATTTGGCATAACTAGTAATGACAATTTGATAAAAATCATTAACAGTTTATATAATGGCAAGCCTGAAGAAGCATTGATGTTACTCCAGGATTTAAAAAATGGCGGTATTGATCCTAAGCAGCTTGTCGAAAGCTTATTATCTATTTTTAAAGACTTTATAATCTATGAAAAAACTTATAAAGATTCACTGTTTGAAATTTTGACACTAGATCAGTTTAATACACTGGAGTTTGATTTACGATACGCAGTGAATTCTTCTGAATTACTCTATAAATTAGCCAAAGAAATGTACTACGCTAGTGGCAATTTATTCCAGTTAATTGAATTGTACTTAGTCAAAATGGCTAGGGAAATAGAGCCTAAAGAAGAAAAAAAGGAACAGGTAATAATGCAAGTTGATAAAGATGAAAAGAAAGCTAGAATTGATAGCATAAATGAGATATTAAGTCAGACACAAGAAATTGTGCTTGAATCTAATAATGATTCATCAATAAATGACATTCTTTCTAGCGACATATTAACAAATGAGCAAGGCGATTCTGAAAGTGATTTTTCAGAAGAAAGTCCATTAATTAACACAAGTGAAATTGACCTTACTCAGTTTGATGACGATGAACCAAAAATTAAGTTGTTTCCAAAATATGATAAAAGTTTTGATGATGCTAAGGAATTTACTCCGAAGTTTAGTGTTGAGCAACTAAAAAGTGCTTTAATTTTGTCTGATCAGCAACAGTTAAAAAGTGCTTCGATGACTTTAAATTATTTAGTGAACTTGTCTGATAACAAGGAATACAAAGAACTTATAGATGTGCTTAAAAATGTAAATATTAAAGCTGCTGGTGAAAATTATATTGTGCTCACATCTGCCAATATTTCAGCTCTTAATTATTTGCAATCAATTAGTTATAAACAAAATTTTCAAGAATTTATTAAGGAAAATTTTGGCTCATATAAACACATGATTTTTTATGAAAAATCTAAATTTAAGGAAGTAGCCTTAGAAGTTGTTTTAATACTTAGAAGTGATAATGCTGATGAGATTAAAAAAGCACAAGCTTTTGCTGACGTTGTGGTTGAGAAAGAGCACAGTAGCAATAAACAATTGTTTGATTTATTAAGTTCTATAAAATAGGAAAGTAGGTAAAATTATGGATCAAAATATGCTAAGAAAAATGCAAAAATTACAAAAGGAATTGGAGCAAAAAACTGAAGAATTTATGGAGCAAGAATTTAAGGCTTCTAAACACGGTGTGACAGTAGTTGCCAAGGGTAGTAAAAAAATTGTGTCAATTAAAATTGAAGACTCAAATTTATTAGATCCAGAAGATCCTGAAATTATTGAAGATGTAATTCTTTTACTTTTAAATGAATTATTTACAGAAATTGATGAAAAACAACAAGCCCTTATGCCAGCAATGCCTTCAGGTTTTGGCTTTTAATTATGAACATTAAAACTATTGATGAATTAACTAAGAAGTTATTGTCAATACCAACAATAACTAAAAAGCAGGCCGAAAAGCTTGCTGATTATATTTTGAAAAGTCCTAAGGATGAAATAAAGCAAACACTAGAGTATATTTTGGATACTAAGGACAAAATTGGATTTTGTAAAAAGTGCAATTTTATAGTTGAAAACGGAAAATGTGTCAACTGTGATCGATTTAATTTATGAAACACTTTGATTGTTGTTGAAAGTGTTGCAAGTGTTAAAAAGATTTTTGATACCGATTTTTATAATGGATACTTTTTTGTCTTGCCATACTTATTGTCTATGTCGCCAAAAAATGCCAAAGTTGATTTTAATTATGAGCACTTAGTTAATTTCATTAAGACCAAGAAAATAACTGAAGTAATAATTGTGCTTAGCCCTACTATTGAAGGGCAAATGACGACAGCGCAACTAATGCAAATTTGTAGAGAAATTGATGTCAAAGCAACTAGGGCTGCTGTAGGGCTTCCATTAAATTCTAATATTGAATATATCGACGAATTCACCATTAAACAAGCTATAGAGAACAGAACAAAATAATTTTTTAGGAGCAGTATGTTTATAACTTTTGAAGGTTTGGACGGAAGCGGAAAAACTACTATTCTACAAAAATTGGTTGAAAAACTATTAGAGAAAAAGCCTGCTCTAAGTTTTATAGTAACTAGAGAACCAGGCGGTAAAAATGTTAGAGAATCAGAAAAAATTAGGGAGCTAATTTTAGACAAAGAGTCGCGTTTGTCTCCAATTTCTGAAGCTCTTTTGTACACTGCCAGCAGACGGATTCATATTGAAAAAGTTATACTTTCTGCACTTAAAGAAAACAAATTAGTTCTATGCGATAGATATATCGACAGTTTCTATGCATACCAAGGTATAGTTAGGGGTTTAGGCTTATCATTTGCAAAGCAACTTACTGAAATGGTTATTGAGAGCACTATTCCTGATATAACTATTTTTATTGATATAACTGCTGAGCAAAGTGAATACCGGAGAAATGTTTCAAGACTAATTAGTGATCGTCTTGATTCAGAAAGCTTAGAATTTCATAAAAAAGTTTTTGACGCTTACAAAGAAGTAATTAATTTAGACCCTAAGCGTTTTATTATTGTTAATGGCTTGCAAAGCATTCCTGAAATCTTAGATGAAATAGTTGAGAAGCTGTTCCAAAATAAGAAGTTTGATGAGTGATGGAAGAATAATTAATGGTTAGTGAAAATTTAATAAAAATTTTAGATAATTCAATTTCTCAAAACAAGATTAGTCATTGCTATTTGCTTAGTTCTAGTTCAAATATTGATATTAATGAATCACTTATTTACTTTATTAACAGGGTCAATAACAGTCAAATTACATCATTAAATGAGCAAGAGTTGCCTGCTAATGTTATGTTTTTTAATGAAGATTTATCTAAGTCCAAAATTGTATCTGTAATGGAAAACAGCACACTGGCTTCATTTGTCCAAAATGCCTATAAAATAATCATTTTGAAAGAAATTGACAAAGCTTCAAATGCCAGTTTGAATGCGCTATTAAAGAATATTGAAGAGCCAAGTTCAGACACAATATTTTTGCTTACTACAAGAAATATTAATGCAGTTTTACCAACAATACAATCACGTTCAATTGTTATTAATGTTAAAGCCCCTAGTTATTTAGACATAGAAGCAGAATTAATAAATAAAAACTATCCTAAAGAACAAGCATGGTTTTTTAGTTATGTATTTAATGATTTATCGCAGTCTGAGAAATATTTAAATAATGATTCATATGAATTAGTATTAAATTTATTAGAAGCTGTGAACAAAAGCTTTAAAGAAAAATATCATTTGTATGTCTTTTTAACTAAATTTAGTAAAAAAGAGAACAAAAACACAATGGCTTTTTTAGCCTTGTGTCTTAAGTTTATTTTTTCATGAATTTGAAATAAATTCAGTTTCAAGAATCCATTAATGAAAAAAGTAGCAAGCAAACTAAAGGATGCAAAAATTGACTATTTTGCCTTGTTTACAGCCATAGACGAATATCTTGATAGTTTAGAATCTAACGAAAATTACTTTTTGCAAACTGAGAGAATGCTGACTAAAATAGTAGGTGCTTATGAGTAAAATTTACATTGTTGGTACACCAATTGGTAATCTAAAAGACATAACTTATAGAGCAGTAGAAACTCTAAGGTCAGTTGACTGAATTGCTTGTGAAGATACAAGAGTGACTGCAAAGCTTTTGGCAGCTTATGATGTAAAAAAACCATTAGTAATTCATAATAAAAATAATGAAAAGAGCTCTGCCAAGTCAATAATTGATAGATTGATACAGAATGAGCAAAACATTGCCTTAGTTTCTGATGCAGGCATGCCATTAGTTAATGATCCAGGTTTTGAAATTGTTAAATTAGCTAATGAAAATAACATAAGTATTGAAATTATTCCGGGTGTCAGTGCATCAATTACAGCATTTGCGCTTAGCGGACTATCAAGCACATTTGTGTACATGGGTTTTCCTAAAGAAAAAGAAGGCCAAAGAATTAAACAGATTGAATCTTTTAGCTCTGAGCATGCTTATGTATTTTATGTAGGCAATAGTAAGATTGAAAAATTTTTAACTGAGATTTATAAAGTATGAAATAGTGATGCAACTGTGTTTTTAGCTAGAGAAATGACCAAAATTCATGAGCAGTTTTACTACGGAGATGCAAACAAAGTTTTAAATGAATTAAAGAGTGGATCTGCTAAAGGCGAGTTTACAATTGTTATTAAATTAAAAGAAGCAAAACGAGAAAAAATCAATAAGTATGCTGATTTTTCTAAAGTCAAATAGCTCTATTTTAAAGTTAAATTAGTAAATTTTGTATATGTTAATATTTACACATTAGCATATTTTTTTTATTCATTAATTTTATCAATATTTTTTGTTCGGAATATGATTGCAAACGTTAAATATCGAGGTAAATTCATGAAAAGAATTAGAAATAGATTATTGACATTTGGAAGTATTGCAGTTATTGCAGTTTCACCTGCTTTTGTAGCAGCAGCTACAGCAAAAGGCAGAATGCCTGAAAGCGTTAAATTAAGAGACTTGCTTTTACAAAGAGAACAATTACATGGTGCCATTAGTAAGACTGATGATAAAATCAAAAACATTACTGTGCTAATTAATGATTTAGAAACAAACTTAGAAAAACTTCAAAAAGATGCAATGCCTAAAATTTCTAAAATTGAAAAAGAAATTACAAGTGCAAGCAATGAATCTGAAAAACTTAGTTCTGAATTAAGAGATGCTGAAAAGACTTATGAAAGTGTTAATAAACAATATGATCTACTTAAAAGATTCAAAGATTTCACAGATAAAAAAATAAATGAGCTTAACTACGAGCATATAGAAGTGGACGGAGAAAATGTGTCTGATATAAACGATGCAAAGAAAAAATTCGAAGAAGCTGAAAAATCTCGTAACGAACTAAGCCAAAAAATTGAAGTTATCAAAAAAGGCGTAACTGAAAAACAAAATACTATTGAATCACTTAAAAAAGACAAACAAAACATTATTGACAAAATTGAAAATACAAAGAATGAGATAACTAAGAATAAGAAATCTTTAGAACAAAATGAAGCAAAAATGATGGAATCTAAGGTAGAATTAAGCGGAACAAATTTTGAAATTAAGATTGAGGAAGAAAGATTAAATTGATAAGCAAGCTGTAACCTAGCTTGTTTTTTTATTTGACTTAAGCTATCAAGCCAGCATAAAATTTACATTTGCATATTTGACTAAAAATCCTATAAAACAGTCTAATAATTCATTGATAGTATTGCATAGCAAATAGAAAATTAACTATAAAAGCATAATCATCAAAATTTCATTATGTGGTAAAATTGAAATTAAATATTATGTTTTTTATTTCAATTTAATAATTTATTTTTATTTATGGAGGTCTTAATGAACCATATTAATATATTTGCTCTTGGTGGACTTGACGAAAATGGCAAAAATTGCTACATTTTGGAAACATTTGATGAAAAAGGCGAAAACAAAAAAATATATGTAATTAACTCAGGTGCTAAAGTTCCTATTAATTCGAGCAATAAAATCGACACTTTGATTCCTAATTTCAACTATTTAATTAAAAACAAGGATGCTATACAAGGCGTTTTTGTTACTGATGTTAAAAATGATTCATTTAGTGCACTTCCATGATTATTAATGAAAATGCCAACAGTACCTGTTTATACATCTAAGTTCAATAAAGTATTAATTATGGAAAGATTGTCTAAGTATAAGTTAGACCTGAAAAAGGTTAAGATTAATATTTTAGACAGACCTACCAAAGTTGGCGACATTTTTGTTAATCCAATTGAATTAGCAGGCTCAATGCCAGGACACATTGGTCTTGATTTTATTACTCCAAGTGGTGACTATTTGTTTATGTTCAACTTTGTTGAGGCAAATTTAGGTATATATGGAAACTTAGATTTTGATGAAATGCCTAAAAAATTCTTTGCAAAAAGAAAGATTAAGGCATTAATAGTTGATTCAGGAAACTCAAATCAAAATTGTAGAGCAGCTGACAAAATTGTTTTACCAAGAAATGTAAGAGAAGCATTTTTTAGCGCAAGACCTGATCAAAGAATCATTGTTGGTGCTTATGATGAAGAAATGTATTCGATAAGTCAAATTTTAGATTTTGCATATGAAGCAAAAAGACCAGTAATAGCTTATGGAAAAACATACGGACAAGTTTTAAGTTTAATTAAGTCAGTAGTTCCTGATTTGAGATTGCCTAAAGTTTTAGACTATAAGTATGCTAATAAAGTTAAAAATGCAGTTATTTTAGTTACTGGAACTGTTGAAAGATTGCACTCAAGATTTGCAAGAATTACGGACAACAATGATGTTTATTTAAAACTTCAAGAAAGTGACACTGTTATAATGATTGCTCCTGCAATCAATGGATTGGAGTCTTTAGAAGCTGTAGTGCTTGATGATATTGCTAGAGTCAGTCCCAAAGTTATGGAGCTTAATAATTTTGAATTTTTCCACCACCATCCAGCTAGAGAAGATCTTGCAAAGTTAATTAATATTTTAAAACCTGAATATGTAATACCTGTTCAAGGGCTATATAGATACTTGCAAGATGCACAAAGGTATATTGTTAAAAATGTAGGATTTAACTCTAAAAATGTTTTAGTGTTACAAAATGGTCAAGTTGCGCATTTTGACAACGGTAAACTTGGCTCATACAAGAGAAAAATCAAAGAAGTTGGCGATGTTATTGTTGATGGTTTTGGTGTTGGCGATATAAATACGGAAGTGCTTAATGAACGTGAAGTTTTAGGTCGTGAAGGTGTGGTTTTAGTTGCCATTAGATATAATCCAATTAAGAAAAAAATAGTTGGAAAAGTGCAAATTAATACAGTTGGCGTAATAAGTAAAGAAGAAAAGTCTGAGGCAAACGACTTAATTAAAGCAACACTTTTAAATGTAATTGAAGGCAAAAAGTTTGAAAGTTTAAGAGAGTTTCAAAATGTTTGCAGGCAAGCAATTAGAAAAAGAATATTTAAAGTCTTTAGCAAGGAGCCTATTGTTGTTGTTTCAGCAGTTAGCACACAGTAAGAGACCAAAAGGATTATAAAAAAGGCAAAAAAGCGAATTACTCGCTTTTTTTCTTTGATCTTTTTTTGTTTTTTGAGGCTCTGAATTTCTTTGCAATGGAACAATCTTTAATGCCTAAATCAATGTAATAGTTAATTATTTCATCATTAAAAAAGTAGCCTTGTCTTTCGTAATGCTGCATAACTTCTTGTGTGCCGTCTCAAACTAATTGTTTAAGCTTATCTGGATATTTATAACGCCGTGAGTTTTCTTTAAACTCTTCGCTATCCACAATAGAGACAGTATTTGATGGATAAGCTTTTATATCTAGGTCAAAGTCAATGAACTTTATCGTATTATCTTCGTAAATAGGATATGAAGCAACATTAATATATGAATAATTTTGCTTTTTGCTTGGCTTTAAAAGAATGAGAGCATTATACATTGAACGTTTAGGTAAAAATCATAATACATAGTCTCTGTAGACTCAATTATGATTATTTTGTTCACTAACTCTTGTTTTGTACATTAAAAGGACATAGTGTTTGCTGGTATTTCTAAGAACTTTTACACCATTTCATTGTCTATATAGTGTGCCATCATATTTATAGGCTTGTACATCTATAATTGATCCTTCAACAGGGAAAGAAATTCTCTTGCCTTTGTTCTGTTCGGCAATCATAGCTCCCCTTTGTGTAGTGAGAATTTATGTATTTATTAATATTTTTATAAATTATTTGTTTTATTTGTGCTTATTTAGCTAATAATTAATATTTTAAATTTAGTAAATGTTATTGTATTTTTGGATACATTATTATTATATTGTAAAAGAGCTAAAAGCTAAGAAAGCAAGGAGCAAAAAACTTGTGTAAAATGTGACTTAAAACCATAATTAATATTTGCCTTTGCTATAATTTAATAAGGTAGACAATGACTTGTCTACTTAAGGAGATTTATGTACAAGTATAAAGCTAAATTAATTGTCAACCAAGAGATTATTGCAACTGCAAATAGTTTGGAAGATATTGAAGCTGCTGTACTAGGATATCGTCGTAAACAAAAAGTGGGCGATCATACTAGCGGTAACGAAAAAGTAGAGATTATTCATGTTGAAAGAGATTCTCTAAAAGGTAAACATAAATCTAAGGAAGTTGTATTAAAAGTTATTTAATATTCATTTAAGCAGTGGAAATTCCGCTGCTTTTTTGATAGAATTATTTATAAATGAGATTGCGTTATGATAAGAATGCTGAAAGCAAGCTAGAAATGTCCAATTACCTTATAAAACAGGGCGATTCGAAAATTTTGCTGGATGATAAAACAATATTAGAAATTGGTATGGGTAAGGGTGAAATGATAGTTGAATTAGCTAAAGCTTATCCTGAATTAAACTTTATTGGCTTAGAAAAATATCCAACTGTGGCTGCTAAGTGTATAAAAAAAGCAAACGAATATAAGCTTTCAAATTTTAAAATTTTGATTGATGATGCTTTTAAAGTTGACGAGATTTTTGAAGGGCAGTGCAAAGTTATATGACTAACTTTTAGCGATCCTTGGCCTAAAGCTAGACATCAAAAAAGAAGGCTTACACATCCATTGTTTTTAGAAAAATATAAGAAAATTCTTGATAAAGACGGCATTTTGAAGTTTAAAAGTGACAGTGATGGCCTTTATGAATTTTCACTTTTATCCCTACAAAACAGCCATTGAAGAATTATTGATCATGGAATTGATTTACATAATTCAAAGCACAATGAAGAGAATTATCAAACAGGATACGAAAGAAAATGGTCAGCAAAAGGCAAGAAAATTAATTACATTTTTGCACAAAAGGATGAATAAAATATGCACACAGAAGAGTTAGTAAATAGAGTCAAGCCTTCATTTTGAAGAGTACTTTGATTTATCATATTCACTTCGTTTATTGGCTTTGGAGGTGGTAATGCTTTGTTGCCAATTTTTAAACGATACTCAGTTGATAAATATCGCTGATTGAGTGAAAAAGAGTTTGAAGAGAATGTTATTTTAACCAACATGCTTCCTGGCGCTTCAGTTATTGAGGCCTTGAGTTATATTGCTTTTAAAACTTTAGGTTTTTGAAAGGCATTAATTGTTATTGTTTTTGGTGTCTTACCTCATGTAATTTTTGGTTTCTTGATTTTTTACTTTACTCAATATATTCCTCTTAAATATCTTTTTGTGATTGAAGTTGCTGTCTTATCGACAATAATTGGTTCATTGATTGTTTTTGTTTATAACTATGTTAGAAAAGGACTAAAAGCCATTAAACAATGGCTATGATTTTTACTATTTTTAATAACTATTTTATACGCGCTCTTTGTGCCTGCTCCATATAATATGCCAGTTATTATTATGGTTACAATAATGGTTATTTTTACAATTGTTTACTTTTCAAGAAAGAAAATAATTAAAAACAAGAAAAACCATAAGAGTGATTTGATTATTCCTAGTGAAGATCATTCGAAAGGTGGTAAATAATGACCTTTTTAATGATACTAACTACCATAATTTTCATTATATTTATTAGTTTGTCAGTATTTGGTGGTGGACAGATCTTTATGCCTATATTTAGCTGACTTTGGGAATTTTTGAATAAACATTTTGCAACCAATGTTGATAGCCAAACTGTGTCAAACTTATTTACAATAAGTAATGCAACTCCAGGCGTTTTTTCTACTAAATTAGCCTTTGCCACAGGCTATTTGGTTGCAAATGGCCACTGATGAGGCTTTATATTTACATTCTTTACTTATTTAACATTTGTTCTTGTACCATTTTTAGCAATGTTTTTCTCAATGAAGCTAATGTCAAGCAAAAATAAGTCACCATTTTTGCAAGGGTTAGTAAAAATTATGAATCCAGTAATTGTTGGAATTATTGGTGCGCTAATTATTCAACTCATAATAGGAATAGCATTCCCACAAGTTATTTTTAATAAATCTATTAGCGACTATGCCAAGATTGATAATATGAAAATAAAGGCTCAATATTTTGAAAAAATAGGTATGCCAATTTTATTCATTTATGTCTTGTTTACAGTCATATTCTCATCAATTATGTACAAAAAGAAATTCCCAGTAGTTCTACTTATTTTAATTAATGTTGTTCTTGCTTTCCTTGTATTTTGTCCTTGATTAGTTAGTTAAATTATTTATTTAATAATTTATAATTCAAAACAAATGATTCAATTAGAAGTTAAATACAAAGAAAGAATAGACAAGTACATAAGCGATAATTCTGAAATTACTAGAAATGATGCTAAGGCGTTAATTGAGCAAGAAGCTGTTTATGTAGATGATAAAAAATTTGTTAGAAAACCTAATTACATGGTGCGTGAAGGAATGGTAATTACTGTTTTAAGATTACTTGAAAAAGAAAGTAATATTGAAGCTGTTGACATGCCACTTGATATTAGGTATGAAGATGAGTATTTGTTAATCTTAAACAAGCCTAGCGGATTAGTTGTTCATCCAGCACCTGGTCATCTTAATGACACTTTAGTTAATGCACTAATGTATCATTTTAAAAACAATTTATCAGATACAAATGGTTTATTGCGCTTAGGAATTGTGCACAGAATTGATAAAGATACCAGCGGACTTTTAATTATTGCTAAAGATAATGAGACTCACAATGAATTAGCTAAAATGCTTAAAAATCACCAAATTAAGCGTACTTATTTAGCTATTTGTGAAGGAATACTGCCTAATAAAGTAACTAAAATTAATTTGCCTATTCAAAGAGATACAAAAAATAGAAAGCTAATGAGCATACATAAAGATGGCAAGAGTTCAGTTACATATGTACATATGCTTAAAAGTTTTTACATTGATAATAAGCCTTATTCTTTAGTAAAATGTGAGCTTGAAACTGGAAGAACACACCAAATTAGAGTGCATTTAACATATATTAAGCACCCTGTGTATGGTGATAGTATTTATGGCAAAAGTGTTGATGAATTTAATCAAAGATTGCATGCATATAAGTTGAGTTTTATACATCCAGTTACAAATAAATTAATCGAAGTGTATTCTGATATACCTAAAGAATTTGATATTGCTGAATATGATTACGAATTATTAAAAAATGATAATTAATAATATATTATTTAGTTAATTATTAATATTTTCCTTAAGGAGAAATATGTTTAATAACCACTTCAGATTTGAAGCATCTTTTGAAGGATTATGAAAGCACGAAAAGAAAACTTTTCGTCCTATTTTCATATCAACTTTTGTTTCATTCATTATATTAATTCTTTATTTTATAGTAACTGCATCACTTGATCTTGCTTATATAAATGTCGCTAATGAAATTTTTGATAAAAGCCCTGACAAAAATTTCTCACCTGAATATTTAAAGAATATGCACATGTTTTGGATAATATTTAAATATGTAGCTTCTGCTGGAATTTTAGTGTCTACTATTTTAATGTTTCTATCTGTTTTACAAGGTTATAAGAAAAAAAACTTTTCAAAAATTTATTCTTGACCGCTAACAATATATTTCATAATTTTGTTTGTTAATATATGAAATTCAGTATCAGCAATTATTCAAGGTAGAGGTATAAATTCTACTGGTGACGTTGCATTTAGTAACTATATCTTGGTAAGAATGATCTTAACTATATTATTTACAATAATTTTAGCTGTTGCATACTTTGTATTTGTTAGAAAATATATGTTTATTAAGATCGCATATATAAATGTGCAAAGATATGAAGAAGCCAAAAAACAACTTGATGCAAATCCTGAGCTTAAAGAGCTAGTGGAAAACATTCAAGCTGCTTTTGGTGGTAAATTGGAGTCAAAACCTAGTGATTATTCTGCTGAAGGAACTGAAGAATCAGTTGATTCAGAACCTGAAAAAATGGACAAGGACGATGAAGTGGATCCAGCTAAGTTAGCTAGAGAAAAGAATTATAAAAAGCTTATGGACTTGCCAAATGAAAAGCTTTATGAGGCAGCTCAAAAACTATATATTTCAGGCTACCAAAGTATGGAAAAAGCAACATTGGCTAACTTAATATTAGATATTTTAGAGCAACAAGAAGCCAAGAAGCGTGCTGAAAATTCATCTAGCAAAAATGATGAAAAAGCAAATAAATCAGGCTCTAATGGAGAAATAGTTGAGGCAGAGGCTAGAGATATTCCAGAAGATAGTATAAGAGAAAAGAAGGATGAACTTAGATAGTTCATTTTCTTTATTTTAAGGATGTAAAATGTTAGATTACGAGCTCAAAAATTTCACTGATTATAAGCTTATTGCAGGAGTTGATGAAGCAGGCAGGGGATGCTGTGCGGGGCCATTAGTTGTAGCATCTGTAATAATGCCCAAAAACTATAATAATGAAAGGATCAACGATTCAAAAAAACTTAGCGCAAAACAAAGAGATATACTATTTGACGAGATTCTAAATGTTTGCATTGATTACCATATTGTTACTTTGCCTTCTTCATATGTGGATAAATATAATCCAAAGAAAAGCTCTAAAAATGGCATGAAAATTTGTATCGATTCTTTAAATACTAAGCCTGATTTGGTTATTACTGACTTTGAAAAAATTGACGAATTAGCCATTAAACAAGTTAATTTAGTTAAAGGCGATTCTATAAGCTTTAATGTTGCATGTGCTTCCATTTTAGCTAAGGTAACAAGAGACAGATTTATGATTAAAATTGCTAATAAATACAAAGAATATGAATTTGAAAAACATAAAGGGTATTGCACAAAAAGGCATACAGAATCAATAATTCAATATGGAGCTACTCCTGAACACAGATTAACATACAAAAATGTTAAAAAAGCAATTAGTATCTATGAGCAAAGAAAGTTTTATAAGTAAATCCATACATTAATTAATTCAGATAACTAAAATATTTAATAAGCATCACATATATTGTTATATGTGATTTTTATATCTATCTGTTGTAAGTTGATAATCACTATAAAACAGTAATATTAGGAAAAAATTTTACTAATAATATTATTTTATTTGCAAATAAACTAAAATTTTCATATTTCTAATTTTCCACATATTTTTGCAGTATCTATATAACATAATAAATACACTTATAATTGATTAGTTTTAGCTTAAATGAAAGTGTGGAGAAAATATGCATCCAGGCAAAACAAATTTCGACAAATTTAGCAGTGATTTTACTAAAACAATAAATTCAAATGGCAAAAAATACCTGATGCATAAATTTAGTAATTCAATTCTATGATTAATCAATTTTCCATCTATTATTACTCCCTTTCATCAAAAGAGTTATAAAGGCATAGGTCATAATTCTAATTTGCTTATGGACATAAGTGAAACTGTTGATGTTTGAAAAAGATGCAAAACCTATAATGAAACTATTGAAGGCATTAATGGACATAAAAATAATATTAATGATTGTAGATTAATTTAGATAGAAAAAGCCAAACCATGTTTAAAACAGCAGGATTCAGCATAGGTCTTAAAAGGTTAGTATTGTTTCTTATTCATGAATCTAATATCAGGAATACTAAACTTATTCCAAGAGAAGCAGACAAGGAGATATTGCCACAGAATGGTTAAAGTAATTGAATACATTGAACAATGTTTAGACACTTTTAACAAGAGTAAAAAGTGTTCACTAAAGCTCGTATTAAAAGGAAGCTATTTGCTTTATAGTGAAAAAATTATTATAAGAAAGCCAAATGATATAGACTTTTGCTTTTTGCAAGATTCTCCATACTATCTAAGATTAGAATTCATTAATTATTTATTGTCATCATCAACTGTATCACTAATAAAGAAAGATGACAATCTAGTTATTTTATTAATAGATAATATAGCTGTTGAGTTTATATTATTTGAATCAATGGAAGAAAAGTTTACAAAGCAATATAAAAATTATAAAAACATATATGCAATTGAAGCCAAGTATGCAATAGTTCATTTAATTTGTAGTATTTCGTATTCAAGCTCTAAGTATTTTTTAAAAGACAAAACTAAAAGAATTATGCAAATTGCAAATGATTTGAATTTTATAACAACAAATTCGCCTGCTATTTTGGATTTTAACAATGACAAGCACAATATAAAAAGCTTTTTGCTATCAACTAGCTGAAATACTTTTTTTATAAACAAATATTATAAATATAAGACTTTTCTTGACTACGCTTTCAACCCACGTGATTTTCTTTCAAAAAATAACACAATTTTTAATGAAAAATCACTATATTGAATTCGAAAAACTTGAAATATTTATCAAAAATCAAAAATTCTTAAAGAAAAAAATTATTTTTTAAATGAGTTAATTATCAATAGCGAAAGCCTTGAAAATTTATTGTTAAATGGTTGAACTCATCCATCGCTGCCAGGCTTGGAAGCTAAATTTATAAAATCAGTTTTTATAAAAAATAAGATTACAAATATAAACAATAATACTTTTTTGGTGACAAAATCTTGCATAAAAAAGAGAAATGTTTTGTTTTTGGCTCATATTGATGAAATTGGTGGGTTAGTGATTAATAACGAAGCATTTTTTCAAGGCACTACTTATTGGAAAAATGGAATGTTTAATTTATATAACTTAGATAATGAATTCATTGTTGAAGTTAATGGTAATAGTATTGATAATCTTATTTATTCGCAAGAAAAGAATAGAAAAATCAATAGGCCACAAATAAATTTGAATATCTTGGATAAAGATCTAGATTCTGAATTAGGCCAAATACTGCCTGCTACAAAGACAAAAGTGTCTGAAATTGACATAACAGCCCGTAATCATGATAATAGATTATCTGTGTTATTGTTGAATCACCTACTAAATGACCTTGACATTAATATAAATATATGCTTGAGCACTAAAGAAGAAATACTATTAAGAGGCATTCGTGATATTAAGGTTCAAAAGTATTTAGGAAAATTCAAAAACATAATAAATTTTGAAGTATCTGAATCTGATTTTTGAGACAGTGAAAACATACTAATTAGAGTTGCTGACACTTTTACAAATGTAAATAAAAAATTACTTAGCAAGGTTACAAAAATTTGCAATGATTATGCAATTCCATACAAACTATATTTTGGTTCAGGATCAACATATGCTACCGAAATAAGAAATACTGATGCAATAACAATTGCTATACCTGCAAACTCTATACATTCAATGAACTCTACTGTTATTGTAAAAAACATCTATTACACTTTAATGCTAGGAGTTTTGTTATGACGAAATTTAAAGTAAACAATCTAAAATACACAAGTTCGTTGACATTGTCCTTAATTGGATCAGAAGCATTCAAATTAGGTTCATCCATATTTATATTTAAGTTCACTGGCAACCTTTGACTTGTAACATTTTTGTATCTATTAATTCAGCTTCCATCAATAATAGTTTACTTATTTAGCTCTAAAATAGTAAGAAAAGTCAAAAGCGACAAGTTTATACTACTAGTTTGTGATTTATTAAGTTTTACTATATTAATCCCGCCATTAATAACATTTATCATATTAAACAAAGACGATAGTAACAAAGACTTGAAGACCACTTTATCCATAATTTTAATAACTTTTAGCACTATATTAGGTTTTATTCATTCATTTAGATTTATTTTTCTAAAAAACATAATTTACTTTATTGCTGATAATAATGATCAGATGCAAAAGTTTAATGCATCTAACTCCTTAGCAACTTCATTAGGTTTTTTTGCTTCGACAATCTTATCATTCTTTTTATTTAAGAATCTAAGTTTTTATTGACTAATAACAATGAATATGATTACTTACTTAGTTTCTGGAATTTTGTATTACTCCTTAAAAGTAAATAAAGAAGCAACTATATTTAGTAAGCCAACATTGACTGACAGTGCTGAAAATAAACAAATGAAGTCAAATCTTGTTAAGTCATGAATGTTTGTTTTATCTGGATCGCTTCTTATAGGAATATTCCTATTTCCAAATACATCGGGGCTTTCGCGGTATTTTAATAGTTTTGGAAACTCTGAATACAAAATTGACAACTGAGGCTTTTACTTTTCTATAATTTTTACAACTTTTTCACTATTAGGCGTTATTATTGTTTATTTTTTTCAATCAAAAATTAAAAAAAGCAAGCCACTGTTTATAACATTAATTTCGGTATTAGGAACCCTAAATTTTGTTTGACTATTTTTTATGAATTCAGAAGCAAAAGTAAACTTAATATCATATGCTTCTATAATTGCCTTGCAGCAATTTGCTTATTCGTTATTTATTCCTATTTATTATTCAACATCATATGAACTTTTTAGTAAAAATCATTTCCACAAGCAAAATGGAATAGCTATAGTATTTAGAACTTTATTATCATCAATGATTAGTGTGTTATTTACTTTAATATCAACTAAAGCAGGATATTTGTATACATACTTGTTCTACTCATTAATCGTTTTCACCTGTGCCATAGGCATTTTGGTATCATCCTTAACATACAAGAGAAGCAAAAATCAAAACATAGAACAGGCATAAGTATTATTTAATGAGTATTTGTAGTATTAAAAGACAGCGTGTTGACTGTCTTTTAATTTTGCTTAGTTAGCAAGAATCATTTTTCCTATTAAAAAAGCCTATATGGCTAATTTATAGCACTTTTGGACAAACAATTATTCCTTAGTTAGCTTTTTTTGATAAATATTCTCTATATAAATTTCTAATTTCGTCAATTGAAACAATCCTATTATCGCGCATAACATGTCAGTAGTTAAATCCATTTACTCTAGATGCTTTTTTATTCAATAATAATGCAGCTTTTGAATGAATATCGTGAACTTCTTCATTATCGTCAGTTAATTTGCCATCAGAATTTAAATAAACATTTTTGTGATTAATGTTTTTTAAATAAAACTGTTCACCAAGATGTAAAAAATTATCATTAATCATGTCCTTTAAGTCTACTTTTAAGGGTTTTATGTCAAAAGTTGCTAACTCAATATCACCTATTTTTTCCTTGGTTTTTTCTATTCTATTTGCGCCATAATGACAATATTTTTCATCTTGCTCTATCATTATGTATTTTCTGCCTGTTTGTTTGGCTATTTTGCCGGTTGTCATAGTGCCAGCAAAAGGATCTAAAACTATATCATTAATTTTGGAGTTAATATTAATTATTTTATAAAGAAGTTCTTCAGGCTTTTGTGTGCTATGGAGTTTTAAGCCTTCATTATCCTTTAGGCGTTCACTACCATTAACAACTGAAATTGACCAAACACTACCTAGTTGTTTGCGGTTTCCTTTATTATAGTCTGCAACATTAATATTTAATTCTTTGGCTGTTTTATAGTTAAACGTGTATTTTGACTTTTGATTCTTAGTTGCTCAAATTAAAGTTTCATGACTGTTTTGGAGCCTAGTTCCCTTAAAATTTGGCGTAGGATTAGTTTTATGTCATATAACATCATTTATAATTCAAAATCCTAAATCTTGCATCAGCCCACCTATTGTGTAAATGCATTGCATCCCGCCGATAACTCAAAAAGAGCCATTAGGTTTCAAGACTCTATGACACTCACTTAATCATTTTTTAGTAAACTGTACATAATCATCATTAGAATCAAATTTGTCTCATTCATCTTCAACGCCATTAAATTTTGTACCTTCAACTCTGAATAAGGTTTTGCTTGTTCTCATTCAATATGGTGGATCAGCAAAAATTAAATCTATGCTGTTATCAGGAATTTTTTTCAAAGCTTCAATGCAATCTGCATTAATAATTACATTAGTTTTGACCTTATTCATTTTATTTACCAAGCTTTCTTTATTTAAGGTATAGAGTACAGATCTTGAAAGACAAAATCACTATTCTAATTTTATATTTATTAATAAATTTAAATGTTAAAAGCTTTATAAAAATAGGTTTTAGTTTATAATTGTTTTACAAATTAAAATGGCGGATGTGGTGAAGCGGTTAACACAGCGGGTTGTGGTCCCGTCATGCGAGGGTTCGAATCCCTTCATCCGCCCCATTTTTTTTATACCTTTTTTGCCCATATTTAATATAGTAGAATTTTAGTATGTATATTGCTGTGAGTGAGTATGAAATTAAAAAGTCTAAGTTTATAGGCTGTGTTTTTGATATTAGTTCAAAAGAAGATGTCAAAAAATATGAACTTATGCTTAGAAAAGAGCATAAAAAAAGCACGCATATTTGCCATGCATACTCATTTTATAGCACTCAAAGTCATAATTTAGGATTTAGTGATGATGGTGAACCAAGTGGTACAGCTGGAAGACCAATTGCTCGAGCTATTGAATTAAAAAAGCTTGGAAACGTTGTCGTATTTGTCATACGATATTATGGTGGAATTAAGTTAGGTGGTGGCGGACTAATAAGAGCCTATAATAAGTGTGCTAATATGGCAATTGATGAATATATTAAAGTTAAAAGAGGCTAAAAATGATAGCAATAATTGGAAAAATTGGAGTTGGGAAAACCACATTTAGTAAAAAGCTCATTGAGCGCGGTTTTTCAGTATTTAATTGCGATGAATTTGTCCAAAAAAGCTATCAAAAAGGCAACGAAGGCTATGAAGCTATAAAGAATCAAATAGGTGATTTTTTATGTGATGAAAATGGGGTTTCTAAAGACAAAATAAAGTCATGATTTTCCCAAAATCCTTATAATATTGACCTTTTGGAAAAGGCAATTTTTCCAATAGTTGGTAAAGCCATAAAAATGGGGAAATTTGATTTCGTAGAAATACCAAAATTAATTGGAAAAAATTATGATTTTAGCAAACTTTTTGATATTATTTTATGCCTCGAAACGCCAGAGAAAAATAGGGGTAAAAATATGACTAAACGGGGTGTGGATAACTTCACAAAAATGGCAATAAGTGAAAAAAATGCCCCAAAATTGATGAAAAATGCTATTTTTGGTCAAATTCCAATTGTTAATATCTTTGCCAATAACTTGTGTGATGACGCATTATTTGAATTAATTTTGACAATACTATTTGCAAATAGTTAAAATACATTTAGAAGATTATTTTTATTAATATTTGCAAGGAGTTTTAAGTATGTTAAAAACACTACAATATCCATATTTTACTATTCAAAACTCGTTGCAAATTAGCAGCACAGATCTTAAAAATCTGCGTAAGTTTTATGCGCCTATTTTGTGCAGTGAATCTATACTGCTTTATGAGTACTTAAGAGACCTAACACACATTGATTCTAATGAATATGGCATATTTGATTTTGAGAGCTTGACTTATTTATTAAATATGGATATAAAAACCTTAAATAAGGCTAGAATTATGCTTGAATCAGTTGCTCTTTTGTCTACTTTAATAGACGAGTTTAATCGCAAAACTGTTTTTGTTTTAGAAAAGCCGTTAGACAGCTCTGGTTTTAGAAAAAATTTGCTGTTGGCTAATAAATTAATCAAGACAATGGGCAAGCAAAATTTTGAAAGGTTAATGGGCAAAGAAAAAAATATTTTTCTTTCAAAAGCTAAATATTTATTGGATGCATCAGCAAAGTTTGATGAGGTTTTTGCACCAGATCAGGCAGCAGAAAATGAAAGGGACCTAAATGATCCTGCACTATCATATGAATTAGATTCATCAGATGTAAGCACAAAAGAAATCAATTTGTTTATTCAAGAAAAGCTTGATTTAAACACTTTTGAATATCCTAATCCTTATGAGGCTATTTTAAAGACAGATTCAAGATTTTTCTTTTCACAAGTTTCAGGACAAATTCCAACTGAAAGCATAGTTAATTTAATTAAGTTTTCTAAAAATAATAATTTAAGTGATTCATGTATTAATTTAGTTTTTTATTATGCTTATGATGTTAATGGTAGAATTAACTATACTTATGTTAAGAAAATCATTACTGATTTAATAAACAAAAAAATGTTTTCTTTTGCACAAGTGGAAAAACACTTAGACAACTTGCAAGGATTCAAAAATAAAGGCACTATATCTAAAAAAGAATTGTATAAGGCAACTTACTTAAAATCAATAACAATGCATAAAGATGCATATGAAAGTGCTGAATCCTTAATTGAAGATTAGGAGAATGAATGAAAGATCGTGATTGAATTAACAACCTTGAAGGTCTTGTTGATGGAAGTTATGACGAGATTGAAGCTAAGGTTATGAATTTAATTAAATCTAATCCTAAAATCGTCAAATGTATTGAGCAGTTAAATATCACTGATAGCGAGTTAAAAGACAATTTAATTGAGTTTTTAAATATTAAAGAATCGCTAGATAATAGTGATATATATCCTTGAGTTTATAATGTTATGCGTAAAAATGGTGCACTGGTTATAAAAAGGTCAGCCGCAAAAAATAATTATGCAAAAAATATAACAAGAAAGCTGAATATCATTTTAACTGAAGTTAGTGTAACTAATCCTGATTATAAACTCTCAAAATTTCATATACCTGCAAGCAGACGCAAGGAACTTATAACCAAAATTAATTATGTAAGAAATATACTTGAAAAAAGAAAACCTTTAGAAAACAACCAAAATATTTATATTTATGGCTCAAACGGCACAGGCAAAACTTATATTGCTAATGCTATGGTCAACAGTTTTGCTTCTAGAGGTATTTCGTCAGCTTATATAAAGCTCAATGATCTTTTTAATTATTTGAAGAAGAAAATGTCAAATAGTATTTCATTGAATGAAATAAAGAGCTCACTCAAAAATGTGTCCTTGCTTGTGATTGATGATTTAGGTTTTGAAAAGCATAATGAGTGATTCAAATATGATTTTGTTTACGAAATTTTGCAACAAAGAAATGCCAACAATAAATTTACAGTTTTATGTTCCTTGCTTAAGCCAGAAGATTTAGCTAGTTACTACAGGCATATTGAAACAAATCCTAGTTTTTCTTTTAAAGTGGAGTCATTAATTCATGAAATTTTGCAACATTTTACTCCTTACAACATTGATTCGAATCCTTTAATTTAAGCTATATGCTTATTAAAGGATTTTTATTTAATAAAATTGAATTATGAAGCTTCAAAATAATATTGTCGTAAAAAATGTAACTGCTGTGGATCATTCCTATGAAGGACTAGGCACAGTTAAAATTGATGATTATCCTATTTTTGTTGAAAATTTATTACCTGGTGAAATAGCTGATATTTTGATTAAAAAAGCAAATTCCAAATTTGCTTTCGCTAAAGTTATCAAAAGATACAATGAGTCAACAAAAAGAATTAAGGTTGTAAATGAGAAGCTAATGGAAAGTGGTTCAGCACCACTTGCAAATATTTCATATAGTAATCAGTTAGAGTTTAAAGAGAATTTTGTTAAGCAATTATTTAAGAGAAATATTCACTACACTGACATATTGCCAATATTAAAAAGCGACTATGAATGAAGGTATAGAAACAAATTATTACTGTTTACTAAAAATGTCCAAAACACCATTAAAATAGGGTTATACGAAAAAAATAGTCACAATTTAATTGAGCAGGATTCATATGACTTGGTTTCTAACGAAGCTGAAAATGTTTTAATTTGGCTTAGCAAAAACATTAACAAATATGATTGTTTTAAAAATGTTAAAAATGCGCTGACCGGCATCACTTTAAGAGAAAGCTATGCGAATAAAAACATAATGCTTTATTTTACTACATCAAAAGCATTTGATTTATCGAAACAATTTGTTAATGATATCGCAAAAGAATTTGATCATATAGAAACCATTATGGTTATTGTTAATGATAAAGTTGTTTATTCATATTTAAGCGAAAAGCCCTATTTAATAGACAAAATAGGCAAATTTAGCTTTAAATATAATTGAAATAGTTTCTTTCAAATTAATTCGAATCAAACAGAAAAGCTTTATTCACTTTTATTAGATAATCTAAATTTAGATAAAAGCAAAGTGGTCTTGGATGCATATTGTGGCATTGGCACAATATCATTATTTTTAGCTCAAAAGGCTAAAAAAGTTTATGGGCTAGAAATAGTAAAAGAAGCTGTTATAAATGCTAAGGAAAATGCGTTGGATAATAGCATTCATAATACTGAATTTATTTCTGGTGACGTTATTAAAACAATTGATTCAATAAATGAAAAGATTGATACAGTAGTAGTTGATCCGCCAAGAAGTGGACTAAGTAGTGAATTTTTGAATAAAATAATAGATATAAAGCCTGAAGAAATAGGCTATATAAGTTGTAATCCACACACAATGTGCAGAGACATTGATCAGTTAATTAAAGCAGGATATGAATTAAGTTTTTTAAGACCTTGCGATATGTTTAGTCAAACTTATCATATTGAGATGGTAGCTGTACTTAAGCTAAAAGATACAAAAAGAACTATAAAACAGGATCACTAGTCAATTTTACTGATTAATAAAGGAGATATTTATGAGAATTAATTATGTAAATTTTAAAGATCAAAAGATGCCTGTGTATTCAAAAAATAATAAATATGACACAACTATTTTATTTTTGCATGGCTTAAATTCAAACAGTTCATTCATTGATAATTTGCTTGAATATGACAATAAGTTTAATATTGTTTCAGTTAACTTTCCTGGTAGTAAATATGCTCCTGATATTGATCCTGAAGACATTATTTTAGATGATTGGATTGAGCTGGCTAAGGCTGTTTTAAAGGGCATTAAGTCAAAACACATTCACATTTTAGCCCACTCAATGGCTGGTGGTGTTGCTGTTGAATTAGCTAAAGATCCAAGAGTTGAAAAAGTTTTTATGCTAGCAACTATTAATCCTACTATGACAGAAAATAAGTCATATAAATTGCTTCACAATGTAATTGGGCCACAGACTGGTAAACCTTCAATGTTTGGTAAATTGTTTGTTTGAGGTGCTAAATTTTTCAAAAAAGGTAAGAGATTA
The DNA here is from genome assembly GCF_000089865.1 of Mycoplasmopsis agalactiae. Taxonomy (GTDB): domain Bacteria; phylum Bacillota_I; class Bacilli_A; order Mycoplasmatales; family Metamycoplasmataceae; genus Mycoplasmopsis; species Mycoplasmopsis agalactiae_B. The sequence continues at coordinate 895,599 of NC_013948.1, read as the reverse complement.
ATTGATTCATTTAGTAGAAAAGGTAAATGATATAACCTACTAGATAAATATATTTTGCAACCTTCATTTATGGAAAAATTGGATAAACAATATAGAGAAGTGGCTAAAAAATTAATATTTATTATTGGCGACAAAGATTCAATTATTGGCACTGATAATTTTATAAATTATGCAAATGAATTAAATTGTCCGGCTGTGAAAATTGGTGAAACTCATTCACCAATAAAGGTAGCAGGCAAGCAAATGAGTAATTTCTTAAATATGTTAGTTATATCCAAAAAAGTGCACTGACCATTTAATAAATTTATTACATTTAGTAAAAATATAATAAATGTTGGTGTTTCAAATGATGCCGATGATGAAGATGCAGTTGAAGAAATCTTAGATCAATTAAATAAAAATGGCGAGATAGAATTGGAAAAACAATAATATGAATTATGAACAATTTGAACAAGACTTAAAATTTAGTTTGCTAAATAATAATGCTAAGAAGTTAATTTACAAATTAGCTGAAGCACCTTATAGATTTATTTCATTTTTAAGTCCTTTAAACTTTAAAACAAAATTAGAGCAGTCCTTTTATAGAAGCCAAGAGAACAAATATTACAAATTTTTATCTAATTGTTCAGTGAACATTTTTTCCGAATCACGCTATGAAATAGCCGAAAACAGTGTTTCAGTAACTAAATTTAGTGCTGATAATCCTGATGAACAAATAATTGAGAGTGCAAGATTTACTTTTGCTTTTAAAGATGAAGACAATAAAAAATATTACTTCATAAAACAAAGAAAAAGAGATGTTTTTTCTGCTAATGAAGCAATTAAAGTTTGAGACAAATTTAAAAATGATGTTGAGTTAGCAAAGCAAAGTTTTGCTGATTATAAAATAATAGGAATTTTATGATTTGTTGATTCAGAATTCAGAAATAACCAGCAGTACTATAATTCAGGCTCATTGGTTGAAGATGATTTAGATATAAGCATAAGTGCTAAGTATGGCTTTGAGTTATTTAAAGACTTTGAATTGCATGAAAAATGAATTGAAATAGAGCTGCACTTAGATAAATTCAAGAGGCAAAATTACACTGATTTTTTAGAGTTTCCTAATTTAGATAAAGATCCTGAAGCACTAGAAGCTTTAATTGAATTAAGCGATTCCGCTTGAGAAAAGCTAAATTCACCAACGCCAGTTTATATGGCAATAAGAAGCGCAATTTTTAATGAAGCTGATGAAAATTCGAATCTATTTAAAGCTCTCAAACTTAGAGACATAAAAGCAAATATGATCGATGAAGATGAACTAAAATTAGCACTTATGAAGCTGCAATCTAAATAACTTCTTGCATCAGCAAGATTTTTATTTGCTAAATAATACAAAGCTTAAATTTACTTAGATATTAATATAGTAAAATAATAAGGAATTATTTATATATTTGCAACGGCGGTTGTCATGAATAAGAGAATTGGATTAAGAGTTGATAACAATTTCAATTCTCCTTTTGATAATGAAAAAGTAAAGATTTATACTGAATATTTAGTTTCATGAATCAAAAGAAGAGTGAAAAGAGCAAAAGCAAAAGGATGTGTAGTTGGCATATCGGGCGGAATTGATAGTGCTTTAGTTGCATCATTGTGTGCAAAAGCTTTCCCGAATAATACTTTAGGCTTAGTGATGCCAATCGATTCTATGAATCATGATCTTGAGGACATAAGCAAGTTAGAAAGAGCAATTAATTTAAAATTTAAAACAGTTTTATTAGACAAATCATTTGATGAAGTTAAAAAATCATTAAATAATGATGTAGATAACTTGCTTTCGATTAGCAATATTAAGCCACGTTTAAGAATGATTGCCCTATATGCATATGCACAACAAAATAATTATTTAGTTATGGGCACTGATAATCAAGATGAGTATTTTATAGGCTATTTCACCAAACATGGTGATGGCGGAGTTGATTTATTGCCTATTTCAAAATTACTTAAGTCTGAAGTTAGAATGATGGCTAAATATTTAAATATGCCTGAGAGCATCATAAATAAAAAGCCTTCAGCAGGTTTATGAGAAGGGCAAAGTGATGAGGATGAGTTAGGTTTTACTTATCATGAATTAGATAGCTATTTGCTTGATGATAAAGCTGATATAAGATTAAATTCTGTTGCAAAAATTGAAAGAATGCATAAATATAGTATGCACAAAAGAAACAAGGCAGGTATGCCACTTTCAATCGATGAAGTTTTAAAAAGAAAAAGAAAGGAATAAATATGGCAGGACATTCACACTGAGCAGGAATAAAACATAAAAAAGGCGCAAATGATGCTGCTAGAGGCAAAATTTTCCAAAAAATGTTTAAGGAAATATATGTAGCAGCAACTGGACCAGGCGGCACTGATCCTAGTTCTAATCCTGCATTAAGATTAGCAATTTCTAAAGCCAAAGCAAAAAGTATGCCTAAAGCTAATATTGAAAGAGCTTTAGACAAAGCAAAAGGTAATGCTAAAGATGGAGCAGTTTTTACTGAAATTACTTACAATGCAACAATTAGTGGCGGTGCAACATTTTTAGTTATTACTTTAAGTGATAATGTAAACAGAACAACAAGCAATATTCAATCATACTTTAATAAACAAAATGCAAAGTTAGGTAAAACAGGCACTATACCATTTCAATTTGATCATAAAGGGATAATGGAAATTAGCAAAAGCTTAGTTGACGAAGAGTCCTTAACTATAGTATGTTTGGAAAATGGTGCTGAAGATATTGAAGCTACTGATCAATCATTTATTATTACAACTTCAGTAGAAGATTTTTCAACTTGCAAGAGTGCTATTGAAAGCAATTTAAACATCACTGAATTTATGCAATGTGAAATTACTTATTTGCCTAATGCAACAGTTACATTCACTGGTGAAAAAGCTCAAAAAATTCAAGATTTTATTGCTAAATTAGAAGACGATGATGATGTTCAGGAAGTATTTCATAACATTGAATTTGAAGAATAAAAATGACTAAATTTTGAAATGTTTTATATTCATCTCTTGGCTATAATCAACCTTTAGCAATTTTTATTGCAATTTTAGTTGTATTTGTTTTAATTGCAATTATTCCCTTTTTAGTTAACTTGATTTTTGCTTTTACTAAGGAAAAATTAAACAGCAGGGGCACTGTGCTTTTGTATGCTTTTATGTGTGGATTTTTCCTTACAATGGCTACTTTTGGATTTTTAAAAGAGTCACTTGAAATTAGCTCAATTAATACAAGCGCGATTTTAAATAGTGACTTTAAAATTTATGGCTGAAACATTTTAGTTGTCGTAGGTGGCTTAATTATAGGCATAGGCTTTGCAGCGCTAGTTAGACAATTGGTTAAAAAATCAATTAATAGCAAAATTGCAACTGATAAATCAGCTAGATTATTTTTGCACTCGCATGACATCGGGCATGATCATAGTGATATGGATCATCACGAGCATGAAATTGCGCCTTCGCATGATATTCAAATCTCAAGCAATGCACAAAGCAAGCCTGCTTATAAATTAGTTGCTATTTTACTTTTGCTTCTTCACAGAATTCCTGAAGGCTTTTTAATTGGTTTTATTATTAGCGGAATTGAAAGTAAAGGAATAACATCAACATCAGTTGCCTTTTTAATTTCATTAATACTTCATTTAATTCCTGAACAAGTACTGTTTTACTACCGTCAAAGAGAAATGGGCTGGAGCAGAGCAAAAGCATTATTTATTAGCACTCTATGTCTATTTCTTTTCTTACCTGCAATGCTTTTAGGCGGTTATTTAGGAAAACATATTTACAGTATATGACAATTAAGAGCAATGGTGCAATCATTTATTGCAGGCATATTTATTTTTATTAGTATCTTAGAGTTCTTGCCAGAGTTTTATCACGCTCATCATGATAAAAAGCTATTTTTCTGAACAATATTTGTGTTTATGGTTGGAATAATATTCTGTGCTTTTGTGCTAGCATTTCATAAACATGGGCAAGGAATATAGTTTTTAGAGCCAAAAAAGTTTGTTAGATTACATTGATTTATACATATCTCTTGGAGATATGTTTTTCATTTATATGGCTTATTTATAGTTTTGTTAGTATAATAAATGTAATGGCGAATTTAGCAAAAAATAAAAAAGGTAGCAACTTTTTTAGCAAAATAATGTTTTTTGCACCTTTTGCATCATTTTTTTCATTAAGCACAAGCTTAGGTGCTAAAAGTCAAAGTACAGCTAATAATGAAAATTCAAACGAAAAGCACAAAAATACTTATTTTTCGCTAAGAGATGACTATATTTTGTTTAATCAATATCAATATAACACTGGCTTGTGTTGAGACTTTAGTGCAACAAAATCACTAGAGACTGCTTTAATGTTAAATACTAATGAAATGTATGATTTTTCGGAAGCCAGTATAACAATTAATGACACTAATAATGTTGGTGGTGGTGCTTGATTTGATGATTATGACAGGCTTATTTCAAGCAATGGTATTTCATATGAATCAGACTTCAAATTTGGTGATTTATATTATGTTCCAAATAAAGGAATATATCATCAAAAATTAAAAGATTTGTTTAACAAGCATACGCATAAAAATTTTAGAAAAGCAGTTGAAAGAGTCGACTTTAATCGCTATGATTATGAAAATATCAAGAAGCACATAGTCAAAAATGGTTCGCTGTTCGTTGCCATAAGTGGCTATAAAACAGTCGCAAATGACAAATATTATAAGGAAGTAGAAACTAAGTCTAATTCAAAAATTAAAGTGCATGAACTGGTTGGGGCAGGAAGAGAAAACGCTCATGCTGTTTCAATTATCGGATGAGATGATAATTATAAAGCAACTGATGGCAGTACAGGAGCTTGAATTATTTTAAATAGTGATAATCTCTATAGCAACAGAGATGGAGTAAATTTCATTCCTTATAATTCAAGCGCAGTAATCAATGATTTTAGTGGATATAAATATGTTGACAAAAACATATTAATTTCTGAAAGCAATGCTAACTATGAAAATGAATTTAGCAACTATTACAACAGTGCTAATTATGGTACTAAAAGTAAAAATACTTTTGCCAAAAACAGAAATATTTTTAAATCTACACAAGATGTAAAAATAGAGTATAAAATCAACCAAAATGTTGCAAGGCTTAATAGTATCCTTGCTAAAGTATATCAAGATGGAGTAGACGTTTCAGCCTATTTTAATATTGAATACGTCAAAAATGAAGGCGTAAAATTACACAGCAAATCACCACTAAAATCAGGTGCTTATTCTGTTAAGTTGTTTTATGATTACAACTTAATTAATGGCAATAAGCACCATAGCGATTTTCAAACAAGGCAAATATATGTTTTAGACGGAACTGAGGCTATTCAGGCTAATTCATACTGAACAATTAGTAACAATCCGCACATTGTTTTTCATGCTAATAATAGCTATGTTTTAAATAACCATACACCAGTTATTTTAGCAAGTAAAAGTAATGAAGTCAATTTCAATAATAGATTGCTTTACACAAATAGTAAAAATGACGAAAACACCAATTTTAAAGTCAAAGATGACAAGTTACAAGATTCAAAAGTTAATAGTTTTTTAGCAAAATATAAGGATGATAGTTTTGATGCTGATGTTTCTGCATTTTTTGGCAACTCCTTAGCTTCAAAAAGAAAATATCGTTTTTATAGGCTAGATGAAAAAGCTAAATATACTTTTACAAAACTATATTTTGATTTAGATGGCGCAAAAGCTGATAGCTTAGTTACAGAAGTTCCTTTTTCAGAAAGTGGAGAACTTAGTAAGCATTATTTACCTAATTTAGAGAAGGATAATTCAAAATTTTTGAAGTATACCTACATTAATAAAAATGGTGTTGAGTCAGATTTGCCATTTGATAGCAACAAAAACAAATATTATGTTACATATAATCATATTAAGGATTTAAAGACTAACGTTTTAGAGTTTAACTATATTGGAAACAGGCAAAAAGGAAACAACCAAACATATGCACATCCGATAATAGTTAAAGCAATTTTTGACACAAGAAATGAAGTTAAAATTGTTGGTTCTAATCTTAAAAGTTCTTACAAAGCATTAGAGACAATTAATTTACAAGAAGTTAATATATCAGTTGAAAGCAATGACAATATAGAGTTTGTTAAGCCAACAAAAGTTAATTATCAAAGTGGTCAACATATCAATTATGGTGATTGAAAAATTGTATTAGTGTATGAGTTCAATGGTAAAAAATATGCCTATGAACATTCAATAAATGTTGAAAAACTAATAATTGATGCTCCTAAAAATTTTGAAAATAAATTTGTATATGATGGCCATGAACATAACCTAGGATTGGACAAATTTGCCTTTAAAACAGATGTTTTGGTAAATGATCCAAAGCACATTGATAGTGGCAAATATAAAAGCTATATTAAAATCAAAAACAAGAATTACTCATTTGCAGAAGGCGAAAACGAACTAGTATATGAGTGAGAAATTTTGCCTAAAGTCATTTCTAAAAATTCAATTATAGATAAAAGCAATTTGAAATTTGACGACGAAGTATTGTATTCATTTGACAAACTTAACTTTAATGAATATAAATCATCTAGTCAATTGCTTTCGGCTAGCAGCCCAATAGTTTATTTTAAGTATAAAGATGATAAAAATCATAATTCCAAAGAGCTTTTAGAAATTGATCTTTCAAATTATAATATCAAGCCAGTTGAAAATAGTAATAAAAGAAAGTCAACTGTCATAATCGCTTCATCAGTTACTGCATCAGCTGTTGAAATAACTGTTGCTTTAGTTTTATCAGCAATTTTTATTAATAAGAAAAAAAATAAGAAGATCAATTAATCAATATTTTGGTTATTTAACAAGCAAACTTTAAAAATTAAAAGGTTAGGATTTATCTTAATCTTTTTTAAAATTCATTTTATTGCTAAAAAAGTAAAAAAAATACAAAAAGTATGCAAAAGTGACTGATAACGCTAATTTATACATACTTTTGTCGATTCTGAGAGTAAAATTATTCTTGTATGGAAACATTAAATAATGAAGATATATTGATAAAAATCAATGATTTGAAATTCAAATATCATAAAAAACAGAAGGAGTACAACGTCGATATTGATAAGCTGGTAATTCAGGAAAATGAGATTGTTTCTTTACTAGGTCCTTCAGGAAGTGGAAAGACAACATTACTAAATTTGATTTTAGGATATTTAAAACCAAATGAAGGATCTATTGAAATTAAGCATAAACCCTTAATTTACGAAATAGCTTACATAATGCAAGAAAACTCAACTTATGAAGACACAACTGTTTTTAACAATGTGTACTTAAGTGCAAAAAACTATAGTAAGTGAGTAGATTCAGCAAGATTAAAGTATTTTGAAAATCTTTTTAGCGAGCTTGATGCTAGTGCTGAAAGCAATAAAAAATTATTTTCAAAATTTGAAGACTACAAGCAGAGTCTGACAAGCAAAAAGAAGTCAATTTGAAAGAAAAAGATTACTTACTTAGCTTTAGTATTTAGTTGCCTAGGCAACAAAAATATTAAAAATAAGTTCAAAATTCTAAATCAGCTACGCTTAAGAAGTTTATTCAAAAATGAGATTACTGATGTTGCAAAGAAATTAGAAATAGATCATTTATTAAACCAAAGAGTTGATAAGTTATCTGGTGGTCAAAAGCAAAGAGTAGCTTTTGCCAAAGGCATTATAAAAAAGACTAATTTGGTGCTAATGGATGAACCTTTTTCAGCGCTTGATGCCAAAATCAAGGAATCAACAATTGAGTGATTAATTAAGATTAAAAAGGAATTTAATTTAAGCATTATTGTCGTTACACATGATCAACAAGATGCGCTTAAATTGAGTGATCAAATTATTTTGTTAAAAGATGGTAAGGTTCAGCAATATAGTAGTGGCGATAAAATGTATGATAGTCCAAATAATTTATTTGTTGCTAAATTTATAGGGACTCCAGAAATTAATTTTATTAATTCAAAAGACAATAAGCACCACTATATTCGAGAAAATAAACTTAAAGTTAGTGTCAATAAGAATGGAAAATACTCAATTTTAAATAAGAAAAATTTTGGAGACAAAACTTATTATCAAATTGAGTATGATAAAAACAACATTTGAACAATTGTTTTAAAAGATAATGCTTTAGAAGTTAATGAAAAAGTTGATGTTACTTTTAGTAATAAAGATGTTTTAGTTTTTGATGAAAAAGGCAACAGAATCTATGCATAATTCTGAATCAAAAAAGCAAAAAGCTTGGACTGTTTCTAAAATAACATTAATGCTTTTGCCTTTGCTAATATTTATATTAATTTTTACCTTGGTGCCTATTTTACACACCTTTGTGAAATCACTAAAGGCGCCTATTAGCATACATGATAGGACTAGATATAACTATAATTTCAATAACTATAACAACATTTTATCTGATCCAAATTTTAAAAATGCTGTTTTAAATTCAACATTAGTCTTGTTTTTTGGATCGGGAATCTCATTAGTGCTTTCATTAATTTTTGCGCTAGTTGTGAATTCTTTAATATCTAAATTCACACAGAGAGCATTTTTGACAATTTTGTTCTCGCAGTTCTTTATTTCAGGCTTTGCAATAGGAATTGCTTTTACAATGTTTTTTGGCAACAAGAATTTGTTTTTCTACATTTTAGGAAAGAGCGAGTATACCTTTACTGCTTCGTCAAATAAAAAGTTGCCAATTTGGATGTATTACTCTATATTTCAGATATGAAGGTCATTACCATTTAACTTAATTTTGTTTGCTTCAGCTATTAGCAGAGCTGATTTAAAGTATAAAAAGTTAATGCTAAATGATAAATTGACTATTTTACAAAAATTTAGATATGTATATATGCCAGAAATTTCAAAAGTGTTGTTTTCAGTTTTATTTACTAACTTTATTTTCTCAACACTTCTTTTACCACAAGCATTGTTAGAACCAACTTTCGATATAGATATTAATTATGCTCACACATTAACTAGTTACACAATTAAATTCCTTGGATTTGGTACAAACAACCCATCATTAAGATATGAAAAAGGATACGCTTCAGCTTTCTTTAGCTTCTCATATTTAGTCTTATTATTGTGCATTTTGCAACTGTTGCGCATTAGCACAATTAAGGCTATTTATAGGAAAATAAGTGAATTAATTGCAAAGACAAGGAGCAAGAAATATGCAAGGTAGAATGCTATTAGTTATATTTAAAGAAATTATTAAATATTTCTTAATTGGCTTTTTATGCTTGCTTATGCTTTTCCCTTTGTACTACTTATTGCTTCAGTCACTTATGTCAACAAATTCATTAATAAACAACAGAACATTTATTGTGATTGAAGAGTGAAACTGAGTCAATTTTGCAACTGCTTTTAAGAGTAATTTTCTAAGAGCTTTTGGTTGAACATTATTATTTGCAACTGTCTTGATATTAATTAGACTAATAATTTACTCACTAGCGATAGCAGGACTACTTAGAATGAGTGCAAAGTATCAAAAAATATTTTTGTACTTTTTCCTAGTTATTAGTTTGATACCTGAGTTTTCAATATTTTTAAGCTTAAAAACAGTTTTGCTAACTTTCAATTTAGACGAAACTCCTATTGCTTTTGTGACTAATGCAATATTTTCATTTTTTAACTTTACATACATTTTTAACTTAGCTAAATCTATTAGTGATAAAAAAAATAAGACAATGTTGAATGACAATCTAAAACCAATGGATAAATTAATTTATGTATATTTGCCAAAGATGAAACTGGGTTACATGCTTTTAATTGTTTTTTCATTTATTTCGGTGTGAAATGATTATTTATGACCACAGTTTTTATTCTCAACAAACTATACTAATATATCTATTTGGTACCTAACATTAGGTCAAGATAGACAAGCTGCTTTACTTAATGTACAAGCAGCAGGAGCATTTATTTCAATTGTTATTCCACTGATAATTTACTTTATTTTTTCTAAAAAAATTAGTCGTTTTAACTAATTTTAAATATTTTTTCAATTTATTTAGAATACCATAAAACAGGAGAATAGGGAGATTATTTTGAAAAAAATTTTGATTAAAGCTGGTGCAATTTTATTACCAGCAGCAGCTGGACTTTCAGTAGTTGCTTGCGGAAACACAGATGAAGAAAAAGTTGTTTTTAGATTAGGCCAAGGTAAGGGATGACCTTTATCACTATCATTGCAAAAAATTATTGGTTACTATAATGAAACATTTAAAAATGACCCAGACTTTTTAACTATTAGATTTGAATTTGCTGATGACTTTAAATACAAGGACAGCAAAGGTAAAGAAGTTAAAGTCCCTGGCCACAACACATATAGTGAATACCAATTAATTAAAAATGTTGCTCATGCTATTGAATCTAAAGATAATAAAAAGGTGCCAAATATTGTTTTAGGTGACCAATCTGGTGCATATATTCTTAACCAAAATAAGCAATTATTAGATATATCTGACACTGGTATTACTAAAAAATCATTTAGTAAGAACATAGCAAATTTACACTCAATTTTAGCAGGCCAAGGCCAAACAGAAACAATTTACAACATTCCTTTTGATAATGCTGATACTGACTCACTTCAATTAAACCTTAAAGTTCTACTCAAGATGTTTGAAATAATTAAATCTGGTGGTGGTAAGATTGAAGATGAAAATGTCGATGGCATAATCAAGAAAGTTTATGATTCAAAAGATAAAGGCAATAAATTACCTGAACAATCAATTTGACATGCTTTAAAAGCAAAGAATGGTGAAAACAGTAAAAAAGTGTTTGATGGTTTAACTGTAAGCAATAAAACATTTACATCAATCAAAGACATTAGATACTTAGCTGCTAAATTTACTGATGGTGTTGAAATTGAAAAAGGTAAAATTAATGACAACACAATTTCAGGTGAAGTTCTTTCAATTGACTACCAACAAAGTACATTCTTTAAAGAATTGCATGCAAAAATTGAAGACAAAAACAAAGCAATTTTCGAACTTGATAAAGATAAGAATGTTAAATATAACTTAATTGATGATGCTGATGTTAAGAATAAATTCAAAGAACTATGAGAAGATTACAACAAGTCAATTAAGAGAGTTGAACAAACACCATCTGGCAAGGATGACAAAGATAAAAAAGTATTTCAATCAATGAAATATATGTTTACTCAAACAAAAGAATGAGGCTCATGACAAATCTTTAGATTCCAAAGTGCTATAAGTTTTGCAGCTTCTGTTGGTGCATACCAAAACAAGATTACTCAATTTACTAAGACTCACCCATACTTTGAGCAAAGCATTAAAGATGACCCTAAATTCTTAACAAATAATGCAAGCGAACATGATGTATTAATGCTTCCTCAAGTTACAGGAACTAAAGACGGAAAACACAAAATTTTCCATGAAGGTGGTTCAAGTATAATTGCTATTGATTCAAAGAATGAAAAAGTAAATAAGGCAATTAAGAAGTTCCTTAAATGAATATACACAGGCAAGAACAAAGTTTCTGGCGAAGAAGAAGAAAACTGATACACAATTGCAAGAACTTCTGGTTATATAATGCCATTGGCATCAGTTGTTACAAGTGCAACAAATGATAAAATAAAAGGCATAATTAAAGAATTAGAAGGCAAATTGAAGGACAAAAAATCTGAAGAATTAATGACTACATTTGAACCTGACTACTTCAAATTAAATATGCTAAGATCAGCTCAGCTTTCTCTAGAATCATTACTAAATGTTGAAAACGGCAATGTTGTTGCTAAACCTGCAGTTACTGATGATAAATCATCTCAAATGTCAAATACTGTATTGCAAGCAATGATTGAACAAACAGAATTAGATAGAAATAAAGAGTTTAAAGCAAAAACTGCTGAAGAACTAATAACAGCATTTGAACAAACTAAAAAACAATAATTAGTTTGCTAAGACAGTAATAAAACAGACTTATTCGACAAGTCTGTTTTTTTAATTTAGTAGCCGCCTCTAATTGTTATGTCACGTTTGGTGCCCATTTTAAGCACAAATATTTTTCACCCAATTCATGCTAGAAATGCTACGAAAACAAATATGTAAAAAGGTATAGCAACGCACCAAGCAGCAACGTTAATTTTCATATTATGCATATACTTTGCTGTTAAAGTGAGTGCCATTAATACTACTGTTGCAACAGCAAGAGCAAAAATAGCAATGCAACCAATTACTAACCCTGCTTTTTGTCCAGTGCTAAATTGTGAATTTCCATTATTAAAATATTTAATTCCTGTGTATATTGAATAAGGAGCCATAAAGCAGGCAAAGACGGCACCAATAATCAGAGTGTATCTAAGTATTAGTATAAATTTTTTCTGGCTGTGATCCACAAAAGCATGTTCATGTCTAATAACAGTTACGTTGTTATTGGTTGGATTAGTTTGTGCAACAGGTTGTTGAATGTTGCTTTGATTATTGTTAATTTGTTCTGTTTCCATAGCCAAATCATATATATATATATATATATATAATCAAAGCATAAAGTATAAAATGGGCTGATATAGTTGTAATATCTGGAAATAAATGCAAATTATTTCACATTGCATAAAGCATAATTAAATTAGTCTGTCTTGCAGCAAATGTATATATGCTAAAAATAGTTACACTAATTTAATTTTTAATCACCATTAATTCATTTTATGTAAAAATCATTATGCATACACTTTTATGTGTTATTTTAATCATTTGCAGTTTAAATTCATTATTAATGCTAAGTTGTTTAGCCATTTTATCTTTAAGAAAGAAGCATCAGCAAATTTGCTGATGTCTGCTTTTGTCCTAAAGTATTATTGGTTTTGGTATGATGCAAAAGTTTTAGCAATTTAATTTCTGCTTTTTGTTAAGCATTTTTTTATAAAAAAGAAACACTTTTTTGATAAATGATTATTACTCTGCACATAAGACTTATAAAAAACAGGCATTGTAGAAATGCCTAGTCATAAAAATATTGATGTAAAATTATCAGAATAAACCTCTTGTTGGTTTTTCAACAACTGGAAGATTAGGGTGATAATGTTTATTGTTATAAAGTGGTGATCCATTACATCAGTCATCATATGCAGTAACTCTACTTATATCTCAATTACTTAAATTTTTGTTAAAGCTTCTAGCATCATAGAATATATATGACATATTCTCAACTCTAGTTGTGTTTCAACCACTTATGTTACCATTAAAATTTATAGCACTAAGAAACATACTGTTCATATTTACAACGCTAGAAACATTTCATTTTGAAATATCACCATTAAATGACGTGCTGTTGTTGAACATCGATTCCATATTAGTCACAAATTGAGTGTCTCATAAAGAAATATCTTGGTCAAATGTAACAGCTTTTGCAAACATAAAACTCATATCAGTTACATATCTAACATCTCGAAAGATTTCTCTGTTGAATGATTTTGCACCATTAAACATAAAACTCATATCAGTTACATCAGAAGTCTCTCATTTTAACAATGGTTGATTAAATGCAGAGGCATTTTTAAGCATCTTTCGCATACTTTTAACTTTTGATACATCATTAAAAATTAAATTATTAAATCTTTCAGCATCTTCAAACATACTTTCCATAGTTTTAACATTAGTAGTGTTTAAACGGCTTAAATCTGCATTAAAGAATCTAGCTCCTTTAAACATAGCAGTCATATTTGTCACATTTTTTGTATCATCAAATAATGAGCTATTAAAATTAGTTGCGTCTTGAAACATGTGGCTCATATCAGTAACATTAGCTACATTTCAAGCCCTATATGATTTATTGTTTCGATTTGTTAATTTTGTTATAAGTGGTTTATTGAAATTCGAAGCACCTTTAAACATACCATGCATAGTTGTTACATTTGATGTATCTCAGTCACCAATATCATAGTTAAATCCCTTTGCATTAAGAAAAACATGTTTCATATTTTTGATATTTGATGTATCTCATGACTCAATGCCAGGAATTTGAATCCTAGTTGCACCAACAAAAGCATTTTCTAAGCTAGTTATTTCCTTTAGTAATTCTTTTGGCACCCTACTTACATCTTCTTTAAATTGCGATATTTGAATTTCTCCATTTTGGTTTTTAAAATAACCAATTTGTATACACTCATTGCCATCATAAATTGCTTTTTGTATTGATTTGTCAACATTAGCAGAATTGCTGTTGCTTCTACCTGTTCATCTGCTAAAAAAATCAAAATTATTAAAACAAGATACTGCACTAAGAGACACGCTAGAAGTTAACAACAAGCCTAAACCAACAAAAGATTTTTTTAATTTATTCATAAACAGCACACCTACCTAAATGAAATTATATTATATTTTTCATCATATGCCTTTTGACTCTTTATGTCTATTTGATAGTTTAATTGGATTATCAAATAATTAACTATCAAGTCAACCATACTTGATATATCATTATTCAAATGATACTCATCGAAGCACTGATAGTATTTTGCTCTATTTGTATAATGAATATCAATAGGTGGAAGTTTATTTTGCATTAATTGATGGTTAAGTAACAGTCTACTTGTTCTACCATTACCATCAATAAAAGGATGAATAGATTCAAAGTCTAAATGGAATTTAGCTATTTTTACAATTACATTTTCAGTTGAGTTTTTATACTCATCCAAAAGTTGCTGCATTTTTGTTTCAATTAAGTAAGGTGATGTAGGTTTATGCTCTGACCCTAAAATTGAAACTTGCATATTTCTATACCTGCCAGCATCAACCCTTTTATTTGCAAGAATCAAAAAATGAATATCTTTTATTCTTCTTTCAGTTAATTCTTCTTTATTATCAACTAGCTCTAAAATATAATCAAATGCTTGTTTGTGACCTATAGCATCTAAATGGTATTTTAGTGGCTTAGCATCAATTGTTATTCCTTGAAGAGCTAGCACTGTTTCTCTTAGTGTCAGCGTGCTGCCTTCAATAGCATTTGAATTAAATGTGTTTTCTATTGAAAAATCATTTAAAAATCTATTTTTTTCAGAACAGCTAAGTTCTCAAAGCATGTTTAATTGTTTTAATTTTTGATCAATAACATCCAACAAATTTTTATTAGATAGTTCATAAGGGTTTTCAGCATACATTGGAATTTCATATTCATTATTTTTGTTGAGTGTTGCACCAAATATTTTATTTTCATTCAAAAGTTTAAGCAATGCATCTCTTGTTATATTTCATTTCTTGCTAGCTTCTTCTACTGAAATATACATACGCCTCCCCTTTTTTCATAATTATAATTAGTTGGTTTAATCAACAAATGTTGCTGTAAAACAGTATTATAAGTCACCCATATAGCATTCATAGTTACTGATTTAGCATATACTTTTTGGCCTAATTTATTCAATGCCGCGCCCAAGAATTAAGTGCTAATTCTAAGTATTTTCAGGCAATAACTTATTAGCATGCAGAATATCCTGTAAAACCATAGCTAATGTATATAGAATAATTGTATCAATTAATTTCTTAATGCCATGTGGTATGAAAGATGAAAAAATGAAAAAATTGCTAAAAAATTTTATGCAAACTAAATATTGTGTTTTTTGTTTTATGGTATAAAATGGTCGTTTCCAGATATTACAATAAATAAACTATATAACTATATAAATGAAGGAAGATATTCTCAAAATGAAGAAAAAAATTAAAGGCTTAATATATTTTAATTCACTGTCATTTTTGCCGCTTATGCCATTAGTCGCTGCTTCTTGCAAGAAAAAAGATATTTCTGATAAGAATAATGAAATAATCAAGAATTCTGATGCGAATCATTCGAATCAAATGACCCCCCCTCTAATTCTCATGGTGATCAAAGCAAGGATGATTCAAGCAATGTAGATGAAAAAACAGATGCTAAAAACAATAATGAAAATTCGGAGCCAACTGTTACTCCAAAAGACCAATCTGATGAATCTGGATCTGAAGCTGGAAAAAATGAAAATGATAATACAGGCTCAAGAACTGATAAAAATCCAGAAATGCCTAGTGATGAACCCAACAATACTTACACAATCCCAATGAATAATGACGAAGAAAAACAAAGAAGAATAGAAGAAGAGAAGCAAAAGAAATTAGACGAAGAAAGGAAACAACAAGAGCAAGAAGATAAAAATAATGTTGAATTACTTAAAAAGATTATAGAAGAGCAAAAAGATGCTTTTGGTTCATTTCACACACAAAAAGAATTTGTTGACCAAATAAATGTTTATGCAAAAGATAAGAATATAAATGGCTTAACACTTCAAAATAAAGAAGACGAAAATAAGTCATTAAATGAGGATACTGATGGCGGCAAAAATAACAAAATAAAGCTACAGTTAGGATCACAAAAATTTGAGACTCAATTAGGCATTGTGTTGAAAGACGCTGTTTTAACAAAATATTATTTTGATGATGGTACAGAAAATCCAGAGATCAAGTCTAATATTTTAGATAGCAAACGTGGGATAGAGAAAAATTGAACACCTGTAAACAATACTGGGAAAAGTGTAGTAATTACTCAGTTAGGATATTTTAAGGATCGCGGAACTATTAAGTTAACAGGTTCACCTCATAACACTTCAAAAGTGCCATCAAAATTACCGCTTAAAGTAGATTCCTTATATCTTTCATTTTACAATCTTAAGTCATCAAAAGTTGATAACATAGACAATTGAGATACATCAAATATCAAAAATGCCGAACAAGCATTTTATTATGCACAAAACTTCAATCAAGACTTAAGCAGATGAAAGGTTACAAATATCAATAATATGAAACAAATGTTCTCAAATGCTAAATCGTATTCATATTCATTGGATGGCTGAAAAATCAAAAGTGGAGTCAATACTAATAAAATTTTCGAGAATGCTCCTAAAATGAAACAACACTTTGAAAAAATAGCTAGTGCATGGAGTATAGATAAAAGCAAACTTTCATAACTATAAAAAAGCATTACAAGTAAATGATGAAAGCGAATTAGATGCTTTATTAGTTTTATAGTTAATCACATAAATTACTCTGATATTGTGCCTTTAATATTTTTAACTTACTAATTAAAATATAAATAGGAAAACATGAAGAAACTAAATAAACCGATATTTCTTTTTAGCTCATTAATAACTATTGGATCATTTCCTATTATTGCTGCTAAATGTACTGAAGAAAATAATAGTTATGATTCTAAAAATGACAGTCCGCAAGTAATAAACTCAATTAAAGACAGAAGCCAAGACCAAAATGATGAAAATAATACAAGTAATAATGACCAACCAATTGACAATAGTAATAAAAGTGACAAAATTGTAACAGATAGTGAGCCAAAAAAGGAAACTGATCAGGCATCTACAAATAATAGTGCAGAAACTTCTAGCAGTAGTTTAACCCCACCAGCTTCAAAGACAAAACTAAAAGAATCCCATGAAGATGCTGCAAGCCGACTAACAAAAGAGTATTTCGACTTACTTTTTAATAATACAAATAGAAACCACTCTGATTCTGCAAATAACAGTATGCTTAAGCCAATGAATAGTGGCAATACTGTGCCAAATAATCAAAATATTAAGAAAAAAGAAACGCATGATGAAGCAGCAAGTAGACTAACAAAAGAGTATTTCGACTTGCTTTTTAGCATTCAAAGCAATAAGGACAAAATTTATAATTTGAGTCAAAATGGAATAATTGAATTTCTATACAAAGCATTTGCTAAATATGGGCAAAGTATTAAAGATAAACTAAATTCTCAGGAATCAGTATCTAACATAAATATTGAATTACAAGATTCTTACGAGAAAGCTAATTATAGCTGAAGCAAAAACGAAGATTACTTTACCAAATTTGGTCTAGATCGTGCTTTCCGTGGTGATTTTTTTGACTTTTTTGATTTATTATCTGAATTATTTACTGACTATAAAGATGGTGAAAACGACAATAAAAATAAAGCTGATGAACTATTTAAAAAAACCAAGTCAAAATTGGAAGAGGCCTATAAAAAAATATCTAAACATCAATAATATTTGTAACCAACTTGTATGTGTGTATTTAGAACATAATATTAATTAGCAAGTTGGTAAATTTAGCATATATTAATTACCTGGTCTAAAAGAACAAAATATGGAGATTACATTATGAAAAAGTTTAAAAAACATACTTTTAACTTACTAATCACATGTTCTCTTTCTAGCGTTTTTGCTAGTGCTAGCTGTTTAGGCAATAACAATAGTAGTGATAATGCTGTAATTAATGGTTCTAAGTTAGTCATTATTAATGAGAGTCCAGCACATCCAGTTTTAGATGATAAGAGCATTAGTTCATCAAACGAATCTTCTAATGCCGGCACAAACAACAACCGCTCAAGTTCGAGTGATAAAGTCGTTAATTCTTCAAATAAATCTTCTGAAGTTGTCAATACTAATAAGAATTCACTCCCCAATGCTGATGTCGTCAACAATAAGGCTATAGTACATACTAAAAACAATGATAATATACTACCTAATAATACAACCACTAATGAGGTAAATTCGCCATCAAAACCTCAAAGTGTTGGCAATAATTATCATTTAGCACCTGAAGTTATTGATATTAGCAATATTCAAAACATTGCTAATGTTGAATCTAGCTTGCCAGAATTAGATAAGTTTTATTTGAAAAAAACAATTGATAACTTCGTTGAGCAAAGTCTTTCAGATGAACAAATAAAATCAATGATCTTAAATTATGGTGCACCTTCTAATTTCTACTCTC
This sequence comes from Mycoplasmopsis agalactiae, assembly GCF_000089865.1. Classification (GTDB taxonomy): domain Bacteria; phylum Bacillota_I; class Bacilli_A; order Mycoplasmatales; family Metamycoplasmataceae; genus Mycoplasmopsis; species Mycoplasmopsis agalactiae_B. The sequence goes on along the minus strand of NC_013948.1, from coordinate 876,790 downwards.
ATCCCAAATATGCCATAAACAAGCCATATGTGTCATTAGATAGTAATGGAGAAAAAACTGAGAAACTTAGTTTGATTGATACACAAACTAAACAGGAAATCAAGAATGAAGTTCAATGATTTTTAAAAGATTCATATGCAGATAAAGTGGTTGCAAAAGCCAATGAAGAAGTTGGTAAATCGAAGTTATTGCTTAGTGCTGATGGAACTATAAAAGGGAAGAAGCATAACAACGATTATGGTATTGTTCAAGTGTGGGCTTACTACAAAGGGTATATTTACTCTTCGATTGTTGACGTAGCATCAGATGATAATTCTAAGAATATTAAAGAGAATCAATTGTCAATGGAAAAAGCAAAAGAAGTTGCTAAAAAGTGGAATGATTTACCAAACTTGGAAAAAGTTATTGAAGCATATAAGTGAGTTACTAAAAATATTAAGTATGACTTTTCTAGGGATAATTTAAATGAAAATCAGAATCCTTATTCTGCATTAATCAAAATGAGCACAGTTTGCACCGGATACGCCAAAGCTTTTATGATGTTAATGAATGAATTAGGTATTCCTTGTAGATTGGTTACAGGTCATGCAGACTATGGAACTTTAACAGGCTCTGGAGGATCAGCAACTAGACATGCTTGGAATATGGTAGAAATTGATGGGGAATGATATCACGTAGATACAACATCTGACCGCGCTGATGATTGAACAGATAAAGATGGAAAATTCAATTTCTTTATGATGCATAATGATGATTTTATAAAAGCTAGCAAGTTTGATAAAGGAAACTTTAAAATGGGCAACCGTCTCAGAAACTTGATGATTGAAAATTATGTTAATTCAGAAGAAGATGCTCAAGTGGCAATTGATAAGCAGCTAGGAGGGTTAGATAAACTTCCTAGATCAATTAAACTAAATGTTGCCCCAGAATCATATAAAAACGTAACAAAAGCTCTTGAAACAGCCAAATTGGATTTAGATGAAACAAGAGGTTTTTCCAAATCTACATTGCCATGAGTATCTTATGACACAATAACTTATCTATTTAAAGAGCCAGGAAAAAACATTGAATTAGAAAATGTTACTGTCAATGTTTCATCATATAGTGTTACAGATAAGATTTTAGGAAAATATGCGTTAAAGGTTAAGTTTAATGGTGCCGATAAAATAGATTTAAAAGCAGGCAATTTTATAGTTAAAAATGCATATGTTAAAGAAGCTATAAAAGAAAATGAAGGCTATGTTTTAATTCTTGATAACTTTAATAAGTTTGGTGATGTTGACATAGAATTAGAAAGTATTAAAAAACTAGGTTATAAGTTTGATGTTAGAAATAATAAGCACAGATTTAATGTAATCAAACACTCTAAGCCTAATGCCATTGTAAAAGCTGTTGGTGAAAAGCGTATTCAACTTTTTGGTGTAAGTGCTGGAATGGAATACAGAAACAGTTTAAATGAATGACAAGATATTAATCATGATGGGCAAGTAATAGATAATGTTGTTCCTGATAAGTTTTCAATTCGCTACAAAGATAGCAACGATAAAGTACAATCAGATATTCAAATTTTTAATTTAACTAAAGGCAGAGACTTGGATAGCATTGTTAAGTTATATAACAATAATACTATAGTTGGTATTGATAACACAATGGAATATAGACTAAAAGATTCAAATGATTGAATTAAAATTACTGAAACTAAGTTGGTGTTAAGTCCTGGTGAATATATTATAAGAGTTGCTCCTAAAGACACTCAATTAGCATCACAATCATATAAAGTGATAGTCCAATAATAAAGCAAAGCATAAGTTGCTTTGCTTCCATAAATGAAGGTTCAAGTGCAACATATGTGCTTGGCCTTTTTATTATAGCATTTTTGCATAATATGTGGCGTATGCCACAGGCGCCCCTTGTTTGAAATCAAGGGGGCGGGGGTTAAAAAATCAGATGGAACATCTGCGTAAACCCTAAATAATGTTTTGTTATTCCCCCTTATTTGTAATTAAGGGGGTTAGGGGGGGGATAAAATAACTAAATTAAATGTAAAAAATAACCATTCATTTTTTATGAATGTAGCTAATTAAATTATTTTGCTTTTAATTTAAAACGACACCATAGTCATTGGCTAACTTAAATAGTTCAATTGGTTTTTGCCAATTCAAAATTTTCCGTGGCATTTCATTTATTTGATTTACAACATCATCCAGTTGAACTTGAGAGATAGAATTAAAATCAAAACCTTTATGGAACATTCTTCTAATCATTCCGTTTCAATTTTCATTTGTTCCTCTTTGAAATGAAGCATACGGTTCAGCTCTAAATATTTTAATATTTAACCATTTTCCTAATAAACCCATTCTTTCAAATTCTATCCCGTTATCGATTGTTATAGATTTGACAATTAAATTATGATCCTGGATTATTTTTTTAAGCTTTGAAATTACCAAAAAAGCTGATTTTGACTTGATTTTAACTGCGAATCCCATCCTGGTTTGTCTTTCAACAAGCGTTAATACATTATCATATCCGTTTGATCTTTTGCCTATAATTAAGTCGCTTTCTCAATGACCATACTCCTCTCTTAAATCAATATATTTTGGTCTTGCTCATATAGGATATACATAGTAAGAATCACCAATTAACCTTGATACAACTGATGCAGTTCTTTTTCCGCCTTTTTTATAAAAAATTCTCAATCTATCTCTAGGTTTCAATTTTCATTTTCTTGTCTTAATTCAGTTAAATATAGTCCTTATCGACGGTGATTCAATATCTGGAAAAGTTTGTTTAACGTATCGAGCTGTTGCCACAATGCCGTAAAATCTTTTATCAAATTTTTCCAAGAAGAACTTTTCAAATTCAGCATATTTAAAATTGCTTGTAAATTTAAACAAGTATTTGTGCGAATGTCTATTTAATGCTTTCTGTTCTGCTATTTTACATTGGTATAAGCCGCTAAAAGCGGTATTACGTTTTAATTCACGACTTATTGTTGATGGATTTCTATTTAACTGTCTGGCTATTGATCTAATAGAATATCCAGATTTTATTTGAATTTCAATAAATGCACGTTCATCATATGTTAGATGATTATAATTTTTAGTATAATTCATATGAAAGTTTCCTGCTGCCAAGTGTGGAACTTTTTTTATTTAAAAATTCAAGTGCTCCACAATTAAATTTTACTTTAATTGGTGTTGCACTTGAACTTACAATCAAGCAAGCAAAGCATAAGTTGCTTTGCTTTATTTGACTGTTTTATAGACACATTAGAAAACAAATAGATAATTTATGAAAATAAAAAATAGAGACCGATTCTCTATTTAAAACAACCAAGGAGATAATGAAAAAATATTTGAAAAAGCAAATAAAATGAATGAGCATTTAGACAAAATAGCTAATACATGAAACGTTGAAGTTTCAAAACTAAAATAGCTATAAAACAGGCATGAAAGTAAAGGCAACAAAAATAGAATCAGCACTACAGAAAACTATTTGCTGATTCTTTTTCATTGCTTTAAACTATTCACTAGACACTCACAAGATGTTTAAACAAGATTGTTGTGTCAGCAAGAAAATATCTAATTTTACTAGCATTTATTTACTTTATTTTGCGGCTGCATAATAATACAAATAATGCTTTTATTGCTGTTTTATAAGCATTTTGGCGATTTAGCAATTATTAAATTGCATCTCACCTGATGTTATATAAAACAGAAATTTATTTGTTTATATATCATAAAATCAAAAAGCTATGATTTGCATAGCAAATTGTTCAATAAAGTGCTTATTTATGATATTTATGTTTGGGGTCAATTTTTGTAAGCGCAAAATAATTGTCTTTATTTAGATATCCGAATATTCTAAACGAATTATTGTCTTTCCCAAGGTGAATTTCGTTGACTTCTATATCTTGATCTTCCATACGTCTATTTGCTAATGGTTTTGCATGCTTTCTCATATAGTTTTTTTCAACATCAGATATAGTCATTTTTCTTTTAAATATCTCATTAATGAAATTATGAAATTTACCTAACTCAGCAGCATTTAATGATTTGAAGTCAAATCCATTATCTAATTTATGTACTATTGCAAATCTGAAATATATGCTTTTTCAATCTGAAACTAAAGAAGACTTTGATCCACTGAGAGTTTTATTTGTTAATTTTTTACTCAAAACTAATCTCCTGAATAAATACTTTTATAGTAGTTTCTCATATCATCAGGACTGATTAATCTATTTGATGCTTCGAATTCTCCCAGACCCTTTCTTGCATTTTTTCATGGTTCTTCAGAATGTGAAACAGCTTCTAATTCATAGCCTGATTTATCACCATATGTAGTTCAAACTGCATCAAGAAGTTCTAAAACATTTTTGTCTAATTTGCTTTCATCAAAAGCTTTTTTCTCTATCTCATCTCAGCCATAATTCCTGTAGTCTTTTCACAATTCAGGAGAAACTGGTCCATGAATTCAAGCTTGAAAGGCTGTGTCATTTAATATGCCATCATCAAGCAAAGCATAAGCTCAAGCTTCAGCATAATATGTTAGTTTTTGAAGCTTTTTAGGAGTCATACTTTCTTTAGATAAAAATCAGCCAGATATATCTTTGTAGCTATATTTATTGCTCATAGTTGCCTCCCTTACTCTTAAATTTTATCATAAGTTTGATTGGGCTGCGGATCAGTTGAGAGCTAAGAAAGAGAAAATTGACGAATTTAAACAATAGGCAATAAAATTTACAAAAGCTGATTAATAAAACGAGGGATTATTAAAGAAAATCTAGCACTAATAAGCTTACTTTTTATTCTTTTTACATCCCGCAATTTGTTAATTATTTGCATATCCCTTGGACTTAAAAGAATTTAAATAAATCATATTTTTTGCAAATTTTACTAATGATTTTTTGTAAAAAATGTGTTAAATAACAAACAAAAAAACTATTATTTAAATAATTAAGTTTTAATATATAATACGCAAATTATGAATAGAAGAAATAAGCATATTGTGTTTTTAGGCTCACTAATTACCTTAGGTTCAATTCCTTTTATTGCAGCAAAATGTAATGATGGAAACACAAAGGAAGAATCTAAAAACAATGAGACAAGGCCAACTGATCCGTCAAGCGATCAAAATAAAAATAAAAATGATGATGCAAATGGTCAAGACCAACCTAAAAACGATAAAGATAATTTAGTAAACAACAATAATAATTCAAGCACAAATAGCAACAGTGAGACAATAAATCACAATAGTAATCCAACCCCCCCCCTATCATAAGAAAGTAAAAGAGTCTCATGAGGAGGCAGCAAGTAGACTGACAAAAGAGTATTTTGACCTACTTTTTGGTCAAAAGCAACCAGATATGTCTGATTCAATGCCTAGTGATGAGCCAGGAAAGAGTGACGATGTAATGAATGACACTGAAGAAAATAGCTCAGAAGGCAAAAATAAAAAGCCCAAAGATAAGCTTCATCTTTTATTTACGTCGTTTAATAAGTATGGCGCTGATATTAAAAAGCATTTAGAGTCTACAAATACAATATTAACAATTAATAATGATTTAGATCCTTCATACCAAATTGTAAAGTATGAATTTGGTGACATTAAATCATTATTGTCAAGCGCAGGTTTCGAATCTAGTTTCATTGATAGCTTGATGTATGATCTTTTTGAATTTTACGACACATTATCTTTACTTGCGACTCCTAATTATGTAAATAGTAGTGACAAGCAAAAAGCTTCTGAACTATTCAAAAAAATTAAGTCAAAAATTGATGAAGCATACAAAAAAGCATTTAACAAGTAAGAATCATAAATTTAAAATTTATTCTAAATATTTAGCAAAATAACACAGAAATGAGGGCAGTATGAAGAGAATTAAAAAGCATTATGTTAATTTAGCACTTGCCTGCTCATTTTCTAGTGTTTTTGCTAGTGCTAGCTGTATAGCAAAAGGAACAGGCAGCAGTTCAAATGTTATTAACAACTCTGTTAATATTGTTAATGGCCTTACTCCATCATCTAATGAATTTAATACTGAGTACAAAACAGAAAATGCTGTTGGTAATAGGAATAGAAGCAAAGCACCTTCAAATGACCAAAAGGCCTATGAAGCAGCCACTCCTGTAAGTTCACAAATTATTCATAACAGTATAAATAGAACTATTTTAGATCCTGAAGTAATTGATATTAGTAATATCCAAAGCATTTCTAGCGCTGAGTCTAGAGTTCCTGAATTGGATAGCTTTTATATAGAGCATACAAAAAAAGATTTTGTTGAAAAAAGTCTTTCTGAAGACCAAATTAAATCAATGATTTTAAACTATGGAGTTTCACCTAATTTTTACTCTCATCCTAAATACACTATTGATGCTCAAAATATTAGATTAGATTCTAATGGTGCTCAAACTGTCAAATTAAATTTAATTGATTCAAAAACCAAGGAAAAAGTAACTGATGATGTGCAGTGATATCAAAGAAATTGATATGCAACTAAGGAGGTTGCTATAGCTGGCGAAGATGTTAGTGATGGTAAGTTAACTCTTACTTCTGACGGAAATATTAGAGGCAAAAGCCATACCAAAAATGACTTTGGCAAGGTTCAAGTTTGAGCTCATTATAAAGGCTATCTTTATTCAACAATGGTGGATGTTGATTCAGTTGATCTTACTAAAAGTAATAGTGAAAATGCGCAAGCTAGAGCAAAAGCTAAAGAAATTGCTAAGCAATGACAAGGCTTGCCGACTTTAGAAAAAATCACTGAAGCATATAAATGAATGACTAAGAATGTTAAATATGATTATTCGCAAACAAACTTAGTAGATGATCAAAGTGCTTATTCAGCACTTGTTAAATTAAGTACTGTATGTACTGGTTATGCAAAAGGATTTAAAATGATAATGGATGAGCTAGGTGTGCCTTGCAAATTCATTTCAGGTACTGCTGATTACGGTACATTAACTGGCCATATATCTAATCATGCTTGGAATTTAGTTGAAGTTGATGGTGTTTGATACCATGTGGATGCTACTTCGGATAGAGCTGAAAATGCAAGTGAAGGAAAATTCAACTTTTTCATGATGAATGATGATGACTTTATTAAAGCAAGCATTTTCAACCGAGGCGTTGTGAAAACTGGAGAGCGTTTTAGAAACTTAAAAATAAGTAACTATGTAAATAGCAAAGATGATGTTTTAGTTTCAATTGACAGGCAGCTTGGTGGCATGGACAAATTACCTACTTCAATCAAATTCAATGTAGCGCCAAGTTCATACAAAAATGTCTTAGAAGCCTTTAAAACAGCCGAATTAGAATTAAATGAGACTAGACCCACAACTAAAATTGCTCATCCATATGTTACATATGATGAAGTGACTTATTATTTTAAGCAGCCTTCAAAATCGATAGAACTTAAAAATGTTACTGCTAGTGTTGAGAAACACACACTAAATAGCAAAGAATTAGGCCAATATGCTCTTAAAGTTAAAATAAACAATTTTGAAAACAATATAGATTTAAGACCAGGCAATTTTATTGTTAAAAATGCATATGTTAAAGAAGCTATAAAAGATAATGAAGGCTACACTCTAATACTAGATCATTTTAGTAAATATGGGGATGTCGAAGTTGAGTTAGAAGACATTAAAAAACTTGGATTTAAATTTGACATTAGTAACAAAAAAGTTAACTTTAATGTAACAAGAAACCAAAAGCCTAATGCAACCATAAATGCTATTGGAGAAAACAGAATTAAAGTTTCTGGCGTTAACAGCAATATGGAATACAGAAATAATTCAAATGAGTGAAAGAGTTTTGAACACGATAACCAAGTGTTAGACAAAGTATTTCTTGGTAACTTTTCTATAAGAATTAAAAACACAAACAACAGTTTAGAATCTGATATTCAAGATTTTGTAATAACAAAAGGCAGGGATTTAGATAAGATTGTTAAAAAATATAACTCTAATATGTTAATTGGTGTTGATAATACTATGGAATACAGACTTAAAGATGCTACTGAATGAACTCCAATAACCACTACTAAATTAACTCTAAGCCCCGGCGAATATTTGGTCAGAGTAGCACCAAATAATAACGAGTTAGCATCAGAAGCACTTAAAGTTGTAATTAGTTAATTTGCAAAGCAAGGGAGACCTTGCTTTTTTTGCCTGTTTTATAGATATTTAAGTCAAATTGCATGTTTCAATATTTTTTTGGCTATACAGTATCATAAGTAATCTTTGACTAGTATTTAATTAATAAAAAAGGGAGACAACCTCCCTATAGACCTATAAAACAGGCAAATAATTAATTTGTGTGTTTTTCAAAAAATTCAATTATTCCATTTTCAGTTGAAGAACAAACAACATAATTTGCTGCATTTTCAGCTTCCAATGAACTTGATTTTAATGCGCAAGAGTAGGCAACTTTTTCAAAAGCAGGAATATCATTAGCAGCATCGCCAAACATTATTGAGTTTTTTGAAATATCTTCATGATTTAAGTAATTATTCTTAAATCATTCAATTGCTGTTCCTTTATCTGAACCTTTAGGCATAACATCTAGGCAAGCTTTTTGTGATCTTACTGTATAAATTTCATCTGAAATTGATTCTATTTCTTGTTTAAGTGTTTCAAGTTGGCTTTCAGTTAAAGTATCAATTAAAAGCAAGAACTTAATAACTGGTTTTTCTAACTTTAATTGATTTACAGGATCATTTATTTCTGTGAACTTAGCACTAAATTCATTTTTAGGATAAACAGTAGGATAAACCACTTTTTCAAATCATGGATGCTTAAATTTTTGCACTCCAAGCATTTCATCATCAAGGTATATTAAAAATGCAATCTCATATTTAAGTATTAAATTTAGCAACTTCAAGCTAGTTTCCATACTCATTGGATTTTGGTATAAAACTTTTTTAGTCTCAAAATCATAAACTAGTGCCCCATTTAGACCTAAAAATGGTGTTTTTAAATCTAATTGTTTGTAAAACTTTTGCGCCATATATCATGGACGTCCTGTATTTATAATGACTTGGTGATTTTTACTTAATTCTTTTATTTTATTTGTAACTTCATCTGTTATTAATTTGTCCTTGGTTAGCAATGTGCCATCAAGGTCAAAGAAAATGTACTTTATATTATCAAGATTAATTTTACTCATAGTGTACTCCTAGGGTAGCATTAATATAATTTTATTTAATTTTGAGACCTTAGACTTATAGGAAGATGGTGAGTGTCATATTATGTGGAATGTTTCCACACAATTTTATTTGCTTAATATTTGAATTTGGAAAAAACTTTTAATAATAAAGCAATAATTTTGCTTATTTATTTATTATAAGCAGTCAACTAACAATATTTAAAAACTAAAACATAGAAAATTGGAAGTTTCTTCCAATATTCACATATTTTGCAATTTTGCATAATGTAAAATTCTTATGTAATGGTTTTGTGTTAATTCTGCCATTATTAAAAGGCATAAGCCTAAAAACAAAATAGGAGATTTATGGCAAAAGATAAATTTGTTAGAACAGTTCTTGGCGATGTTCCAGCAGAATCAATTGGAATAACAGACTGTCATGATCATTTAATTAAAAATGGCGGCCCAGAAATGCATGAGCATCCTGACTTTTTAATGATAGATGTTGAAGCAGCCAAGAAAGAAGTACAAGAGTATGTTAACCATGGTGGTAAAACAATTGTTACAATGGATCCACCTAATGTTGGTAGAGATGTTTATAGAATGCTTGAAATTGCTGAAGCATTTAAAGGAAAAGCTAACATTGTGATGTCAACAGGTTTCCACAAAGCTGCTTTTTATGACAAATATAGTTCATGACTAGCATGTGTGCCAACTGATGACATTGTTAAGATGATGGTTGCTGAAGTTGAAGAAGGTATGGACGAATACAACTATAATGGACCTGTTGTTAAGCGTTCAAAAGCTAAAGCAGGTATCATTAAAGCCGGTACAGGCTATGCAGCAATTGATAGACTTGAATTAAAAGCTCTTGAAGTTGCAGCTAGAACCAGCATTACAACTGGTTGTCCAATTCTAGTTCATACTCAATTAGGAACAATGGCACTTGAAGTAGCACAACATTTAATTGGCTTTGGTGCTAACCCTAGAAAAATTCAGCTTTCACACTTAAATAAGAATCCTGATAGATATTACTATGAAAAAATAATTAAAGAAACAGGCGTAACTATTTGTTTTGATGGACCAGACAGAGTTAAGTACTACCCTGATTCATTATTAGCAGATCATATTAAATATTTAGTAGATAAAGGCTTACAAAAACATATTACTTTAAGCCTAGACGCTGGTAGAATTCTATACCAAAGAAACTATGGCTTAACTAAAGGTAAGGAAACATTTGGTCTTTCATACTTATTTGAAAGATTTATTCCATTACTTAAGCAAGTAGGTGTTTCGCAGGAAGCTATTGATGATATTTTAATTAATAACCCACGTGAAATACTTGCTTTTGATGAACCTAGAGTTTATGACGCTTCTAAGGTTTCAAGTGAAGTTGTTCAATTAAAAAAGGATCTTAAATTATATCAATAATTTAACTAATATCCCTATAAAACAGTCATAAAAATAAATAGGAAATAGAAATGCAAGAAACATCAAATAAAAGCAAAAAGCCTTTTAATTGAAAAGTTTTAGTTGGCGTTCTTGTGGCTATTTTAATAGTTCTAGCAATTTATGTTGGGGCATTAGCAGCCAAACAATGAGACTTTAAAGCAGGTACTTTATTCTTTATTAAAGATATTATGCTTAACAACTTTTTAGGAATTAATGCAATTCTTATTGGTTTGTTAGTTTTCATTGGTTATTTAATTCTTGGAAGAGGATTTTCAGGAACCGTCATTGGAACAATGAAGGCAATAATTGGAGTTTTATTACTTCAAATAGGATCGGGAGCATTAGTTGGTTTAGCTAAGCCAATCTTTGCTGCCTTTCAAAAATTTAGTGGAACAAGTGTTATTCCACTAGATACATATTCAGGACAAGTTTCAGCAGGTAAATTTTTAGATGCAGTTGGCAACGGATTTTCATCATGAGTGTCATATGCCTTAATTATAGGTTTATTTGTCAACATTATCCTTATCGCATTAAGAAAATGAACTAATGTTCACTCATTAATGATTACTGGACATGTTATGTTCCAACAAGCAGCAGTTGCAGTGCCAATTGTATTCTTATTAATGTTTTCAAAGGGTGCTGGCTTAATTGATGATAAAGGAATTGTGTCATTAGGCGCACAGCTAGGAACAATAATATTCTCAGGCTTATTATTAGGTACTTACTGAGGAGTTGCTTCATCAGCTACAATTAAGGGAACTGATGCAGTTACTCAAAATGCTGGCTTTGCTGTTGGTCACCAACAAATGTTTGGTGTGGCTATAGCATACAAAATTGGAAAATATTTTGGTAAAGCTGAACAGTCTTCAGAAAACAGAAAAATGCCTAAGGGATTAAAGGTTTTTGAAGATAACATTTTTACACAAGCGATGCTAATTTTATTAGTATTCTTGATCTTAATTTTAATTATTCAATTTGCACCAGGACTTGACGAATCAGTCAGATTTGCAGGAAAAGACGGATTAGTAACAAAAGAATATAACTCATGAAAAGTAGGGGGCGGAAGTGCCTTTTGAGTTGTGCAATTAATTCTTGGTTCATTCCAATTAGTTGCTGCTATTATTGCTATTCAAACTGGTGTTAGAATGTTTGTTTCTGAATTGCAACAATCATTCCAAGGTATTAGTGACAAATTAGTGCCAGGTGCATTAGTTGCTGTCGATGTAGCTGCTACATATGGTTTTTCACCTAACTCAGTTACATTTGGATTTATCTCAGGTACAGTAGCTCAATTCATTGGTGTTGCAGTAGTAATAGGTTTATCTAGAATTCCAGGAAGCTTTAGTATTCCTATTGTAATTCCATTGTTTATTACATTGTTCTTTAACTCTGGATCAATTGGTGTATTTGCAAATGCTTCAGGTGGTTATAAAGCTACACTAGCAGTGCCAGCAATCTTTGGTTTTCTAGAAATAATCATTATTGCTTTAGGTCTTGGAATGGTTAACAGTTTTGGTCTTAAATCAAGTGGATTAGTAGTTTCAGCTGCATTAGACAAAGAATCAATTGACTACTTAACACATGGTCCATTCTTTACTGGATTTAATGGTATGTTTGACTGAAACTTCATATTTGGTTTACTAATGATTATTGGTGGTGGTCATCCAATTGCAGCTTACATTGTTTTCCCACTTTATTTAGTTGGAATGCTAGTATTAGCACAAATAATTGATACTGCAAGACAACATAAGCCAACTTCATTACAAAAATTGTTTAAAATCAAACCTACATTACTAGAGCAATCAGTTGCTGAAGAAGCAGCAACACAAAATGCTTAATTAAAAATCGAACTAATAAAGGTTTCCTTTATTAGTTATTTTATAGGGATATACTTTTGGATATAATTTGAATAATTATAAAAAGTAAAAAAAGAGGTAAATATGAAAGTTCTCTGCCTTTGCGGTTCTGGAATGGGAACCAGCATGATTATTAAATTAAAAACTGAACAAGCAATGCGTGAATTAGGCATTCAAGGCTCAGTTGAAGCGCTTGGCCTTGGAATGGGCAAGTCAGTTGCTAATAATTTTGATGTTATTTTATGCACCAACAACTTTGTTTCTGAGGTGGCTAATTCAAAAGCTTCAGTGCATGGACTTAAAAATGTTATGGACATTAACGAAATTAAAGCAGCATTTAAAGATGCATTAGCTAAAGGAATTAAGTAATGTCAGCAAAGCTAAACTTATTAGACAATTTAATTGCTAATGATTCAATTATTGTGGGCTATGAAGCAAAAGATTATAAAGATGCTATTCATAAGTCATGTGAGCCTTTAGTAGAAAAAGGCATTATTAACTATAACTATTATGAATCTATTCTAAAATCAACTGAAGCACATGGGCCTTATTACATTTTAGTAGATGGCATTGCTATGCCGCATGCTTCAGCTACTGAAAATAGTGTTTTTTCAAATGGTTTTAGTTTGCTAACACTTAAAAAACCTATTATGTTTGCAAATGATCCAAGGGAAGTAAAAATAGTGATGACTTTAGCTGCTAAAGATGGTGAAACTCATACAGCAGTAGCCATTCCACAAATTATTGCCGTGTTTGAAGATCCAGCTAACATTGACAAAATTGCTAATGCTAAGACTAAAGAAGAAGTAATTGAAATCATTAAAAGTGTTGATTACACAAAGTATATGAATTAAAACGGAGTGTACATTTTATGAAACCAATGCTACAAATTGCGCTTGATAATTTAACAATTGAAGATGCAATTAAGAGTGCAAAAAAAGTTGAGAAATATATAGATATTATTGAAGTTGGAACCATATTAATAGCATCAGAAGGCAAAAAAGCAATTAAAGCACTTAAAGAGGCTTTTCCAAATAAAATCATTGTTGCTGATGGCAAAATTGCTGATGCAGGAAAAGTATTTGGCAAGATGTTTTTTGAAAATGGAGCTGATTTTACTACTTGTATTTGCGCTGCTGAATTACCTACTATTACTGAAACAATGAATATTGCTAAAGAATATGGTGCTGACAAAGAAGTGCAAATAGAATTAACCTCAAACTTTACTTGAGAGCAAGCCGATTCTTGAGCACAAGCAGGTGTGCCTCAAGTTGTATGACACCGTTCAAGAGATAGTCAAGCTAGTGGTGTAAAATGAGGCCAAAAAGATATTGATGCAGTAAGCAAACTATCAAAAATGGGCTTCAAAGTTACTATAACTGGCGGAGTTGAGTTAGAGGATATTAAGCTTTTCAAAGACATTCCAATTTATATTTTTATAGCAGGCAGATCATTACGTGATGCTGAAAATCCTGAATTAGCAGCAAAGGCTTTTAAAGATGAATTTGCAAAATACTGAAGTTAAGAATAGATTAGTTGGTATCTATGAAAAAGCCATAAACAACAAATTTTGTCTTGAAGAAAAGATATTAATTGCTAAGGAAGCTGGCTATGATTTTATGGAATTTTCAGTTGATGAAAGTGATGAAAGATTTAACAGAATTTACTGAAGTGATGAAGAGATTGCAGCAGTGCAAGAGTTATTAGTTAAACATAAGTTTAACTTTAATTCAATGACACTTAGCGGACATAGAAAATATCCTTTTGGGTCAAAGAATCCTGAAATTAGAGCAAAAGCAATGGAGATTATGGAAAAAGCCATAATTCTTGCTAAAAAATTAGGAATAAGAACTGTGCAATTGGCTGGCTATGATGTTTATTATGAAAAGGGCGATGAAGAAACAAGAAGCTTTTTTATCGAGGGTATTAAAAAAGCAGTTAAACTAGCTTCTAAGCATTCAGTTTGCCTAGCTTTTGAAATAATGGACACTCGTTTTATGGGAACAAACACAAGGGCTTTGACATATATAAACATGATTAATAGCCCATATTTGCAAATATATCCTGATTTAGGAAATATTTACCAATGAGCTAATAAAACAGACTTATACAACGAATTTGAGATTGCTAAAAATCACCTTGTGGCTTTTCATTTTAAAGACACAATTCCTGGCAAATTTAGAGACACGCCTTTTGGTACTGGCACAGTTGATTTTCCTTATATGCTTAATATTTTGAAAAAATTAGAACTTAACCAGCCAATAATGATTGAAATGTGATCGCTTAATATGCCTGATGAAAGCAAAGAAGAAGCTATTAAATATATTGCTGATGCATATGAGTTTTATAAAAAGCAATGAGAGTTAGTTGGCGGAGATAATTAATATGGATCAAATTGAAAAAAAATACAGTGATGAAATAGCTAATCTTAAACAAGAAGTTTATGATGCCAATATGCTTTTAGTTAAATACAACCTTGTTATTCACACTTGAGGTAATGTTTCAGGAATAACTAAAGACAGGAAATATATGGTTATTAAGCCTAGCGGCGTTGATTATGCCACACTTAAGCCTGAAGATATGGTTATTACTGATATGGATAACAATGTGTATGATTCAAAATACAAGCCATCAAGTGATACACCAACGCATACATTGCTTTATAAAAATCATCCTGAAATTCAAGGTATTGTGCACACACATAGTACTAATGCAGTAGCTTTTGCACAAGCTGGCAAGGACATTCCTTGCTTTGGCACAACTCATGCTGATAATTTTTATGGACCAGTGCCTTGTGCTAGAGCACTAACTCCTGAGGAAATTAATGGAGCCTATGAGCATAACACTGGGTTAGTTATTATTGAAACATTTAATAATAGAAAGCTTGATTGAAAAGCAACAAGTGCAACGCTAGTTAAAGAGCATGGGCCTTTTGTGTGATCATTTAAATCACCTAAAGATGCAGTTGATTTAGCACTAACATTAGAAGAAGTTGCCAAAATGGCAGTTAAGACCTTAATTATAAGTAATAATAGTGCTCCTGAAGCACAAAAAGCCTTAGTAGAAAAACATTACAACCGTAAGCATGGCAAAAATGCTTATTACGGCCAAAAATAGGTATAAATGGAAACTAAATTAAAGACTTATCGTGTGAACTATGTTAATAATGCATATTGATATCAGCCGTCAATATGAACTTTTTCTAGACGTTCATGAGCTTCATATCCATTTAAAGAAATTGAAAACTTAATAGACAAATTGGAACTTAATTACTACCCTGGTGGGATAATAGATCTTAATAATGACCCTAGACATAGAGTGTTTAATTCAGTCCAAAGACACTTAAAAACAGGCATATCTATCAATCCTAGTTCACTAAAAGACAAAGATAATTATTTAGTTTATGAAGTTGATGAAAAAGCAAGAGTGATTTTAAATGATAAGTCTTTAAAACACCTAGCTAGAGGCTTAATATTTTGTGTCCCATTAGCCTATTTTAAGGCAATAAAAGAAAAAGAACAGCTAAGTGAAAACCAAGTTTTAGAATTTGTTTATTCAAAGGGATTTTTTGAAATTTCTAAAACTAATAAATAAAAATCTAGAGCAGTGCTCTAGACGAAAAATTACATTTTGTGATGAACTTTATCAATATTTGCTCACTCATCAATTAATGCAGAAGATTTTTTAAGCTTATTATAATTTTCATCATTATTATAAATTATTGCTTCAAACAAAATGTTACCAATTAGCATCTGCGAAACCCGTGAACTAACCGGAACCAACAACGTATCGTTTTGAATTTTTTGGTACTGAATAATCACATCAAGATTTTTATTGATTTTATTATCATTTTTAGATGTAATAGCAATTATTTTAAGACCATTTTTGTGAGCGTTTGAAATAACAAAATGAGACTCAGTTGACTTAAGATTGTTTGAAAAAACAATCAATGTATCATTAGAATCAGCATTTGCTAAAGCCGGAAAAAATATGTGAAAATCTGAGTTATAGACCACAGATTTTCCTATTTTTATCAAGTTAGCAACTAAGTCTAAACTTCTACGCTGACTTGATCCTGAACCATAGATTAAAACATTTCTACTATTATTGATTAATTCTGCTGCTTTTATGCAATTTTCAGTAACACTCTCTTCATTAATGTTTTCAATAGCATACTTATATGAAGAGTAAATTACACTAAAAGGATTGGGTTCTTGGCCATTGTCATATTTAATTGGATACATGCGCTGAAAGTTAGACAGCTTAATGTTTATTGAGGCAATGAAGTTTCTGTAGTCTTTGAAGTGATATTTTCTAACAAAACGGCTGACAGCTGCTTCTGATGAATTGGCCAATTTGGCTAATTCAGCCTGTGAGAGGTTAAATTCAGACTGCTCAAACGAGTTTATGAAGTCCAAAATATTTTTTTCACTTTTAGTTAAATAAATGTTTTCATCTAATATTGGTCTTTTAACATTATTTTTTTTCATTATTTAATTATAAACATTTAATTTTTTTAAAGTTGAGGTAACAATATGCATATCAAAGGAATTGGAGCGTCAAAAGGTATTGCGATTGCTAAAGCATTCAAGATTGAAGAGTTGCCTTTAGAAATTTTGAATAATTCAAAAGGTGCAGAATATGAAATTGAATTATTCAACAAAGCAGTAGAACAAATATCAGCAGATATTAAGCACACAATTGAAATAGCAAAAACTAACGAACAAAAAGAGATTTTTGCTGCTCACTTACTACTAGCTCAAGACCCAGCAGCTGCTGAAGATATCAAAAATGCTATTACAAATGAAAACAAGTCTGCTATTTATGCAACTAATGAATATTTTAATAACATGGCAGCAGTTTTTGATTCAATGGACGATGCTTATATGAAGGAAAGAGCAGCTGATATTAGAGATATATTAAAGAAATTTTTATATTTCTTTAATGGCATCAAAGAGCCAAATTTAAGTGCAATCGATAGCGAAGTTATCATTGTGGCCAAAGACCTAAGCCCCTCTCAAACAGTTCAATTGGACAAAAAATATGTCAAAGGTTTTGTAACTAATATTGGTGGTACAACTTCACATACTGCAATTATGGCTAGAAGTATAAATATTCCTGGAGTTGTTGGAACTGAAAGTGTTTTAGAAAATGTAAATAATGATGATTTAATAGCCTTAAATGGCTCTAGTGGCGCTGTAATTATTAATCCAAGTGAGGCTGAATTAAGTGAATATCAAAAGTTGCTTGATGAATATAATACTTATTTAGTTGAAATTAAGTCTTTAATTGGCAAACCTTCAATAACTAAAGATAATCACAAAGTAGAAATAGCAGCAAACATTGGTGGGATTAAAGATGTTAATTCTGTTTTAGAAAATGATGCTGAAGCAGTTGGCTTGTTCAGAACTGAATTTCTTTACATGGACAACGATCACTGACCAACTGAAGAAGAGCAATTTGAAGCTTATAAAGCAGTTGCAGAGGCAATGCAAGGCAAAAAAGTAATAATTAGAACGCTTGACATTGGCGGTGACAAAACTTTACAATATTTTAAGTTTCCTGAAGAAATGAATCCATTCCTTGGATACCGTGCAATTCGTTTATGTTTAGATCCTAAGCATAAAGAAGTATTTATGGCGCAATTAAGAGCTATTATTAGAGCCAGTGAATTTGGAAAAGTCGCTATTATGTTTCCAATGATCACTTGTGTAGATGAGTTCATTGAAGCTAAGAAAATTTACTTTGAAGCCTATGAACAAGTCAAATTGGAAAATAATAAGATTGCTAAGGCAGATGAAATTGAAGTTGGCTTAATGATGGAAACACCAGCAGCAGCTGTTTTATCTGATCAATTTTGTAAATATGCAGACTTTGTGTCAATAGGAACTAATGACTTAATTCAGTACTCAATGGCTGCTGATAGAATGAATGAAAGTATATCTTATCTATATCAACCATTAAATCCATCTATACTAAGATTAGTTAAATATGTAATTGATGGAGCACATAAACAAGGCAAATGAGCTGGAATGTGTGGCGAAATGGCTGGTGATCCTGAAGCAGTTCCATTGTTGCTAGGCTTAGGGCTAGATGAGTTTTCTGTTGGAGCTGGCAGCATTTTAAGAACAAGAAAAATAATTAACTCGCTTTCATTTAAAGAAATGCAAGAGTTAGCTGAAAAAGCACTTAAGTGTGAAAATGAACAAGAAGTTAAAGAAGTCCTAAAAGATTATTTAAAATAATAGAATTAGCAAGACTTAAAAATGAAGCAAGACGCTTCATTTTTAATTATGCATTTTTACTTATATGCATATAAAACAGGTATTTAGCTAGTTTACAAGAATAAATGTTAGTGATAATGACACTAAAGCAATTAGAACAATAGGGAAGACTATTTTGTAGTAAGTTGACTGTGTTTTTACTCTGCCATCAGCTAAATTGGTAGCCAATAATTTATAGTTTTTGTTTTTCTTGCGATAATGATCAATTCTTTTTTCACCTATGTAAACTAGCACTAAAATTATTGCTGAAACAAGCGTTCCTATAACGACAAAACCTAAAGTATTTAAGGCAGTCATTATTGAAGAGTTAGCAAAAGCTGTTGCCCCATCATATGATGTTGATTGAATCGATTCTCTAATTAATACTTTGTATAAATAGTCAGCTGTACCAGTACCACCAGGAGTAAATGAAATCGAGTTAGCTACTCTAATCATTGTATTTTGAATAGTAAGATTTCAGTAATAGCCATGAGGCACATCTGGTTTTACAATGCCAAGTGCTTGCGCTTGGAATGCGTTGAATGTTAGAAGCGAAGGCACAAATTTAAGCAAAACTAATTCAAAAAGGTAATATGGATTTTTAAAGGTTTTCTTAATACACTTATTTATATTAAAAAGTTCATATTCAAATTTAGCTTTTATTGCAAATGAATCATATGATCTAATAAAAGGTGTGATTTCGATAATTGCAATTAGTGCTCTAAGCGCAAATCTTTGTAATTTTTTATTAAGTGTTATGACCAAAAGCAGTGTAGTTCAGCCTGTGTCGAAAATTAAGCCAAGCACAAGCATTACAATAAATGTAATAGAGTTAGGGTTTGAACCAACAAAAAAGCTAGAGAATGTCTTAATACCAATAGGGACAAAAATTGCAGTTGAGATTATGTTACCAAGCTGTCAAATAAATGAGTTAACAACTATTGCTGACATCAAGGAAGCTCTAGGAACATTACGCCTTCTTAAATATCAATATGTAGCTATATCACCACCAATTGATTTAGGGGTAATTGTTTGTACAACAATGCCTATAATTGTACCAACAAATATGTCTCTTCATTTAACTTTATCACCTTGAAGTGTTATGACTCTTTTGAAAATCAATGCCTGGAAAATTGACCATATAAATGTTCCAAACGATAAGAAAACAAAGGAGGCTCTAGCAATATAACCCGCATTTGCTGGCCGTGCGAATTCAGTAATATCATTTTTTACATAAAGCTTTTTATAAAATGCTTTAAATACTTCAGATGGCCCACCAGCACTAGCGCCAAATTCATCTTTAAGGTTATAAACTGAGTAGAAAAGGAAAATTATAATACCTATTAAAAACAGTGAGTAAGCAAGATATTTTAGTACTGATTTAACAGAAAATTTGCTAATAGTATTTTCTTCTTTTAATTCAAGCAAGCCTTCTAACATCTCGTTGTTTCTAACAACCATCATAGTTTCACCATTTTGCTCACCACTTCTTTCTATTGTGTTGCAATAAAAAGATATTGCTTTTGCTTGCTGGCTGTAATGAATGTAGGCATATTCACGGTTTCTAAAAGAAATTTTATATATTGAATTAGATTCAATATTGTTATCGTTTTCAATTTTTTGTACTCTAGTTATTTGTAAGTTAGAACCAAATTTAGTGGCAGATTTTATTCTTTCAAAAAATCTTACTGCACCGTTTAAGTCTATTTCATAGGTATGTATGGTTAAATGATGCCTTTTATATTTTTTATAAAGATCATCAAGAACTTCGAAAAGATCTTGATTTTTATGCTTTTTATAAAAGTTAATCATTCTAAGAACTTCAAATAAAAATAAATTTGCATCAAAAGAATTAGTTAGCCTATTATTTGCAACAAATTCACTGCTACTTGTAAAAGCTAGAAGCAAGTTCATTTCAGGATTTTGAACAACATATTTTCAAACATTTGATCTGTTGACAAACTCAAATACCTCAATATTATTTTCTAAGGCAATACTATGTGTTAGTGAGCCAGCAAAATAGTTTTTTGCTATGAAACTATTTTGCAATGTTTCTTTATTAAATTCAGGATCATCATTAATTAAAAAATTAAGGTATAGTGCTGCTATTTCATCGGGTTTAAAATACTTTAAAACTGACTTATGCTTAATTGAAAAATTAAGTCCAGTTCCTTCTTCATTAATAATAAAGTTAGCTTTAGAACGATGGACAATGCCTTTTCAATTAATTCTTTGCAAATAATTATGATGGTTAGCATAATAAAAATTTGCATTTTTTGCCCTGTTTACAGTAAAAAAAGGCAAATTAAAGTATTTTAAGTTACCAGCAAAAAATTCTTTATTTAAAGCTCTAGAAGAATCTATTCCAAATGGCAGTGAGTTTTTGTTAAGTAATTCATTTGCGCTATATCTTTTATGAATTTTTTCTAAATATACATCAATAGCATCTGAGTATTCATAATTATTGTTTAAAGCAGGCAAGTTAATGTTTAAATAATCAACTTTGTTAATATAGTCAACTATTTTTTGCATGTCACTTTTAGAAAAAGCTGAACCATCTGCATAGTTAAATAAAATCTGAGCTCTTTTTTGATTTCCTAACGGATTTTGAAAAGAAATAATAATTTCGCATTTTTCTTCTGATGCTATAAATTGCTTGTAAACGGTTGGTATAGTTGCAAAATAATTAGCCCTAATAACTGTAATTTTTTCACTTTTAAGCTCACTGGCAAATATGTCTAAAAGTAAGTTAGATGAATCAGAATTATCAGACGAAAGCAGAACTTTTTTAGTTTTGCTATTAATTAAAAAATTATTATAAAAAGCCTTAGCAATAGCAACAGTAGTGTACTCATTTAGATAAATTGTGCCCATATCTAAATCTGCTGTAATTTTATTACCAACTGCTTGAATATTTCCTGAAAAAGCATCATTAATTCAATCGGGTGATTTATTGTAATTTGCCTTCCAAATATTATAAAAAGAATTATTGCCTAAAGAGCGCTCCTTGACTCATTTATTGTGAATGGGATTCAAACTCATAAAGCTCCTTTAGCAATAATGGTTTATAACTTCTAAAATTATATTAAATAATTTATTAAAATTATGCTATGAAGATTTTATTAGCAGGGACTCCTGAATTTGCTGTCCCAATTTTTGAAAAAATTATTAACAATTTCACAGTTGTAGGAATTGTGAGCCAACCAGATAAACCCAATCAAAGAGGAAGAGT
Organism: Mycoplasmopsis agalactiae; assembly: GCF_000089865.1. Classification (GTDB taxonomy): domain Bacteria; phylum Bacillota_I; class Bacilli_A; order Mycoplasmatales; family Metamycoplasmataceae; genus Mycoplasmopsis; species Mycoplasmopsis agalactiae_B. The sequence goes on along the minus strand of NC_013948.1, from coordinate 854,840 downwards.
TTTAACCAGCACACCAACAAAGGCATTAGCACAAAAGTACAATATTAAATGTTTTCAACCTGAAAAAATAGGACAAATTGCTGATGAATTAAGAGCTTTAGATTATGACTATTTAGTAACAGCTGCTTTTGGTCAGTTGATACCTACTTCAGTTTTGCAAATAGCCAAAAAACTAAACTTAAACGTTCATGGTTCATTATTGCCTAAATACCGTGGGGCCGCTCCAGTTCAGCATGCTTTATTAAATAATGACAAAACAACTGGTGTGTCACTTATGGAGATGGTAAAAGCAATGGATGCAGGTGATGTCTTTGCAAAAATAGAGTTTGAAATTGAAGAAACTGATGTTGCATCTTCGCTTTTAAAGAAAATAAGCTTACTTACAGCTGATAATATAGTTGAGTGACTTAATAAGATTGATAAAGGCGAGCTTGCAAGAGAAGTGCAAGATGAATCAAAAGTCACTTTTAGTCCCAAATTAAATAAAGATGATGCTGAGATAACTAAGGATCTAACTTGTGACCAAGCAATAAGCAAAATAAGAGCATATGAATATAACCCGGGAGCATTTGTTTATATTAATAGCAAGAGAGTTAAATTGTTTTTTGCAATCAAAAAGGTAGTAAAAGCAGGAATTAAGATTGAGCTTTCTGATGGAGTCATTTATGCAGTTGACTATCAATTTGATAGTAAAAAAAGAGTTAAGATAAATTATTAAAACACCTATAAAACAGGTATAAAAATAAAAAGCCGGTTTGGCTTTTTTTATCTCTTAATTTCTTTAAGACGAGCTGATTTACCAGCACGGTTTTTCATGTAGTAAAGTTTTGCTCTTCTAACTTTGTTAGATCTAACAACTTCAATTGCTGAAATTAGTGGTGAGTGTAGTGGGAAAGTTCTATTAACACCGATTCCGAAAGATATTTTTCTAACTGTAAAAGTTTCTCTGGTGCCTGATTCTTTTTTGCTAATTACTAAACCTTCAAAAATTTGGATACGTTCTTTTCCACCTTCACGAATACGAACGTGAACTCTAACATTGTCTCCAACACGAAATTCTGGGAAATCTGTACGTAATTGACTAGCTTCTACTAATTCGATTAATTTATTTCTCATGATTAATCCTTTCAATAATATCTGGACGATTTTTTAATGTCTTTTTATATTTAGCTTCTTTCCTTCACTTTTCAATTTCAGCATGATTGCCATTTAAAAGAACATCAGGTACAGACATTCCTTTGTATTCACGTGGACGTGTATATTGCGGATAGTCTAGTAAGCCGTCACCTTCAAATGATTCATATTCGTGGCTTTCTTTTCTAATGACATTATCAATAAGTCTAATTATTGAATCTGCCATTACCATCGAAGGCAGTTCACCACCAGTAAGCACATAATCACCAATTGATAATTCTTCATCAACTAATTCAGTTACCCGTTCGTCAAATCCTTCATATCTGCCTGAAATAAAGGTAATTTGGTCAAATTTAGATAACTCACGTGCCTTTTGTTGGTTAAATACCTTTCCTTGTGGTGAAACTAAAATTTTATATCCACCTCTGTTTTCTAATGAATCCAAAGCTCTATCGATTGGCTCAATTTGTAAAAGCATACCTTGACCGCCACCATAAGTTTCGTCATCTACTTTGTGATGTTTATCCAAACTAAATAATCTAAAGTCAACGATATTTATGTCAATAAGCTTATTCTCTATTGCCTTTGCAATGATTGATTCTTCAGTAAAAGGGGAAAAATAGTTAGGAAAAAGCGTTAAAAAATTAATCTTCATAAATTATTTTGATGCTTGTTTAGCAGCAACTTTTTCACTTTTTAGTACAGAATTGATTTTTTCGTTAAGTTTTTGAGTTTTGAAAAGGTTGTAAACAGTTTGTGTTAGTTGTGCACCATTTTTAATTCATTGAATAGCAGCTTCTTCATTGATTCTAATAGCTTTTGAGTGAGGGTTGTATTCACCAATAGCTTCTATAAATCTTCCATCACGTGGAGCACGAGCATCTGCTACTACAATTTTATAGCAAGCATTAAACTTGCTTCCTAGACGTTTAAGTCTAATTTTAACCATAGTTAAGCTCCTTTATAAATATTTTGGGTGTCAAGCACTACTACTTGACAGGGTAAGTAATTTAATTTTATATCAATAATAAAAAAATGCAAGCGAAAAAGTTTAATTTTGCCTGCATTTTGTTTTTTAATTATTTTGCTTTTGAAACAATGAATTTGTTTGCAAAAACAGTTATTTCATATTCATTATTTTTGTGAAGAGAGCCTTCAATTATTTGGTAAGCTAGCATACTTTCAATATTATTTTGAATATATCTTTTTATTGGACGGGCGCCAAAGTTATCATCATAAGCATTTTTAGCAATGTGCTCAACTAATTTAGGTGAATACTTTAGTGTAATTTCTTTAGTTTCATAAATTCTTTTAATTAATTTTTGAAGCTCTAGAATCACAATTTGTTGAACATCATATTCACTTAGGTGGTTAAATTTAACAATTTCATCAATTCTATTTACAAATTCTGGGCTTAAAAATTTAAGCAACTCAGCTTTTAAACTTGGCACTTGATCTAATGCTTCGTTTAGTTCAATGTTTGATGCAATATTAGAAGTCATAATGATGATTAAGTTTCTACAGTTTATTACCCTTCCAGTTGAATCGGTAAATGCACCATTATCTAGAATTTGCAATAAGATGTTCAAAACATTTCTGTCAGCTTTCTCTATTTCATCAAAAAGCAAGATAGTATATGGATTTTTTCTAATATTTTCAGCAAGTGAACCACCTTGGTCAAAGCCAACATAACCTGGAGGAGCTCCTATTATTTTAGATACGCTGTGTTTCTCCATATACTCAGACATATCTAATCTAATCATTTGTTTTTCGCTATCAAATAAAGCAAATGCTAATGCTCTTGCTAACTCAGTTTTACCTACACCTGTTGGCCCTGTGAATAGAAAACTTGCAAGTGGTCTGTTAGGATCGTTAATGTTCGCCTTTGCCCTTAAAACAGCCTTAGACACCAAATTTACTGCTTCATCTTGACCTTTAATTCTGGCTTTTAATTCATTTTCAAGATTAAGCAATTTTTGCTTATCAGTTTCTAATAATTTAGTTACTGGAATCATTGTTCATTTTGAAACAATTCCCGCAATTTCTTCTGCTGTTACACTATTTTTAATTAAAGTCGATGCGCCTGAAGATATTTTTTCTTCTAATTCCTTTATTTTTTTCTCAATTTTAGGAACTTCTGAATATTCTAATCTTGAAGCATCTTCATATTTAGTTTCTCTTTTGTAAATGTTTATTTTGTATCATAAATCATCTAAATATTTTTTTAGTTTTGATAAGTCTTCTAATTCTTTTTTCTCATCATTTCACTTGTTTTGGAGCTTGCTTATTTTTTCATTAGCGGACTTAATTTCTTTTTCAAGTTCAAGAATTCTATTTTTATGTTTTTCTTTATCTTCTTCATTTAAAGCAATTTTCTCCATATTTAAACGAGTTAATAATTGCTTTACTTTTTCCAATTCCTCTGGTTCATAGTTGATTTCGGTTTTTATAGTAGCAGCTGCTTCATCGACTAAATCAATAGCTTTATCAGGCAAGAATCTGTCTGAAATATAACGAGAGCTTAACTTGGCAGCAGCTACTAGGGCATCATCTTGAATTTTGACATTATGATAGTTTTCAAATCTACTTTTAATTCCACGTAATATAGTAATAGTGTCATCAATTGAAGGTTCTAAAATGTCCACCTTTTGCATACGTCTTTCTAAGGCAGCATCTTTTTCAATATATTTTCTATATTCATTGTAGGTTGTTGCACCAATTAAGTGCATTTTACCTCTAGCCATCAATGGCTTAACAATGTTAGCAGCATCCATACCACCATCAGCATTTTTACCAGTACCAACTAACATATGTATTTCATCAATGAAAACAATTATTTCGCCATTAGAATCTTCAATTCTTTTTAATACGTCTTTAAGTCTTTTTTCAAATTGGCCTTGAAATTGAGCTCCAGCTATAAGACTTGCTAAGTCTAGTTCATAAACATCCTTATTTTTAAGGTTTTCAGGAACTTCACCTTCAACTATTTTTCTAGCTAAGCCTTCAACAATTGCAGTTTTACCAACACCTGGTTCACCTACTAAGACAGGATTATTTTTAGTTTTACGACTTAAAATACGAATTAATCTTCTAATTTCATCATCTCTATTTATAACTGGTTCTAATTCATGTTTAGCAGCTAAATCAGTTAAATTACGGCCATATATTTTAAGTGGATCATTTTCAGTATTTTTATTTTTATTATTGTCTTGGATGTTATTAAATAAATCTTCAAAATTAAATTCCATAGCTTACCTCCACAACACTCTAACACAAATATTTTAGCACTTTAATTGCTAGAGTGCTAAAAAATTCAAGAATTTTGCCTTCTTGAATTTTTGCTATGTAGTTAATTTTGTCTAAAATACTTGTTTTATTGGGTTTCTGGTCAAATTAGCTTACCTTGAATTTTGTCATTTTCTTTGTTAATCTCAATAATTTCTAAAGTAACAACATCACCAGTCTTAACTAAATCTTTAGGGTGCGCAACATAGTGAGTAGGGGTTTTCTTCATTTTTGAAATATGGATAAGCACTGCTTGTTTAATACCTATGTAAACAAAGATACCAAAGTCAGTAATATTTTGAACTGAGCCTTCTAAAATCATGCCAACTTTTAAATCCTCAAGATTTAAAATATCTTTTTTAAGCTTATAGCCTTCTTTTTCATCTCTAATATCTTTAGTAGGATTTATTAAAGAATCAATAATCAATTTGACATCATATTCGTTAGAGTTAAATTCAGCTGCTAAAGATTTAATATCAGCATTTTTAAGCACTTCAGCATTAATGTTTTCTAAATCTATGCCCAATTTATCGACGATTTTATTTGCTAATTCATATGATTCAGGGTGGATGCTTGTTCTATCAAAAAAGTTATTTGAATCATGAATTCTTAAAAATCCGACTGCTTGTTCATATGTATTTTCACCTAATGATTTTACCTTTAATAATTCTTCACGGTTTTTGAATTTACCTATTTTACTACGGTATTCGATAATGTTTTGTGCATGTTTATTATTTAAGCCCGAAACAAATTTTAATATTTCAGCTGATGCAGTGTTTAAGTCAACTCCAACTAAGTTAACTGCTTTATCCACTTTAAATTCTAAAGCTTGTGAAAGCTCTTTTTGATTTACGTCATATTGATATTGTCCAACTCCAATAGATTTTGGATCAATTTTAATAAGTTCATTAAGGGGGTCTTGGAACCTTCTACCAATATTAATTGCGCTTCTTTCTTCGACATTTAAATCAGGGAATTCTTTAATAGCAACTTCAGAAGCTGAGTAAACTGAAGCACCAACTTCAGAAACTATTGCAAATTGCAAGTCAAGATCTTTGTGAGCCTTTTCTCTTTCTTTAATTACATTAGCAATAAATTGTTCAGTTTCTCTTGAAGCAGTACCATTACCTATAACAATGATGTTTATAGGGTATTTATCAAGAAATTTATTAATTGTTCTAGCAGCATTTTCGGTTCTTGATTGTGGAGGGTTAGGATACATTATGCCTTTTTCAATGAAGTTACCTTGTGGGTCTAAAATGGCTATTTTACAGCCATTAACGAATGCAGGGTCAATTGCAGCCACTCACTTATTTTTAACAGCAGGGAATAAGAGCATTGTTTCAACATTTTCAGCAAAAAGCTTAATTGCTTCGCTTTCAGCTCTTGCAAAAAGGTCAGATTTAATTTCTCTAATAATTGAAGGAAGAATTAATCTTTCTAAACTATCAATAATTGAAGCGTGAATAATTTTGCCCGTTGTCTTTATTTTAAAGTACTTTTGGTTTAAATCATATGTTATTTTTGCTTGATTAAATTCTTCAATGTTGTAACTAATTATTTTCAAATTTTCAGCTCTAGAAATTGCTAATACTCTGTGATTAGGAATTTTGCTTACTCTTTCCTTATGGTCATAATACATATGGAAAGTTTCTTTTTCATCCTCAGCATTTTTCTTCTTTTTGGTGATGATATAACCATAGTCATATATTTGTTTTTTAACCATTTCACGGTTGGCAACATCTTGTGACACTATCTGACTAATAATGTATTGAGCTTGTTCAATAGCAAACTCAACACTTTGTACTTTTTCATTAAGATATTTTTCTGCTTCTTTATAAGGATTAAATCTTGGATTTTCAGCCTCTAGAATTGATAATGCAAGTGGCTCTAAACCTAAAGCAATAGCTTCAGTTGCCTTAGTTTTTTTTCCAACTTTAAATGGCTCATAAATATTTTCTAAAGCTGCTTTAGTATCAACTTCGTCAATTTTGGCTTTTAATTCAGGAGTTAAAAGCTTCTTTTCTTCCAATATTTTAATAATAGCTTCCTTACGCTTGTTAAGTTCAATATTGTAAGTATACATTTGGTGAATTTCTTGAATAACTTCTTCATCAAGACCACCAGTTAAAGCTTTTCTATATCTAGCAATAAAAGGAACTGTAGCCCCTTCATCTAATAAATTAAGTACTGTTGAAACTTGGTCTTCGTTAAGTTTAAGTTGGTTAGCTACATATGTAATTGATATATTCATTTTTACCCCCTTTTTTCTAAAAATGCTATAAAACAGGCATTTTGTTAAAATGATTCAAATGGAATGTCATCATCTATTTTACCCATTTGTTTTCATTTATTAAAAAGTTCTCTTCTTTCATTTTCATTCTTGCATCTAAGGTAGTCAACTTGGTCTTTGTCATTTATTAAGTCATACTTAGGCGATTTTTTTTCTTTATAAACACTGTATCTTTTGTGAAATTCTATTATTTTTTGAATATCGTCCTTTATTTGCATTTGCAAATCAGGATTATTTTTTAGTGAGTAGTGAAATACTTCAATTTTTCTTTTGGCAACATTTACATCTTCAGGATTAGCATAATCATCATCATTTAAAAAGCAACCAACAATAATGTATGAATCATAGCCGAGCAAACTTGCATATAATTGTGCTTGCTTTTTATAATTAAGTGGAACACCATCTTTTTTTAACTTGTTAGCTTGATTGTTTAAAGTTCAAGAATCATAGTTTTTGATATTTGTTGTTTTGATCTCAAACACGATTTTTTCATTTTCAGCTAAAGCATCAGGTACCCCACCAATAATATCTAAATTTTTAAAGTAATCATAATCGACATCTTTTGCCTCAATATGCTTAATTATAGTGTTTTTGAGCAATTTTTTATTATAGAATTCTTGCAGATTTTCAATGATTTTAAGCTCTAATATTTGACCAGCATTTACATATTTTTTTTGCAAAACAGGAAGGGCAAGCCTTGCGATATGACAAAATGCTTTAAACTCACTATTGAAGCGGTCAGGAGTCAAAATATTCGAAATAGATGAGCCACCAAGCTTTTTGAATTTTAAAAATTTATTAGATCCTAGCAGTTGCTCTTGAAAATTGTCCATTAAGATTACTTGATGATTTTCTTCATCCAAAATGTAATGTGTGCCATTGTAGTATTTTGCCATTTGTTAACCTCATTAGTAATAACAATCATTATGAATTATATTTTAAAATTAGTAAATAAATGGGACTAGTAGGCATTTTTTGCCACCATTATTCAATATTCATATAAGATATATAAATATATAAATCTTTTGTTTTTTGGAGATAATAATTAATAATGGAAAAATATACTGAGCAAGAGCAAGTCAGACGTAATAAATTAAATTTTTATAGTGAAAATAACATTGCTCCATTTAAAAAAGCTTACGACTTAGGCAAGTTAGTTTTAAGTCAAGAAATAGTTAATAATTATGACTCTTTTTCTAGGGAAGAATTAGAAGAAAAAAATATTAGTGTTAATGTAGCCGGCAGATTAATGACTGTAAGAGGGCCATTTTTAGTATTAAAAGACTCTAAAGGCTTAGTTCAAGTTTATTTCAATAAAAAAAGTGATGAAAATGTAGCTAAAATAGTAGGCACATTTGATATTGGTGACATTTTATGAGTTAGTGGTACTGTTATGAAAACTCACACTAATGCACTTACCTTAAAGTGCAATAAAATAGAGCTTTTAACTAAAGCACTTAAGCCACTACCTGAAAAATATCATGGGCTAGTTGATACTGAAGAAAGATATAGACGCAGATGAGTTGACTTAATTACTAATGAAGAGTCAAAAAACAAGTTCATTTTAAGAACTAAAATTATTAAATGAATTAAAGAGTACTTTGATAATTTAGACTACTTGGAAGTTGAAACACCTTTTTTACAAGACTATGTTTCAGGAGCTGCTGCTAAGCCTTTTACAACTCATCATAATTCATTAAACCAAGAATTTGTTTTAAGAATTGCTACAGAAATTCCACTTAAAAAATGTGTAGTTGGCGGACTTGAAAGAGTTTATGAATTAGGCAGAATTTTTAGAAACGAAGGCTATGACACAACTCATAATCCTGAATTTACTACAATTGAGTTTTATGAAGCTTATTCTAATGTTGAAGGCATGATGGACAGAACTGAAGAATTGTTTAAGGTTCTATGTCAAAAATTAGGTAAGTCAGTTTTTGTTAACAATGGTACTGAAGTTGATTTATCAAAACCATTTAAGAGAATTAATATGGTGGATGCAGTTAATGAAAAAACTGGTAGAGACTTTAGAAACATTAGTCTGGATGAGGCTATTTTAGAGGCCAAAAAGCACAATATTAAAATTGAAAAATTCTGAACCACAGGGCATATAATTAATGCTCTTTATGAAGAGTTAGTGGAAAGCTCACTTATTCAACCAACCTTTATTTATGGCCATCCTATTGAAGTTTCACCACTAAGTGCTAAAGCTAGTGATCCTAGATTTACTGAAAGAGCCGAATTATTTATTAATACTAAAGAATATGCCAATATGTACACTGAGTTAAGTGATCCAATAGACCAGTTAGAAAGGTTTAAAAGTCAAATTGACGAAAAGAAAGCTGGCAATGATGAAGCTAGCGATATTGACTGAGATTTTGTGGACGCACTAGAATATGGAATGCCACCAACAGGCGGATGTGGCATTGGTATCGATAGATTAATTATGCTTTTAACAGAAACTAGTTCAATAAGGGACGTGTTATTATTCCCAACACTTAAAAGAGTGAATAAAAAATAAACGGAAAGAGCCGTTTATTTTTTACTAAAAGTAATCTGATTGTCCTTTAAGCCTATAAATTGGGCAAATTCAGCCAATTTATCAGCACCAGCAACTGCTTCAATTTTAAGGTTTTTAATTTCTAGCTTGAATGAATCTTTGAGATCTTTAAAAGCATATTGGCCAATATTAAGTTTGCTACCATTATCTAGCCGTGAATTAAGCACTAATGAAAATTTGTCATTTTTTATATTAGCAAAGGCATATGAAGAAATTGAAGAAAGTTTTTTAGGTAAGATAACATTTTCTAAATTAGTATTAGCAAAAGCACTAATATTAATTGCTTCTAGTTCTGAAGCTTCACTAAATTTAATTGACTTTAATTTAGAACTATTAGCAAAAGCTCTGTCGCCAATAAATTTTATTTCGTTTGAAAACTCAACTTCTTCTAAATTTGCTAATTCCATAAATGATTCTGAGCCAATTGAATCAACAACATATTCAACATTTTTGTATTTAACTTTTTCAGGAATTTTGATTGTTTTACTTTGAGCAACAATATTGTTAGAATCGTCGAAAAGTACACGATTATAGGCAGTTATGGTTGCTTTATTGTTTGAATTTATATCAAAGTAAAACAATTTTGTATTTTCATCAAGCTTAATGTCAGACTTGTTTTTATCATTGCAACCTGCAGAAACAAATGAAGTTGTTAGAGAAATTGGAAGAATAGCAAAACCTAGTTTATGTAATTTTTTCATAGACAAATCTCCTATAGAATGCTAATATTTCTTAATAATTATGCAATTATACACAATTTATTCATGCTTTATATTGGAGCATTATGTTTGTAAGCAATTAGTTATTAATTAAGGCTATATTTTTACTTTGAAAAAATAAATTTATTTATAAAATATAAATACAATACATAAAGACAGTAACTGCCTAGCTTAATATGTTACCGAGTGTATATCTTAGTTTTTTCTATAACTAATATTGTCTATTGTATTGGAACTCTTTATTTATTATGAAAGGGGGAAATTTGATGCATACAGTCAAAGAAACAGCAAACAGATTAGCAAAAGTTGAAACAGTTGAAGAAATTAGCCAAAAAATTGCTGCGGCTAAAGGATTTATTGTTGCTGAATACCGTGGTCTAACTGTTGCTGACCTTAAAAACTTACGTGTTAGTGCCAAAAAATTAGGCATTGAAATTAAAGTTTACAAAAATAGATTGTTTAAGTTAGCTGCACAAAAAGCGGGTTATGACCTTAATGAACATTTAGTTGGTCCAAACTTGTTTGCATTTAGCAATCTAGAAGACAATGCAGCTGCTAAAGTATTAGTTAAATTTGCAAAAGAAAACAAATTATTAGTACCTAAAGCTGGTGTATTTGAAAACAATGTTATTGATGCAAAAGGTGTTGCTGAAGTTGCTTCATTACCAAACTATGAAGAAGCATTATCAATTCTTGCACGTTCACTTATTGCTCCATTACAACAACTCTCTCTTTCTTTAAAGCTATATAGTGAAAAAGAAAGCGAATAATACTTTTAAAAGAAAGGATTAATATCATGGCAAAATTAACAAAAGAATCATTTATTTCTTCATTAAAAGAAATGTCAATTAAAGAAGTTATGGAATTAGTTGAAGCAATGAAAGAAGAATTTGGTATCGACCCTTCTGCTGTTGCTGTTGCAGCTGCTGCACCTGCTGCTGAAGCTGAAGAAAAGAAATCAACTCTTTCAGTTATTCTTAAGTCAGACAATGGTAAAAAACTTGCTATTGTTAAAGCAGTTAAAGAACTTCTTAACCTTGCATTAATGGATGCAAACAAATTAGTTTCAACACTTCCTGCTACATTAAAAGAAAACATTCCTGCTGCTGAAGCTGAAGCACTTAAAGCTAAATTAGTTGAAGCTGGCGCTGATGTTGAATTAAAATAATAAAAACAAGCACTTAAAAATCTAACCACATGGTTAGATTTTTTTGCACAAATTGCTCTGCAATTTACTTATCTAAAAATTATTAAAGCTTTTCAAATTTAGGTTTAACAGTTGAGTTGTGATTATTAATAAAATTTTTTAGCATATCTAATAAGTAATCAGGGTCATTACCTCTTTTTGACTGCTCCATAAGTTGTGTGTATTGATTGAATCCTTTTGCATTAAAGAAATTTTCATATGTAGTCTTTATGGCTTCATATTCAGAACTAGTTAATTTGCTTTTTACTTTTTCATATGTTTTTTTAATTTCTTCTAATTCTTTAAACAGCCTTCTAAATTCTTCTACATTCTTCTTGACTTTCTCTGCTTCAGCTTCCTTTCTTTTTCTGTCTTCCTGTTCCTGTTTCTTTTTCTCCTCAGATTCTTTTTTTCTTTCTTCTTCTTGCTTTCTCCTAGCTTCTTCCTCTTCTTTTTTCTTTTTCTCTTTTTCAGCTTCTTGCTTCCTCTTCTCTTCTTCGTTTGTGTCTTTATTTAAAGCATTAGGATCATCGCCTGGAGTCATATTATTTTTGTCACCTGATTTATCATCTCTATCTATCTTGTTGTTATCAGATTCTTTGTTTTCTTTATTACTGTCTTTGTTGCCGTTATCAGTCTTGCTGGTTGCATTATTATGATCTGGATTTTCTGTGTTGTTAGGATCTTTATTAGGATTTTTTTGATCTCCACTTTCTTTATTATTGTTTGGATCATCTATTTTTTTAGATGAATCATCGGTTTTAGCATTGCTATCAGCATCACCACATTTAGCAGCAACAATAGGAAGGGTTGATAAAGTAATAACAGAGCTGAACATAAGCATTATTTTTTTCAATCTTGTCATATATATTGCCTCATTCTATAATTTTGTAAAAATAATAAAATATTTTTTTATATAAGTAAAACGAAAACAAGACTTTAATTTAACTTTATTAAATAAGCTGTCTGTTTTAACATATGTCACAAATTCATTCTAATGAATTTATCTGATTTACATAATTTTACTAAAAAACATAATTATACAAGTGCAGATATTTACATAGCTTATAATGTTCTCTATATTAAAAAACGTGTTTATTAAGCATAATTAAATATGTTATACAGGGCTATTTTATAGGCTTTTTAGACAATCTAATAACAATTTACTAAAAAATAAAAGAGCCTTTATAGGCTCATAAAAGATTATAAAATTAAAATTTTAAAATATGCAGTCACTTCTATATTTTTACTATGCTGCATTTACTGCATCAGGCTGATTATTATTGATTTGGTTTTCTGATAAGAATTTGATACCTTTTGAATAAGCTTTTTTGAGTTTATAAAAGTTTCCCGAAAAATTAACTATACAAGATTTTTTCAATGAGCTCCATACTCTTTTTTGGGAGTTCTGTTTCATACCAAATGTCATTTTTATATGGCATTTGTATTTTTTTATATTGCTTAAATATTTTCATTACATCACGATAGGTTTTAGCCCCTAAAATTTTTGAGTCAGCAAATTTATTCTTGATCCTGTTTCCGATTATAAGAGTTAGCATATTCAAAAACTCATCGCCATAAACACTGTAGTCATCATGTCGTCTAACAGTTTTTAACTCTAATGTATTTTTATAAAAATCGTTAACAAGCTCTATTTCTCATCTTTGCTTGTATAAATTCAATGCATCTCTACAAGTGATATCTTGATCTGATACATATACAATTGTTCCAAATTTGTGCTTAATTTTTTCATATCTTTCAATTGAAAATTTTTTACTTGACATAAAGTCTTGTTCTTCTTTTGATGCTTGCTTTAAATTTCTAAAAGCATAGTAATAAAGACCATTGTGAAATATCTTCTTACATCAGGTTGGTTCATCTTTGCTGTTTATTTTATCTTTCATATTGTATGCATCAATTTCTTCTAAGAGTTTTAATGATCTTTTAAGCGGATGTATAAAATCAACATTGGATATTAACGCATTGCTATTTATGTCTTTATCACCTATAATTATTCTTTTATTTATGCCTGTTTTTTCCAAAAATCAGTAAAACTAGTGACATCCACACAATTTCCTGAGTAAGGAAACGAATAAATTACATCTCTAGTTGTTACATTAAAAGCAATTAAAATAGAGATGTTTTCGCTATTTTTTAGCTTTGATTTGTATGAAAAATAGTTTAATGAATTCACTTTACTATTATTATTTTTTAACATTTCGTCAATTGCAATTTTGTTGCCTTCATCAATTTTGCTAATTCTATTTTGAATAAATTCAAGCACTTTAGAATAGTCCTTCCCAATTCATTTTATTAGTGATGAGACATTATTTTTTCCAAGTTTAAGTTCAGGACTTTCAACTGACATAAACGATTCATTAAATACTTCATCTAATTTGTTATTTGTCATTCTTGGATTTATAGAACGAAGCAAAGCAATAGCATATATATGTTTTGCCATATTTTGTGGATACACATTACTTAAATCGGTAAATAGATCCTTTGAAACTGATTTTGCTATTTCATAGTCGCCAAAATTTTTCATTGAAACAGTTATTTTCACTTTTTCTTTTGGCACAAATTTGCCGTCAATTATATGCCCTATAACTTTACCTTCAACTGGCTGGTCTTTCCATTTTTTCTAACACAACTAACTCTTTCAATAACTGCTCACATTGAACCTGATTTTTTGACAACAGTATTTTTTGGTCTTTCTATTACTCTAATTTCTGCTGGTACTGCCATATATAATTAACTTTTTTACATAGTTATTTTTGAAAAACAAGTAAATTTTTATATGTTTTTTGCTAATTTTTCATTTGTAAAATAAAAAAAACAAGAGCTTTTGTTTTTGAAACCCCTGTTCTTGTCTTTAAAAATGACAATCTATAATGAAAATCGGCCTTTTTTCGTATTTTTATATAGTTAATTTTCCGGGAAATTCTTATTTAATTATGATTTATTAAAGCAATTTATGCAGTTTAGTTGTTATAGTAAACTTGTGACAACGCAGCAATTTTACTAAAGAATAGCATAAGACAAGTGCGTAATTTTGGAACTGATATAAGAAAGTGGGTATCCCCCCACTTTTTTTAATTCTTGCTTCATTTATATATATCTTGAAGTTCAAAAACATTTTTAGTTAATAGAACTTTGATAGTTTAAATGGAGAAATAATGGAAAGCCAGTTTTTAAAAAAGAAGGAAAAACCAGTTGTTACACTTGGCTTTTTAAGAAAGTACAATAAAAAGAAATATAACAAGCTAACAGAAAAAGCACTTAAAATCTTATTTAAAAGTAAGATCATGATTGGTGAAAAAATGTACAAGGAATTAAAAGAAAGAAAAATTGCTTTTGAACTCTTGGCCATTATTAAACAATTAGGTGCTAAGGCTAACTATATTTCTATTTTGTATTTGCAAAAATTAGGCTTCAAACGTTCAACATTAACTGAAACTATCAAACATCTATCAAAACTTGGCTATATTGAACACAATAAAAAAGGTGCAATTAAGCTAGCTAAAAAGCCATGAACTATTAAAAAAGAAAAGTTTATGAAAATATCATCAAAGAAATTGTGAATGCACTTTCTACTTGATGGATCAGCAACAACCCTTTGAAATATAACAAGAATAATAGCATATAAAAAGAATCATTCAAAAGCTGACAAATCACTATTAAGAAACATTGAATATGGTGAAGGTTATGAAACAAGGCCTTATAGGTTAGAAAAAAGAAATATTAAATATAAAAAATTCACAACTTTTAAAAATATAAAAATGTTTATAACAGTAGCTAATGAATCAAAAAATAGTTTGTTAAAAATTCAAAATAGGTTCTTTGATGGTAGTAATGCCACAATAGCAAAGAGTATTAAGTTTTTCAAAAAAGGATTTGTTGATATAGGGTTCTTGTATTTAAAAGAATTCAAAAACAATCAATTTGTAACTGAAAGATATATGTTTATTTAAAAAAATAAAATAAGCCAAAAATTAAATTAAAAATACTAAATTAGGATATGTGTGAAACGCATAATATCCATATTTAATATTGCCATATTTGCCTGTTTTATAGTAGTTTTGGTCAGTGTAAAATTCACTTGCTAAAATGACAAACATAAAGATAAATGTTATATGAAATATAACTATTTATCGTAATAAGGAAGCAACGAACAGTCAAAAAAACATTCAAACAGTAGGGCATTGATTGATTTTAATTAAAAAAAGAAAATTAAAAAATCCAATTGAACCCAACAAATATAAATCATTTGGGTTTTTGCATTAATATCACAAAAATCATTTAATTAATTTAAACAATATAAGAACATCATTAAATAATAACTTACAGCATATAAATATTAATTGTTTGTAAAAGTCTAACTAAGTATTCTATAACTAATTTAAGTAGTGATACTTAATTGATTAATTCAAAGTTTATTAAATTAATAATTAATTAGTGATAGCTAAAGTTATTAATTCTTAGATTAATTTTTATTGTTATGAATTATTTAAATCATATTATGAAAACCCAATGCCAAGAGAACACCATCATAAATCATTTAGGTTTTTAAATTGCTATAGTAGAAATCATTTATTTTAAATAGTATTAAGACAATATTAAATAATAACTTACTGCATATAAATATTAATATTTATGAAATTTTAATTAAGTCTTCAATAACTAATTGTAAGTAGTCAATGAACTAATTAACTAGTTAGAGATAATTTTAAAAATGATTAATTGAAAATAGTTAAAGTTATGAATTCTTAGACTAATTTTTATTGTTATGAATTATTTCAAACATATTATAAAAACCTATGCCAAGAATACAAATAACTAACTAAATATTAAAACTTAATTACCTAACATAACTTGTTCGTATCTACTATTGAATTAAGTAAGACAAAAAACTAATTAAGTGTCCAAAAATGATTACTTATCATAGCTTGTTTATAACTAACTATAAAGAAAAAACTTGAGTACTTATTAAAACTTATTCAAGTTTATTGTTTGATTAGGTATGAAATAACTAATCAAGTAATGAAAGACTGTTCAAATTATATGTCTCTGTAGTTCAAACCCATTGAACAACAGGGAGATGGCTCATAATGCATGAGCCAGGGGGCAGTGTTAGTATGTTTAATTTAAATTAGTATATTGCCCCCAGTTTATTGTGTGGGGGTATGGGGGAGAGTATAGGACATTATGAAATGACAAAAAAAGAATTAAGAAAAGAACAAACAAATAGATTTATAGAAAGCACAATAATTACAACAGATTTGCTTCTTAGTAGTTACTTATATGATAGTACTAAGATGGAAGAGTTCTTATCTTTCATTGCTAACTTAGACAACAAGTATAGCTTTATTAATATGTATTTGGTTAGAACTCAGTTTCCTGGGGCGTCAATAGTTAAGTCATATAGCAGTTGGAAAAAAGAAAATATTCAAGTAAGGAAAAATGAAAAAGGAATATCAATATTTAGACCTAAAGTCATTGAGTATGTTGTGTATAACAATACAAAAGTTACAAAAGATAAATGAACTAATGAAATAAAAGAGTTAGTTAAAAACAACGAACTAGAAGTTTATACATATACAAAAGGTTTTACCTTAGCTAAAGTATTTGACATATCACAAACAACACTTCCTAAAGCACAATACCCAAAACAATACTTTTCATACTTTATAAAAGAAGATAATGAAAATATTAATCCAAATACTAAGTTGCTGAGTTTGCTATGTAACTTTATAGCCAAACATAATATTGGAATAACCTATGCCACAATGGGCTTAAGTACTAGTGAGCAAAGATTTTATGATAAGAATTCCCATGGAATTAAGCACTGAATTAGGCTAAATGATAAAAATTCAATTACTCAAAATATATATTCACTTGTTAAAGAATATGCTCACACATTGCTAGGCCATGATATATCAGCAATAAACAATATTGAAAATAGATATCAAGCTCAATTAGTTGCTTATGCAATATGTAAAAGCTTTAGACTAAAAGGAATTGAACTATCAAGCTTTGATGCATTTAGATCTTGAGTAAATACTTCCACTAAAGAAATGCGTAAAAAATGAATTAATAGTGTAATTTTTGCTTCAAAACAGTTTGCTAATGACTTTAACTACTTCTTAGATGAAATAGAAATTAATGTGGACAAAGCTAATTTAAGAGAAACTGCTAGCATAAATGAACTAATGGGAAGGGAGTAATCTAAATGCAAGCTAATTTTTTGAATCACATCCGTATTTATGGATTTGTAATTAGCGAGAGCTTTACAGTAATTGAATATAAATCAAAATATAACATTAATGAAAAAGCCATTAAATTTACTATAAACAACATACAAAATGGCAATCCTAACTTTATTGAAATAGCTGTGTGAGATCCAGTAGTTGTTGACTATGTTTTAAATAACATTAAAAGACGTGATTTAGTAGAAATAACAGGAAAATTACTAGTTAATTCATACACTAAAGATGACAAAAAGTACTATAAAACCTACATTAAAGCAAACAGAGTTTTATTATCAAAAATGTCAAAATATCATTTTGAAACCCCTATTCAACAGCCAGATCAGCACTCTAAAGACAATATTTACACCTTCTATATAGAAGATTAAAAAGGCAGTAATAATATGGATTATTTTACAGAGAAAAATATTAAAAATATTTTGTATGCATCAATGCCTAGGAAGCTTAAGTCATCAGAAATTATTGATAAATTCAATGAAATTGCAAACACAATCAGCAATAAATTTGGTGACAGAACTACATATATAAACATCATATTAGCTATTAATGAAAGAATACCAGCAATGGAAAAAGCTTGAGTTTATTCTAAACTTTTAGAAAAGATACTAAAAGAGTTATATGAAGGTTTAACTGAAGTTAATAGACTAACCAAAATCTATCAATTAATTTGTAACTGAAGCTTATTAAATATTGATAATAGAGAAGATACTAAGTTAGTTAACTTTAGTCTTAATGAGTATATGGAATATGATCGAATATTTGAATACAAATATTTAATGGATAAAGCTACTAAAAGCATTAATAAATTGGGCACTAAAAGCCCTGAAATGAATCTTTATATTGATTTAGTAAGAGATTGTAATGAATATGCAATGGTACAGCTTGATAAAAAAGGTAGAGCAAGAGAGTTTTATGAGAACAATTTATTGCTTTCTTACTTAGCTTGATTAAGTAAAAAGGAGCTAGATGAATTGCTTCCTAATGTTTCTTATTTAGATATTTCATCTGATATAGCAACTCTTGCATTTAATAATTTGCTAAGAGAGTAAAAGAAATTTAAAATAGTAATGTAATGGGAGAAACAAATGGATTCATTAGCATTAAAAGTTTTAGAGTGAAAAAGCGAGTTTTGAGAGAAAAATAACCAGAAATTAAGTAAATTCACAGTTCCAGTTGCAATAGATAAAGATGAAATTTACTTTGTTAATGGCTTGCTTGAATGAAAAAATGAGTATGAAAATACAGGTAAGCACTTTTTAATAGATTTAGCTAAGGCTATTGACAAAAATGGCAAGGATGTAACTATTAAAGAAGGCATAGTTGGTATTGATACAAGTGCATTATATAAAATGAATTTAAAAGAATTCATTGATAAGTTAAGTGACAGCAATTGAGATGATAGACCTTACTTAGGGTTAGCTGATTCAATTAAATTGGCAGATTATGTGACAAAACTAGTAAATGATGAGTCATCAAAATTAATAGTTCTTAAAAAGAAAAATGATACATGCAAAATAAATATGCAAGAGAACGAATAAGTGAGTGAAATAAAGACAAGAATGCTAAATTTGATAGAACAAAATATCAAAGTAATAGATGTGCTAAATAACTATTTTATAAGGAGAAATGATGCCAATAGAGACACATAATGAAACATATGCAAAACTTAGAGAAAAAGCCAATAGATTTCAAAGTGAACGTGAACAAAGAATTTATTTAAGAATAATTGATGAAATTGCTGACATTGATTTTAGTGGCTATGATGAAAAACTAGAGCAAAAAATATATGCAGAAATTAGCAAAACAACTGACTTAGACAAAATTGCAGGTATCTATAAAACAGGCTTAATTGTTAGTGAAATAATTGCCTATGAAGAAGATGAATATGAAATATTAGATGATTTTTATAGAGAAAGCGATATACACTCATTTGATGAATTATGAGAACAAATGGATATTGACTTAAAAACCTATGGAACTGAAACAAACCTTGATTTACTTGTAGACTTATTGGAACTAAGTGATACATCTTTCCCAATTAAAATTGATGGCTATGGCAGAGCAAAACCAATTTTTGATCTTGACTCAGAGTTTGTAGACTGGCTATTAGATAAAGATTGATATGAAATTTGCCCATTTGTATATGATGAAGAAAGTTTTATAACAGAATTTGATTTAGATGAGTAAGCAACTGCTTCATTAAAAATGATTAAAAAATTATGTGGAGAGTGAACAAAATATGGAAAAGTATTTTGAATATAAAGATATAGAGAAATTATTAGCAAAGGATCTAATTAGTAATGAAGAGTATTTTTTAAAAACTTTAAATAAAAATGCGTCTTCATTTAAAAGTGAACAGGAAAGATCACAATATGTTGAATTGGTTAAAAGCATTTTTATTAATCTAGAAAAAATTGCTAGATATCCAATTTCTGCAACAAATTTTGCTTTTAACACTTGCAAAGTAATTGAATCACAAGCACTAACAATATCTGAATTGCAAAAACTATTAGAACTTACAAAAATAGCATTACAGTTTGATAATTCAGTTTTTATGAAGCACTTTAACAATTTTGCGTGTGGCGCTGATTATTTAAATTTTCTAATTGATTTTGATATTGAGCCAGTTTTTGCCTTAAAAGAAATGCTAAATGAACAAGAACATTATGACTGAATTGATTGAGAACTCTATACTCTGTTTAAGAAAAGAAATAAAGAGTTGCCTTGATTAAACAGTTTATCAAGTGATAATGATTTAGTTTACACTGGAAATAGTAATAATCCATATGAATGATTCCTTGTGGATGAAAGAGATTGAGTTTTTGATTATTTAGATAATCACTTGGATCAAGGACATATTGTTTCTTGAATTAAAGAAAGCAACAGTGATTAGCATTAAAAAACTTAACTACTTAACACTTTTGTATTTAACCAAATAAGACAATGCAAATTGACTTATATAAAAGAATAAAAGGAGTTAAACATTAATGAAAAAAATAGCAATAAAAATTATTGTTATTGTTATAGCTTCAATTATCTTTACCACTATTGGTTTTCTGCTAGTTATTAATTTTATTAATTTAAGAACATATGATGATCTTTCTAAGGTCAAAACATTTAGTGATTACATTAATCTTTCTAAGCATAATATAGTAAGGAATGCAAACTTCTTCATAATATTTACTCCAATGTTATTTCTTATTCTTTCAGGAGCACTTGTATATTTTGTGTTCTTTAGAAAAAGAAAAGAACAAACAAATGAAAGTAAATATTGACTTTGAAACGATAAGCTTTTAGTTGGCGATAGATCATTTTTTAAAAAGCAGTTCTTAGTTTCTCCTGACTATAAACATAATCAAAATAATGGTAACTGAGTAATTAATTATGCAAATAGCTTAAAAAAATGATGAATTAATAACGGTAAAAATGATATCAACAGTGTCGTAATTGGTGGTGTTGGTAGTGGTAAAACACAAAGAGTAATTTTACCAAACATACTATATAACAGCCATTTAAGGCCAAAATACAAGGCATCATTTGTTATTACAGACCCTAAAAAAGAAATAATTAAAGCTGTAGGCAAAAAGCTAAGTGACCAAAACTATAAAATATTTGCAATTGACTTTAGTGAGCCTGAATATAGCAATGGTTGAAACCCATTATATTATGTATACAAGCAAGCTCATTTAGAATATAGTGATCAAAAAGCTTATATTGAAAACATTTATAAAGCCTTTAGTGAAATTAATAATGTTATAGAGCAATTGCCTTGATCAGACACTGATGAAAAGTTTTGAACTGATAATGCTAAAAGAGTTATCAATACAGCAACTAAATTCCTTTTATTGGTATCACTAGAAAGACCTGATTTAGTTTCAGCTCAAGACTTTAACTTAATTTCAGTAGGTAAATTGTGTGTTGCCCCTGCTTGGGATGCAAATCAAGACTGAATATCAATAGTTAAACTAAAAGCTGATGAAGACTTAATTTGAAAAGAATTGTGATTTGAAGTTGAAGCATTACTATCAGAAGCTAAAAATGCACAAACTTTCCAAAGTATTTTGTCATTTGTTTCTAGTGCATTAGCCATCTTTACTAATGATGAATTTGTACAAAGAGTTATTGCACAAACAAAAAGCTTTGACTTAAGCTTAATTGCTAAAGAAAAACAACCAGTAGCTATCTTTATTCACTATCCAGACCATAAACCATCTCATCACTTCTTAATTAGTATGCTAATTGACCAAATTTACCAAGCATTAGTTAGCCAAGCTAATGAAAATGGTAAAAGAAAAGATGAATATGGCATATATCTATCAGAAAAGCTAGATAGAAAATGACTATTTTTACTTGATGAAGCAGGAAACTTACCAAAGATTATTAATTTAGATAATAAAGTAACTATTTCAAGAAGCAGGAATATATTCTTCCAATTTGTGCTTCAAGATTACAACCAGCTTAAAAAGTACAATGACAAGGTAGATGGAGTTGATAAAACAATTCGTTCAAACTTACAATTTACTTACTTTTTAAATAGTAATGATGAAGACACACTTAAAGAATTATCAGAATCATTAGGTAAAAAAGAAGTTAAGAAAATATCAAAATCTACTTCATATGATAGTAGGTCAAAAGGCTCAACATCAGGTACTACTGAAAACATTGAAGAAAAACCATTAATGAGTGTTAGTGAAATAAAGTCTAAGAATAAAGACCTAGCCATTATTTCAATTATTGGCTATAAGCCAATGCTTATTAAAACTAAATTAGCATATAAGCATTTTACAAATGATAATTATGTGCACCAGTGTGATGAAACATCTAGTGAAATTACTAAATGAAGCTTAAGCAATTTAACTAATAGTGAAGCACAAGATAGTGTAAGTGAAGAGATAGAGCAAAGTGAAGATATTGATAGAGAAACTGAAATAAATGAAAAAGTAAGGCAAGAAAATGACTTATACAGCATAGCCTTAGATATAGTCAATAGATTTGATTAAAAATACTAATATGCCAATAAAACAGGCATATATGTAAAAGGAGAATAATATGGCATGAGTTAATCCCGGCTTTGATCCTGTTGGTTATGAATCAAGAGTATCAATGGAAAATAAAAAAATAAATAACAAGAATTTTGATGTTATTACTTATAAAAATGGTAAACAATTTGCCTTTACTGAATTGCAAGGCAATTATGGTTATTATGAAGTTAAAAACAATAAGTTTGATGGTAATTTTTACTGAGTACAAAATGGTAATTTATCAATTACTGGCCAAGCTAAAAATAACAAATTAAATGGTACATTAACTGAATATGAACCTGGAACAGGACAAATTAAAAGGCAAATAGATTACAAAAATAATCTTGAGCATGGACAAGAAAAAAACTTTGAAAATGGAAAACTAAAGTCAACTACTGACTGAGTTAAAGGCCTTAAAACAGGCTCACATATAACATATGATAATGAAGGAAAAGTCATATCAAATGATAAATATATAGCTAATACTCCTGCAACTGATGAAGAGTATAAAAAATGAGAGAAATCAAGACCAAAAGCA
The DNA here is from genome assembly GCF_000089865.1 of Mycoplasmopsis agalactiae. Classification (GTDB taxonomy): domain Bacteria; phylum Bacillota_I; class Bacilli_A; order Mycoplasmatales; family Metamycoplasmataceae; genus Mycoplasmopsis; species Mycoplasmopsis agalactiae_B. The sequence continues at coordinate 831,838 of NC_013948.1, read as the reverse complement.
AAGGCTAAAGAAGAACTTAAAAGATTTGGTGAATGATTAATTAAGCCATCTACAGCGATTCTGTCTTTATTTGCAATAGTAGCCATTGTAGCTTTCCCATTATCAACAGGACTTTTAGTTGTTGGTGGTGTAGGAATGTATGACTTTTTAAATGAAAGAACCAAGACAATACAAAGAGAAAATGACTTCCCTGAAAGAGAATTAAACTTCAGCAGAAAAGACTTAAATGAGATGAAAGAAGAGTTAAAACATGAACTTCGTAATCAAATAAGCAAGTCAAAGGAAGAGGCAACAAAAGCATTAAAAAGTGAGCCTACAGTTGCTAAAGAGCCAGCTAAAAAAGCAACTAAAAGCCCAAAAGCAACTGATGCCTTTGATACCAAAAACATTGAAAGTGCAAAACAAGAAGTTAAAAAGACTGCATCAATGGATGCTGTAAAACAAAGCATATTACAAGGATTTAAAAAGTAATTTTATAAGACAATGAAAAAAATTAAAAAGCCAAATCCTAAGTACAAAAGCTTATTAATTACCACAGGAATTATTTGTTTTTGTCTGCTTGCTATTTGCATAATTCTTTTAATAATATTATACAAATAGGACTATAAAACAGGATTAAATGAAAAAATTAAGTATGAGAAAAATATCTAAAAAAGCTTCAATAGCAATCTTAGTAACATATATTGTTTTACAAGTAGCTTTAATTTGGTTTTTGTTACTTTGTGTATCTTATTGACAATACTTAGTACAACAAGGAGCACTAACAACAATCAAGTTTAATTTGCTAATTGGAGCAGTGATTTTATATATATCACTAGCACTGATATATCCAATTTGATGATTTAAAAAACATAAAAAGAAACAAAGGAGATAAATATGAATGATTCAATTAATACAGCTGGATTAACAAAACTACAATCAGGTATAGATTCAATTATTAATGTTGTGTTTGGTATATTCACAGGTATAACTGTTGTTATAGTTATTGCTCTTTTAATTTGAGCAATGGTTAAAAACCAACAAGAAGAAGATCCTATGAAAAGAAAACAAAACACTCACAAAATATTGTGGGGTGCAGCAGCTTTAGTTTTAATTGTTTTAGCATGGGGATTAACATCATTTATAAGAAATACTCAAGGTAATACACATGCTACTGTCAATAATACTAGCCAACCATCACCGGGAGTAGCTAGATTACTAAATATATTTACTCAACCAATTTACTACAACTTAAAGGTATAGATTAATGGGGCTATTTGATTACTTAGCGGCAATACCAGTTGGTATGGTTATATGAATGCCAATAATGGCTATAGCATTGCTTTTTGCAACACTTTTTGTTTATGCATTATTGGTTGCTAGATACATTGTATTTGATGGAACAAAATTTATATTGTTTGGCCTTAAACCTAATGATGACATTACTAATTTCACTACCCCAAGCATATTTGCTCACATATTGATTGTAAGTACAGCAATTTGAGTAGTAATGTTCTTTCTTATAATTATTAAATTTTCTATTTCAGAATTTCGTAGTTCATCAGCATTATTACGTAGTGCTGTAAAACAAAGTGTAATTAGTCTTTTATTTTTATTAGGTTTTCAAGTAGGCATTTTGTTATTTAATGAATTTATAATAAATATTCTTAAACTTATAGATGGAAACGAACATGGAAGCACTGGAGTAGGTTTTATAAATAGAACATTTAATCCTAACTTTCAAGAAGTAATTGATGAAAAACCTTTTGAAGGCTCAATAGTACGTTCTGGAAATGATGCAAATGGCTATGAATTTAAGTGGGGCATTGCCTCAATTCCAGGTTTATGATCAGTGATATCAGCTGTTCATTCAAAAATACCAGCATTAATATTTCTTTCTGGTGGTGCAATAGGATATGCAGTTAGAGGAGCATTGTTTACATTCATAACTGTCATTTTTATTTATGGTTCTGTTTTAAAAACAATGATTAGAAATGCGGGAAGAATTGTACCAGTTGTACTTTTATACTTTATATTCCCTATTATAGTGGCATTATCTCTTGCTGATAATGGTAGGAAATTAAGAGCATGAAAGGACAGTTTTATCTCTAATTATCTATCTTTAGTGTTATTTTTCTTCTCATTCTACATAATCAACTGAGCAGTTGAAAACATGGTTGAATTAACTGATTATTTCTTAGGATTTCACAGTGTAATGGTTTCCTTAATAATAAACATTATAGGTTACAGAAATTTAGGGAAATTACAATCAGTAATAATGAGATTTTGTGGATTACCAGAAGCAGCGCCAGCTCAAGGGGGTAGCATAGGAAAAAAATAATTAGCCTTGCTTCCAAAGCAGGGCAGTTTGCACTAAATTTCATCCCAGCTGGAAAACTTGCTAAACCAGTAGCACGTGTAGGAGTTAAAATTGCTGAACAGCAATTAAAAGCTATTAGTGATGGTAATCTAGCAGGTGCTATTAGCGTGTTTAAACCACAAAATTTATTAAGAACTACTATTACAGCTAACTTATTTAAAATAAAAACTGAAGAGTTTAACTTAAAAGGTATAGCTAAAGTAGTAGTTAGAGAAAAAGCTAAAACTGCAGTTTATAGTGCAGTAGAAAATACTGTTTCTCAAAAGAAAAATAAGCAAAAAGAAAAACAAGAGTTGCAAAAGCAACAAGAGCAAATTAAGCAACATAATGAAAGAGTTGCTAAGTTTGCAAAAGAAAACAACCTTACCCACTTATCACATGAAGAACAACTAAACATGTACTGAGAGAGCCTTGAAAAACAATCAAGAGTAAACTTTGCTGATATATTCAACAAAGAAAGCAAAAACACAAACTCAATGCTTTTAGCTACAGTGACTAAACAATCAAATCAACCTAATGTAGGAAAAGGAACAAATGCTACAACCTAATAGACTAAAATATAAGAAAATTAAAATAACAAGAGTTTTCTCTTGAAAAGATGTTATTGAATTCTTTATTGTTATATTAATCTCTTTTTTAGTATCCTTTTTAGCATTTAGGCCTTTTGCATTGCAATATAAGTGAATAGTATTTGCTATTATGTTTTTCACTTTATTAATACTTATATTGCCTTCAGGCCAGAATTGTAAGATATATGAGCTTTTGATTAGAATGTTTAAATTCAAGTCAATGCCCCATAAGTTTGCAAAGGAGCTATCTAACAATAAAGAAAGAGACAGTGCTGATTTAAACCCATATTCATCATTAGTTTCATCTGATGTTGTTAAAAACAAAATATTTACCAATAAATTATTTAGCAAAACTGAACACAATAATTACTTTATGGTTTTGCAAATAAATGGACAGGATATTTGAAAAGAAAATGCTGATACACAAATTAGATTAATTGATAACTTTGCAAGAATCTTAGACAGCTTTAAACATAAAATTTCCATTATTAAATTAGATGAAAAAATTAAGTATGACAAAAACAAAGAATTTATTAATAACTCATCTAAAAATAAGCAATTACTAAATAAAAACAATGAGTTTTGAAATAGATATTATCAAGCTAATATCAATGATTTTTCAAAATTAGAAACTGAAACTACAACAAGTGTTTTCTATTTAGTAATTAATGCCCCAACAATTGATTCACTTGAAGAAATGTTTATAACATTTGAGCAAAAAATTAATGACTTAGGGCTATTTACTTACAATAAATTACAAGACTTTGAACTGCTTAAGTTCTTAAATAAACTAAACCGCTTTGGTAAAAGTGATGAACAAATTCATAGCTATTTAAATTTAAGTGGTATTTATGGTCAAAAAGATAGCTTAGATCAGTTATTTGCCTATGAAGAAGTTATCTTTAATAGAGATATCATCTCTATAAATGGCGATCAATATAGTGTTAAATGTGTTGGAAAAACAGCCAACAGACTTAATGCTCAATGACTTAAGCAAATGTTTACAATTTCAGGCACTGTTGTATGAAATTTATTTCCTTACAATGATCAAAATGCTATTAATAAATTACTTGATAAGGCGGCCAAAAGAAATGAAGATTCAATGAGTGTGGATCACACAGTAGTTGGTAAGTTTTCATCAAGCATTGAAGAGCAAGCAATAATTGCTATGATTGAACAAGTTCAGCAAGAGAATTACAAGCTATTTGATGCAAACATTTTTGTCTTTGATGCTGTAAAAGACAGGCAAGAACAAAGAGCAAGAAATATTAAGTTAAAAAATACTTGAGCAAAAGAAAACTTTGGTATCAACTCTTTATTATTTAGACAATTTGAAGGATTTTTAGACGTTATAAACTTTCCTGTTACTAAATTAGATAGAGAATACTACCAAATAACATCATTAAACCAAGCTGTAGGCTATCCAATTCATAGAAAGCTACTTAATGATGGTAACAGTCTTTTAGTTGGTAAAGAATTAAGAGAAAGTAATGAAGCTTTAGTATGAAATATGTTCAAGCTTACTCAATATAGAACAAACCATAATGTAATGATATTAGGTACACCTGGTATGGGTAAGTCAACTTTTACTAAGAAAATTCTTACTAATGCTGTATCAGCAGGTAATATTGCAATTGTAATTGACCCACAAGCTGAATACTTAAAATGAGCTAATACTTTAGGCGGTCAAATTATTGACCTAGGAAGTGGCTCAGGAACAACAATTAACCCATTACAAGTAAGATCATTTATAGCAAGAAGTGAAGATGAAGTAGATAATGCTAATATTAAATCTATTGTCAATAACCATCTTAACTGACTAAATAAGTTTTTCTCAATTGTTTTTGATAATTTAGATAGCAAAAAATCAGCTATTTTAAGACAACAAATAATTCATTTGTATGAAAAATGGGGTATTTATAACTTAAATAAAGTGTCAGACTTTACATACAAAGAGTGACCTACAATGTCAGACTTAATTAAATCAATGAGAGAGTATGAAATACCTGATGATCATCATGACAGAGAGCAAAGACATAAAGAGATATTAGACTTTGCAGAGCTACTAAGCATTGAATTTGAAAATAATGGTAACTTAAGAGAGCTATATAATGGCCATACAACAGTAAGCATTAATAATGATGTAGTTGTGTTCAAAAATGACAACTTAACTGATACACAAGGCTCAATAACAGCTAGATTGGGTATTATGGTGCTTCTTAGCTTAATTAATGAATTTATCTTTAATAATGCTTTAAATAACAAAATTATTATTAAAGAATACAAGAAAAAGAATAATGTAAGAATCTTAAGTATGAAAGAAATGCAGAAACTTATTAAATATTCTGCATTATGTATTGATGAAGAGCACTTATACATTAATGAAAAGAATATTACAACACTAGAGTATATTGCTGATACTACTAAATTAGTGCGTAAGCTAGACTGTGGAACAATACATACTACTCAAAACCCTTCAGACTATAAGCAAACAGCTTCAGTAGCTGAAATGGCTTCAAGAATAATAAATAACTGTTCTTATTCATTCTTTTTTGGACTGTTAGACAATGATATTGAAACTGTTAAAGGCTTCTATAAAAACTCTAATCAATTATTAGATTCAGAAGTTAAATTCATTGCTTCAAGACAAAGGGGAAAGGTATTAGCAACTATTTCAAATAATGAACGTTATGCAATCAATTTACATTTTAATGATGTAGAGAAAGAACTATTTTTTGATAAAGGAGAGTAATAATAATGAAAGGTAGAAAATATAGATATATTTTAGTGCCAGCATTAGGGAGTTTACTCCCTTTTGCTTTTATTAGTGCTGGTTCTTTAAAAAGCACTAGTTCAGCATTTTTGATTACTAATAAATTATTATCAGGATCAGACAGTAATTTTAATAGATCATATATAGATAATAGGTTTAGTCAAATCGATGAGTTTAAGTCAGGAGTTTATAAAAAAAGAGAAAAGCAAACATTTACTTATAAGTGGAATTTTTTGTTACCAGATTCACCATATTTAGTCGGTGTTGATCAATTTGACTGACCCAGAGGCACAAACATAAAATACAATGTGTTTGGAAAGGAATTTCAATTTCCAGCAAGCGGAACTAAATATTTTCATAACCCACCAAGAATTATATTAAACCCATCTGTTCGTGGTGGTGGCAAGCAGCATGGTGCTATTGGGCTAGCTTACCCATATTCTAGATCTTTAACTTCTGAGGCAAAAAACTTTTTTTGATGAGACCAAGGTTACATAGAAGGTAATATTAAACCATATCCAGATTATTACTATGTGTATCCTACTATAGAAATTTCAGGCATTGAAGAAAAAATTAATAATTTGGTTAATCCAAAAATTAAAACAAACTGCGAAAGAGAAGGCTTTAGTAGCATAAGTTGCGATTATTCTCCTAATCCAAATGCTTTTCAAAATATAGAGATTGTAGGTTTTGATTTAACTGAAGAATCCAAAAATAAGCTTAAAAACTATGAAAGACCTTGAGAAAAAACAGATTTTTATAAATCACATAAAATATTAAATACTATCAGAAGTTATTGAGCTTACACAGCCAATCCAGAAGTTGAAGTCACTTTAGAATACGACTCAACTAAAAATGAATACTATGACCTATCCGATAGTATTAAATTTAAAGACTTAAACACTATTTTTAATGGCTTAAAGAAAGCTTATTCAGAAAGTGCATCAATTGTAAATAATGGCAAAATAACAATAGATTCTGATGTTATGGGAGACTTAGATGAATCATTACCTGTTGACATTGATAGTAAGAAGTTTCCATTAAAAACTAATGTACAAAAGTTAAAGGAAAAAACCAGCACTAAAGAATATAGTTTATCTGATGGTTGAAAAATAAAGCTTTCAGAAACTCCTGAAGTAGTAAGCTCAAAAGAAAAAACAGCAAAAATAGTTAAAAGACTAGTTAGTGTTTCCAAAAATGGAAGTGATAAAACAGCAGAATTAATAAAAACTCTTGAAAATGCTTCAAACCCAGCTACTAAAGCTCAAAGCTACAATATTAATAAGTTTGCTAATATGCTTAAAGAACTGGGAAGTGGTATTAATACTTATGATGAACTAGAAGTTAATCTCACTGAATCAAATTTATATAAAGAGTACAAGAACGCCAAAGATAAAACTGATAGAAAAGAACAAGGCTTAAATTTAAGAGATAACTTAACCATAAAGTATGGATATTCACAAGCAATAAAAACTCTTAAGGAATGAGCAAACTATTACAACAAGGAAAGAAAATTAGATTTTTGACAACAAACTGAAGCTAAGCAAATAAAAAAACCAGATAAGAAAAATAAATATGATCATGGAACTCTTTTAGTTGGCTCACCAATAGATATCAAATTTATTTCTGACAATGCTGAAACAGATATTATGCTAATTAACAAGCAAAAAGTTGATGTCTTAAATAAAGAATTTAAGAAAAAGTTAATAGACTTTAGAGTTGTTGCTAATACTAAAGAAATTAAAGATAAAGAAAAAGAAAAGCAACCAACTAATGAATATGAAATTCACTTAAAGCGCTTTAAAACAGGTTCAAACAACTCAGGAGATATTGATGAGCAATATATTGTTAAATATCAAATAATTCAAAAGTTCTTTACACAAATTATTAAATGATATGCTTGGGATCCTGATAAAAACCCTGACCAAAAACAATTAATATCAAAAATTTTGCTTGATAAAAAAGGTCAGCCACTTTTAGATGATAAAAAGAAAGAAATTCCTAACCCTAATTATGATCCTTTCATTGATCCAGCTACAGGAACTAAGAAAGAAATTTTATGAATAAGTAATGATAATTTAAAAAATCATGGCTTAGATGATAAACTTCACTTTACATATCCTTCATTGCTTTATGATATTAAACAAAAGGTAGATTTTGGTATATATGTTGATTCTCACGTATTAGGTAAAGGCGCTCTTAGAAATTTAGAATATGATAAGGCATTAACAAATGTTAAATACTATAAAAAGAAGCTTTTTAATAAAAAAACTGAACATAAAAATGGTGAAAAAGTTGTTACATATGTTAAAAGTGATACTCTTCCTGAGCCATTGCCATTAAAAAATAATAATAGTGAGTTTTCATACTTTTCTGATGAAGGAATTTGACTAGTTTATGCAACTAATAATAGTCAAGATATACCAACATTTTCTAATGCTTCATTAGTTTTAATTGATGAAGATAACAACCCTAAGTCTTATTTCTATGAAACAGTTAAAGACAGACTATATGATGAAAGGGGAGCTAAATTAGAAAATTACTTCCAACCATTTTTACATTCAAATAACTGAATTTCTGAGCCTTTAGCTAAGTATTTAACAGCTACAACGGGATTAACATTTGCTGAGCTAGCTAAAATGCCATACAATGACTTTATATACAAATACTTAGACTTTATTAATTTAAAATATGATTTAAAAAAATACTTTCCAGATATCGATTCTAAAGATACTACATATGAAAACATATTTGAAACAGCTGTTCACTGAAATGAATTGCCAAATTTAAATGGTTTAACATATGCTACTGAACAAGATGAAACAGTTAAAGAGAAATATAGAAAAGAAGTTGAAAATATAGTTACAAACTATATTAAAAGCCATATTAGGGGAAATACTCGTTTAAAAGAACATAACATATATGAAAACTCAGGATGAGAAATTAAAGAATGAAGTAGTCATGATAAAAAATATTGACTAGATAGTGCACTAAAAGTTGAAAAAAATGATGCTTCTAAATCACAAGGAGTTGAATTTACACTTGTTCCTACCAATCCAAAGTACAAAAAATTTAGTTTCAAGAAGTTTTATCTTAAAAACAATGCCCATCATATTTACTACCCACCAATTGATTTAAGCAAGTTACCAATTGAAACAAGGCATACAATTAACATTGACTATTCAAAAGGCACACATAAACAAAATGCTGAGAAAATTAGTAGATTCATAAAATCTAAAATATATGATGAATTTCAAAAATATAATCAAAGTAAAACCACACCTATTGAAATAGGTAAAGATGTTAAAATATCTAATTTATATGAATTAAATATTAAAACTAGTCAATATGATAAGTTCAACACTTTTACTGTTATCATAACCCCACTAAATGCCAACTTGCACAATCAAATAGTGTTTGAATTTCAAAATATATCTGATCCTAAAAAGAAGCCTAAAAAATCTGATCCAGATAAGAAACCAGACGGGGATAATAACCCTGGCAATTCTTCATCAGGTTTTGATGAAAATAATCCTAATGGTGGCAGGTCAAACTTTGACCCTAACAATCCAGGAACATGACCATCAGGTTTTGATGCAAATGATCCAAAGACTTGGCCATCAGGATATAATCCAAATGACCCTTCAACTTGACCTTCAAGCTTTGATGAAAATAATCCTAATGGTGGCAGGTCAAACTTTGATCCTAACAATCCAGGAACTTGACCTTCAGGATATAATCCTGATTCAAGTAAATATGTAGATTTAAGCCTGCTTAATGAGATATTCTTGAATAATCCTGTTGTTATCAGTGAAACTAAATTAAGTAAGATAAAAGATAAAATAGTAAGTGAAGTATCAAAGATAACTGAGCCATTAAACTATAGATTTAATAAAGAATATTTAATTGCTTGACTAAGCACAGCATTTTATAATTTAGACTTGGTAATGGATATAGAAGACTTAAATAAGCCTGAGAATAAAGAGTTTAAGGAAAAATATGATCGTGCTGTAAATAGTGTTCTTAAAGAGAAAAATAAAGTAACTATTCTGGGCAAAGAAGTATTAATCCCAACAAGTATTAGTGATGAGAAACTACGCTTAAGATATGAAGAAGCTATAGCTAATAAAATTAAAGAGATAGAGAACAGAAACTTTAATAAAGGGCTTGATAATAAAGTTAGAAGCAAAATATACATACTAATTCCTAAAGAAAATGCTATAGGCTTTGCATTCTTACCAGTTATTAATAACATTAGCAGTTCATTTGACCCAACTAAAGATCCTGAATGAATTTCTGAGTTGGAAAAAGATCCACATAGAAAAGATATAAATGGTGAAGATATAAGAAGTACTCTTAGCAAAGTTGCAAGCTATGCAGGTTGAACTGTTGGAGCTATTGCAACACTAGGACTAATATCAGGAACTGTTTTTGGTATTAGAAACTATCTAAACAAAAAAGGCTTTAAGGCTGGAAAGAGTGTTACTAAGAAACAAAAGAAAAAGCAAAAACCTATTAGAATTTACAAAGATAATTAAATTAAAAAAGCCAAGTTATAACAACCTGGCTTTTTCTTTGCTCTAATTAGTAGCTAATTACATAGTAATTACAATCTAATTAGAGTGTAATTAGTCGCTAATTATTTTCTAATTATAAGTTAATTATATGTTTGCTAATTGGATGTAAACTAATAAGATATATACTAAGCCATATAACAGTTTATATTAACACAATAAAGATATAGCTATTTAAAGTAATTTATACCTATAAAGTTATTATATTTGCTTAAAACACAGCCAAATCTAATTAGAAACTAATTAGTTTATAATTAAATAGTAATTATATTCTAATTACTTTTTGTATACTTATCCTAATTTTTTAGGTTAATAAATATGTTCAAGGAGATATAATAATGGCTAAAAAATATAGTTATAAAGATATATCAAATTGGTTCTTATCTAAAGAAAGTATGACTCCTAAAAAGCTTCAAAAACTAACATATTATGCTGAAGCTTGAGCTTATGCTTTGCTTGATGATGGTATATTAAATGACACAGCCTTTCAGGCTTGAATACATAGTCCAGTTTCTCCTGAATTATGAAATGATTATAAAGAATATGGCTGAAATGAGATTAAGCAAAAAGTTTTTGATGAAAGCAAATTAGATAAAAATGTTTTAGAACTGCTTGATGCAGTTTGAACTACATATGGTGATAAATCAGGATATGAACTAGAAGCTATTACACATTTAGAAGAGCCTTGGAAAAAGGCAAGAAAGGGCTTAGGAGAGTTTGAGCCATCAACTAAATTAATTGATACTGAAGATATGAAAACCTACTATAGAAGCATTTATTCAGGAGATTAATTTTGGTATTAAATACAATAATTTATAAAGCAAATTCTATGGAATTCCGTAGTTTTTTTGTTTAGTTTTAAGTACTAATAATTGCCATATGAAAAAAATTCATAATGTTAAAAATTTGTTTACTTTGCTATTAAATTTGACTTTGGCAACTTCTAATTATATTCTAATTAGTATATAATTACTTTATAATTAGATAGTAATTAGTTTCTAATTATAAAATTACCTTGTGAAGGAAACTAAGTAAATGCTACAAAACAATATGAAATTGTTTTCAAAATAGCTATTATTTGCCTAATATTTGTATTAGAATTAATATTATGAGAATAAAAAAAGGAATAAAAAATATAGCCCTGCTACTGGGCACAACAGTAGCACCAGCATTAGCAAGTGTTTCTTGTTTTAATGTGTTTAAAATTCTAGAACCAACAGCCACAATTATTAAAACAGATGATGCTAAGCCACCAGCAGGATTTAATCATAATGATAGCAGAAAACAAGTGGAAGACTTATTTAATAAATATAAAGGCCACTTATTAGTAGATACTTCAAAAGAATCACAGCCATTTTTAAAAGAGAATAATAAATACTATTTTGCTAAAGTTACACATGAAGACAAAGCAATTAGTTCAGATGTATACAAAAATGATAACTGAAAAACTGATGAGTATTTGCCAATGATTTTTATACCACCAGAACAAAAAGAAGATTTATTTAAAAAACCTGGATCAGAAAAATTTAGATCGAAATTAAGTGATACATATATTCCACCTGTTGAGTTTAATAACTTGCTTAGAAATTATTTAAAAGGTAGTGTACAGTTAACACCAAGTGAGCATAAAGACTTTTTAGAAAAAATGACAAAATTTTTAGAGCATGACAACATGATAAGACGTGACTTCACAATAAATTCAGATACATATGGAACTTTTATAGATAAATTTAATGACCGTTATGATGAATCTCCTTATGACTATAATAAAAAAATAATAAAAAGAGAAGATCAATTTATAAAATTCAACACAGCTCATGGAGATTATATGGATATGCTTGAAGACGTCCAAACAAAAGATAAAAAAAATATTTGATTTTTGCCTTTTTCACTCTCTAAAGCTAGAGCATTTGAAGACATCTCAGACATATATAGTAAGTTAGATGAAAATAAATTATGAATAAAAAGGGGAGATCAAAGTTATTATGATGTATTAGGCACTCCTAATCTATTAGATCAGTTCTCAGACCCGGCAAAAGCATATCTTGATACCCAAACAAACATTGAGACTTATAAAGACTATTTATTATTTTTATTAAAGTTCATGGAATTTAAGCATACATTTAAAACACAAGAAGAAATAAAAAATCTAGAAGAAGATGAAAAGAAAAAAACACAAGAAGAAGATTATAAAAAAGAGTTAGAACAATTTCAAACACAGTTAAATGACTTAGTCTCTACACTGACAATAGCAACCACAAAAACTGTCTTAGGTAAAGAAGTTGAAAAGCCAGACAATCAAAATGAAACAAGAGTGTCAATGTTTCCAGTGGCTAATGATGAGCTTAGTGCTTTAATAACTAAAGCCGACTATGAACACTCATTTGTTTGAGCACATAGAGCACTATATGAAGAAGTTATCCCTATTTATGTAGCTCTATTTGGAAAATTACCTTCAAAGCTTGTCCTTAATAATAATAATAATCAGATAAATATTAAAAAGTATATTACCTACTATGTAAACAAAGTAATGAAAGACAAGTTCTCAGATTTTAAAGAAATAGAAGATAACACTGATTTACAAGAGAAACATAAAACAGAAGAGTACAAGAAAAAAGCTAATGAAATTTATAAAGAATGATTAAATAAATGAAAGGGACTTAAAGAAACAACAACAAGCAACTAAAAAAGTTGCTTGTTTTTACTTCTAATTAGAAACTAATTATTAGCTAATTACTTTCTAATTACTTTATAATTACATTGTAATTAGAAAAACAAAAAGCCAGGTTTCTACAACTTGGCTTTCTTTATTTACTTACTAGCTAGCTTCTCAATTGGTTTAATTACTCTTGAACCAATACTAAAGCTGTTAATTTTGTTTTTAATTGCATTTAGATGTCTGTCAATTATTACTTCTGTTCCTTCTAAAATCTTATGAGCTTCTTTTTTAATGTTCTCAGCTGATTTATTAATTTCACTAACTTTAGTTTCAATATATTTTAATGTAGTATCAAGAATGCTATCTTTAAAGTCTTTAAAGTCATCTAATATTTTTTGTTTTTCAGAAAAACTAATTTCTTTAAATTGCTTATCTAATGTAATTTCTTTATACTTAAGTGCTATTGTTTCTAATATACCAAGCATAGTAATAAAGTACATTGGCCTTACTACGAACATATTTTTATACTCAGGCACTCTATAAACTAATCAATCACTATTTTGATACTCTAGTTCACTAACAAGCAAGGCATAATCAAGTTGCTTCTTTTCTCTATCACTATCAAGCTTTTTGTAATGATCTTGGTTCTTTTGTTTATACACTGATGATTCTAACTCTGTTTTCATCTCACACATTACACCAAGTAGTGGAGTTTTTCTTTCTTCTTCAGCATAAACTTTAAAGATAAAGTCTCCCTTAGAACCTTTAAATTCTCCTTCTGCTTTAATAGCAGTGTTATCCTTTTCAAATACTGATGTTCTAAAAGCATAAGAAGATACATTATTAAATTCATTTATGCAGTAGTTCTCTAACTCTTCTCCAAGAACCTTAACATTTTTAGTTAGCTTTTCTCTGTTTAACTTTTTAATTTGTTCATTTAATTTATTAGCTTCAATAACTTTATTGCTTATTTCATTTTTGTGTTCTACTTCTAATAGATTAATTTTGTGTGCTAAGTCCTTAACTTTATCATTAAGCCTATTAATTTCATTATTTTTGCCTTCAATTGCTTCAGCAACTTTAACTATAGTATCTAGCTTATGGTTTTCTTCAAAATTACTAATTTGTGTCTCTAATTTTGTTATTTTATCTTTTTGAGCATTTATTGTTTCAAACAGCCTGTCTTTGATTGCACTTATTTCTTCTGTTAGCTTTCTTTTATATTCAGTAAATAATAATTTTTTTAAGGTTGCTATTTTCTCATTATAAAGATTGTCTTTAGCTTCATCAATTGCTTTATTGATAATACTTAAGTCAACTGTTTCAGCACTAGATAAATCAATAAGATCTCCCTTTTTAGCATCTTCTAATAGTTCAATTGTTTTTTTGTCTTTTACTATGAATTTGATTGTCATTAATTAATCCTTTGCATTTGTCTTATGAGTTGTATTTCTAATTAGAAAGTAATTACAATATAATTACAAACTAATTACTTTATAATTAGCTAGTAATTAGAAAAAGGAAAAAATAGGGCTACTTATTAAATTAGTCCTATTTGATTTTTTGTACTAATCTTTGAAATTATTTACTTATCATCTTTAGGCAACTCAACTAAATTCATTAATATGAATCTTTTAAAGTAAACTATGCCATATTTAATTAAGTCAGGAATGCTTACTTTTCCAAAGCCTAAATTAATAGCTTGCTCTTGTACTTTGGTTATATCATCAACTAAAGATTGTGTTAAATACAATCCTGTTGCTTTACCTTCTCTTTTAGCTTTAACTTGTTTAGTTGGTTTATTTAAAAGCTTATCTGCTTGGTTTAATAAATTATCTACTGCTTGGTCATTATCTAGTTTTTTAGATTTATCAAAGTTTTCTTGTTGCAATTTCTGAGTCTGTGATGCTACTTGTTTAAATATATTTTTGTTTTCCATTATCACTTCCAGTGTACTTTATAATTACAAACTAATTATATAGTAATTAGAAAATAATTAGAAAGTAATTAGTAGCTAATTAGAAACTAATTATAGGATCTTTCTTTCTTGTAATTCAATAATTAAATTTTCTATTGGATTGCCATCCTTGATATAGTCCTTATAGTCACTCTCTAAAACTCATTTAGGTCTTTTTCATTTATTAAGTGTTGCTATATCACTTGAAAAAGATAAACTAATTGTACTTGTAGCCATACCTATATTATCAGGTATAAATGTTTTTAATGTTCTGTCCCCATATTCTTCATGCAAGAAAAAGAAGAAGTCTTTTGATAACTTATTAGATTTAATTCTATTTAGGATAATGCCCTGGATATTGTCATTAAGACCAAGTTCTCTTGTATTATTCTTTCATTCTGAAAGCATAACATTAAGTCCTTGCAAGCTAAAAATATGTGGTTCTACAACTTGGATGATACCTGTCTTTGAAGCAATATAAACATTTTTTGCTATATCATCAAAGATTGGGTTTAGATCAAAGAATACATAATCAATTCCTAATTTAACTAAGTAATTATTCATTAGCTTTAAGTTTGAACTTAAAACTAGTTCTCTTAATGTTGTATTAAGCAATGAATTTCTTACATTATTTAATAAAGAATTGGTGTGTACATAATATATATTCTTAATTCTAGAATGCTGAATAGTATTAGCTAATTCTTGCTCTGTTGATGTTCTTTTTAATCATTTACCTGAATCATCTTCATTGTAGTTTATATTACTTTTAAGAACATTTGATAATGAACCTTGACTATCAAAGTCAAAGATTAAAACTTTCTTATTTTGCTTTGCTAAAGCATCTGCAATGTTAAGTGTAATCGTTGTCTTTCCAACTCCCCCCTTATTGGAATGGAAAGTAAAAAAAGTCATTAATCTCCTTTATTGCTATATGTTAATTTGTAATTAGAAAGTAATTACAATATAATTATAAACTAATTAGAAACTAATTATAAAGTAATTAGAATGTAATTAGAATAAAGAAAAAGCCAGGATACTATAACTTGGCTTTTATAATGCTTATTTTGACATTAATTCTTTATTTAATCAATAGCTAATTTATTTAAATAGTATTTGTAATTAATAGTTCTTTAACTTTTGATGAAGTCTTGCTAATTCCACAAACATTAGTCTTATCAATTTCATTAATAGTTCAGTCTCTATAAAGCTCTTTTATAAAAGGTTCATTGTTATAACTGATAACTATTTTGGTATGTCCTTTTAACTTAGATAACATATTAAACAAGTCAATATGATCTTGCTTTGTAAAACTAGTTTTATACATTTGAGTTTTATTAAAATAAGGTGGATCAACATATAACTTTGTGATCTTGTCTTGACTATCTATAATATCTTGTAATAAGACTTTGTAATCACAATGAGTTATTTTAATATTTTGCAATATCTGGTTGTAAATGTTTAGTTTATCCAATCAGCCATTATCTAATCTTTTAATAAAGTAATCTAACCTTGCTTTAGTGTAGCTCTTTAAATTGCCTTCAAAGCTTAAGATGTTTTTTAGAGCATAAGATAAATCCAAGGGCAAAACATTATCATAATCATTAATAATAGTTTGGCAGTTATATAAATGCTTAGCATTAACTCCAACTATTCCTGAACCGCCAAATAAATCTAAAAATATATCTGATGAGTTTAACTCTAAGACATTAAATATATTTTTTAATAATCTATATTTAGACCCATAATAACTAATAACAGGCTTAATATTTTTCATTATTATAAACCCTATAATTGCTTTTAAAACATAATTCAAATATTTGTTTATTGTCTAAGTTATAGATATTAAATTTCTTAGAAACTTTCTTATTTTGCTTTGCTAAAGCATATGCAATGTTAAGTGTAATTGTTGTCTTTCCAACTCCCCCCTTATTGGAATGGAAAGTAAAAAAAGTCATTAATCTCCTTGTTTCTGTATGTGTAATTATAATTACAATCTATTATAAAATAATTAGAAAGTAATTAGCTACTAATTAGAATGTAATTAGTTTGTAATTATATTTTGTTTTGCATATGTATAAAAAAGCACAACAATACACATATAAAAAACAGGGTAAAACTACCTTTTTACTTTAGGTAACATAAGAAATATATGCACTTTTTAAATCGAATTGACTTATATATTTCATTAATATAAACAACAACTTAATTAACAAGCAATCATAAATTAATTACTGTCTATAGTTGTTGCAAATATACTTATTTAATAACCAATTTTAAGCACATAAAGAACAATTATTAGTGTTTTGCAATTATATTAGTTAGCTAGGAATGCAAAAGTTTTCATAATTTGGTAAAAAATTTATTGATAATTTAGCTAATTAAAGCCCTTTAAAAGTAATTACAGTGTAACTAGTAACTAATTACTAAGTACTTAGACTGTAAGTATAAAGTAATTACTTTGACATATATTTTTTAGTGAAAAGATATCTAAATAAGTTAAAAAACTAATTTGGATAATTTTCCTTTTTTATCTATAATAAAGGCATAAAGGGGAAATTATGCAAGAACTTTTTATGCTTTGAGACCAGCAAGCTGAAGAATACAAAAACAGTGCCGAACGTAAAAAAGAATATCATGTTGAACGTAAGATAACAAGAGTAATCATAGTAAAAGGCGAAGCATATTACTATACTCTATATATGTATAGACACAAAGTGACTAGAAAATGCTTTGTTTACTATCATAATGAGATATTAAAACATAATAAGAGACTTAAATATTACATTGATGATATAGAAAGATGCTTAAATGATAGGCTCTATGAACGTAATTACAAAAAATTAGGCAAAGTCAAAAGCAATAAAATACCTTATTATATTTATGCATATCATAGAAACAAAACCCCTATAAAACAGGCAAATATGGATGAATTAAAATGTCACAAAGATAAAGAATATGATGCAATTCAGATTGATACAGATGATTCATATTTTTATGCTAGAGTTAATGGATATAAAGCTAAATTTAGATGTAGAATGGCTACAATTCATACACTAGAACATAATAGAGATAACAAAATAAAAAATAAAACTACAATAATGCAAATTAGTAACTTAGGAATTAAGCAAGATATTAAGAAAAATGAAGCAGGATTTCATAATGCAATCCAAAATGCTTTATCTAAACTATATGCAAATAAGCAAATAATTGTTTCAGGAGATGGAGCTAAAGTTATTACTACATTAGCAACAGCACTACAAAGCACTAGAGTATTTGATAAATATCACTTTATTAGAGAACTATTTAAAATATATGGCTTTAATGAAACATTAAACAAGGCAAATAAGAGAATATTTGATGGCATAGACCATTTTAAAGAGCTTAATTATTTGTATAATAAAGGTAAATTTGATGAGTTTACTAACTATTTAAAGCATACAATTAATTTACTCTCACCCAAGCCTAAAACAGTGCAAAAAATCAATGATATAAAGAAATTCATAAGGTTTTATACAACTAATAATAAGTTCATAAATGAGACAATAACAAACAAATATTACACAAGTGGTAATGCTGAAACATTTGTTTCTCACGACTTAAAAAGATATATAGGAAAGAATTTTGGGCTTAAATCAATCAATACAATTATTAGAACAATAATTTCTGAAACAAACCACAATTTAATAATCATTTAATTTGACTAAAAGTACTACAAAACAGGGATAAAAAACACAATAATAAAATATTGTGAATTTTTCTTATGCCCAGAAATAAAATAGAGTAGAATAAATATTGAAGTAAGAATTGAATTACCATCTTACCCACTTAATACTTTCATTCCCGTAATTTTAGTAATTTATTGTTTAACTTTTTAAGTTCCATTTTTCTAACACAACTGTTTTATAGCGCTTTTAGTAATTGAAATAAGTGATTAAAACAATCATTTTATATGAAAAAGCCCCCTGTTGAGGGCTTAAATTACTAATAGCAATTACATTGCTTGTTGCATTGAATTGTTCATAGCAGGTTGAGCGCTAGTTAAAAGCTTAATTCTTTCTGCATATGCTTTTCTAAGATTTTTTGTGTGTGCAATAGAAACACTGTAAAAAGCAACAATTAAAGTTCAAAATGCAAGACTAACTAATAGATTTATAATGAATGGCTTTACATTTCCACTAAAAGTCGAAATTAAAAGCGTTGGTATAATAGCTAGTTGAAATATATATTGTAAAAATGCTAAAATTGGTATTAAAATAACTGACACTAAAAGCAATTTTCTAGATTTAGCAAACTCTTTTTCAATTGGTGTTTGATGAACAATCATCGATAGAAAGACAATAACTATTACAAAAATTGGAAATGAGAAAATACTAAACAGTTTTGTAAATGAAAATCCTGCACCAATGAATGCTAAGTCAAGTATTGCTCCAGCAAGTGATAATGAAATGAAAACAATTAGCACAGTTCCATAGGTTCTTAACTTAGAAAACTTTTCCATTTTTTATTTATGAATTATTAACTCCATGAATATGATTTGTACGTACATAAATATTTATAAATAAAAAAAAAAAAAAAATAAACATGTGGTAATTTTTCCGAAGCTGTTTCATATCCCTTATTTATAGGGTTATTGGCAATTGGAACTTTTCCAGTGCTTATTTTTGAATTTCAATTTATAAAAACATGTAAAAGTATTAATTTAACTAAGATTATTTAAGTCTTGATTTATTTATTTTTGAAATACTGTACACAATTTATAAGCAAAATAATAATTAATATAAGTAGCTATGCCTACGTTTTAATTAATGGCTTTACTATAATTGCGATTGCATCAATAAAAAGTAAACTTTTAATTATTTTAATATAAATAAGTATAGATATAGAGCCAAAATAGTAGCACTGTTGATATATATCAGTTTACTTATCAATTATCTATTATTATTTATATAAAAAGCAGGCAGCTTTTTAGTTTGTTTTAGACAGCAACCATAAATTAATAATATATTCTTAAGACATAATTCTTTAATTGACTGTTTTATAGTATTTTTGGTAAAAATGGCAACTAGAGCATCCTATAAAAAAACAAAAACTATGCATATGCATAGTTAATAATTTATAAATTAATAGATTTATGTTGAAATAATTTGCTAAAATTTACAAAAGTTATTGTGCTTTTAATTCATTCTCAAGTTTTTCAATAGCTTGCTCAGTTTGTTCTATTATTTTACTCTTTGTAAGAATTTCTAATTCATTTTTTGCAATAGTTAATTTATCATAAACTGTTAGCCATTTTTCATAAGCATCTTTTAGTTTGTTTTCATCATACTCGCTTGGTGATGTGTTCGCTTTATTTTCTATATCTTGTCAAGCTTTTTTAAGTTGCTCTTCTGTTGGTTTAGATTCTTCAATAGTTTTCTCTAGTTCAACCTTCTTTTCTTTTAGTTTTGTTAGTTCCACTTTTAACTTTTTAAGCATTTCTTCTTTTTGCTTATTGACATTTAATGCGCTATAGGTTTCAGCTTGGTCTTTTGAAGGTTGTTCAGTTTTGCTCTTACCGTCATTTTTATTTTCATTGCTGTTTGCATTATCTGTTGTTGCATTATCTACTTTATTTTTTTCGTTTGAATCAGACTTATTGTTTTCTGCTGTTGAATTATTTTGATTAATGTCAGTGCATGAAGCTGATACTATTGGGAAAGTCAAAAGCACTGGTAGTGTCATTAAAAATTTAGATTTCATTTTTTCTCCTAGAATTAAACATTTTTTAGTGATGATTAAAATTGCCAAAAATATAAACGATTGCAAAATTTAAAATAGTAAAAGTGCAAAATAAATTCTTTGCATATATGAAAAATTACCACATTGGTATGAGACAAAATGTATTAATGCACTTTATGAAAGAAATGTGTGATTATGCATATTTATTTTTGTGCAAGCATACTAAAAAAATTTTTATTTTTGAAAAATTAGCAAAAAAATAATTTAATTTTAAACCTAAAACATAATGATTATTAGTCAAAAATACCTATAAAACAGTCATATTAGTATTTATAAGCCATAAATTTATCTTGCTCACAAAATTATGATATTTTTATATGGATAAAACTTAATATTATGTTAAAATTTAACTATTAAATTTAATACTTTATTCAAAAGTATTGATTTTTTACTACTTTATCTGCATTTGAAAAAGATTAGAGGGAGTATTGTCAATATGCCAACATCAACACAAGATAAATACCAAAATAAATACCCATACAAAGTTAGAAAATTCGGCCCAATGACAGAGCGTCGTGATTATTCAGCTACAAAAGTTACTTGAGAAGTTCCTGACTTTTTAAACATGTCAAAGGAATCTTTTGAGTGATTCAAGAAAAGCGGAATTGAAGAAATTTTAAGAGAGCACTATCCAATTGTTTCTAGCAACAAAAAGGTGTCTTTAGAATACATTCACAATTCAGCGAGACTAGAAGTACCACCTAAAGAATATGATGCAATCATCGAAGCAAAAGCTAAAGGTATCAACTATGCTGCCAAGCTTTTTGCTAAATTTAAGGTAACATCTGACAAAGGTGTTGTTAAAGATGATGAAGTTTTACTTGGTGAAGTTCCACTTATGAACTCAGGTGGAAGTTTTATTATCAATGGTAGTGAAAAAGTTATAGTTAGTCAGTTAATTTGTTCACCTAGCGCATACTTTGGTTGTGGTGTTCGTAACAAGCAATCTGATGACTTATTTAACAAGTTAGAAATTTTGCCTAGATTAGGTTCATGAGTCGAAATTTCACACAAAGTTACTACTAAAAACCCTGATTCAGTAAAAATCAAAATTGACAAAAACAAAAACATTAACCTTGCTGTGTTTTTAGGTGCCCTTGGTCTTAATGAAGAAAATATTCACAGTCTTTTTGGTAACTCTCCAGAATTAGAAGAGACCTTACTTAGGGATAAGAGTCTTAAATCAAGCGAAGATCCTATGACAGTTATTCAAAACTGTAGAGAAATTTTATTTAGAACAATTCGTAGAGGGGATTTGATGACTGAAACATCAGCAGCAAATCTTTTGCCATCGCTTTTATTTAACAAAAAACGTTACAGTTTAGGTGCAACTGGTAGATACAAACTTAACAAAAAATTAAGTCTTATTGACCGTATTACCGAAACATATTTAGGCCAGGATTTAGAAATTAAAGATGAAAACGGTGAAGTAATGTTCTTAGAAAAAGGAACTTTCATTGAACATAAGCTTGCTTTATTAATTCAAGAGAATTTCAATAATGGCGCATTAAAAACAACTGAAATTGAAGGAATTAATCCTGAAATTTTATATGCTAAACTTTATAGCGATCCGGCTTATCCATACTTAAAGAAGTCAAATAGAGTTGCTAAACTTTTAGTTTTTGCTAACAGAAAGAAAATGGATAAAGGTCTTGCTACATTAGTTATTGGTAATGATCCAAAATGTGATGCGCAACACTTAATTGCTTCGGATATTATTGCTGCAATTAACTACTACTTCAATTTATTAGAAGGCATTGGTCAAGATGATGATGCCGATTCTATGATTAACAAAAGAATTGTTTCAGTTGGCGAATTGATGCAAAATCAATTAAATGTTGGTCTTTCAAAACTAGAAAAAACAACTAGAGAAAGAATGTCAGCTAAAGAGCCTGAAAAAATTACTCCTAAAAACATCACCAACAACAAATTGGTGTCAAACCAAATGAAAACATTCTTTAATAGCTCAAAACTTTCTCAATTTATGGATCAAATTAATGCACTTGCTGAAATTTCAAATGAAAGACGTATTACTTCTTTAGGACCTGGTGGTCTTAACCGTGATACAGCGCAATTTGAAGTTCGTGACGTTCACGCAACTCACTATGGAAGAATTTGTCCTATTGAAACTCCTGAAGGACCAAACATTGGTCTTATCTTGAACCTTGCAACTTATGCAAGTGTTAATGAATATGGTTTTTTACAAACTCCATATTTCAAAGTTAATAATTCAGTAGTTGATTATGATGATGTTGTTTATTTAACTGCTGCTGATGAATTTGGTTACAACATTGCTCAATCAACAGCAACAGTTGATGATGAGAATAGATTAGTTGATGAAACATTAACAATAAGAAAAAATTACACCTACATTTTAGGTAAGCCTAGTGATGTTGATTTAATTGAAGTTTCATCTAGACAAATGGTGTCAGTAGCTGCTGGATGTATTCCATTTTTAGAAAATGACGATGCTAACCGTGCGCTTATGGGTTCTAACATGCAACGTCAAGCAGTTCCTTTACTAGAAACCGAAGCTGCTTTTGTCGCAACAGGTAATGAAGCTGATATTGCTAAGTTTTCAGCTGCTAACTTTAGAGCAAGAAACGAAGGAAAAGTTGAATATGTTGATGGTGCAAAAATTAAAATCAGAAACAACAAAGGCACTTTAGATACATATAGTCTTAAAAACTTCCAACGTTCAAACCAAGATACTGTTATTCACCAAAAACCTATTATTAAGGTAGGTCAAGATGTTGCTAAAGGTGATTTATTAGTTGATGGTTCTAGCTTTAAAGATGGTGAGTTAGCTTTAGGTAAAAACCTTTTAGTTGCTTTCTCAACTTATAAAGGTTACAACTATGAAGATGCTATTGTTTTAAACGAAAGACTTGCTAAAAAAGATGTGCTTACTTCAATTCATATCGAAGAGCAAACTATTCAGTTTAGAACTAGCAAAGCTGGTGCTGATGAATTAACTAGAGACATTCCAAACGTTTCTAAATATGCAATTAGACACTTAGATGAACATGGTATTGTTTTAGTTGGTTCAGAAGTTATTCCAGGCGATGTTTTAGTTGGCCGTGTTTCTCCAAAAGGTGATGATAACCCATCTAGAGAAGAGAAATTGCTTGCTGCAATTTTAGGTCAAAGACAACTTAATGTTAAAGACACATCACTTAAAGTTAAAAATGGTCATAATGGTACTGTTATTGGTGTTGAAATTCTAAGTAGAGAAAACAAAGACTTGCTTGAAGATGGCATTGATATGATTGTTAAAGTATCTATTGCTGTAAAACGTAAAATTCGTGTTGGTGACAAGATGTCTGGTCGTCACGGTAACAAAGGCGTTGTTTCAGTTATTCTTCCTGAAGAAGATATGCCTCACTTAGAAGATGGAACACCTATTGACGTAATGCTTAATCCTCAAGGTGTACCTTCACGTATGAACATTGGTCAAGTATTAGAAGTGCACTTAGGTATGGCTGCTAGAAGTTTAGGTTGCAAATTTGTTACACCTGTATTTGATGGTGTTAAAAAAGAAGCTATTCAAGATGTTATTTCTGAAGCTGGATTACCATTATCAGGTAAACAAACTTTAATTGACCCTATTACAGGTGAAAAATTTGATAATCCTGTGTCAGTTGGTGTTATGTATATGTTCAAGCTTAACCACATGGTTGATGACAAGATGCATGCACGTAGTGTTGGTCCATATTCACTTATTACTCAACAACCACTTGGTGGTAAGAGTCAAAATGGTGGTCAAAGATTTGGTGAAATGGAAACATGAGCGATTGAATCTTATGGTGCTTCAAACGTATTACAAGAAATTCTTACATACAAATCAGATGACATTGTAGGACGTAATCAATTATATACATCACTAGTTACTGGCAAAGACTTACCAACTCCAGGTATTCCTGAATCATTTAACGTGTTGAACTATGAATTAAATGGACTAGGAATGAAATTAGATATTACAACTGCAAATAATGAAGAAGAAGATGAAGAAGCCCAACAATACTTTGACATAAGCAATTCAGTTGGTAATGAGGGAGACTATAATGAGTAGTTTTAATAAAAAAATAGCTAAAGACATTAAGAAAATTAAAATATCATTAGCAGCTCAAGACGATGTTAAAAATTGATCATGTGGTGAAGTAACTAAGCCTGAGACAATTAACTATAAGAGCTATAAACCAGAACGTGATGGTTTATTTGATGAGCTTATTTTTGGCCCTACAACTGACTTTAAATGTCCAATTTGTGGTACTAAATATAAGAAAAGTGACGAAAACACTATTTGTGAAAAGACACCTATGTGTCAAAAATATCAACCTGTTATTTTGCCAAAAATGGTAAGAAGAAGCAGAATGGGTCACATACATTTAGAGAATCCAGTTGTGCACTTTTGATTTTTCAAAATTGACCACTCAATTATTTCTAAGTTATTAGGACTAAGAATTGCTAATTCCAATAAGACTGTTTCAAAGGGAGATCTGGAAAAATTAATCTACTACAAGAGTCATATTGTTTTAGAAGATGGTGGTCTTAAAAAGCTACAAAAGAATGCAATTATTGACATTTCAGATGCTGCTATTATTTATGCAGATGCACTTGAAGAGTTAAAAGAAAGATTTGAAAAAGACACTGAAGAGTATGAAATAATTAGTGAAGCATTAGCTGAATTAGAATCATATGCTGTTTCACAAACTGGTCAAGACTATGGTATTGACTTTTATGAATACAATGAAATTATTCATGAATTTTCTAAGGCTAAAATTTCAACTGGTTCTAAGGCTATTGAATACCTTTTAGAAAATATTGACCTTAAAGCTGAAGCTGAATTTATTGAAAGTGAAATTGAAAAAATCAATCAACACTTTGATAATAATCCAACTGCGTCAATTAAAGCACAAGAGAGATCAAAGCTATACAAACGTTTAGCAGTTGTCAATGCCTTTATTCACTCAGGACAAGATCCTAAGTCAATGCTTATTTATGATCTTCCTGTTATTCCAGCAGATTTACGTCCATTAGTGCAATTAGATGGTGGTCGTCACTCAACTAGTGATGTTAATGAACTTTACCGTCGTATCATTATCAGAAACAATCGTTTGAAAAAATGAGAAGAAACTGACGCTCCTATGCTGATTAAGCAAAATGAATTTAGAATGATTCAAGAAGCAGTTGATGCTTTAATTGATAATTCTAGAAAAAAACCAGCACCGGTTACTTCAAAAGATAACCGTCCACTTAAGTCAATCAGTGACACATTAACTGGTAAAAAAGGTAGATTTAGACAAAACCTTTTAGGTAAGCGTGTTGACTACTCAGGTCGTTCAGTTATTGTTGTTGGCCCTGAATTAAAAATGCACCAAGTAGGTGTGCCTCGTGAAATGGCAGCGAAATTGTTTGAACCTTGAATTATAAAAGAATTAATTAATGGCGATAGCCACATTAATTCAATTAAAGCAGGTAAAAAAGCAATTGAAAACTTAGATCCAATTATTTGACCTTATGTAGAAAAAGCTATAGAAGGCAAAGTCGTGCTTTTAAACCGTGCACCAACATTGCACCGTTTATCAATTCAAGCTTATGAACCTGTGCTTATTCGTGGTAAAGCAATTAAACTTCACCCTCTTTCATGTACTCCATTTAACGCCGACTTTGACGGTGACCAAATGGCAATCCACGTACCTATTAGCGAAGAAGCAGTGCGTGAAGCTAGAGAATTAATGTTAGCTTCTAAAAACATTTTAGGTCCTAAAGATGGTGAACCTATTATTAACCCTGCACAAGATATTATTCTTGGTCTTTACTACCTAACAATGGAAAAAGCAGCTGCTATTGATGGTGATAAAGTTGTTGGTGAAGGTAAGTTCTTCGCAACTTATGATGAGATGCTATTAGCTTATGAAAATAAGTTAGTTTCACTTCATGCACGTATAGCACTTCCTATTAGTGAAATTAACAAAAAGAGACTAAATTACTCACCTGAAAATAAATACATTATTTCAACTGTTGGTAAATTTATTTTCAACAGAGCATTCCCTGAAAGTTTTGAATTTATTTTTGGTAAACATGTCGAATATGTCAATAAAACAGACGTAAACGGCGAAGTTAAGCTAAGTGAAAAAGAAGTTGTTTACACTTCAAATAATAAGAATCAATTAGAACAATTCTTACTTCCTTATGGTCAAAATTTTGCTGAAGTAATTGCAAAAATGCCACTTAACTTACCACTAAGCAAAAAAGACGTTGCTAAAATTGTACGTAGAGTTTATGACAAATATGTTGCTATTGTAACTAAGAGTGATGTAGCTAGTGTTATAAACCAAATTAACGCCAACGAAATAAATCAAATTTTTGACTTATGCGCTGAATTAAAAGACTTTAACGGCAAACCTATTGATGTTAATCATGTTGAAATTCTTGAAAAAATTATTGTTGAAGAATACAAGGCTATTTCACAAGAAATAATTGTTAGAGAAAGAACTGAAGAGCCTATTTGAACAGTTAATGACTATACTAAATTATTAGAAATCGTTTGATTTAAATACACAAACATTGTTGCTAATGTTTTAGATAACATTAAAGAATTAGGCTACAAATTCTCAACAATTTCAGGTACAACAATTTCAATTAGTGACGTTATTACTCACCAAGATACTAAGAGCAGAATTGCTGAAGGCGATAAATACATTGAGCTATTAAAAGACTACTTTGATCAAGGTTTAATGACTGATGATGAAAGATATAATGCTACTATCGCTAAGTGAGCTGCTATTAAGGACGATATTGAAAAAGACCTTAAGAAATTAACTAAGCTTTATCCAGATAACTCATTATTTATGATGTTTAATTCTGGTGCCCGTGGTAACTCAAGTAACTTCGTGCAATTAGCTGGTATGCGTGGACTTATGAACAACAACACTAAGGTGCTTAAGGCCGATGCTGAAAACGAACGTGTGGTTCGTTCAACCGTTGAAATTCCAGTTAAGTCATCATTCTTAAATGGTCTTACAGCCTATGAGTTCTACTCATCAACCCACGGTGCTCGTAAGGGACTTACCGATACAGCGCTTAACACAGCTAAATCAGGTTACTTAACCAGAAGATTAGTTGACGTTGCGCAAGGAATTACAGTAAGAGAAGAAGACTGTGGTACTGACTATGGCTTCCAGGTTAAAGACATTTTAGACACAAAAACCAATACTGTCATTGAAGCTTTATATGACAGAATTGAAGGAAGATTCACCAACAAAGCTATTTATGATAAAAATGGCAAATTAATCGTTGATGCTGATGAATTAATTACACCTGAAATAGCTACTGAAATTGTCGAAAATGGCATTAAAAAAGTAGAAATTCGTTCAGTGCTTTCATGTTACACACCTAATGGTGTATGTAAAAAATGTTATGGTAAAGACCTTGCTCTTAACCGTGTAGTTAACATTGGTGAAGCAGTTGGTGTTATTGCTGCTCAATCAATTGGTGAACCTGGTACTCAGCTTACCATGCGTACATTCCATACTGGTGGTGTTGCTGGTGTTGAAGATATTACTGGTGGTTTTGGTAGATTAATTGAGTTAATTGACGCCTATGATTCGCCTTGAGGTCGTCCAGCTGTTATAGCTAATTACTATGGACGTATTATTGATATTAAACGTGTTAAAGAAGGCTCTGAATCAGTTGAATATGATGTTATTACACAAGAGTACAAAACTCGTGATGGCAAAGTTAATACAGTTGAGTATAAAACTAGAGCTGGCAGAAAAATTAGAGTTAAAATCAACGACAAAGTTACTCCTGGTCAAAAGATTGTGGAAGGCCCAATTGTCCTTAACAACCTTTTAAGAGTCGGTGACACACGTTTAGTGCAAAATTACATTCTTAAAGAAGTACAAAAGCTATACCGTTTACAAGGTATTACAATTAGTGACAAATATATTGAAATAATTATTCGTCAAATGCTTTCTAAGATTTTAATTACCGACTCAGGTGATTCAGATTTCTTTAATGGATCATTAGTTGACATTCATGTGTATCAAAAAGAAAGCGCTCGTTTAATTTCAGAAGGTAAAAAACCTCCTTTTGGCGAAGTAAAAATTAAAGGTGCAAAACAAATTCCATTACTTTCAGATTCATTCCTAGCTGCTGCTTCATATCAAGAAACTCCAAAGATTTTAGTTAACGCTTCTATTAAGGCACAAGTTGACAGACTTAAAGGACTAAAAGAAAACATTATTTTAGGCCACAAAATACCTGCCGGAACTAACTCAAACTTTGAAGAAAACGGAAAATATGACTTGCGTAATCCTAAATCATATTTTGCTGATAAATATGATCCAGATATTAAAACAGTCAAGTTTGTAGCTGATGAAAACGAAATTTTAAACATGGAACACAGAGTTGAAATTCAACACATTTTCGATGAATTCCAATCAGAAGCCTTTAATGCAAATATGATTGAATTTACTGACGATTCTGATAATTAAGACCAAAAACAAAGCCGAATCAAGCGTTCGGCTTTTCTTTTTTGCCTATATTATAGGCCTATACGTCAAGTTCTATAACTTTATAAAAGTTATACATTATTGCTTTTTTCTTTATAATTTAATGAACTTACAATCCAAGGAGAAATAATAATGAAATTAAAACTAAAACCAATTATTATTACTAGTGTTGTTACCTTCTCTGCTACAGTAGCTTTAGCTGTAGGACTTTCATACATTCCTTTTGGCGATAAAAAAATAGAAGCTTCAGGTAGCAAGAATTTTCAAAACGAAGTACACGGCGCTCCTGGATTACCAACAGTTGATTCAAGTATTACATCATTAGATATTAATTCACATGCTAATAACTTAGATCAGAGAAAAGCAAGTTCACATGTTATAAAAGAAAATGAAAAAGTTAAATATGTAGCTTTAGGAGATTCAATATCTGCTGGTTTTGATTCTCACTTAGATAAAGATTACCCTGGTAATTACGATAAAGAGAAAAACGAAATTACAGGTATATCATTCCCTACATATTTAGCTTCTTTTATTCAAAGATCGAATAGAGAAAATAATAAATTAGAATCATATACTAACTATGCTTCATCAGGTACAACCTTAGAAGACTGGAAGTTTTTACTTACTGTAGATGATAAATCATTGAAAGAGTTACAGACAAAGAATCCAACAAAATTAGCCTACTATAAGGTTAAGTTCGGTGACAATTTAATCGAGAAAGCTAAAAAAGTGAAAGACGAGCTACAAAAAGCTAATCTAGTTACTATTACTTTAGCTGCTAATGACTTTATGGAATTAGTTTCTGAGAAGTTGAAAGATCCTAAATTCCTAGAGAATATTCAAAAGATTAAAGCCAATCCAACTAATGCAATAGCTAATGTTAGTGCTGCATTTCAAGACACATTCAATTCAATGAAAAAGAGAATTGATGAGTTTTCAGTTGAGCTTAAAAAATATGTAAAAACTGAAAACGTCAATTTTATAGGCTATCCATTACCACTTCCTCACCTTTTTGTTTTATTAGATGGCTATTTATTTAAAAACAATAATTCATCATTAATTGTTAGCCAAATGGCTATCAATTTGTTAAACACAAATATCCAGTCTCAAGTTACTAAAAATAATTTTAATTTCATAAACTCATATGATTTTGATTTCTGGACTAAAGATTCAAATATCAATAGATTATCTCCTACATTATTTGACATTCACCCTGGCAGCTTTGGCTATAAAAAAATGGCGCAAGATGTGTTCATTAAGCTTATTGTTTCTGAAAGAAACAGTGATAAATTAAAAGAGCAAGGAATTAACTGAGAAAATAAATATATTTATTCAGATGCTAATTCATTCTCTAAGCAATTAGAGTTTGATAAACCATTTGATACTGTCAAAAAAGTTCTTACTAGTGATATTGACAGATATCTTTTCAATGAAAATGAAGATGATATTTACAAAAAGTTTAGTGACAAAAGAAAAAGTGGCTGAGAGTGATACAAAAAGAGAGTTTTAAATAGCTCATTAGTTAAAAATATTTTACATGGTGCTATAGATCAATTAATTAAGTTCCCAACAGTTAAAGACGCTGACCCCAGTAGCAAATTAGCAAACTTTTTTACAAAAAACAATAATGAAAATTTAAATAAATTAAAAGAATGGATAGATAAGACTGAATTTATACCCAATTTTTTACTAAAATCTGAGCTAGAGTTTCAAAAAACATATTGAAATAAGGACAAAAATCCGAACCATGAAAGAGCTAAACTTTTTGATTTAGTCAACATTTTCAAAAAGAATTTATTAAATGAATCTAGTTTAATTTCATTAGTTGCAGCCTTCTTTAATTCAGATTTAATTCAAAAAGATAAGGATGAATTAAAAAGCATAATTGAAGATTTTGCACAAAATATGATAGTACAAAATGTTGATGAAAAAATGCTCTCTGATGCTATAAACAAAGCAAATGAGGCAAATTCATCAAGCACAATTAAAACTGAAAGCTTAGCAAAATTAGTTAAGTCAGTTTTAAGTAGCGAGAGCGTTAAAAAGACAATTGGTGAATTATTTATCCATCTTGCTAATAACTCTAAAACTTATGAAAAAGCTAAATCAGTTGGCGAGCTATTACATTTAGCACTTCAAAATAGTGACATTCAAAAAATAATTAGTGATTTAGCATCAAACCTTTTTGATGAAATTTCAAAAGAAAACCAACTAAGCAAAGAATTTACAAACTTTGTTTTTGAAATTATTAAAGCAAATGGTGATATATTTAAAGATATTGAAGAATCTAAGCTCAAAGATCTTTTATCAAAAGGTATTAAAGGCTTAAAAGCTTTAGATAAAGAATTTAATATATCGAAAACATTCATAGACTCATTATTATCTCAATTAAAAGGTAGCAAAATTTCTGATTTTAGTTTTGCTAATGTTTTAGCACAAACATGAAGCAAATTAAGCAAGAATTTTGAAGGCAAAAAGCTTGATGAATCATTAATCAAAATTTTTAAAATTGTTGCTGATTTAGATTTAAAAAGCAACAAAGAGACATTAGAAAAAATACTTGCTAATTCGCTTAAATATTTCAATAAAAATAGTTACTTATCTAAATTAATAGCTGAAAAAGTTTATTCAGCAAGCGGTAATAGATTTAATGATGTATTTGCAAAAGACAAATTCATATCTCTATTTGACAAAATTTTAGGTAGCTCTGAATTTTCTAAAGCAGCAAATTCATTAGTTTCAGCACTTACTGATATTGATAAAAATGAATTGGATAAAGTTAAGACTTCATCAGAATTAATTAAGATGATTTTGACCAAAACATCTGTTTTACAGTCTAATTCAGAAGTTATCAACTTAGTTAAAAAGATTCTTTCATTTGACGAAACTAAAGAGTTAGTTTCTAATTTAATTGTCAAGTTTGCTCCTGAGTTAAAAGATGTCATTAACTCTGAAAATGCCAATTTATTTATATCTAAATTATTGGCAAATAATGATTTCCAATGACTTTTAGAAGACTTTTTAGTTAGGGGAATTTTTGGAAGTCAAAGTGATTTATCAAACTTTAGCTTTGAAAACGCAATTAAGTCTTGACTTTCTGATTCAAACAATAATTCAGCTATTATTCAAAAGATTTCGTCACTAGTTAAATCACTTGTTAAAGATGAGAATTCATTAAGATTTATTAGCGATATATTGTATTCACAAATATCTAAACTTTCAGGAATGACAAATGATATTTCTAAAGATGAATTTGCTAAATTATTTAGTAGTATTTCTGACTCGTTAATTGACCAAAAAGACATTGAAACAGCTTCAAATGATATTTTGAAAAAACTATTTGATGATGTTTCTAAGGATGGATTTAAATTTGACTTGAGCAAATTCTTTGCAGGCATTTTTAAAGCTAATGAAAAGAATCTAAACTTTTCTAGTCCAGATAACTTCTTGTTCAAAATATTTAAGTCAGTTGCTAAATCAGATAAGGTTCAGGAAAACAAAAATACTACACAAAAATTACTTATTAATGCATTTAAATTCACAAAGCAATCTCCTGAATTAAGAGCAAAAATTTCTGGTTATATTTTCCAAAATACCAATAAAACAAGCGAATTAGTAAACAAAGAAGATATTCAAAAGTTAATAAATGCTATTTTTGATTCAAATGAATTTGAAGTTATATTTAGTGACTTAGCTCAAAGCATTGTAGGGCTTAATAAAACTGATTGAGAAGACATTATCTCATTTGAAGATTTAGTGCAAGATGTTTTTGTTAAGTTTGTTAATATCAAAAACACTAGCTTAGGTCAAAGAGCTAATGAACTTGTTAAATCACTGCTTAAAAAAGATGACATTAAGCGTTTAATTGCTAAGATTGCATCAGGATTATTAAAGAGTTATCCTACGATTACAAAAGATATTGACAGCAATAAACTAGAAGAACTATTTTATAGCCTTATTGGTAAATATAATGACTTGGATAAAATCTTTGAATTTGAAAACATTTATGAATCATTATTAGGTTATTTAGGATTACATATTGGCAATATTGACTTTGAAGAGTTATCAGACCAACTTAAAGATGAGTTAAACAGAATATTTGAAAACGGTTCAATTGAAAACACAATTTTAGATTTAGCAAAAGCTTTAGTAAAAGATAATTTTGTTAAAAATCATAAAGATACCCTAGCTAAGTTAGCTTCTAACATTTTTGACTTTGCGGAAAGCAAAAAATTGATTTCAATCACACTAGCAAATGAAATAATAAATGCAGTTGGCGCTACCGAATTTGATAAACTTATTTCAAGAGATGAATTATCATCACTAGTTCATAAACTACTACAAAACAGAGCATTTAGTAACTTATTCACAAGCTCAATTAATAATTTGGCTGATTCAGAAGTTAACACTATTCAAGGATTCACAACCTTAAAACAACTTATTAATTTATTAGCTAACAAAATAATAAATAGTAAGGACTTTGAACTTGTAAAACAACTTGCAAAATCATTAGTTGAAAGTAGCGAATTTACTAAACTAGTAAAAAATGCTTCAAAAAGCTTCTTTGAGTTTTCTGACAGTGACATAAAAACACTATTTAATTTATTAATTGATAGTCCTGAAATAACAGACCTTGCTAAAGACTTTTTAACTAAAGGAATTTTTGGCAATAGTGTTAAGCTTAAAGACCTTTCAAGTCTTGACTTAATAATTAAAAGTTGGTTGAAAGATAACAATACAAAGGATTTATCTGCAAAACTTGAAAAATTCTTTGCATCAGTGCTTCAAAAAGATGAAGTCGCTACCATTTTTGCTAGATCTTCATTTAATGCAGCCAAAAAATATGGAGAAGTATTTGAAAATATTACTTTAGAGGAATTTACACAGTTTATTAAAGATTTATTTAAAGTATTACCAGAGTTAGGCCAAAAATTAAAATTAAGAGAATACTTTGTTGAAGAGTTATTTGGTGAGCTAAAAAATAATGGCTCAAGAGCTAGTTTAAAGAAAGTTTTTGATAATTACATTGAAAAACTTAAGGCAAGCTTAACAAGTGAGCAATGAGATAAAAACTTGTTAGACTTAATTAAAGCAGTTAGCTCAAAATCGTTAACACAAAATAACAAAGCAATGCTTACTAAACTTATTGACAATACAATTAAGAAAGTATTTACAAATGAAAACTTTAGTAAGGATTTAGGAAACAAAATTTTTGAGTCTTCAGCAAATATTAAGACTTTTGCATCAAAGAGTGACTTTGTAAATCTAATTCAAAAATCATTTAAGAGTGAACATTTCCAAAAATTATTTAAATCACTAACTTATGAATTACTTTCAATAAGTGCTGATGATGTAAATAAAGCTACTTCAGTTAAATCATTGCTTGATAAAGCTGTTAAGTCTTTAGTTGGCAAGAAAGCAACAGAAGATTTAATTAAATTTGCTAAAGAATTTATTAATTTTGATGAAACAAGCAATATACTTAAAAACTTGCTTAATTCACTAGGGGGCGCAAAAGGCGCTGTTGATATAAGCATTGATAAGATTAAAGAACTTATAAACTATCTTGCTGATGATAAAGACTTGCAAGAATTATCACTTTCATTACTAACAAACGGCTTTTTCTCTGACAAGATGCGCATCACTGATTTTAACGACTATGATAAGTTAATTAAAACTTGGTTGGCTGATCAAAATGTTAGAAATAAAGTTGTAGAAAATGTAAAAAGCATAATTAAGAAGGCTTTTGCTAAAGATTCTATTAGATATACCTATGCAACATTAATTTATAAATTAATGAAAAATGAAACTGCATTAATAAAGGATATTAATGAAAAAGACTTAATAGCCTTAATTAGTGATTCACTTCAAAATTATGATAAGGTAAGCCATGTTTTAGAGCTTGATAAATGATTCTTTAGTGGCGTATTTGATGAAATAGCTAAAAATGGTACAAAGATTAATAGTAAAGCTATTGAAGAGCTTGCAACTAAGAATCTAAAAGATAAATTTAGTGCTCAAAATTGGGAAAAAACTGCAATTGATTTAATTAAATCACTTGCAACAACTGAAATAGTACTTAATCATGAAGATACAATTGGTCAGTTTGTAGCAAATATATTTGACTATGCTGCAGGGACAAAAGAAGCTGGATCAATGATATATGATCAGCTTGCTAAGTCTTTTGATTCTGACAAAATCAGCAAGTATATTTCTAAGGATGATTTTAACTCACTAGTTAAATCAATTTTTGTCAAGAATCATAAAGTTATTGCTTCAATAATGAGAAATGTTACTCTTACAATGAAGCAAGATGTTTATAAATATCATAATGCTAACACTATAGCTGATGTGCTTAAAATCTATCTAGATAGCAAAGACAAGATTTATCTAATTTCAAAAGATTTTTCAGTAATTTTAGAGAGCTTTTTAAAAGAAGAATCTGTCAAAAATCTTATTCAAAAACTACTCAGTACACAACTAAGTCATTATAAGATTGACGTAAATAGTGAGCAAAACAAAGCATTCTTCAAGGATTTACTAAGTGAACTACCTTCATTAATTAATGACTTGCACATTATTCCAAATGTGCTAAATGGTATCAGTAATGGATTAAATAAACATAAATCATTAACTGATTTATTCTCTGAAATATTAGGCCTAACAGCTAAATCATTAAACTTTGAAGACTTTAGTTTCATGAGAAGAATTCTTAATTCTTCAACTTTAGAAAAACATCACAAAGTTTTAGGTGAAAACTTAAAGAAAATTGCTGAAGGGGCTTCAAGTGATGATACTTTGGTAAACAAATTCATTGATGATTTTGGCCTTGCTAAATTATTATCATCAAAAGGCATTACTGAACAAGATGCTAAAGATTTCTTCAAGTCAATGCTTAAATCAGGCAACACAAAAGGCGCATTAGACTTATTTATAGGCAAATTATTTGATGATACAAGCAAATTAAAAGATGTTGATTCATGGCCAAAACTTATTTCAACATTATTTAAATCTGTTGAAGAAAGCCAAGCAAAAGAGCATATTAAAAAATGAATTATTGACATTGTTAATGCAAAAGATAGCAAGCTATTTAAAGTAATGGCAAAGATAACAATTGATTCATTAAATAGTGATGGTTATGAAATTCCTGCTGATAAAGAATTAGATAAATTAAGCAAATTCTTTGAATCAATTTCAAAGGCAGTTGTTGGCCAAAACACCAATGGAACAGGCTCAAACGGTCAAATTATTGAGATATTTAACGATGTTATTGATAGTGTGTTTACTGCTTTAAAAGAACTTAAAGACAATGATGATGTCTTTACTAAAATTGCTGAAGCAGCAAAAAATGGTGCGCTTAAATTTATAAGCAATGGCAATGTTATTTCAATTGCCAAGGTGTTTGATAACATACCTAAATTTGAAAAACTTTTAGAAAAAGTGGATGCTAAATCATATGCTGACTTTATTAACATTATGTTTAAATATGCACCAGCTGATGAAAATAAAGGCTTATTCAATGCTATATTTAACTCGGATAAGTCAAAAGGTAACTCATCATTAGGGGCTCGTGGCTTCTGAGGCGTTATTAGAGGCAAGGTTCAACAATTAATTTCAGCATTTGTTACACCATTAATGAAGAACTATGTTGATGAATTAGAAAAATCCGAAAAAGTCTATAAAACAGCACAAGAAGTAAAAGAAAATGTTGAAGGCTATCAAGCCCTTTGAAGAGTTTATGCATCTTTAGCTTCAATTTTATATTCAAACACACCTAGCGGATTATTTTGAAATGCAACAAATCTTACTTCTGAGGCATTTTTAAGAGAAGGATATAGAATGGCTTTCCAAAAAGCAATTCAGGATAAAGATTTAAAGAAATACAAAGACAATTACTCTGCAGTTGGACTAGTAGGTGAAAAGATGGTAAATCCTGAGTTTTGAACAGGTGTTTCAGGCTTGCGTCATAGCTCAACTAGCTACTGGCTAAAAGATTCATATTATGCTCGTGACTATGTGCTTATTTATATCTACTATAAAGATTCTAAAGACACAAAATACAACAGTCAAAAAACCAAAAAACAAGTTCTTATTGAAGATCTAAAAAGAGGTTTTATGCCAGTTGACCCACAACCTAAATAATTCATTATTAAAATTCAGTTTACAAAAACAAAATTTACTCAATAACAAATTATTTCTAGCAATGTAAAAGTATTTTACAAATCAGTACAAGAAGCAAAATATTTTAATTTCATTACATTAAAAAACTAAAAAGCTCCGCAAAGACAAGCGGAGCTTTTTAGATTGATATTTTTATAAATTTTTTAAAGAAAGGATAAATAATCAAAAAGGAAATCCAGCCTTTTAGATTAAATACATAAAAATTTTAGCATTTTAAGCAAATAATTAAAATAGTATGAAAACATTTACATATAAAAGTTAAAAAACGCGAATTTTTCGTCCCTAAACTTTAAAAGTTTAGGGGGGGGGGTAGAATTTAGGTAAGACTTATATTTCATTAGGGGAGAAAAATAATGCGAAAGAAATTATTACTAAGTAGTGGAATATTGGCTTTATCTTCACCATTATTATCATCTGCATGTTATGTTGCAAATGTTTGAGACAAACCTGCAGATAATCATAGTGATTGAAAAAATCCACCCAATCACAGCGGTTCAAATGCTACCAAACTTGTCATAATCAAAGATGATGATTTTGATGCCAAACATATAAATATGGCAGTTAATGAAATTTTAGAAGACAACTTAAAACTTAATTTAGCAAAGTTGAATGAATTAAAAGCTGCAAATGTAATAGCTAAAATTTTTGATGATACATATACTGACGCAATCAAAGAAATCGAAAGAAAAGCAAAAGCTGATGAGGCAAAAGAAAAAGATAAAGTTGACAAAGAAATCGAGTTAATTGATCATAAGATTTCTGCTTCTGATATAACAGGCGAATTATTTGCTTTATTGACTAAAGAAATTGACAAAGCAAGCATTGAAAAAGCAGAAAAAGCTAACTTGGATAAACAGCAAGAATGAGTGGACGCCTTGCTTAAGGAAATTAAAGACTTAAACGAGCAAGTAGCATCAGAAATGTATGCTTATTCTATTGCTAAAAAAGAAGAGTATGCATCAATATTAACTAAAAAGATATTTGAGGACTCAGATGCTGACAAGATTAAGGATGCTGAAAAAAGATATGCCAAAGAATTAGCAGATAAACTTAAAGTCTACAATAATCATAGGACTAAATCTTCAAATACCACAGCTGACTTATTTAGTGACGATTGACTTAGAGAAATTGAAAAAGCTAAAAGAGATAAAGAAATTAGCTCAAAAATCTATAACGATTCAGCTTCAGGTTTAGATATTAATATTCACTGAACTAAAGAAGATTTAGAGAGATGAGTCAAAAAGGCTCTAAAAGACAATTTAAAACTTAATTTGGATAAATTAAATGAATTAAAAGCTGCAAATGTAATAGCTAAGATTTTTGATGACACTTATACTGATGAAATTAAAGAAATAGAAAGAAAAGCAAAAGCTGAAGAAGCCAAAGAAGCAGTTAAGGTTGATGCTGAAATCGGATTAACTGAACATTTGATTTCATCTTCTGATATTACAGGTGAATTATTTGCTTTATTGACTAAAGAAATTGATAAAGCAAGCAATGAAAAAGCAGAAAAAGCTAACTTGGATAAACAGCAAGAATGAGTTGATGCCTTGCTTAAGGAAATTAAAGACTTAAACGAGAAAGTAGCATCAGAAATGAATGCTTATTCTATTGCTAAAAAAGAAGAGTATGCATCAAGAGTAACTGGTGAATTATTTAGCAATGATCATCTTAAGGACATTGAAAAAGCTAAAAGAGATAGAGAAATTAGCTCAAGAATCTATAACGATTCAGCTTCAGGCTTAGATATTAAAATTCACTGAACTAAAGAAGATTTAGAAAGATGAACTAACAAAATTCTAAGAGACAACTGAGACTTAAATAAAGTCACATTAGACAAAATTGAGTCTGCTAATATTACTGGCAAAATTTTTGATGACACTTATACAGATGCAATCAAAGAAATCGAAAGAAAAGCAAAAGCTGAAGAAGACAGAGAAGCAGCAAAAGCTGAAGCAGAAATTATGTCAATTGATCATAAAGTTGCAGCTTCTGATATAACAGGCGAATTATTTGCCTTATTGACTAAAGAAATTGACAAAGCAAGCATCGAAAAAGCAGAAAAAGCTAACTTGGATAAACAGCAAGAATGAGTTGATGCCTTGCTTAAGGAGATTAAAGACTTAAACGAACAAGTGACATCAGAAATGAATGCTTATTCTATTGCTAAAAAAGAAGAATATGCATCAAGAGTAACTGGTGAATTATTTAGCAATGATCATCTTATGGAAATTGAAAAAGCTAAAAGAGATAGAGAAATTAGCTCAAAAATCTATAATGATTCAGCTTCAGGCTTAGATATTAAAATTCACTGAACTAAAGAAGATTTAGAGAGATGAACTAACAAAGTTTTAAGAGACAACTGGGACTTAAATAAAGGCACATTAGACAAAATTGAGTCCGCTAATATTACTGGCAAAATTTTTGATGACACTTATACAGATGCAATCAAAGAAGCGTTAGAAAGAAAAGCAAGAGCTGAAGAAGCCAGAGAAGCAGCTAAAGCTGAAGCTGAAATTAAATTAATTGATCATAAGGTTTCTGCTTCGGATATTACAGGCGAGTTATTTAGCGACGAACATCAAAAATGGGTTGAAAAAGTCAAAAATAATATTAAGGCTAGAATATACAGAGACTCAAAATCAGGTCTTGATATAGACTTACATCCTACAGATGCTCAAATTGAATCTGAAAATAAACGTTTAGATGATGAGGCTAAAAAGATTATTGCAAATAATAGAAGAGTTAACAAAGAATTTGTTAAGAGTTGACTAAATGACTATAAAAACCGAATTTTTAGAGATAGTCCAAGTGGCCTTGACATAAACTGATATTCAAGCGATAAAATGCCTAATAGCAGTGCTATTAGTGAAATCTCTATAGATGATATCAATAAAGAATTTCTTAAGAATTTTGCCCTAGAAGGACTTTTATCTTCACAAGAAGGCATAAGTGAAGAAGATGCAAAAGAAGCATTATCAAATATTTTTGATTCTGAAAATAAAGATGAAGTTATAAGCTCATTTGTTAATAGTTTCTTTAAAAATGATGACAAGTTCAAAAACATTAAATCATACTCAAAACTGCTTTCTGAATTAATATCAAAAACAGATGATCAAAAAGTTAGATCTCATATTAAGCTATGATTAGTAAAAAATGCTTATGATGAGAAAACCAAACTATTTGACGAGATGGCTAAAGTTCTTATTGCTAAGTTCAATAAAAATAACTACAGGATTCCAGATGATAAGATGCCAAGAATTAGCTGGTTCCTTAAGTCAATAACTAGATATATTGTTTCAAGCACAAATCAAAATGATCAAGAAACCGGACAGTTACCTCAAATTTTTAATGACATTACTGATGGCATTATAAATATGTTGAAATCATTAAATGATGATGATAATATTCTTGCAAAAACTGCTGAGGGAGCTGAAAGTGGTGAGTCTAAATTCATAACTGAAAATGGATTTATATCATTTGCTAAGGTATTTAAAAATGTAGATATATTCAAGAAAATATTTGAGAATACAAGTCATAAAGCATATGCTGATTTTGTAAACATTATGTTTAAATATGCTGATGGTTTTGATGATAAAGGCCTATATCATGAAATATTTAACTCTGGTAAGAAAACAAAACTAGCTAAATCATTATGATTAGAAAAAGGTGGCCCTGGTCTTGTGCATCACGGTATTTTCAAAATTATGTCAGTGTTTATAAAACCATTAATCAAAAATTACGTTAATGAGTTATATGAATCTACTGAAATTTACACCGATCCTCAAGATGTAAAAACAAAGGTTGAAGGATACCAAGCTGTATGAAGAATGTATACTGCATTTGCAGCAATATTGTACTCAAATAGAATACCAATCATATACTGAGAATTAGATGATGGAACTTCCGAATCTTACTTAAGAAAAATGGTCGAAGAAGAGTTTGAAAGTGCAGCTAGAAAGAAAGAATTAAACAAATACGATGGCCACTATAATGCAATTGGATTAATAAATAATTATAGTGTTAACCCTAGATTCTGAGCAGGTGTATCTGATTATGAATTAAATTCAACAGATAATAGACAAGATAATTGAAAATATGCTCGTGACTATGTACTTAATTACATTTACTACCATGATAAGTATGATGAATCATACAATCCAAGCAAAACCAAGCGTATGGTATTAATAGAGGACTTGAAAAAAGGCTATATGCCAGTTATTCCTAAATGAACAAGATAACACAATTAAGCGTCTAAAAAACAAGACGCTTTTTGTTTTTAAATTTATAATTAATATATGAATAAAGGCGAATTTAAAAATAGATTAGTAAAGTATTTAGAAGCAGAAGGAGTTTCTAGATATGAATCTAATATTGCTAAAATGATGGAAGCAGAGATAAACAAAAACAACTGTTTTACAGTATCTTATGATAATTTT
Organism: Mycoplasmopsis agalactiae; assembly: GCF_000089865.1. Classification (GTDB taxonomy): domain Bacteria; phylum Bacillota_I; class Bacilli_A; order Mycoplasmatales; family Metamycoplasmataceae; genus Mycoplasmopsis; species Mycoplasmopsis agalactiae_B. The sequence goes on along the minus strand of NC_013948.1, from coordinate 790,030 downwards.
GGCTCTATTATTTTTCACAAAAAATCAAAGTATCCAAATGCACCGAAATTTATGGTTGCGGCGCATATGGATGAAGTTGGATTCTTAGTTAAAGGCATACATGAAAACGGGCAGATCAAGCTTAGCTCTGTTGGCGGTTTATGACCTAGTGTTGTTATAGGAACTAAGGCAGTTTTAATTAATTCTAATGGCAAAAGATTTAATGGCATTTTTGGCCACACATCAATTCATATTATGGAAGCCGAAAAAAGATCTAAAGCATTAACTATGGATGACTTATATGCTGATTTTGGATTTTTCTCAGAGCAAGAAGCCAAGGACAATGGAGTTGAAGTAGGCAATGTTGTCTTAATGACTGGTGAAACAGTTTATTTAGATAATCCTGATTTATTAGCTGGTAAAGCAATGGATAATCGTGCTGGTGTATGTGTTTTAGAATACATTGCTAAAGAATTAGAAAATGTGGATTTAGGAGTTGATTTATATCTAGTTGGCACTGTGCAAGAAGAAGTAGGAACTAGAGGGGCTAAAACTAGTGTTTCTTTAATTAATCCTGAATTTGCTATAGCCCTTGATACAACTAGCACTCATGATACAGTTGGCACAATTAAGGGCACAACTGTAATTGGCAAGGGTGCTGCTATAAGAGTAAAAGATGGCGGCATGATGGCTAATCCACAATTGGTTGAATTTATGTGTAAAATAGGCAGAGAAAACAATATTAAGCACTATAAATTTATCTCAATGGGCGGTGGCACTGATGCTGCTGAATTGCAATATGCTAAGGGCGGCGCAATTACTTTAACTATTTCGCTTCCTCAAAGATATTTACACTCACCAATAGGCCTAATATCAATTAATGACTTAATTGATTCAGCTAACTTAATAGCACAGACCATAAAATCTATTAATGCTGATGTTTATGCTACAATATTTAAATATAAATAAAATTACAAGTATAGGAGATTTTCATTAAATGGTTTCAACAGGCGCGTGAGTTGGTATAGTTATTGGAGTAGCGCTTTTCCTTGGCATAGTTGGCGGTTTTATTGGCTTTTTTGTAGCAAGAAAGATTTTTGAAAAGCAAATTCGTGAAAATCCCCCAATTACCAGAAATATGATAAAAGCAATGTTTGCACAGATGGGAAGAAAAGCATCTGAGTCACAAATAAATGCTGTCATGCGTTCAATGACTAATGCCAAGAATGCAGAAAAGAAATAATAATTAACATTTTAAGCAGGATAATACCTGCTTTTTTTAATTGTTGCTTGCTTTAATATTGATTGTTTTTAAGATTTATATTGTTGCAGTAGCTTAATTATGGTTTTCATTGATTAAACAAATAAAAAATCACAAATTTCAAAAATGATGTGGAAAATTTGTGGAAAAAGAAACCAAAGCAAAAGCTTTGGGGGGGGGGGTATTAAAATATATATAAGTCTAAATATTTATATTAGGAGTTCACAGTGAAAAAGAAATGATTACTAAAAGGCGGTTTAATTGCATTATTTTCACCATTATTATCTTCAGCCTGTTTTGTGCAAAACAGTGATAAACCAACTGATCCTGCTAACAGAGTGCCTGTAGATGGAGGAACTCCATCTGGCGGGGGAAATAACGGTCAACCTGGCAACAGCACACAGCCTGGTAATGGCGACCAATCTGGCGGTGGAACTAGACCAGGAGATAACAGTCAAGCTAGATTTGTTCATTCATGAGATGAAATTTTTAATGATAGCCCAACTGGTGCTGATATTTTCTGACATCCAAGCAAAGATGAGTTAGAAAAAGAAGAAAAACGCTTAGATGATGAAGTTAAGAAAATATTAGATGAAAATAAGAAAATCAATGAAAAAATATTCAATGAATTTATTAAGAGTCGCATAGATTCAATTTTCAGAGACAGTCCAACTGGTATGGATATTACTTTACATCCAACTAAAGAAGAATTAGAAAAAGAAGAAAAACGCTTAGCTGATGAAGTTAAGAAAATATTAGATGAAAATAAAAAAATCAGTGAAAAAATATTCAATGAATTTGTTGCTAATGGATGATATGCTATTTTCAGAGACGATGCAACTGGTAGTGAAATAGGTAAAGTAAGTATTTATGATTATGAAACTATGAGTGACAAAGCCTTAAATAAATTAAAAGCTCATTTTATGAAAGTAAAAGAATTCTATGACAACATAGTTTCATCATCAGATAAAGCTAGTGAATCATTAAGAAAGCAATATGAAGCGTATATCAGCAATCTTAAAAATGAGTTAGAAACTAACAAAAAGGCAATTGAAAAGAAAATTGCTGAGAATAAATCTAAACTTAATTACTTAGAAAAAGAAAAAATAGTAAAAGCTAAAGCTGAATTAGCTGAAACTAAAGAATCTAAGAAAGATATCTTAGACTTGCTTGAAGGTGCTAAAGAAGAAAAAGCATACTATGAAAGTGAAGCTAAAATTGCAAATGAAGAAGTTGCAAAAATTAAAGTATTTGGCGACAAGATTGATGCTTTAGAAAAGCAAATCAAGGAATCAGAAGCAAAAATTGAGAAAATTTCTTCTGATGTTAAGAAAAAAGATGTATTCAGTCAATTGCTCAAGAGTTTTTATCAATCTTCATATGAACTTAAGAAACAAATTGAATATCTTGAAGACAGAATTAAAGACAAGAACAGCAATAATTTCTCAGAAGAGTTTTACTTTAATAATGATGTGAAATTTAACTATGAATTAATTTCTGAATGAAACAAAGCAATTGAGCGGGACAACGAAGAGCTCACTGAGTTACAAAATGAAATTAATATGTTCTTAAAAGATAACGCAAAAGCAATTGAAGAAATCAACAAATTAATTGATGAAGCAAATAAAGAAGGCCATAATAAAGACAATTTAGCTAGCGAATTAGAAAAATTAAATGAGCAAGTAAAAGCTTTGGCTAAGAGTTCTAAAGACTGAAGAACATATTTGAATTCTAAATCTAAAGAAGCTAAAAAGTATAACGATAATGTAGCCACATATGATAAAGATATAGAAAAATTAAATGCTCATATGGCAACAGGCGAAAAAGAAGAAGCTGCAGGGACACAAGTTGTAAAAGAAGCTGAAGAAGATTTAGCACAATTAAAAGCAGAAGAGAGACAACTTGAAGCCGAACTTGTTAAATTACTTGAGAAAGAAAAAATAATATCTGTTTTAGAAAAAAACAAAGATAAAAATAATGATAGCTTTGATAAAAATGTCTTTAAATATGAAATCCAAAGTGATAAAGTTGCTGATGAAATAGAAAAAATTGAGAAGGTACTCGAAAAACGCAAGCAAGAAAGAATCAAAAAAATTCTTACAGGCGTATCAGAAATCACTAAAGAATTATTCAGCGATGAGTTCCCTAACTTAGTTAAAGAAGCTGTTGAAAGATATAAAAAACATGGCGATAAACATGCATCTGAATCGGCAAAAATGACTGCTGAGTTATTCCAAGATCTCTATAAAAAAGCCGTAGAGGAAGTTAAAGCAAGAATCTACAGAGATTCAAAATCAGGTCTAGATATTAATGCTTATCTAACTAAAGAACAAATTGACAAAATTGTTAAAGATTATCTAGCTGAAAACTGGAGAAATAATAAAGCAAAATTCGATGAATATTTAGCAGCTAAAGAAACTGAAGAAATATTTGGAAATGGATATGCTAAAGCAATTGAAGAGGTTAAGGCAAGAATCTTTAGAGATTCTAAATCAGGATTAGATATTGACATTTACCTAACTGATGCTGAAATTAATAAAATAGTTAAGGAAATTTTAGAAGATAACTATTGAACTAATAAGGCAAAATTCGATGAAGCATTAGCTTCTAAAGAAACTGAAGAAATATTTGAAAATGGATATGCTAAAGCAATTGAAGAGGTTAAGGCAAAATATGAAAAAATGATTGCTAATTTAATGGCAGAAAAAAATAAACTCAATAAAGAGTGAAAAGAAACTGAAGCAGACCTTGCTAAAAAAGAAGCAGACTTAGAAATTGATAAAAATAAGCGTATTGCTGACATTAATTCAAATTACGAAAAGAATAAGCATATTTTAGAAGAATTAAAAAACAAGAATAATGATGAACTTAAAAAACTATTAGATGCAAACAGCAATAAGGATATTAAGAGTGAATTAAAAAGTGCTAAAGAATCATTAGTTGACTTAAATGATTTATGATGAGGCGCAAAAGTGTTAGCAGATGAATATAATCTTCAAAAAGCAGAGCTTGAAGAAATGATTAAAAAAGGCAATTTAGTAGGCAATGAAATAGAGAAAATTACAGAACTACTAGAAAAAGTTAAGACAGTTTCTGATATGAATGAAGAATCGATTAGGAAAGCAACTGCAGAAAGAAAAGATGAGTACGAAAGAATCTATGCTGAAGCTATAAAAGAAGAAAAAGATTTATTAAGTAAACTTGATGAAGAAGATAAATTGCTATTAAAGGTGATCCAAGAGCTTACTAGTTGAAAATGAGATTCTGATCAATGATACTATAGTAAGAGAGAGATGGATGGCTTTAATCATCAACATATTGCAAGATTAAAAGATGCAATGTGAAGTAATGATAAGGAAAGAAAAAGAATTAACAAATTATTGGCTGACAAAGTGTTAGAAAAAGAAAAGGATGAAAAACTTGATAAGTTAGAAGAAGAAATCAAGGCAGAAATAGAAAAAGCAAAAAATGAAAAGCAAATGCTTACAAAAACTTTAGAAAAGCTAAATGCAGAAAAAACTGAAATTGTAAAAGTAATCAGCGATCATAGCAGAATTTCGAAAATAAATGATCTTTCTGATCTATACAACAAAAACCAAAAAGAAATCAAGGCAATGATTGATAAAGTTTCTGAAACCGAAAAGGATCTATCAATAAAATTAAGTGAATTTGATTCTAAATTCAACAAATTACAAGCAGAAAAAGAAGAAATTAATAAATGATTAGCTGAATTAGAAGAAAATAATGAAGCAATAATTACTATGGAAGACGATGATTACAATAGTAAAGTTGACAATTTAGATAGTGAAGCTTACAAATTAGAAAAAGAAAAAGACATCAAAGAAGCTGAATTAGATACTAAAATAAACAAGTTTAACAAAATTATTAGTGAATTAAATAGGAAGTAGAACCTGTAAGCGTTTATTAAAATTAAGGCAAAATTCTAATTAACAAAATAATAAAAAGCAGAAAAAGAGCCATATCATTTCTGCTTTTTTACTTCATTTTTTGCTTATCAAATGTTTGTTTTCGACATAAAAAAAGAAAAATGAAAGCAATTAATTTGTTAATATATTTTAACAAATAATAAGATAAATGGAAATGTTTTCATAATATAAGTGGCTTATTTTCATAGGTAAGCACTCTTAAAATCCCTTGGGGGGGGGGTAAGTATTAAAATAAAGATATATACATTATTTAATATATCTCTAGAAGAGGGTTTGCTCATGAGGAAAAGATTACTACTAAAGGGCGATCTCTTAACATTAGTTGCGCCTTTAATTTCGTCAGCATGTTTTGTGCCAAATTATGAAAAAGACATAGATAAAAATATTGATGATAAAAATGAAGTAAATAGACAGTGAGAAAAAATATTTATTGATAGCCCAACAGGCTCAGATATTAAAAAATTAGAAATAGATGACTGAGCTAAAATTCAAATTGAAAGCTCCAAGGCATTTTTATCCTCAGCAAAAATGACTGAGGATATTTTCAGTGATGAATTTAAAAATTTAGCCAATAATGCTATAAATAGATACAAAAAGCACGGTGATAAACATGCATATGAATCTGCAAAAATGACCAAAAGCCTTTTTAGTGACTCATTAGGTAGGTCGGTTGAGAGTATCAAAACAAAAGCTTATAGAGACTCTATTTCTGGCCTAGATATAGATATTCACCCAAGCAATGAACAATTAAAAGACGAAGAAAAGCGCTTGGATGAATTAGTTAAAAGGATTCTAGACAATGTTAGAAGGGATAATGAAAAAATTCTTAATTTCATAAGTAAATGGAACTCTAAATTTAGTAATAGTATCACTGGCGCCGATATTAAAAAATCACAATTAATAGATCCATGATGAATTGCATATAAAAAATACATAGAGCTATTAGAAAATCAAATAGATAAAGCAACTGACAAGACTAATAAAATAAGAGAAGAAATAACCAAATTAATAGAATCAATAAACAAGATTAAATTAGATCGTAAAGCAGATATATATGCCAATGATTCATCAAACTATACAACTAGATTATTTGATGAATCAAATGCTGATAAAATCAAAGATGCTGAAGAAATATATGCTAAAGAATTAGCTGATAAGTATTACTCTTATGTTGACAATAAAGTTAGTTCAGCTGAAAGCACTAAAAAAATATTTGACGATTCGCTAATAGATTTAACTAAAGAAGCAATAGAAAGATATAAAAACCACGGTGATAAACATGCATCTGAATCGGCAAAAATGGTTGCAGAATTATTTAGCGACTCATTCAAAAGAGCAATAGAAAACATCAAGACCAAGATCTATAGAGATTCAATTTCTGGTGAAGATATTAATATTCATTGAACTAATGATGATATTGAGAGGGCTGTAAACAAGGCTTTAAAGGAAAACTTGGATCTCAATTTATCTAAATTAAACGAGTTCAAAGCAGCTAATGATATTGCTAAAATTTTTGATGATGCATACACTGATTTAACTAAAGAAGCAATAGAAAGATACAAAAATCACGGTGATAAGCATGCATTTGAATCAGCAAGAATGATAGCTGAATTATTTAGCGATTCACTTAAAAGATCAATAGAAAGTATAAAGACCAAGATCTACAGAGACTCTGCTTCTGGTTTAGACATTGACATTCACTGAACTAATGAAGATTTAGACAGATGAACCAGCAAAGTTCTAAGAGACAATTGAGACTTAAATAAAGGCATATTGGACAAAATTAAGTCTGCAGATATTACAGGCAAACTATTTGACAATAGTTATGATAGAGCAATAGACGAAGTTAAAGCAAAAGTTTACAGAGACTCAATTTCAGGCTTAGACATAGAGCTCCATCCAACTAAAGAGCAATTAAAAGCTGAACTTAAGAAGCTAAATGATGAAGTAAGCAAATATTTAGAAGAAAACTTAAGAATTAATAAAGCTAAATTTGCTGAAACATCCTCAGCAATAAGCACAGGAAAACTATTTGATGATGAATATACCGACTTAGTCAAATCGGCTAAGAATCGAACTAAAGAGTCAATTTTCTTTGACTTAAGAAACAGAGACTGATGATTTAAAGATCCAAATTTAGACTTATTACGCTTACCTATCTTGAAAAAGCACTATTTCCATAATTCGTTATTTAAAATTAACCCTGATTTTACTAATGATAGAAAAAAGATCAAAGATCTTGCTACTAAGCTTGATATCGAAATAATAGATCGCCAAAAAGGAGTGATGGAGATTATTGATGGAAAATTATATTGAACACAAGAAGGAGCTCACAACTCAGTTATTTATAAAGAGATTGAAGGAATAGTTCTAAATTCAAATTTAAGCGAAGAAGAAAAAAATAATATTTCTTCAATTGAACATAATGGCAAAAAGCCAACAATTGGTGGATATGCCTTTGACAAACATATTGGTGTACTTGTAGAAAAAATTAATAATCCCGAAAACAAAATCCAGTATAGAATAACATACAAGCTATTTCTCAAGAATGGTGAGTCTTATAAAGATGATAATAAACAAGACACACGAAGTCAAATCATTGATTTGAGCTCCTCTGCTGGCACTTTAACAAATAACTAATATGAGCATTTGTGTTTATATTTATTCACATGTTTTCACTAAAAATTATTATAGAGCTAAAAGTTAAAAAGGAATATGGAAAAGTTTCCATATTTTTTATACTTTTTACACTTCATTAAGTCAAGCCCTAAAAAAGTTGGGGTTGGGGTAATATAATTTTTATAGATTATTAATTATTATTGAGTGTAGAATTTATGAAAAAAACACTGCTCGCAAAAAATGTACTGTTGCTTTTTTCAATGCCACTGATTTCATCTGCTTGTTATGTACCAAATATTTTGGAAAATAGTGCAAATAAGCCTGTTTGAAAGGATTTTTCAAACAAAAATCTTAATGATGTATTGCCCCAGTGAAATAAAGTGTTTATCGATAGTCCAACCGGGCATGATATTAGCAAAATTGAGCTAGATAAGTGAGAAAAAAGTCGCTTAAAAAATTCTAAGGGATTTTTAGCATCAGCCAAAATGACAGGTGAATTATTTAGTGATGAATTTTTAGATTATGAAATAAGCGTTATCAAAAATGAAATTGATTCAAGAATTCATAATCAAGAGCACAGTATATCTAGTGCTGAAAATACAGCTAGAATGTTTGATGATACTTATACTGATTTAGCTAAAAAAGCAGTAGAAAGATATAAAAAACATACTGATAAGCACTTATCTGAATCTGCAAAACATTTTGCAGAATTATTTAGTGATAAACACAAAGCCTGAGTGGATAAAGTTAAAAGCAATATTAAGGCAAAAATATATAGAGATTCAACTTCTGGCTTAGATATTAAGCTTTATCCTACTGATAAGCAAATGGAGGATGAAAATAAACGTTTAGAAAAAGAAGTTAATAAAATCTTAAGAAAGAATTGAGACTTAAACAAAGCACAACTAGATTCAATTAGTGTAGCTAAAGAAGTTGAATTATTATTTAGTAATTCTAAAGATGAATTAATTAAGCAAGCAGAAGAAACTTATGCTAAAGAGTTAGCAGACAAGGATATAAAACATATTGATAACACTGTTTCATCATCAGAAACTACAAAGGAATTATTTAATAGTTGACTCAAAGATTACATAAATAAATTATTAGAAAAGGAAATCAGAGATAAGGTTGATTCTAATATCAAATATGATGAGCACCGAATATCTAGTGCCAATGAAACAGAAGCATTATTTGACGAAGAGGTCTCTAAATTAGCTAAAGAAGCATTAGCTAGATGAGCTAAAGCTGAAGAAGAAAGAGAAGCTAAAAGAGTAGATAAAATAATTGAGTTAATTGATAACAAAGTTTCAGCTTCTAATAGCACTAAAGACTTATTTAGCAATGATTATCTTAAGGAAATTGAAAAAGCTAAAAGAGATAAGGAAATGGGCTCAAAAATCTATAATGATTCACCTTCAGGATTAGATATTAATATTCACTGAACAAATGATGATTTGGAAAGAGTAGTTAATAAAATCCTAAAAGATAATAAAGAGTTAAATAAAACTAGATGAAGTGAATTTAAAACTGTTAATGATATTGCAAAAATATTTGATGATACATACACAGATTTAATCAAATTAGCTATTGAAAGAGAAAAACAAAGAAAAGAAAAAGAGTTTCTAGAATACAAAATAGTTTCTAGCAAGGAATTTGAATGGATTTTCACTGAGCCAGAGTGGAATAATTACTTGCTCCCAGTATTAGAAACATATTCAAACAACAATAATCTCTTTGCGATAGATAAACTTAGCTCTTTTGAAAAAGCAAGACTTAAAAAATTGTTTGATTCATCACTAAAATATACTGAAGGAATTATTCCAGTTATAAATGGTGAGTTATTTTTTGCTAATAAATACAGAACTGATTGGTATATTAAACCAAAAGCTTCATTAGTTAGATTCGCTAAGCTAAAAATAAATAAAAATTTATCTCCATTTTATAAACTTATAAACACAAGAAATGAAGACAATACTTTGGCCTCGTTAGGATATCTTAATCAAGATAATAAACTAGGAATAAAGGTTACAAAAACAGACAACATTTATAAATTAGAGTGAAAACTAGCGCTTAGAAATGGTGAATTAGATTCTAAAACTTATACTTTTGAAATTGATTTTAGAAAGCTTTAATTTACTAAAGCAGCATAACTTTAAGAGAATTACTTTTGCCTTTATTTTGCTGTTTGATATTCTGGCTATAAAGATACTGCAAGCACTACAAAGTCATTGTAGTGTTTTTGTTTTGTTAACTAAATATTGCTTATGCATTTAATGTAAAACAAGACATTTTCTTCCATTTGATAGTTCAATTTATAGAACAAGAAAAAAACAGAAAAAGTACAATAATTTTCCACATTTTATGGAAAATTAAGGCAAAATGCAGGTAAGCAAAAGCTTTGGGGGGGTATTATAAAATATTTATATTAAATATTAAATATTGATGCTAGGAGCATACAGTGAAGAAGAAGTGAATTTTAAAAGGCGGATTATTAGCCTTATTTTCCCCATTATTATCATCATCTTGTTTTGTAACAAATACAGAGAATCCAGCTGATCCATCTAATGGAACACCACCAAATGGCGGCGGCGGTAGCACTAACCCTGGAAATGGTTCTATCCCAGGTGGCGGCGGCACTCCTGATAATGGAAGCAGATCTGGTGGCGGCAATGAAGGCGGATCTGGGGGCAATAACAAAAAACCTGGCGGCAACAACCAAGCAAGGCTTGTTGTATGAAGTGACATCTTCAGAGACAGTATTTCTGGAGAAGATATTTTATTGCACCCTACTAAAGAGCAAATAGAAAAAGAAGAAAAGCGCCTAGATGAAGAAGTTAAGAGAATATTAGATAAAGTTAAAAAAGAAAATGAAGAGAAAAACAAAGCCATTATTGAAAAATTTGAAAAAGAAGAAAAACGTTTAGAAGAAGAAGTTAAGAAAATACTAGAAGAAAATAAGATAAACAACGAAAAAATATTCAAAGAATTTGTTGAAAACAAATGGAAAGATATTTTTGACAATAGTCCATCTGGTGCAGATGCGGGGTGTAAAGGTTTATATGACTATAATGGATTTAATGATAAAGTCTTACTAAAATATAAAGATTGACTTCTAAATCGAATAAAAGGCTATGATGACATAATTAATGCAAGGGACAACTACAGTGCATTATTAAGAAAACAATATGAAGATTTAGCTGATAAACTAGCTAAAGAATTAGAAGCCAAAAGACAAGATATTAAGAAAAAACTTTCTGAAAATAGATTAAAACTTAACTATTTAGAAAATGAAAAATTAGTAAAAGCTAGAAAAGAACTTGCTGAAACCAAAGAATCTAAGAAAGATATTTTAGATCTTCTAGAAGGTGCTAAAGAAGAAAAAGAATACTATGCAAATGTTGACAAGGTTGCTAGTGTGGAAATGCCAAAAGTCAAAAGCATTGGAGAGAAGATTGATAAGTTGGAAGGCAAAATTAAGGAATTACAGTCAAAAATCGATTCTATTTCATCACAAATAAAACAAAAGATCGAACTTCATAACTTAATTTCTAACGTAAGCGAACGCGTAAATGAACTTAAGCAGCAAAATAAATATTTAGAAGAACGAATCAAGGACAAGAAACAAGATGACTCTTTTGCCAACAGCTTTGTTTTTAATGTTGAAAACAAGTTTAATCACGACTTGTTAAAGGAATGAAATTTAAAAATTGAACAAAATAATGAAGAAACTAAAGAACTAGAAGAAGAAATTCAAAGATTCTTGAAGGATTATGAAAATGCATTAAGTGCAATCGATAAATTAGTTAAAGATCATGAATCAAGTAATAAAGAAAAAGACGAACTTGACAAACAATTAGTAAAATTGATTGTGGAAGTTACAAGTTTAACAAAAGGCACTAAGGATTGAAAATCATACTTAGAACAAAAAGAAAAAGAAGTTGCAAAAGCCAAAGAAAATGTGGCTTTATATGAAAACGAATCTAAGAGACTAGCTGACTTAATGAAAACTGGTGATTCTGAAGAATCTAAAGGCGAAAAAGAAGTTAAAGAATCTGAAGCAGACTTAGTTCAACTAAGAAAAGAGCAGGAAAGCCTTCTAAAAGAACAAAAAGCCTTAGAAGAAAAAGAAAAAGTCATTTCAGTTTTAATAAGTCAATCAGATAAAAACGAAGAACGGTTTGACAGAATTACATTTAAATATGATGTTGAAAAAGAAAAGTTAATTGCAGAATTAGAAAAGATTGAAAAAATATTAGAGCAACGTAAACAACGTAGGTATAAAGAAATTTTTGAATATGGTTCAGCAAGAGAAACAGCTGATTTATTTAGTGATGAGTGACTTAGAGAAATTGAAAAAGCTAAAAGAAATAGAGAAATGATATCAAGAATCTATAGAGACTCAAAATCTGGTTTAGATATCAATCTTCTATCTAAAGATGAATTAGAAAAATGGGTTGAATACTTTTTAGACAAGAACTATAAAGAAACCAAGGCGAGATTTTTAGAAGCATTAGCAGCTAAAGATACAGCTGCATTATTTGATGATAAATTTTCTTCAGAAGTAGCTGATGCAAAAGCTAGAGCTAAAATCATAGCTACTAGAAAATGAGAAGATTTATTTAATAAGAAACCATTGTGAGATGAAATCACTCCAACAAGTCTATTTGGAGAATATAAAGAAAGAATTGACAAATATTACAAGACAGAATTAGCCTTATTTACTAAATTAGAAAAAGAAAATGATGAAAAAATTGAAAAATACAAGAAAGAGCGTGCTGACTATATAGAAGGTCTAAAGAAAGATTTAGAAACAGATAAGTCTAACCTTAAAAAGAAAAAACAAGGTGTTGACAAATATATTGAAGAATTGAATAATTTGTTAGCTTCTTCGAATATTAACAGTGAATTGTCATTAGCTAAAGAGACAATAACAGAGTTAAATGACTTGTTAGATGGTGCTAAAGATGAACTAAAATTCTATGTTGATAAAAACAGTGATTTTGATGAAATTACACTCGAATTAGAAAGCGCGAGAGAAAATGCTTTATTTGCTGGAAAAAACATTAGTGAGCTTGAGAAAACATTGCCAAAACTTGAGTCAGAAAAACAAGAGTTAAATAAAACATATGATAAAAAGATTAGTGACACCAATGTATCTTTAGAAGAAGCAAAAACCAAAGAAAGTAAATTAAATAAGCCAACAAAACCATTGGTTGATGAAATTGAAAGAGATGAAAAAATAAATGCATTTATTATTTATGGGGCATCTGACGAGTCTAATTTTAAGAAACTTGAAGAAGCACATAAAGAGAAGTACAGAAACTATAAACAATTACTAGAACTTGAAGCTGAAATAGAAAAATTAAATAAATCATTAAGCGATGATCAACAAGCAAAACAAAAGGCTATAAGCAAAGTCGAAGCTGATATCGAATCTAAGAAAAACGAGTTAAATGGTTATATGGAAGCCAAAAAGTTTTTTGTTGATGAAGAATCAAGAATTACAAAACTCTTATTAGAGAAAAATGATGAAATTGGCAAAATAAGAGAATATATTAATCTATACAACGGGGACATTAACAAGATAGAGACTTTCATAAAAGAAGTAACTAAAAAGGAAATGGATCTATCAAAAGAGTCTGACAAGATAAACAAAGAAATATCTAAGACGAAAAAAGAATCGCAAAGATTAGAAGTGATAATTCGAGATACTGAGACAAGAGACAAGAAGATTAATGATCTAGAGAAAAAATATGAACAAGAAATTGAAAAGTTAGAAAAAGAAGCTCATAATAAAGAAAAAGACATTGCCTCTAGACTAGTGAAACTTGAAAAAGAATTAAAAGAATTTAAATAATATTAATTTTTCAAATCGACTATTTGGCCTATAAAACAGCTTAAAAGTTTAAAACCTTCTCATTTACAGCGAGAAGGTTTTAATATTTTTTGCACTTGTTTGTATATCGAGTTTCATAATATGTTTTAAAGAATTAAAAAACTATTCAAGTAAGTTTATAATAATTCTATAGTAAGAACTAATATTAAATTTGAGGTTTATAATGAAAAAGAAGTTTTTGATAGCAGGTGGTATTGTTTCATTAGTTTTACCTTTAGTTTCGGCTAGATGCAATGATACAAAAACTGATAATAATTCAAATTCAAATCCAACTGTGACACCGCCTAGCACTTCACCTGCTCCTAATCCTAATAATAATTCAGCAAGGTCTGAATCATCAAGTAAAACTTGAGATTCAATATATGATAACAGCCCTACTGGTGCTGATATTACATCAAATGTTAGTTATAAAGTAATGTTTGAAAAATACAAACAAACTTTATTAACAAGCATAAGTTCAATAGATAAAAAAATAGTTGAAATTGACAAAAAATCTAGCTTGCTTGAGAAGCAGCATCAAGATGATATTGTTAAGCGCAAAAGCGACTTTGAAGCTAATAAAACAGCGCTATAAGCTGAAATTAATAAGAATAATAATGATATAGAATCATTAGAAGAAACCGTTTTAGCAAAAGCAAAAGGCGAGCTTAAAGAAACAACTGAAAGCATAAAAGATTTAGAAGACATTTTGCTTGGAGCACAAGAAGAAAAAGATTTTTATTCTAAGCTAACTGATAGTGACAAAGACTTTCTAACTAAAAAAGTAGAAGAAATTAAGAAGAGAATTGAAGACACTATTAAACTTGATGATACAAGAGCTGATGCAAACCTTAATGAATTAAAAGGCAAGTTAGAAGCACTGAAGAAAGAAATTCCTGATCCAAGCAATAAATTACTAGAATATGTTAAAAAATACCACACAATAATTTATGATCAAAGTATTAAAACAATTAATGCATTAATTGTTGAAGGTAAGAAAAGAGAGCAAAAATCTGAAGCTGACGTCAAAGATTTTGAAAACAAGCTTTCTGAACTAAAACAAAAATCTAAAGTGCTTCAAAGTAAATTAGAGAATCTGAAGCAAACTTCAAAAACAATTTCAGAACTAGAGAAAAAATATGAGCAAGAAGTGCATGAGTTAGAAAAAGAAGCTTATAAATTAGAAGAAGATAAAAACAACAGACAAAGAAAAATAGAAGAATTAGACAAATCAATAAAAGAAATTGAAAAATTGAGCAAAAAGTAATTAAAAAAGTATGGAAAAATTCCATATTTTTTTAATCAAAATTCAAAATAAGCAGATTTTCTGCTTAGTTTGGGGGGGGGGGGGATTTTATATAATGAGTCCAAATTTAATATTCAAAAATTAATACGAGGACTAATTAATGAAGAAAAAATTATTTTTAAGCTCGGGCATTTTAGCCTTAGCTTCTCCTTTTATTTCCGCTACTTGCATAGTAAGAAATAAATCAGAAAATGACATTCCTGCTGCTTCGCCAGCACCTAATCCGGTAACACCTCCATCAACTGAACCTGTTACACCTCCTAATACAACACCTGCTGATCAACCAGCGTCTAATCCAGGAACAAACCCAAACTCGGAACCTACTCTGCCTAACACAACACCAGTTACTCCTGCACCAGCTAAAAAGGATATAAAAGCTGAATGAAATAATATTTTCAGAGACAGTCCAACTGGCGCTGACATTTTTTGACACCCATCAAAAGAACAATTTGAAAAAGAACGTGTCAAAAAACATGAATATGCATCAGCAGAATCAACACTTAGATTATTTGATGATACATATACTAATGATAAAAAGGATGCTTGAGATAGAATCTGAAGTTGAGAACCATTCTATAACAACATAAGTAGTAAGGAAGATTTTACTAAAGAATATAAAGAATCATTAAGCAAGCAAAAGAATAAACTATTAGCAGATCAAAAGAAAGTTTGAGATGAAGTTGATAGATTAATTGATGATAATGATAGATATTTAAATCTTCTTAGAAGCGACCTAGAAGCCTATAAAACAGACTTAGAAAAACAAAAGGCTGAAAATGATGAAGATATAGCAAAGCTTACTAAAAAAGCTGAATATGTTAAAAGTGAGTTAGCTTTAGCAAATGAAGCGTTACAAGATTTAAGAGAGCTACTTGAAGTAGCTAAAGAAGAGCTTTCAAAATACATCGACAAGGTAAACTACTACAATAGTGAAGTTGAGCATGGCACAATGATTAGAGAAGAAACTGATTCTATTAAAAAAGAAGAAAAGAAAATAACTGATGCATTGAGTGAGTTAAACAACAATATCCAATCAGTAAATAATGAATATGAAAATAATGTAGCTGAAATAAATAAATTTATTCATGATAAAAGGGATGAAGCAGCAAAATCAGATAATCTAGTTAAAAAATTAATGAGTGAATTATCTTACTCACAAAAGAGTGAAATAGGTTTATTGGATTATGTTGCAGGTATAACTGCTGAAGAATTAGAATTACAAATTGAAAACAGAGACGAAGCAAAAGAATTAATTAGCGAAATAGCGCGTCTTAAAATAGAAGATAAAGCAACCAAAAATAATTTAATTAGCAAAATTACAACATTAGTTAAGGAAAACGAACAAAAATCAAGTGAGTATAAGAAACTTCTTACTAAACTAGAAACAGAAGATAAAAGAATTACTAAATTTATAGGTGAAGAGCACGCAAACAAGCAATCAAATGAAGAATTGTTAAGACTATACAGTGACAATATTTTAATGTTAGAATCTTTATTATGAGATGTAATTGCTAAAGAAAGTAAGCTAACTGAAGAAAATAATAAATTAGATAAAGAATTAGCAGAACTAAAAGAAAAAGATAAAGAGCTTCAAGATAAATTATCTAAAGCAGAAGAAAAGTCAGAGCTTATTGATGAGTTAGAAGATTTATACGCAGATGATCAAGAAGTATTGGAAAAACGTGTTTATAATAAAGAGAAACAAATAGAGTCAAAAATCAAAAAACTTGATGATGAGATAGCAAAATACACCAAGAAATAGTCAAAAATATGGGAATTTCCATATTTTTTTTGACAAAAAAGCACAAAATAAGCAGATTTTCTGCTTAGTTAGGGGGGGGGGTATTTTTTATATATAATTTTTCCAATTTAATATTCAAAAGTTAACATGAGGACTAAATTAATGAAGAAAAAATTACTATTGAGCTCAGGCATTTTAGCCTTAGCTTCTCCTTTTATATCGGCTACTTGTGTAGTGAAAAATAAATCAGAAAACGACAATCCTGCTGCTTCACCAGCGCCTAATCCAGTTACACCTCCAACAACTGAACCTGTTACACCTCCTAATACACCTCCTAATACACCTCCAACAACTGAACCTGTTACACCTCCTGATACACCTCCTTCAGTTCAACCTGCGCCTAATCCAATAACACCTCCAGCAACTAATCCAGTTACACCACCAAACACTCAACCTTCAAATCCACCAGCTAATGACAAATTAGAAAAAGAACATGACAAAAAACATGAAGAAGCATCTGCTAAATTAACTGCAGATTTATTTAGTGATGCCAATGGAAGATCAGTTGAAAGTATAAAAAGCAGAATATATAGAGATTCAATTTCTGGTCTAGATATTGACTGAAATCCAAGAAGAGATAAAGAGATAGAAATTGCAAGTAAAATAGATAATTTAATTGCTATAGAAGATCACAATGAATCATCATCTGAATCGACACTTAGATTATTTGATGATACATATACTGATGCTAAAAATAAGGCATATACTGATGCAAAAAATAAAGCATTGCTTGAAAAAGCAAAAAGAGATGTTGCTGAATCTAATGATAGTGTTGAAAGAAATTCAAGAGCAATTGAAACTGGAAACTGAACAGGTATATCAAAAGACGAAGAAGAAAAACTAAGAAAGCAATTAACTGACATTTCTGAAAGCATTCTGAATAATGATCCAGATGAATGAGAAAGAAAAGAAGAAGCTAGAATTACTTGAGAAAATGCATTTACTAAAGAACCATTTTGGAATGATATAAACAATAGAGATTGAGTTAAGGAATACAAAGAATCATTAGGCAGAAAGAATGAACCTCTAACTGAAAAACTTAAAACACTAGAAGACAAAAACAATAAGGAAATTAGCACTAAATCTATTGAAAATGAAAAGTACATAGCACTTCTAAAAAGCGACTTAAATGACCATAAAACAGCCTTAGAAAAACAAAAACAAGAAGTTGAAAAACAATTAGCATCAACTAGTTCACAGTTAGATAATCCTGGTGTCAAAGAAAAACTAGAGCAAATAAATAGTGCTATTGAAGATTTAAATGAATTACTTAGAGATAGTGAAAACGAATTAGATTCTTACGAAGCTGACATCAACTATTATGATTGATTAGTTGGTTATGGAAAATCACTAAGAGCGCAAAAAACTGCTACAGAAACTGAATTGAGCAAGTTAAAAGAGTTATTGAAAAAACTAAAACAACAATTAGAATCTAAAATTAAACCAATTAATGATAGATTTGACAAAAACTCTAAGGAAGTGGAAAACTTATTAAAAACTGAAAAGGATACTAAGGCTTCAGAATTTAATAAGCTAAAAGAAATCTATAAAGAAATTGATGACTATGACAAGTATTGAATGTATACATTTTCGAGCCCAAAAGAATCAATAACTGATAAGTTTGAGGAAATTACTAGAATTAGTGACCATATAAGAGTTCTTAAGGCATCAATTAATGACTTAGTAAAATTAAGATCTGTAATCAAAATAAATAAGAGTAATAGTATTGATGAAGTTAAAAAATTATTTAGCAAACCTTTAGCAGATAAAGAAGCAGCTATTGAAAAACTTGAAAAAGATTTTAAAACAATTGAAGCAGAAGATGAAAGAATTAATGTCAACATAAGCAAAATTAACTCTCAAAATGAAGCTAATAAAAAAGAAAGGGATTTAGCTAAAAATGATATTGAAAATATCGACAGAGCTTTATCAGAACTTTTATATACATCTAATATTATGTCAAGTGAATTAAATAAACTATGCGAAGACAAAAAAGCTTTAGAGTCTAAGAGTAAAGAAATTTCTGAAAAGTTAGCGAAATTAGAAGAAAAAGAAGAGTTAATTAAGCACTTAGAAGAAATTTATAATGATCAAATAGAAGAGTTAGAAGAAAAAGCTTATGACAGTGAAAAATATCTAAATGATCAAATCAAGAAAACTGAACAAGAAATTAGTAAACTAAAATAACAATTAGCAAAAATAGACCAAAAAAACAGATTAAATTTTTATACTGCTTTGGTCTATTTTTTATATTTTCTTAAAGTGCCTAAAAGTTACAAAAACATCAAAAACAGTGGAAATTTTCTATGTTTTTTGCTATTTTTGCTCTGAATAAGGCAAAATTGCAACACAAAAATACAAAGCTGAATTAGCTGAAAAGAAATAATATTTAGACAAACTTTTATTTGAAATAGTAGTTTCCCTAACGCTATAGTTTTTGCATTAAAATGTCATAAAATTATAAGTTTTCTTCAAAAATTAACTAATTTAACACAGAAAACACCAATTTCTACAGATATTGTCCGTGAAAATTAGTGTTTTTTGATCATTTTTATTAGTTTTTTAGCAAAAATGATCTTAAAATGTTTACATATATATGTAAAGGCTTTATTTAAAATAGAGGTAATTATGAGTTTAATTCCTGATCATATTAAAAAAAGTTAAAAGATCAGAAAAAACAAAAATTCGCTTGTATGGTGACAAATATAGAGTGGTTCCATACATTAGTTATTGAGATAAGCAAAAGAAGAGACCAGCTAAAAAGTCTCTTCCTTATATTGGTTCAATAGTTGAAATAAATGGAGAATTTGTTTATGTTGAAGATCCTAAGAGAGCAAGAGAAGATACAACACCAATAAAAACTTATGGCAACTGTAAATTCCTTGATAACCTAGCCAAAGATATTAGGGATGATCTTGTAAGATTTTTTGGACAAGATACAGGACTTAAAAAATATGCTTATTCATTAGTAGGAATTCTATTTAAAATAGATATGAATGATTTCAAGATAATTATTATCATAGTTTTATTTCTGAAGATTATCCTAATATCACTGTTTCTAAGAATAGTATTGCAAACTTTATAAAAGAACTAGGAACTTATGATTCTCTTAATAAGGAATTTCTAATCAAAAGAATTAAAAATCATGAGATTTTAATCTTCGATGAAACCGCATTTATTAATGATGGAAATAATGAATTTTCTGAATATGGAAGAAATTATAAAAAGACAAAAAGAAAGCAAATTAACAAAATAAAGGTGTTTGATCTTCATAATCTAGAACCTGTTTATTCTGAAGTTATTCCAGGAAATGTAATTGATAAACAGGTATTTATCTCGGTTTTAGGAAAATTTGACATCAAAAAACATAGTAATTATCATTGATAAAGGGTTTAACTCACAAGAAAACATCAATTATCTTTTTGAAAATAATATTAAGTTTATTATGCCTCTAAATGACAATTCAAAAGTGCTTAAAAATTTAATTTCTAATAGCTCTTTTGATACTACTTTTAAGTTTGAAGACAAGTTTATTAAAGCATTTAAGATTGAAGAAACAGACCATTTTTTATATTGTTATAAAGACCCATTTATTGCAGCAGTTCAAAAGAATAATTACCTAGCAAATATACACAGAAAAAAGAAGGATACACGCTGGAAAAAACGAAGAAAGAAGCAAGTACTCGGGAATTATTACAATGAGGTCTAATTGTAATTTCGATATAGGAAAACCTTATTTTATGCACAAACAAAGATGACTAATTGAAACAAATATAAGACTTCAAAAAGCTTCACTTGATGAGAATGCAATTAGAAAACATGATTTAAAAACAATACTAGGACATGATTTAATAGTTCAAATTCAAATGATTGTTTATTCCAGAATATTGAAAGTAATTAATGAGCATGGGGTCTTTAAAGGTGCGTCAATAGAAAGATTTTTGGATGAATTGTGGAAAACTTATAAGACATATCGTAATGGAAAGTGAACAACAAGTGTATCTACAAAAAAGAAAGAACAGCTTCTAAAAGACTTAAAAATTAGTATTTCATAATTAAAACATATGCGTTATTCTTGGGAAATTACTAATAGAAATAAGCATTTATTTGTGTTGTTGTATGTTATCACTTTGTTGATAGTATGCATTCTAACCAATCAATAAAGTACTTTTTAATAAAAAAGCTCAGGATAGTTAAGAAAAAAAGTATTGGTAATTCAAATAAAGTAAAGCATAAACCAAAGATTTTGCCCTTATTGATAAATAAATAATTAACAATTACTTTCAAATGTTCCATAAAAAAAGAAAAAATTCTGGTAATTTTTCCATATTTTGATGAATTTTACACAAAAAATAACCCAAATTAAAAGCTTTGGGGGGGGGATATATTATAATAGTTTTTATTTTTATTATTTAGTTTTTTCATAAATATGAAGGTTGTGGTATGAAAAAAGGACTATTACTAAAAGGCGGGCTCTTAGCTTTTGCATCGCCTTTAATTTCGTCAGCATGTTTCGTGGCAAATATTGACAAAGGGCAAAAAGAAAGTCATGATGAAATGTTTAGCAGGGGAGAACCAGCTAGACCAGGCCGTCAATGTGGCAAAGTGCTTTCTGATAATCCAACATGTTCTGTCATAAATAAAATAGAGATTGATAACTCAGCTCATAAACAAGTTGATAGCTCTAAGGCATTTTTAACTTCTGCAAAATTAACAGGCGAATTATTCAGCGATGAGTATGCTAATATGGCTAAAAAAGCTGTAGATAGATATAAAAAGCATGGCGACAAGCATGCATATGAATCTGCAAAAATGAGTGCAGAATTATTTAGCGATGAGTATGCTAATATGGCTAAAAAAGCTGTAGATAGATATAAAAAGCATGGCGACAAGCATGCATATGAATCTGCAAAAATGAGTGCAGAGTTATTTAGTGATTCATTTGGCAAGGCAATTGAAGAAGTTAAAGCAAGAGTTTACAGAGACTCAATTTCTGGATTAGATATTGACTTACATCCAACCAAGGCACAATTAGAAGCTGAAGAAAAACACTTATCGGAATTAGTTAAGAAAATACTAGAAGATAATAAAGAAAATAATAAAAAAAGCTTTGAATTTAGAGAAAAATGAAACTCTAAATTTGTAAACGACATTAGCGGGCTAGATATAAAAGATTCTCAATTGCTTGATCCTTGATGGATAGCATATAAAAATAAATTAGATGCACTATCAAGAAATATTGATAAAGAAGTTAACAATGTTAATGATATAAGAAAAGAAATAACCAAGTTAATTGAACAAATTCAAAAAATTAAGTCTGAAATTGAAATCAAAAAAATAGAAAATGCTTCATCAGTATTAACCGAAAAGCTATTTGATGAATCGGATGCCGACAAGATTAAGGATGCTGAAAGAAGATATGCTAAAGAATTAGCAGATAAACTTAAAGTTTACAAGAATCATAGGAATAAATCTGCAAATACCACAGCAGAGTTATTTAGTAATAAATGACTTAGTGAAATTGAAAAAGCTAAAAGAGATAAAGAAATTGCATCAAAAATTTATAATGATTCAGCTTCTGGTTTAGACATTAACATTCACTGAACTAAAGAAGACTTAAACAGATGAGCTAACAAAGTTTTAAAAGACAATTGAGACTTAAATAAAGGCACATTAGACAAAATTAAAGCTGCAGATATTACAGGCAAAATTTTTGATGACACATATACAGATGCAATCAAAAAGGCGTCAGAAAGAAAAGCAAGAGCTGAAGAAGCCAGAGAAGCAGCTGAAGCTGAAGCTGAAATTAAATTAATTGATCATAAAGTTTCAGCTTCAGATATTACAGGCGAATTATTTAGCAATGAACATCAAAAATGGGTTGAAAAAGTCAAAAATAATATTAAGACTAGAATTTACAGAGACTCAAAATCAGGCTTAGACATAGATATTCATTGGACAAAAGAAGATTTAGACAGAGCAGTTAATAATATACTAAAAGCCAACTTAAAGCTTAATTTAGATAAATTAAATGAATTAAAAGCTGCAAATTTAATAGCTAAGATTTTTGATGATACATATACTGATGCAATCAAAGAAATTGAAAGAAAAGAAAAAGCTGAAGAAGCTAAAGAAGCTGCTAAAGTAGATAAAGAAATAGAAAGAATCAACCATAAAGTTTCTGCTTCAGATATTACTGGTGAATTATTCAGCGTTGATCATCAAAAATGGGTTAATAAAATTAAAAATAACATTAAAGCAAGGATATACAGAGACTCAAAATCAGGCTTAGATATTAACATCCATCCAACAAGAGAAGAACTTGATGAAATGGTCAAGAGAATTTTATCTAAGAATCTCAAAGATAATAAGATTGCTTGACTTTCAGCTCTATCAGCTAGAGATACTGGGAAAATATTTGATGATACTTACACAGATGCAATAAAACGTGCTAAGGAACATGAACAATGACTTAAGCAATTTAAAGAACCAGTTGTCTTTGATTCAAGAAGCTGAGACTGGTTTGTAAAGGATCCAGAGTTGGACAAATATTGATTGCCAAAAGTAAGAACATATCTAAAACGTAAAGTGTTATTACAGGTAAACAAAGATATCGATAAAAAGGCAGCAAATGAAATTATCAAAGGGCTTAACGATATAATAGATAATAATTCTGGTATTTTGGAAATTAAGGACGGTAATGTTTGATCAGTGGATAAAAAATGATATTCTTCATTAATAGGTGGTATTCATTACATTATTCCAGGTTTCACACTTAATCATTCTATAAGTAATGTCTTAAGAAGATATATCACAACCGGAGGAGATAAAGACAATAACCATCCTACTATCGGAGGATTTGGTGTTGGGCAAAACGGATTATTTGTATCGAGACTTGGTGCTGGAGTATTTTCAATACAGGCTCGTTTAGCACTAAAAGATGGAACATACTCTAATACTATTTACAATCAAATTATAGATTTATCCAAATATCTAAAATAACTTTTTGATTTTTCATACAAAAGTAAGAAATACCTGCATTTGAATATCGGGTATTTTTTTGATTAAATCATTTCAACCGCGATTGAATTTCCGTCACTAGTAGTTTTTAAACACTAAGGTGCAAAATAACGAATATTTTTGGATAATTATAAGGTGTTAAATTTGCTTATTGTTATAATTTAGAATAATAATTAGGCTAAGAGTTATAAAGGGGGTATAAACATGCTGAAAATGGTGAAAATACTGCCTTCTAAAATTAAGTGAGTTTTTGTTATTGGCTCGTTTTTAACACTTATTTATGTTTTGCTTAATGTTATGCTACCGCTTTTGATTAAAAAGTATATTGACTTAATTCTTACAGAAGACAGACAAGCTCCTTATCGTATGGACTTTTTAAATGGCAGAATCGATTTTGGTTTTGTTAGCTATAATGAAGCTTTTAAATGGCTTACTATTGTTGTATTGTTGCAAACAATATCAACTGCTTCCTTAGCTTTTCTTTCTACTTTAGTAATTGTTTTAGCTGCCGAAAGAAGTAGTTACTTTTACCGTAATACGCTTTATAAAAAAATACAAAGTTATTCGCTCAAAAACATTGCTGATTTAAAGGCTGAATCAATTATTACTAGAATTTCAAATGATATAGCTATCTTTTGAGAGTTTTTAGTTAACGGTACTTCAGTTATGATTAAGGGCATATTCTTAATTATTGGCGGCCTAACTGTTGCTTCTTTAGTTGACTGAAAAATGTCATTAAGCATTATAGCTATCATTCCAATTGTTATAGTAATGGGAACAATCATAAGCTTAAAAACTGGCCCATTATTAAAGCAAACTCAAAAAGCTGTTGATGCTGTAACAAAAGTAGTTGATGAAAATATTTCAGGGATAAGAGTTATAAAAACCTTTAATTTAGAAACAAAAAGACTTGATCTTTTAAAAGACATCAATAATGCTTGATATGATAGCCAATATAAATCAGCCATGATTTTTTCAACAGCATACCCTGTTTTCCAAATGCTTATTAACTGATTAATGATAGGTATATATTCAGTTGCTGGTTATTATGCTACTATTAGTCAAATTAATAAAGATATTTTGACCAACATTAACTTATTTATAGACCTATTGTGACAAGTTGCCGCAGGTATATTATTAATGCTTTTATTCCTTAGCTCTTTATTTAGAGCAAGAGTGGCTGCAACTAGAATTATTGAAGCCTATGATTATGAAACTGACAACTTGCGTGTTGAAAAAGGCGAAATAATTGATAAATATGATGTGGAAATCAAAAACTTATCATTCAAATACTATGATGCTTCACCAAACTTTGCAATAGCTAATGTTGATATTAGCTTGCCATATAGAAAAAGCCTTGGCATAATTGGCCCAATGGGCAGCGGTAAGAGCACTATTGTTAACCTTTTGGTGAATAATTACAAATACAAAGAAGGCTCTATTAAAATTGGTAATAAAGAAGTTAGCCTAGTTAATTCAAAAAATTTGCACGAAACTGTGGGAATTGTGCACCAAGAAGCCTTACTTTATACTGGAACTATTAGAAGCAATATGCTTTGAGCTAAAGATGATGCTAGTGATGAAGAAATAATGCAAGCACTTAAAGATGCTTGTGCTGATGATTTTGTAAGTAAATTTGAAGACGGGCTAGATCATCCAGTTTACCAAGGAGGTAAAAACCTTTCTGGTGGGCAAAAGCAAAGACTTTCGATTGCTAGAGCCCTATTACGTAAGCCAAAAATTTTGATTCTAGATGATTCAACTAGTGCTTTAGATAACATAACTGCTTCAAAAGTGATTGACAACATTAAAGAAAAATATGAATGTAGCACAATTATTATTAGCCAAAAAATTAGCAACATTAAAAACGCTGATGAAATAATTGTAATGTCAACTAACGGCTTTATTATCAGCAGAGGCACACACAATCATTTAGCACACTCATGTGAGTTTTATAAACAAATATATGAAACTCAATTAGAACAGTAAGGGAGGCAATTATGATTAAAGTTAAGAAATCTAAAAAAGAAAAAGTCACAACTGTCTCTACTATTGGCCTTTTAAAAGCATCATTAAAATTCATGTCTGCTAATGAAAAAAAGTCTTTAATTTATGGACTTGTGCTTTCGTTTTTTGAGGCGCTTTTATATACATTTGGTACAGCCATGACCGGATTTATAATTGGCTGATTTTTTACTAAAGATGTAATTGCTAACAAGGCTCCTTTTAATACGCCAATGTTTATTGTCTCAATGGCAGGCTTGGCTTTAGCCTTTGGTCTTTATTTAGTAACTAGAATGATTCAAAACAAATTGCTCTTATCTGCAAGTTTTAGAACCACTGCAAAAATGAGAGAAGTAGCATCTAAGAATTTGCTTTATATGCCTATTTCATACCACGATAAGAACAAAGTGGGTGATCAAATTTCTACTCTTACTAATGATATAAATAATATAGCATTAACAATGACGCAGTTATTTAATGAAACATCGGGAAAGATTTTTAAAGTATTATTTGCTGTGATCTTTATGCTTTGTTACTCAATTACTTTATCAGCAATAGTATTGCCTGTGACATTTGCTTTTTGTGCCTTAAGCTGATTATTATTAGCTAAAGCTAGAATACCTTATATCAAGATGACTGATTATTTTGGTGATATGAATGCATATGTTGAAGAAATGTTAAAAAACACAAAAGTAACTCAATCTTTTGACAAAGAAAATGAATCATTTAACAATTTTGAAATAATAGCTAGAAATGTTAAAAAACAGTCATTTATCGGTGACGTGTATTCAAAATTCTTTGACCCATGATTTGTTGTTTTTTCAAACTTTTTGGTTTTAATAATTTTGGCAATTTCACTTCTTTTCAAAATAAACAACATTAATTTTGTTGGCGTTGTTGGCCAAGATGTTACTGCTTTAATTATTGGTTATATTAATTTGATGTTTACATTCACAAGCACTGTGCAAATATTTTTTAACATAGTGTTCTCAACTCAAATTGGGGTAGCTTCAACTAACAGAATTTTTAAATTAGTTGGCTTAGAATTACCTGCTGATATTGAAAATCCAATGTATTTAAAAGCTTCAACAATGCGTGGGCATGTTGAATTTGATAACGTTTCATTTAGATACAACAAAAATTCAAACAAATATCAGCTTAAAAATGCTTCATTTTATGCTAAACCTGGTCAAGTTATCGCAATTGTTGGCCCAACAGGCGCCGGCAAGACAACAATTATTAACTTGCTAAGTAAGTTTTATGACTATGAAGCTGGCTCAATTAAAATTGACGGCTTAGAGCTTAAACAAATCCCAAAAGACAACTTATTAGAATTAATGACAGTTGTTTTACAAGATTCATTTATGTTCAACGATACAATTATGAATAATTTAAAGGTTGCTAATCCAAATGCAACTGACCAAGAAGTAATTGAAGCAGCTAATATAACTAGCGCTCATCACTTTATCCAAAGTTACAAAAATGGCTATCAAACAGTCATTGAAAACAATGGAGCCAACTTATCTCAAGGCGAAAGACAACTCCTTTCTATAACAAGAGCAATTTTAGGCGATAAAAAAATTCTAGTCTTAGACGAAGCCACTTCAAATGTTGATTCAAATACAGAAAAAATTGTGCAAGATGCATTGCAAAATTCAATAATGAAAAACAAAACGTCATTTGTTATTGCACACAGATTAAGCACTATCAGGGACGCTGATTTAATACTAGTTGTTAATGACGGACAAATTATTGAAAAAGGTAATCATAAAGAGCTAATGGCTGCACAAGGGTTTTACTACAACCTTCATCAGTCTCAATTTAATTAATAAGCTTCGGCTTATTTTTTTATTTTAATTTAGCAGTTAAAGAAATAAAAAAACAAGCTTTAAAGCCTGTTTTATAGTCACTTTCGTGAAATGGTACGCCCGAGAGGACTCGAACCTCTGACCCAATGGTTAAAAGCCATTTGCTCTACCGCCTGAGCTACGGGCGCATTTATGCCCTCTAATGAAAGCGGACATCTGGTACCCAGAACTGGACTTGAACCAGCACGAACTAACGTTCGAGGGATTTTAAGTCCCTTGCGTCTACCTATTCCGCCACCTGGGCATCTTTTAAAATGCATTAATATTATATAGTATAAACAAAAATATAGAAACAATTTTTTAGGTTAATTTCTAAATTTTTGCTTACTTAATTTATATCAAATTACAGGTAAAATAAGCATTACAAAAAATTAATTTTTATGTAAAATCAGAGTAACTTATTAAGCTAACATTATTCCTAAGATACTTCAGATATTTATTAACAATTTGACTTACATATTTTTTGTAAGGAGCAATAATAGCTGAATATGTTTTATAATAATTATTTGAATTATTTATTGCAATATTTAGATTATAGCTTCTGATTATGTAATCTCAAAAGATGTGTAGAAGTATATTTAATTCATCAAGTGTAATATATATTTTGTAATTTTGTGCTAATTCTGGATAAAGGTTAAAGTAGCGAATTCTCTGTACACTTGTATTATATTCATTACTATATATGGTAGCAGAGTAATCGGCGGGTGTTTTATCATGCTTTAGACTAATTTTAGCCTCTATTGAATATAAAGGTATTTGGTCAATTCATCAGTCATTGTGTAATACAGTCTGTTTCCTAATAGCACTATAAAACAGTTTAATTCACTGATTTTCAGCTAAAGAATTGTTTGCATCATTATCAGGATAATTCAGTTTTAAATAGTCACTGAATGACATTTTGTAATCTCATACAAAAGTTGAATTAAGTTGTCTTCACGGTTTTGGCATAGAAGATTCATAATAAAATTGTTTAGCTGGATAACTGCTAATATCATTGTTAAAAATATTATGAATTTTAGTTTTTCTTATTTTCTGACTCTTTCAAATATTTTCCATTTTGAAATATTTGGGTACCCCGAAACCAGTTTTATTTTTTGATCAATTTTTTCTTCAATATTCATGTTCTGAAGATAGTTCATCAAAAGAAAATTTAGTGTTTTTAGATGCATTTGTCTTTGAATAGTTAGCTGAACTAGTCAGCAATAGCTTAACTTCTGAAATTGACAATTCTCTATTTAGTTTATGTTGCAGTCTCGAAATAAGTCCGGTTATTAATGGCGCTGATTTGCTTGTTCCTATGAACTCAAGTAAATATTTTATTTTTTTTCTTAATTTTGATGAACTGCTTTGTTCATCTACGTAACTTTTTATATTATCATAAATACTTTTGTATTTGTTTTCAATGATTATAGATTCTTTATCATTTTTATACGAGTTTCCATAAGCGGAAATTAAAGGGTATGTTCCCATATTTTCTTTGGTAAACGAACTAAAAGGACTTGCTATATTATTTCAATTAACAGAGCCTACAGAAATAATTCCATCATGATAGTGCAGACTTTGTCAATATGATAAGGCCTTAAAAAGTTTTTCCTTTCTAATTTTTGGATCGATAAAACTAGAAAAGTCAAAGTCAGATATCCAATTGTTATCAAAATCATAAATTCAATTGTTGTTATTAAAAGCTTTATCCAAAATGGCACGGATTGTTCTTAGCATTCTAGTGTTCGGTGTTTGATTAAAAAATGATTGAAAACTACTATAAATTTTGTCCTTTGAAATCATCCCGTTTTCCATAAATTCAGGCTGATTTAAAAATTCATTATTCCCCATTTCATTAGTAATTTCATTATTATCATTACCGCTAGATTGAATTATTTTAATATTGTTTTTTTGAGCATATTTTCCAATTTCACTATAGTTTTTCTTAATTGATGACAAATTGTAAATTTGCTCATTTTCAAATAAAGTAAAATACACAATTGCTTTTGCAAGCAATAAATAAGAGTGTTTTAATCTTTTTTTGTCAGAAGTTGATAACGAGTTCATTACAGCAGCGTTTTTATATTTTGTAAAAATGTTTTTACTGTAGGATGAATTTGAAATATTATAAATTAAGTCATATGGATTTGTTGGTCCTAAACTCATATTTATCAATTTAATGTCATAGTTCTCATAAAAATTTTTGATATAGTCAATAATGTTAGCATCATTAAGCGATGAATAATATAGTAATGCATTTGGATTTATGCCAGTATCAGTTCCAATTAATGAACAAACTGCATATCCATGATCATCAATTGTTATGTTGGAGTCTTTAGTTTTATCTAAAAAAATTTTTTTGAAATGAAAATTTCTATTTTGAGAAAGAAAATAATCTCCGGTGGTATCGTGAAGTTCAATTATGCCAACTTTATCATATTTATTACTTTCATAATTTTGATGCTTGTCATCTCTATCTAATATTCCTAACTTGTCATAGTAAGGCTTGTAAAGTTTGATTAATTTATTATATAAAGCTTCGCTTATTGTTTCTGAGCTATTAGCATTTAATTGTATTTTATTGTCATTATTTGGTAAAGAAGTTGCAACCATAATCATAGGCATAAAATATGCTGGTGCACATAGAAATTTCAAAGATCTGTTCATATCGTTAACTAAATTATAGTACTTAATATATTGAATCATTTTGATAATTTGCATTGATACCTATAAATTAGCCAAATTAGACATATTATTAAATACTATTTTTAAGATAATTGTGTACATTTAATGCATAAGAAACTAATGATTATTAATAGTACTTAAAGTATAAACATTATGAATATTGAATTCTATGAACTAAAACGATATTTTTAATAAGCATTTTAATTTTTTCTATTTTTTAAAGCATCAAAAAAATATCGTTAAACAACGATATCTTTAATAATTCATTATTTTTTCATATTCATCTAAAGTGCCATGATAAATAAAACTTTTATCTGGAGCAATTTCAAGAATAACATTAGCAACATTATTAACTAAAGCACGGTTATATGTTGTAAATATGCATCCACCTTTATAATTTTGCAAGCCTTGAATAACGCTATCTATACTTTCAGCGTCTAAGTGATCTAGCGGTTGGTCTAAAATTAAGAAGTTAGCTTCTAAAAGCATCATTCTAGAGAACATTAGTCTAGCTTTTTCTCCACCAGAAGTAATTCCTACTTTTTTAAACACTGAATCATTTGAAAAGAGCATTCTACCTAAGAAGCTTCTCATTCTGTGATCTGAAACATCCTTAGTTTCTTTGGTTGAGTTATATGGTGGTCACTTGGCAAGTCAATCTATAATTGATATGTTTTCATTAAAGTATTTACTATTATCATTTGGATAGTAAGTAAATTTAACTGTTTGCCCCCATTTTATAGTACCTTTGGTAGGATTAGCTTCGCCAATTAAACACTCTAAAAACTTGGTTTTAGCAATGTCATCATCACCAATAAGCACCATTTTTTCGCCTCTTGCAAGAGTGAAAGAAACATTTTCAAATAGTGTTTCACCTTGCTCATTAACATATGTTAAGCCATCAACTTCCAAAATGTCTTTACCAGGAGCTCTGTGAACTTCTCAATTAATGTAAGGATATTTTCTGTTTGAAGGCTTAATTTCATCTAATGTTATTTTTTCTAATGATTTTTTTCTACTAGTAGCTTGTCTAGATTTTGAAGCATTAGCGCTAAAACGAGCTATAAATTGTTTTAGTTTTTCAATTTGCAATTCTTTTTTGGCATTAGATTGCTTCATTAATTCTCTAGCTAGCTCACTACTTTCTTTTCAGAAAGTATAGTTACCAGTATACATTTTAGCTTCATTAAAGTCAATATCAACAATATTAGTGCACACATTGTCTAAAAAGTCGCTATCGTGGGATACAACAATAACAACATTTTCATAATCGGCTAAAAAATTTTCTAATCACTTGATAGCACGTAAGTCTAAATGGTTAGTAGGCTCGTCCATAATTAAAATATCAGGGTTGCCAAATAAAGCTTTAGCTAAAAGTACTTTAATTTTTTGATTAGCAGTCAATTGACTCATTGGCGAATTTCATTTTTCTTTAGGAATTTGCAAGCCTGATAAAAGTTCTTGGGCATCATTTTCAGCAGTTCAGCCACCAAGAGCACCAAATTTTTCTTCTAATTCACCAGCATGTGTATAGTCTTCCATAGTGGCATTAGGATTAGCATAAATAGCGTCCTTTTCCTCTTTTATTTTAAAAAGATCGCTATTACCTAAAACAACTACATCAGTAACATTCATATCATCATAAGCGTTATGATCTTGGCTCAAAACGCTTATTCTACGGCCTTTTTCGACAATAATTTGACCTGAAGTTGGTTCAATTTCACCAGCAATAATTTTTAAAAATGTACTTTTTCCAGCGCCATTAGCTCCTATTATGCCGTATGTACTACCTGCTGTAAACTTTAAGCTTACATTTTCAAAAAGCTTCTTGTCACTAAAAATTTTGCTTAAATTTTGAACTTCTAACATTTTGCCTCCTCTTAATTATTTTTTATTTTACTTAAAATTTAGATATCAAAGCCAAGGTCTGCTTTAACTAGTTCATATTGACTAGGATTGTTGATTTTCATTAGATATAAAGCCATTTTTTGGTGCATTAAAATTGAAAAAAGCTCTTCCTTATCAAGGTTCTCTGGTTTTGGAAACATTGAATAGTCCATATACTCAATTTCTCTTTCAATATCTTCGCCTGACACACTTATTTTTTCATTTCCGCCTAAAATATTATCAATTAGAACTAAATGATATGATGCAATTGAATTTTCTCTTGCTCTTTTTAATATTTTTAAGCCCTCACCTGTTTCATGAACAACTTGTTCATAAAGCATTTGTCTATGAGTTGGATCAGCAACATTAGATAAAATTGCATCAATGTGGTTATTAGTTGAGTGGAATATATTTTGCTCATTAAGGCTAATTTCATTTTTTGAAACTATGGCGTCAAGGGCTATTTCATAGTAGCGTAGGAGAAAATTTGATGCATTATTCTTTGCTGTATCTTTTGCAATTTTTTCCTTAAAATCATTTAAAGAATTAACATCAGGCAGCATTGCTAAATGAATATTTTCATCTGTTAATTTAGTAGGCACAGGACGTTTAATGTCCAAAATTGTTATAAAGAATGTTACACCATCAGGCGCAGTTGCTTGGAACTGTTCATTAACTTTGTGGCCAATAATTTCATTATTAAGTGAAAATTGATCAGTTTTTTCAGCCTTTGTTCGAATTTCCTTATCTTCGCCAATTATTTCATTTTTTAAACTTCTAGTTGCACTTCAAGTTACAACATCACCTTCAACAATAGCATCATCAGCAGTAGCTAAAATTGGATATTCAGCAATAATTTTGTCAAAAGAACTGTCCAAAAACTCCTTTGGAACAGGCTTATAAGTAAAATCAATATCTAAATTAGAATAATCAACTTTTAAAATTTCATCAGAAGGATAATGTGTTATTGTTATGTCTATTTTAACCCCATTTTTATCTGGGCCATCAACTACAACAATTGGTGGAATAGCTACAAAATTAGGATCTTCTTGGCGTAATTTAGCAAACAATTCATCTAACTTACTATTTATAGTTTTGTTAATTGTGTAAACTTCAACATCACTTAAAGTTGATTTTTTGCCTTGTGAAGTTAGCTCAATAATTGACTTAGTTTTGCTAGTTTCTCAACTTTTAGAATCTAAAACTATGTTTGCTTTTTTCTCTTTGTAATTAATCATCTATAAACCTACTTTTAATTTTTGTCTATATTGAAGACAGTAAAAAATAATATTTAAATTATATTTTAAATCCTGAATTTTTCAATAGTTATTTTGCAAAAGATGAATAGTGACTAAATTTTACCAAAAATACTTATTTATTGAGCTTTTGGCAAAGTTAATGTCTTAAGATTGTGGTTTTAAATAGCTCAAATAAAACAAAATAAATAAAAAAAATAAAAAAATTGAAACACACGGCTAAGTTGTTATATAATTAGTTGTACTTATATTTTATATAGGTCAGAATTTAGGACATTTAGAAATTTAATGAAAGGAAAGCAAAATGCCTACAACAAATCAATTGGTTGTTAATGGTAGAGAAAACAAAGTACGTAAGCAAAACGCTCCTGCTTTGAATCTTAGTTTTAATACTTTAACTAAGTCAGCTCGTAAATTGCCTGCGCCATTTAAGCGTGGTGTATGTACTAGGGTTGCTACTATGACTCCTAAAAAACCTAACTCAGCATCTCGTAAGTATGCTCGTGTTAAATTATCAAACGGAATGGAAATTACAGCATACATTGGTGGTGAAGGACACAACCTTCAAGAACACTCAGTTGTGCTTATTCGTGGTGGAAGAGTTAAAGACCTTCCTGGTGTTAGATATCATATAGTGCGTGGAACACAAGATTTAGCTGGTGTTGCTAACCGTAAGCAAGGTCGTAGTTTATACGGCGCTAAAAAAGAAAAGAAATAATTTAGAAATTAATTTAGAAAGAGGTAGAAAATGTCTAGAAAACATAGCGCACCTATAAGAAAAGTGCTAGCAGACCCAGTTTTTAATTCTGTATTAGTTACTAAATTAATTAACACAATTATGCTTGACGGTAAAAAATCATTAGCACAAGATATCTTATATTCAGCATTTAACCTAGTTAAAGAAAAAACACAAAAAGACCCAATGGAAGTATTCCAAGCTGCAATTGACAACGTTACTCCTCAATTAGAAGTTAGAACCAGAAGAATTGGTGGTACAAACTACCAAGTTCCTACTGAAGTTTCTGCTAGAAGAAAACAAACCCTAGCTCTTAGATGATTAGTTCAGTATGCTCGTCTAAGAAATGAAAAAACAATGGATGTTAGATTAGCTAACGAAATTATTGATGCATCAAACAAAACAGGTGGAGCTATCAAAAAACGTGAAGACACACACAAAATGGCTGAAGCCAACCGTGCCTTTGCTCACTTTAGATGATAGTTTTATAAATTATTTTACTTTAGGAATTTATGGCTAGACAATATAAATTAGAAGATTACCGTAACATCGGTATTATGGCTCACATTGATGCTGGTAAAACAACAACTACTGAAAGAATTTTATTACACACAGGTAAAATTCACAAAATTGGTGAAACACACGATGGTGCTTCACAAATGGACTGAATGGCTCAAGAACAAGAACGTGGGATAACAATTACTTCTGCTGCTACAACAGCATTTTGAAAAGGCAAAAGAATTAATATTATTGACACCCCTGGCCACGTTGACTTTACTGTTGAAGTTGAGCGTTCATTACGTGTTTTAGACGGTGCTGTTACAGTGCTAGATGCGCAATCTGGTGTTGAACCACAAACTGAAACTGTTTGAAGACAAGCTACAACATACAGAGTTCCAAGACTTATTTATGTTAACAAAATGGATAAAGCTGGCGCAGATTTCTTTGCTTCAGTTAAGTCTGTAAAAACAAGATTGAATGCTAATGCAGTAGCAATTCAAATTCCTATCGGTCAAGAAAGTGATTTCAAAGGTATTGTTGACCTTGTGGAAATGAAAGCTTATGAATACGATGGAAAGCCTGAAGAAAATGCTAAGGAAATTGAAATTCCATTTGATTTACAAGCTTTAGCAAAAGAAAAAAGACAAGAATTAATTGAAGCTGTTGCAACATATGATGAAGAGTTCATGATGAAAGTTTTAGATGGTGTTGAACCTACTTTAGATGAACTTAAAGCAATGATTCGTAAAGCAACTTTAACTTCTGAATTTTTCCCTGCAGTTTGTGGAACAAGTTTTAAAAACAAAGGTGTTAAGAAAATGATTGATGCCGTTGTTGACTATCTTCCATCACCACTAGATATTCCAGCCGCTAAAGCACATAAAGGCGAAAATGAAGAAGTTGATGTTCCTGCTACAGATGACTATCCTTTTACAGGTTTAGCATTTAAAGTTATGACTGACCCATTTGTTGGTTCATTAACATTCATTAGACTTTATGCAGGTACTTTACAAAAAGGTAGTTATGTATATAACTCAACAAAAGGCACCAAAGAAAGAATTGGCCGTTTAATTTTAATGCATGCTAACTCACGTAGTGAAATTGATGAAGCTAATGCAGGTGACATAGTTGCTGCTGTTGGTCTTAAAGGTACAACAACAGGTGATACATTAATTGCTGAAAAAGCTCCTGAAATTGTTTTAGAAAGAATGGTTTTCCCTGAACCAGTTATTTCACAAGCATTAGAACCTGAATCAAAAGATGCTATGGAAAAATTGGCTTTAGGTTTACAAAAATTAGCTGCTGAAGACCCTACATTTAGAACTTACACTGACGAAGAAACTGGTCAAACAATTATTGCAGGTATGGGTGAGTTACACTTAGACATTATTGTTGATCGTCTAAAGAGAGAACATGGCGTTAAAGCTAAAGTTGGTGCTCCTCAAGTTTCATACCGTGAAACAATTACTAAGAGTGCTGATGTTGAAGGTAAACACATTAAGCAATCAGGTGGTAAAGGTCAATATGGTCATGTTTGAATTAAATTTGAACCTAATCCAGACAAAGGTTTTGAATTTGTTGACAAGATTGTTGGTGGTAAGATACCTAAAGAATACATTAAGCCAATTCAAAAAGGTTTAGAAGACAAAATGGCTAGCGGTATATTAGCTGGATATCCAATGATTGACATTAAGGCAACATTATTTGATGGTTCATACCACGATGTCGATTCATCTGAATTAGCCTATAAAATAGCCGCATCTAAAGCATTAACTAAAGCTAAAGATTTAGTTGGAACAGTTCTATTAGAACCTATTATGGACGTTTCAGTTATCATTCCTGACGATTACTATGGTGATGTAATGGGCGACATTACTCGTCGTAGAGGTCAAATTCAAGAAAGTGAATTAAGAAATGATGGCGCTCACATTTTACGTTGTTTAACACCACTAAGTGAAATGTTTGGTTATGCTACAGACTTGCGTAGCATGACTGCTGGTCGTGGTAATTACCAAATGCAATTCCACCACTATGAAAAATGTCCTAAAAATATAGCTGACGAAATTATCAAAAAACGTAATATTCAGCTTAAAGACGAAGATTAATTACTTAATAAAGCACTCTAATAAAGAGTGTTTTTTATTGCAACTAAATTTAATAAATGGAACAATTCGTACCTGTATTTTCAAATATTTTAAAGTTGTTTAGAATTTATTACATATAAATTTTTTAATGAAAATTTATATAAATTAAAGGTAGGGATTATGAAGCGAAAATTTATTTTAGGTCTTGGAGCAATATCTACTTTAGCAGCTATTCCAACAATTGCTGCTACTTGTGGAGTTTCTTCACCAGCAAAAGTTGCTAAAGCTAGAGCAGCTTATGAAGATGCTTTTAAGAAATTTAATGATGCAGTTGAAACAGATGTTAAGGCATTAGTTGAAAAGAAAAAAGCTATTAATGCTAAAGATATTTCAAAAGAGCAAAAACAAAAATTAATAGCTGAAAAAGACGCATGAGTTAAGACTAGAACTCCTATTTTACAGGGCTTAAGGAAAAAAGCTAATGATGAATTTAAGAACCTAAAGAAGGTTCAAAAGAACTTTAAAACACAAGTTGTTAAAATCGTTCACACTAATGATGAACACGGCCGTTTAGTGTTTGATGATGGTAAGTTTAATAACTATTCAGGTATGCAAGGGCTAGCTGAAATTTTAAATAAAGACTTTGACAGAGACTTATTACTTTCAGCAGGCGACTTAATTCAAGGGCTTCCTTTATCAGATTCAGACAAAGGATTAACTATTTCAAAAGTTGCTAAAGAAATGAATTATCAAGCAGTAGCTATTGGTAACCATGAATTTGACTATGGCTTAGAACATATGTTCAATATTGAAAGAGAAACTGCTGGGATGCCATTTTTATCAGCTAACATAGTATGAAATGAAAAAGCTGTTAGTGAAAAAATTAAGACAAAAGATGGCAAGTTAGCTGTTAAGGATGAAAAAGTATTTACTCCATACATTATTAAAACATTAGATTCAGGAATCAAAGTTGGCATTATGGGTATTACTACTCCTGACACACAATGAACAAGTAATCCTAAAAACTCAGTTCATGTTACTTTCTTAGATCCTATTGAATCAGGCAAGAAAACTGTTGAGGAGCTAAAATCTAAGGGTGTTAATTTCATAGTTGCTTTAACTCACTTAGGAGTTAATAGACCTGATACAAGATGAGATTCAAGAGAATTTACTAAAAATGTTGAAGGTGTTGATTTAGTACTTGATGGCCACTCACACACAAGAGTTGATATTGAGCGTAAAGATGAAGAAAAAGGATTTTTAACTCAAGCAGAGTGCTACACAAGATACTTAAGTGAATTAGATTTAGTTGTTGATTCTGAAACTGGAAAAGTTAGTGAAGTTAAACAACACTTAAGAACAATTGAGTACACTGAATTACTTGGCGGTAAGGAAAATTCAATTCAATCTATTAAAGATATGATTGGCAAACTAAAAGAAAAGTTTGATGCCGTTAATGATAAAGTTGTGTTTAAATCAAGTGTTGAATTTAAGCACACTGAAGAAGTGAAGATTAAGCCAGGCGGTGGCGAGAGAGAAATCCCAATTTGAAGAGGTAGAGCACAACAAACTAACTTAGGTACATTTGCTGCTGATGCTGCTGTTTATGACTTTATCGAAAATAAACCTAAAGTCAATGGAAAAGAAGTTCAATTTAGTGCTGATAATGTTATTGGATTAGTAAATGGTGGTGGTTTGCGTCAAGACACTCAATCAGGCGACATTAAGAGAGCTGACCTTTTAGGAATTTCACCTTTTGGTAATAGAATTGCTGCTGTTCAAGTAAAAGGAAGCGTTTTACTTGAAGCTATGAAGCATGGAGCTTCAAAAGTGTTCTCAGGAGCATATGCTCAATATTCACATAATGTTAAAGCAAACATTAATTTTAAAGAAACTAAAGGCGACAAATTTGTCTATGAACTAGACGAAAACAGTGTAATGATAAATGGCAAAAAAGTTGAAAAAGATAAAGATTATTACATTGTTACAAATGACTTTATTTTAATTGGTGGCGACGGATATGAAATGCTTGACTATGTTAAACACCCTGAAAAGGCAAAAAGTGTATTTGAAGGTGGAGACATTTTAGAAAGCTATATTAAATTTGGTCAATTGATTACTGGAAGCGGAGCTCAATCATCAACAAATCCATTTGGCAAACGTAAGATTGATGAATATAAAGAAGTTTCACCAAACAATATTGTTGTAAAGCACACCAAGTAATAAAAAAGCAGGAACCCCTGCTTTTTGTTTATGGCTGTTTTATAGTACTATTCAAATAAAACAGAATATCCTACTGGTGAGTGGTCCGAGATTCCGCTTCTGATATATCCATAGTTTGATCCATAAGATTTGTTTGATGATGACTTAACATAATTTATTCAATCAGTCAATGAATTTATATTTTTATAAAGAAAAACATTATTAACAAAGTCATATAGTTTAAATATTTTTGGATTGCTATATTTTAGTTTCGAACGGTGGATTATTTTGTCATATGAATTAGCATATTTATTAAATGAAGTGCTAAGTGAAGTGTTGTTTTCTTTTGTGGGCTCAAAAACATTTTTGTAAATTTGGTTTTTAGCAATTCAGCTAAAAGCATCATTATGATTGCTTGCTTTTATGTTAGTATCACCAGCAAAAAACAAGTCTTCGTTTTCTCCGTCTATACCATTAAAATAGTCAAATACGTATTGAAGGTTATGTGCTTCATTTAATTCTGATGAGCCAGCGCCTTTAACGGAAACTTCACCTTTTGATTGTTTAGCACCAGGGCTATCAAAGTGATCTATTATGTAAGTAAAGTCATTGTTTTTTAATTTGTTATTTAAGATTTTAAATTTCATTCCATATGGCGGCCTTGAATAGTGTTTTACATTACCGCCAAAAGGAGTTTCTTTAAACTCTGGGTTATCTTTTTTGTATATTTTTCCAATAGAGCCATCATTAAATTGAATTGGTTCTAGTTTATTAGTTTTATATAAAAATCCTGCAAATTCACTTTCATCATGCTTTGTGTAACTAGGATTAGAAAGATATTTGTCAGAAACTCTATAAGCTCATCTATCTAGCGATGAGATTTTCTTGCTTTGCTCATTTAATAGTTTTATTAACTCATCTAAATGAGTAGTATTGCTCCCCTTTAATTCGACTAATCCAACTAAATCATAGTGTTGTTGGGCAATTACTGAAGCTAAAGCTTGAGTTTTAAAGTAGGCTGAACTAAGAGATGATGGTGAATAATTTAAAACATTTCAAAAACCAATATTTATATCTTTGTATGCGCCTGAATTTGCACCATTAAGTCCGTTTGATATATTATCATTTTGTGCCTTATTTATAGGGGTATTGGTAGAATTAGAAATAGTTATTTTCGAACTATCAATATCACCAAAAGGTATAAAACAAGATACTGAAGTGCTTAAAGACCCTGCAGCAGTTAGTATCCCCGCTGATGTATAAATTCACTTTACTTTTTTCATAACAATTTAATTATATCCTCCGTAATTTAACTAATAGATTAAGTGCAAATTATATGTAAATCGGCCTAAATTTCTTATAATAGAATTATTGTTTCATATGAAAGGTCACAAAATGTCAAAATATTATTTAACAAACAGAGACGAAAAGATGCTATTGATAGCACAATATGAAGAATTAGATAAATGTGATAAATATAATTTTTTAAGCAAGCGTTATGGTGCAATTACTGAATTTCATAATGAAAATGTTGCATATATTTATTTAACAAGTAAGTTAGAAAGCTATGATGACTTGGTTGAACTAATAGATAACAATATTATTGGAAGAAAAAGAGAATATCAAATTGATATTAACTCTTTTGCTAAAAAAATATTTAGCATTGAAGATGTTATCAAAGCATTTTATTCAAGAATTATATTTTATGAAGCTTCATTATTTAATCTTAAGAAATCAGTAGCAACTAAAAGCAATTTCACATTTTTATTTAATGACGAAAAATACAAAGAGTTAGCGCACAAATTTGAGGTTATCGCTAATAATCGTAACAAGTGCAGAAACTTGCAAGTTATGCCTGAAAATTACTGTAATTCAGTCTCATTGGCAAATTTTATAGTAGATGATTTTGCTAATATTAAAAATGTAAAAGTTACAGTTTTAGACAAAAGCAAGATTGAAGAATTAGGTATGAATTTGCTTTTATCAGTTAATAAAGGTTCAACTCACGAAGCTAGAGTTGTTGTACTTGAATATAACGGCAATCCTGATTCAGATGAAAAAATTGTGCTTGTTGGAAAAGGTATAACATTTGATACTGGTGGTGTAAATACTAAAGGATATCATATGGAAGGTATGAAGTATGATATGTCTGGATCTGTAATTGTAGCTTATGCCTTAAAATCTTTAGCTGAGCTTAATGTTAAGAAAAATGTAGCTGCAGTTATGTGCATAACTGATAATAGAACAAATGGGGATGCTTCGTTACCTGAAAATGTTTATAAATCAATGTCTGGGCTATCTGTAGAAGTTACTGACACTGATGCTGAAGGAAGATTAGTTTTAGCTGATGGTCTATTTTACGGTGCAAAAGTGCTTAAAGCAACTTGTTTAGTTGATGTTGCAACACTAACAGGGGCAATTTTAAGTGCTTTAGGCAAGAGCTATTCTGGAATATGATCAACTGATGACAATAACTGAAGTATATTTGAAAAAGCTGCTAAGATAGCTAAAGAAAAAGTTTGAAGAATGCCTTTACATGAAGATTTTCATGAACCTAATAAAGCAAGCATAGTTGCAGATTTAAATAACTATAATAATGATGAATTATCTGATTCAAACACTGCAACTATGTTCTTAAAGCAATTCACAAATAATATTCCGTATATTCATTGTGATGTAGCTGGCACAGCAGATATTAAAGGGAAACCACAAGGCGTTTTAATTGATACATTAGTTGAATTTGTGATACAGAAATAGCAAATTTTAACAAAACCACTTGTCTTATAAATCTGTTTTATAGAGGAATATACAAAAGACGAAGACTTAAAACCTTCGTCTTTTTAGAATTTTAATATATGACTTATTCATAACTGAAAAGAACTAAAAATGCAGATACAAAAGTTAAAGCAGTTCTATTGTGTTTGTTAAGTTTTATTATGTATATAGCCTTGATAATATATGTTAATAGGAACATTAAAGGTGTAATTATGACAGGTGATGAGTATATAAACACTCAGTGAATTATTTTTAAATGTAAGCCTGCTATGTGTGTTAATACCAAAAACATAAAACCTGAAATTCATATGATATATAATCATAAATAGTTAGCAGCATTGCCATTCACAACATAATTTTTTGGTTTTTTATGAAACACAAGAGGGATAGCATTATCAATGATGATAATTTTAATTAATGCACTTATTGCAAATCCTAAATTAATTCCAAACGAAACTTGATCGGGATAAGTATCATTAAAATTATGATTATTGTAAACAAACTGCAAATTCATAAAGTCTAGAAATGCAATAACTATATATGTTAAGTATCAAAACATATCAACTCAAAATTGAACAATAAGCAATGACGATATTTGTTTGCCAGTGGCATAGGACTCTTTAATATGTTTAGCTAATGAGCCATCATTACTTTTTTTCAATTCGTTCTCACTTAAAATTAGTTTTTTTAGTGCTGGAAGAACTAGTAATAGATGAATAGCAGAAAAGAAAACTATGAAGACAACCTTGACTGATGAGTATGTGAACATGCTTTCAATAAATTCTGCTTTAATGTTTTTTGAATTAAACTCAAAATATTGAATGAAATTAATAGAATTTAATACTATATCAACTATAAAACAGCTTAATAAGAAAATTATTGGCAATAAAACAACAAAGATTAAAAAGTTTCTTTTTTTACTGCTTTTTAATTGAAACAAGGCTCAAAGACTTGATTGAGCTGATAAAGATAGATTATTCATTATTGTATACCTTTCTCAAATTCCTCAACATCTATATTTTTATTGTTCATCATAAAATAACTTTTATCTGCTATAGTAGGTTTTTTGTTAATAGGGGATAAAGCAATCAATGTTCAACTTCAGTATAATCAACTATCCATAATAACTTGTGAACGTCCCGGTCACCCAAAGTGAACCAATGTCTTATTGCCGTTATCAAAATAGCCATAAACAACAACTGCATGTATACCACGTTCCCCTTGACTATTCAAAGGTATTCTTCCCATTATTAAGCAAGGTTGGTCAGAATCTATCCATGCTCATGGCCTTATGGCACCAACAGTCCTATAGTGTACATATATTGGTGATTTTCTTCCATCATTTAATAGTCTTTCAAAACAGCACCTGATAAAACTCTTGCAGATGTTGCAAATCAATGGCTATTGTATTTTGCTCACAAGTCGTAAACTAACATTTCATTAAAATCAGGTCCAGTAGGATAACTTCATTTGTCATTATTATCTTTAGAATTAGATGGCTTAATCATATACTTTTCTTGTTGTTCTTTTGTGAGAGTATCTTGTGATAAAAACAATTGACTATACTGAATTAATATTGATGATGCAATATAATGACAAAGGCCACGATTCATTGAATCCTCGTAATGAAAATCAATAGGTTCAGTGTACCCAAAACCATCAAGCAGGGTTTTGAACCATCATGAGTGTGAAACTTCTTTATCTGCTTTTATGATTTCATTACTATAATTTATAAATTCAGGAACATACGACCCAAGCAACATTACTGAGTTATTTGATTTGTTGTTACTATTTGATATTTGAGTTTTAGAATTGATTAACTCTTTATCATTTAGTGTTTTCAACACATTAACATCATTCTTCTTCAAACTTACAAAAAGGGGGTTATTTTTTTTAAATTCAAAATCTTTATCAATCTCAAAAAATTCGCCAGTAAACAAATTGAAAGAGTACTTTTTATTTTTGGCTAATTTCTCAATTTTACTTTCAGTAGTTTTTAAATTTAAAAGAAGTGAGGTGAAATTTTCTAATGAAAAAACCGCAGACCCAAATGGTAAGTATTCGACATACACCATTGGGTTTCCCATATCGTCAGTAAAGTACTTAATTTTTTTTTACCTTAAAATCAACTTTTTTATTGTATTTAAATATTTCCAATTCCATATACTTCAAAATTTCTTTAATACTTAATTTTGAATATTCAGAAATTATGTTTTGTTCTTTAGGAGAAACGAATAAGTCATTTATGTTGGCATTATATTGTGTGTTTGTATAATTTAAATCGTACATTGTATCCTCCTTCCCTAATTTAATTATATTAAATTAGACGTTGGCATATTGTGCGCTGATTGAGATCAGCACAAAAATATACATAAATTGCTTGATTTATGAAAATTTTCACACAGAAAGTAAACTATTCATTAAAGCAATAATAATGATTAATTCACAACACAAAATCTTAAAAAATATTTTGCAAAACATATTTTTGGTATAAAATAATATTGCTTATGCAAATGTAGTTCAATGGTAG
This sequence comes from Mycoplasmopsis agalactiae, assembly GCF_000089865.1. Lineage (GTDB taxonomy): Bacteria > Bacillota_I > Bacilli_A > Mycoplasmatales > Metamycoplasmataceae > Mycoplasmopsis > Mycoplasmopsis agalactiae_B. The sequence continues at coordinate 745,712 of NC_013948.1, read as the reverse complement.
AACACCAGCTTGCCATGCTGGATACGGGGGTTCAATTCCCCTCATTTGCTCCATATATTTCTAAATACCGTAAAGTGCTGTAAAACAGCATTTTTGTTTAAAAAATGAGCCATTATCAAGCTCATTTTTTTACACTTTTATTATTTATCTTCAATTGCACTAATGCCAGGAAGTTCCAAGCCTTGCAGGAATTCTAATGAAGCGCCGCCGCCTGTTGAAACATGAGAGAATTTATCTTCCATACCTAATTTTTGCACTGCAGCAACACTATCACCGCCACCAACTACTGAGTAGCATGAATCTAATTCTGATATAGCTTTAGCTATTTCTAGAGTTCCAGCACTAAAGTTATTAAATTCAGCCACACCCATTGGGCCATTTCAAACAACAGTTTTAGCTCCAGCTAACGCCTCTTTAAATAATGATATTGACTTTGGGCCAATGTCTAATCCCATTTGATCTTCAGGAATATTTAACTCGCAGTAAACTGGCTCAACGTCAGCATATTCTTTAGCACATGCATTATCAACTGGAAGAATAACTTTTGTGCTGTTTTTTTCTAAAAAGTCTTTAGCAAAAGGCAAGAAGTCATCTTCGCAAATAGATGTGCCAATTGTGTAACCTAATGCTTTTTTGAATGTATAAGCCATACCGCCACCAATTATCATCTTATCAACTAGTGGAATTAAGTGTTCTAAAACTTTAATTTTGTCACTAACTTTAGCACCACCAATAATAGCTACATAAGGATGTGCAGGCGCTTCAATTGCTTTTGTAAGCGATTCAATTTCCTTTTGCATCAAGTAGCCAACAACTGAGTGCTTAATGTGGCTTGCAATGCCAACATTAGAAGCGTGAGCTCTGTGTGCTGTACCAAAAGCATCATTAACAAATACATCCCCTAATGAAGCTCAATATTTGCCTAATTCAGGATTATTTTTGCTCTCAGCTTTTTCGTTAATGTCTTCATAACGAGTATTTTGCATCAAAATAACATCACCATTATGCATGCTGTTAATTGCATTTTCTAATTCAATGCCTCTTGTCGAATCCACAAATAAAACAGGCTTATTCAACAATTTTGCTAGTTCAACTGAAACAGGGAATAAATCATTTTTTGCCATATCTTCAGCACTTTTAATTCTGCCTAAGTGTGACATTAAAATTAATTTTCCGCCTTCATTAATTATTTTCTTAATTGTAGGTATTGCTGCAACTATTCTTTTATTTGAAGTAATCACTCCATTTTTAATTGGCACATTAAAGTCTGCTCTCATTAAAACTTTTTTGCCCATAAACTTGATATCATCAATACTTTTTTTCATATTTGTCCTTTTAATAATGATTGATCATTAATATTATTATAAATTTTATTTTGCGCTTTAGTCTTACTATGAGCACTAATATGAAATTAATTTAGGAAACAAAAAGCACTAGAGAACTTATAAAGCTGTTTCATTGTTATAGTCAACTTATAGTTTAATTAACAGATAATATATAATTATATTCAAGACTAAATATTAAGATAAGGATTAACAATAGCTATGGACATAAATAAATATATTTCTGCATACTTCCATAAAACTAATGAAATATTAAAAACAGAAAACCCAGATAACATAATAACATTGCAGTTTTTTCAAAGAAGAGACAATGCGCTGCTAGCTGGGATGGAAGAAGCATTAGAGTTTTTAGAAAAGCACACAGATACATCAAAATATAAGATTAGATATCTTAAAGATGGCTCAGTAATGAATAAATTTGAGGTAGCACTAGAATTAACAGGTCACTACCAAGATTTTGGCATTTATGAAGGCATTATTGATGGAATTTTAACAAGAAGCACATCAATAGCAACTAATGCATATGAGTGTGTTAAAGCCGCTAATGGCAAGGAAATTATATTTATGGGTGACAGAGCTGATCATTATTTGATGCAAGTAATTGACGGCAAGGCTGTTTCAATAGCTGGTGTAAGTGCAATGTCAACGGATGCTCAAAATGTTAATCCTTCGCACTCATCTTTTGGTTCAGTGCCACATATTTTGATTCAAAACTTTGCTGGTAATACTGCTAAAGCAATGGCTGCATATGCAAAAACTTGACCTGAAGATCAAATTATTTCACTAGTTGATTATCACAATAATGTAATTGAGCAGTCACTAGAATCATTTAAAGAATTAGGCAATCGCCTTTATGGTGTAAGAGTGGATACTTCAAAGAATATGAAAGATAAAATGTTTGACAATGAGCCTGATAATAAAGAATATTATGGCGTTAACATTGAGATGATTAAAAGGCTAAGAAAATCTTTAGATGAAGTAGGTGCTAAGGATGTTAAAATCATTGTTTCATCTGGCTTTAGTGCAGAAAAAATTAGAAAATTTGAAGAAGCAAAAGCTCCAGTTGATTCTTATGGAGTAGGTCAAGCTATGTTTAAGTTTGAGTGCTTCTTCTCAGCTGATGCAGTTTTATTAAATGGAAAGAATGAGGCCAAAGAAGGCAGGATGTATCGTCCTAATAGTAAATTAATTGACTATAATTAGCTTATGATACTATAAAACAGCCATTTTAGTAAAAGCGGCTGTTTTTAATACACTCTAAATATAAGCAAAGCAAATTATTAAAAACAAAAGAGTCTTATTATTAAGTATAATATTAATATTAAGATAAAAAATATTAGAAACTAATACTCATATATAGGAGATTATATGGCTTACAAAAAACCTCAAATTTCTAATGAAATTGTTCGTTATGTTGGTGAGATTTCAACTACAGTTGGTGGCTACAAAAAAGAGTTAAATCTTATTTCATGAAATGGTGGAGAAGCTAAATACGATATTAGAGACTGAAATAATGATCACTCTCGTTCAAGCAAGGGCATTACATTAACTTTAGAAGAGTTAAAAAATTTAAGAGACTTACTTATTACTGAATTAGCTGATAAATAAATTTATGATTCTTTTTATTTAATTTTTTCCTTTATAAGGAATATTTTGTTTTTCTAATAAAAGAGGAGAAGTATGTTTAAATTACAAAAAGCAGTAGCTAAAGATTTAGATGATATTTTTAGTTTTTTAAATAATGACAAGTTGCTTAACTTCTTTTTTATTGGTGATATTCAAGCATTTGGGCTTGATGCTGAATTCATGCCTGTGTTTGTTAATAAAGATGAAAATAATAAGGTTAATTGTGTAATTTTAATTTACTATGAAACACTTTTAATTTACGATCCTTTTAATTTAATAACGATTGAGCATTTAGAGAAATTAGTTAAAGAGCACAACATTAAAACAATTAATATTAGTGACAAAATCTTCAGCCATTATGCTGCTTATTTTGAAAAAAATAGCAAAGTCTATGAAGTAAATCATCAAGAATTAGCATACTGTCATAAAAGTATTAATGATCTAGATTTATCAGAAGTAAAAAGGGCTGAGTATGATGATTTAGAGCAAATTGTTGAATCTAGAATGCAAATTGATGAATTTAAGTTACTAACTTCAAGTTATCAAAAAGAATTGGAAAGTTACCAAAACTCCTATAAAAAAGGCATTTTGGATCCTTTTATTATTAAAAAAGACAACATGGTAGTTGCTAATGCATTAGTCGCTATTAAAACAAATGATTCAGTTTTAATAGGCGGAGTTTATTGTTTAAATGAATATAGAAACAAAGGATATGCTACTAAAACTGTTGTTGCTTTAACAAATCATATTATTAATGATGAAAAAAAGACTGCAATGCTTTTTTACCATAATCCTGCTGCCGGAAGAATTTATCATAGAATAGGTTTTATACCATGCGGTAATTTATATACAATTTCAGTCATGAATAAGTAGAGCTAAAAGAAAAAAAGAGGTAAATATGCTTAATTTTTTAGAAAACAGAATACAAAAATCTATTAAAAAAATGGCTAGCAAAACTGTTGTTAGTGAAGAAGATATTTTAGGTGTAACTAGAGATATCAAAATGGCCTTGCTAGAAGCTGACGTTAACTTAAAGGTTGTTAAAGACTTTGTGGCTAATGTTAAAGAAAAAGCACTTAGTGCTAATTTAGTTGGCACACTTAATGCTGAACAAACAATGATCAAAATTGTACACAATGAGCTAGTTGATATTTTAGGCAAAGAAGTTAGACCAATTGAAATTACAAAAAAGCCATACATTATCATGATGACAGGGCTGCAAGGTAGTGGTAAAACCACAGCTTGCGCCAAAATTGCTTATTTTCTAAAGAAGAAGAACCAAATTGAAAAACCTCTTTTAGTTGCTGCTGATATTTACCGTCCTGCTGCTGTGCAACAATTAGTGACACTGGCTAAAGGCATACAAGTTGATTATTTTGAAAAAGGTACTAATTTTTCTGCACAAGAAATAGTTAAAGATGCCTTAGTTTTTGCAAAAGAAAATAAAAACGATCTTATTATCATTGATACAGCAGGTCGTTTGAGTATTGACGAACCTTTAATGAATGAATTATGAGAATTAAAAAACATTAGTGAGCCACAAGAGATCTTTTTTGTAGCTGATGCTCTTAGTGGTCAAGATATTATTAATGTTGCAAGTGCTTTTAATGACAGATTAAAATTAACTGGCTCAGTTATAACAAAGCTTGATTCTGATGCACGTGGAGGCGCTGCACTTAGTCTTTCCAAAGTTTTATCATTGCCAATAAGATTTATTGGTACTGGTGAAAAAATTAGCAATTTAGATCTATTTTATCCTGACAGAATGGCTGATAGGATTTTAGGCATGGGCGACGTTATGAGCTTAATTGAAAAAGCTGAAGAAGTTATTGACCCATCAATGGCTAATAATATGGTAGCTAAATTGTTACGCGGCAATTTTACAATTGACGATTTAATGAACAATTTAATGCAAATCAAAAAACTTGGGAAAATGAGCAAAATTTTAAAAATGATTCCCGGTTTAGCTAACAAAATTAATCCTGAAAAAATTGAAGAAGCAGAAAGAAAATTAGCAGTTTATGAAATATTAATTAGCTCAATGACACTTAAAGAAAGAAAAAATCCTAAATTGCTCAAGCAAGCTTCTAGAAAAAAAAGAATTATGGAAGGCTCAGGCAGAAGCGCACAAGAGTATAACAAGCTCTTAAACGACTTTGACCAGATGTCAAAAAACATGACTGAAATGGCTAAAAGAGTAAAGAGTGGAGACTTCTCTGAGCTTAATAAATTAGGTTTTGGCTCTGGTGGATTTTAATATATAATTGGGAAATATATGAAAGCAATTAACAATTTTCTAGTTCCTAGACTTTTTAGCGAAAAATATATTGAAGGCACTTTGGCATTTAAAAATAACCATGGTGCTCTTTTGTCGCAATCAATTTATTGATCTTTTGTAGCAGCAACATTAGTAGCTTCATTATTAATAAGCTTATTTAGACGTGTAATTAAAGAAGACTATGCAAGAACTACAAAAATAATGTTTATGCCAAAAGTGCTGTTTTGAAGGGTTTTTGGGGTATTGTCATTATTAGGAATATTAGCAAGAATAGGAATTGTTATATATACTGATTATGGATTTAAATTTGAAGTATTGCCTCTTCATTTTTGTAGGCTTATGGTTATTTTCTTGTCTGTGGCAATGATTATCAATAGGCCTGATTTAATTAAATACTTTGGATTCTTAAGCGTTTTTGGTGCAATTTCTGCTCTATTTGTGCCATCAATGGGTGAATATTCAGGTGCTGATAACTTCTGATTCTGAGATTATTTACTACTTCATGTTTATTCATTTATTGTTCCATTTATTTTATTTGCGATTTCTAAATTTGAATACACATTTAAAACAACTGTTGAAACAATTACATTCTTTGTTGTGCTTTGTTTAGTAATGTTTGGGTTAAATTTTGCACTTGATACATATGCAAAAGATCCAAGCTGAAAATCAAATTATTGATACTTAGGTCTTAATGAAAATAATGATTTATATGAAAAGTTTGGTAAAGTAATGGCTTGACCAACTCACATCTTGCTTTTCATTTTCTTAGGTATTGTATTAACAGTATTATTCGTTGCCCTTTGAGCTCTTTTTGACAAATTGCACATTGTCAAGGAAGACGGCAAAATTAAGGCTTACACCACTCGTTCAGAATTTTGAGCAAATTACAAAGAATCAATGAAACATTTTTTCAAAAGAGATAAAAAATCTAAAAAAGACGAATTTGCTACCAGTGCAAATTAATTGTGTAATTCGCTTTGCCATTTTACATTTTAAGATAAAATAATTTTTACAACAAATAGCATATAGAGTTGCGGAGCTTTGCTAGCTATGATGCAAGCCAACCTGCGTATTATTGTAAGGTGGACAGCAAGAGATATATTATCTAACATGCTTTATGATAAATTTTCTCCCGACCTATTTGCATAAATAAATAGGTGGGAGTTTTATTTTATGAGCATTAAAAGAAAAGTATTATTTACTAGTGAATCAGTTGGTTTAGGTCATCCTGATAAGATTTGTGACCAAATTAGCGACGCTGTAATTGATGAATTTATCAAACAAGATCCTTACTCAAGATTAGCAATAGAAACTGTTGCTTCTGGCAATCAAATTTATATAACAGGCGAAGTAGCATCTAATGCCACTGTAGATATAAAAGATGTTGCACTTAAAACGATTTTTAATATTGATAAAGACTACCAAATCAATGTACCTGAAGTTATATTAAATATTAAAAAACAAAGTGATGATATTGCACAAGGTGTGCTTTTAGATGACGATGAAATTGGTGCAGGCGATCAAGGAATTATGTTTGGTTACGCAACAAATGAAACTCCAGAATATATGCCTCTTGCTATAACTTTAGCACACAGAATTGTGCAAAAGGCTAGTGAATTAATTAAATCAGACGAATTTAAGCATGCTAAAAGCGATATGAAAAGTCAAGTAACCTTAGATTTTTCTGAAGAAAAAGTTAAAGTAGACACTGTTTTGTTTTCATGTCAACATGATGAAAATTTTGACGAAAACGTCTTTAAAACAACCATTAAAGAAAAAATAATTTATCCAATAATGGATGAATATAATATGAATATGCCAAGTAAAATTTTAATAAATCCAACTGGCAGATTTGTAATTGGTGGGATTGTAGGCGATGCTGGCTTAACTGGCAGAAAAATAATCGTTGACACATATGGTGGAACTGCTCATCATGGAGGTGGGGCTTTTAGTGGCAAGGACGCTACAAAAGTTGACCGTTCTGCTGCATATGCATGTCGTTGAATAGCTAAAAATTTAGTCGCTGCTAAAGTCGCTGATAAGCTTGAAATACAAGTGTCATATGCTATTGGTGTTGCTGAACCTGTTTCAATTTTTGTTGATACATTTGGAACTAACAAAGTATCAAATGAATCAATCATTGATGCTATAAATGCTATTTTTGATTTAAGACCAAGAGCTATAATTCATGAATTAGGACTAAGAAAACCTATTTATAAAAATACAGCTTGCTTTGGTCATTTCGGACGTAAAGATGTAATATTTCCTTGAGAAAACTTAGACAAAGTCGATGAAATTAAAGCATATTTTGGCATAAAATAAGCATAAAATATTATGCAAACTAAAGCATTATGGTAAAATAGATAAATCACCATATTAAAAGGGGTCACACGCATGCGTAAAATTGTTAGAGTCAAGAATAAATTACGTGCTGAAAAAAGATTACACAAATTACAATTAGAACAAGCACGTGACAAAAGAAGAGCTGAAAGAGCAGCTGCTGAACAAGCTAAATAATCATTCCAAAAAGTAAAAAAATCAAGCAAACAATTGCTTGATTTTTAATTCTTGATTTAGTTTAATTTTTCTCTTAGCTCTATAAAACAGTTAGATAATAAAATTTCATTATCATTTGCATCTTGTATAAGCAGTCTATAAGCGGCTTTGTTTTTTTCAAAATCTATTTCGTCGAGAACTGAGATGAGTGGAATTAATTGATTATTTTCATTATAGATTGAAGAGTCATATGTTTTTTTATTAAGTTTAAACACTAGTGTAACTGCATCTCTAAAAATATTTAAGCTAGAGTCAGTAAATTCAATCCTAGTAGAGACATTTGTATCAAGTTCTTTAAAAGTGTATGCTTTTGTTTCTACTCCATCAGGATTTTTATAAATTTCGCATTCAGCATCAATTTCAGTTTCAATCTTTACATTTTCAGTATTTGGTTGCTTGACTAATGAAGTAAATATTAATTTCATTGTGAAAGTCTTTTTAAAATTATGTCTTTGCCAAATAAATAAATTGATTTAGCTAACTCAGGGCCATGTTCAATGTAGGTTGTTGCTAGTCTAATAGGCATAAACAAATTTTTGCCTTTTTTGCCTGTTTTAAAGGCTACTTGGTCAATTGCTTCTTGAATTTGGCTAATTGTAAAATCTTTATTTTGAAACTCATTTTTAAAAGCATGCACAACTTCTAGATCAGCTTGAGTTAGACTTGGAGCAGTTTCTGAAGGCTTATCATAGTTTTCTTTTTCAACTAATAATTGCTTAAGTGCAAAGACGCTTTGTTTAAAAGTGTCAACAAATAAATTGGTTCACTCATCATTATTTAAATTTAGCTGCTTAATAATTGATTCATTATCCATATTTTTAATATATTGTTTTGAGAATCATTGCATTTTTTTGATGTCAAATTTTGAAGGTGACTTGCTTAATCTTGAAGGGTCAAATTTAGCAATAATTTCATCATGAGTCATTACTTCAGAATTATCAGCACTAGTTCAGCCTAAAAGTGATAAGAAGTTAAAAATAGCATGAGGATCATAGCCATCATTTTTATAATCTTCAATAAATTGTTTTAATGAAGTATCCCTTTTTGAAAGTTTTTTACCTTCCATATTGGTTATAACTGTAAGGTGCCCAAATTCAGGAGCCTTTCATCCAAGTGCTTTGTAAATTGAAAGCTGTCTAGGAGTGTTAGTAATATGTTCTTCGCCTCTTAGTACGTGAGTAATTTCCATATCAAAATCATCAACAACTACCGCAAAATTATATGTAGGATAGCCATCAGATTTTTGAATAACTCAGTCACCAATATCATTAGAATCAAAGCTAATTTCGCCCCTTACAATGTCATCTCATTCATAAACAACATCTTTAGGCATACTAAATCTTATTGAGTATTCACCAGCTTTGTCTCGTTTTTGCTTTTCTTCATCGTTAATTTTAAGTCAGTTTTTGTCATATCTAAATGACGCAATCCCCTTTTTTTCAGCTTCAGAGCGCTGCATTTCTAATTCTTCAGAAGTGTCATAAGCTTTGTAGGCAAGGCCTTTTTGCACAAGTTCATTAGCAATTTCTCTATATCTGTCTAATTTTTCACTTTGTCTATATTTGCCATATTTTTCCTTAGGGTTTAGTGGACTTTCATCTGGAATAATTCCTAATCATTTTAAGTTTTCTAACTGACTTCTTTCGCCATCAGCAACATTTCTTTTTACATCAGTATCTTCTAATCTAAAAACAAATGAGCCATTATAGTGTTTTGCAAAAAGATAGCAAAAAAGGGCAGTTCTTGCACCACCAATGTGTAGATATCCAGTTGGGCTAGGCGCATATCTAGTTCTAACTTTAATCATATAAGTCTCCATTTATATAAAAATACAATAATTGTGCAAAAATGCACAAAATGTATGTTTATTTTTAAGCCATATTAAAATATATTTATAAATAATTATAAGCATTTTAAGTTTCAGTTTAGAAAATTAGTAAACAAGAAAAATTTCTATAAATGTAGTAATGTTTCCACACTTTTTAATAATGGCATATTTTTTACATATTAGTCTGAATTGTTACAAATTGTATAATTATTAGTAATTAGTGTGTTTTGTTCATACTTATTATTATTTTTCCAAGGGGATTAAATGACTAAGAAGCCCTTTTTATTGATATTAACAACTCCAGTAGTTCCAGTATTATCAATTAGTTGCATAAACTCCAATTCAAAAAATAGTAATGATTCACCAATTATTGTTAATCCATCAAATCCAAGTGTTAGTCCACATACTGATCCTAATGCAAATAATAAAAATGGTTCATCCGAAACATCTGGCAAAGGTAAAAATGATAAGTCAGCACCAAATGTAGTTCCGATTGCTAAAATTCAAAAAATAATAAATGTTTGTTACATCGAGAATGAAAACACCATTAAAAGTCAAAAATACATTGAAGGCAAGGAGTTTAAACCCTTTGCTTTATCCGAATTTGCTAAATCAGGCTATAGATTAGCTGGATATTTTTTAGACAGTAAATTTACCAAGGATTTGCCTGATAATTTTAAACCCAAAAAAGATACAAAAATATTTTTAAAATTTGAAAAAATAACAAATTCTAATTTTGTCGAAAAAGATCATAAATTAGAAACATTGGTACCATTAAACATAGAAAACCAAAGTGTTAAGTTTGTTGAATACAATGATATTGACTATATTGACTTAGATCAGTTTGTTGAGTTATCTAAAGATGTTTTAGCACTAAATGATAATTTAGACACTAAAGACATTTTATATAATGGCAAATTATATAAACTGAAGAGATCGTTTGAAGTTGATAAAACAGATGAAATTTTTACTTTAAACTCTATAAAACAGTATATTTCGCCAAATAATGAAAAAGAAAATATTACATTAAAAAGTTATATAAAGTTTGACCATGCCAAACAACAAATAACGGTTTCTGGTTTTGATTTCTTCGAATCGGTTAAACCATATGAGCCTGAAGACAAATTAGAATTTTATGAGGATACTAATAATAAATTTAATGAATTCAAGATAGATTTGCAAAAATATAAGATTGATATACTCAACAAAAATGGCAAAATTTATCTTCCATTTGTAATGCTTAATCAACTAATATTAGGTGAGTCAGAAAATCAACTTTATTTTAATGGAGATAAAGTATATATTTTTGAATTTAATCAAGTTCATGATAATAAAGTTAATGACGATAAGAAAAAACTGCTTTCAAACGCCAAGAATTCACCTATTCCACTTAATTATAGACATTTTGAGTTTAATTATTTACTATTCTTGTTAGATAATTTTTATCCAATTAGATCCAAAAATAGCAATTCATATAAGCAATTTTTGGAAAACTATAAAGAAAATATTTTAAGTGAGGATAATGTAAAGTATTTTGAAGCGCTTAATTCACTAATTTATGACTTAGATGATATCCATACAAAAATTCTTCTTTGAGGACATCAATATGTAAGTGATTTGGAAAATAAAATAAAAGAGCCAAATACTAGAGAATTAAAAGAAAGAAGAAAAAGATTCAAAGAATATGAACGCAAATTATTAAACCTTGAAAGCCAGCACAACTTAAACGAAAAAGATATAAGATACACTTCTGATAAGCAAACTGCAATAATAAAAATTGACATTTTTACTCGTTTTTTAACTGATGGAATTAAAAAACAATTATTAGAAGCTAAAAACAAAGGCGCTAAAAATATTGTTTTTGACTTAACATTAAATCGTGGTGGTTCGGTTCAAGCTACCTGAGAAATTTTAGGATATTTAGCAAAGGATAGCTATAAATATAATAAATATTATCCATTAAGTAAGGACAAAGTAATAACCAATATAAAGTCTAAAGTTGATAATAAAGAATTTAACTTTAAATACTTTATATTAACCTCACCAATAAATTATTCAGCTGGAAATATGTTTGCATCTGTTTCAAAAAATAATAACTTAGCTAAAATAATTGGGTATCAATCAGCTGGAGGGGCTTCAGAAGTTAGAGTTAGTGTATTGCCAACAGGCACCATCATCAGAAGAAGTGGAAATTATGCACTAAGTGATTTTGACTTTAATTCTTATGAATTAGGTGTAAAGCCAGATATAGAATTTGAAAAGAAAAATAATGAATATGATTTTGATAAGCTTTTCGATCTTAATTATATTCAAAAGATAGTTAATGAAAGCAATAAAGATAAATTAATAAAGGAGTAATAGTAAATATGAAAATTAAGAAACTAAAAAGTTTATTCATAACTTCTTGCACTATTGCTCCTCTTATTTCAATGTCAACAACTAGCAATAGTAATAGTGATACAAGTATAAGTTCAAAATTAAAAGAGTTTGATTTAATACCATTAGCAAAAGAATTAAATCGTGAGCCTAAAAATGCTAAAGTCAAAATGTACCTACATAATGATGTAGCATATGTTGGAATTCAAGAGTTTTTGAAAAGTATTTCAAAGATAGTTAAAAATGAAAATATAAACTTTAGCTTTAATGGTGATAAAGCTGTATTAACCTATAAAACAGCTATAAATAGCACAAATCCATTAACATTAACAGTTGATTACACAAAGCAAAAGATATTTGTTTCTAATTACAAATTTTTTACAGAAATACTAAGAAATTATGAGCGTGGGGAAGAAAAATTAGATATTCAATTCTTAGATAGAAAATATAAAAATCAAACTGAATCATTTGAATATGATCTTAAAAAATATGAGATCGATATTCTAAAAGATAAAAATGATTTGTATCTACCCCAAATATTACTAAACCAAATTTTATTAAATGAATCTAATGTTCAAACTTATTTCAATGGTGAAGTTCTTAATCTATTTAGATTTGCTGAATCAATACAAGGTTTAGGGCCTGTTTACTTAAAACAGTCAGCAAAAAATAATGATAATAACATACCTCAAGGATTAAAAGAGTTTCAAACTAAGTATTTTTCATTCTTGCTTGATTATTACTATGGTGTTAAACCTGAGTCAAACGATTCATACAAAGGTTTTGTTGAGGAATACAAAAATCAAATTACGCATACCAATAGTGATATTCATTATTTATCAACGAGAAAAATTGTTAATGATTTAGATGATTTTCATTCAGCATATATTATGGATGGCTATTACTCTAAAAGCCCTGATGTTATAAAGCATCCAATTCCAATGAATAAAAGAGTCTCTGATAGACTTAAATTGGGAGAAAAACTAGGACAGCTTTACTTTAAAGACAATATTGAGTATTCTAATGTATATACACCTGATGGCCAAACTTCAGTTATTTCATTCAAAATTTTTGATGAAAATAGTGCCAAACATATTGAAAATTCACTTAAAGAAGCAAAAAATAAAGGAGTTAAAAACATTATTTTCAATGTAACTCTTAATGGTGGAGGCTACATTGGTTCTGCTTTTGAAATTATGGGTTTTTTAACAGACCAACCATTTAATGTTTGAACTTATAATCCTTTATCAGGCGAAAAGAAAATTGAAACCATCAAATCCAAGAAACCAAAATATGACTTTAATTATTTTGTGCTAACAGCACCATTTGCATTTAGTGCGGGTAATATTTTTCCACAACTAGTTAGGGACAATAATTTAGGAAAAATTATTGGCTATGACACTTTTGGTGGTTCATCTGCTATTGGATATTATATTTTACCAACTGGTGATATTATTCAGCTTAGTAGCAACACTGTATTTACCAACAAAAACTTTGAAACAACTGAATTTGGCATAAAGCCAGATTATCTATTCGATGAAAATATTGAAACAGGTGCCAAAAATTTATATGACTTAGAGTACTTGCAAGATTTTATAAATAATATCTCAAAAAAAGAAATTAATAAGCCATCTAAGCCTATAAATAAGCCAGAGCCACAACCTAAGCCGAATTTAGAACCAAAACCAGTGCCTGACAGAAAACCAATTCCAACTCCAAATACAAATAGCAATAGTCCTAAATTTAATTATGATAACAATAATATTATGATTTTAATACCTGAAAATAGTTTTACTCCTGATGCAGTAGATAAAAACAAGGGCAACGGAAATAAAGCGGGACTAATTGCTGGAATTTCAGTTGCTGCAGCATCTGGAGTTGCTGCATTATCAACTATGACTTATTTCTTAGTTAAAAGATTTAGAAAATAAAACAAGCTATGAATAAAAAAGAACTAAGAAAACTAATGATAGATAAACGCAGGCTGTTATCTCTTGGTTACAAGTCAAATGCTAATTTGATTATTAGCAATAATGTTATAGATTTTATAAATAAATACAGGTTCAAGCAAATCTGTATTTATTTATCAACAAAATATGAAGTTGATACATATCATATAATTGATTGATGCTTAAGTAATAATATTAGTGTTTATGTTCCAAAAGTCATAGGAGAAAATAAAATGGTTATGACTAGGGTCGATAACACTAGCAATTATCAATCTAATGTATTTAATATCAAGGAATCAACATCAGATATTATTTGTGAAATAAATAAAATTGATTGTATTTTTACACCATTAGTTGCTTTTGATAAACACTTAAATAGAATAGGTATGGGTAAAGGATTTTATGATCGTTTTTTTAATGAGAATCCTGGTAACTATTTAAAAGTTGGCATATGTTTTGATGAACAAAAAGTTGAAAAAATTGAAATTGATGACATTGATCAAAGTCTGGATTTTGTCATTACCGAGAAAAGTATTTATGAGCAAGTTAATTAGCTTATATGATGCATAAATTGACCAAAAAAGCTGTTTTATAGAATTAAAAAACCAAGCACAAAGCTTAGTTTATCCATTATTTGAAAGAAACTAGATTAAGCCAGATAGCTTTTTATTTGGAGAGGTAATAAATATTTCTATCTTTATAGATGAACACTTCTTCATTTCTTTCGCTTATTCATTGTTAAAACCTCTACTTAGCAGGTTTTTTAGTAGGTTCATATTTAAAAATATCTCTTGCCCAAACATCATAAATGTAATTTGATGCCTTCACTGCATCTAAATCACTTTTTGAACTCTTGTCATCTTTTGTTTTAGGTTCATATTTGTAAATGTCTCTAGCTCAAACATCATAGATGTATGTTGATGCTCTTACACCTTCTAAGTCAGATTCTGTTGTGTCTGTTCTTTTTGCTGTTTCATTAGCTGGTGCTGTTGATCCTAAATTGTTTGTTGTTTCAGCAGGCATAGAGTTAGCCATGTTTTCTTTATTGGTTTTATCATTTTCAGTAGTTTCTAATTTCGGTTGTTCAGCTACTTTTTTAGAATCTTCCTTTTTAACTGGCTCTTTAATTTCCTTTTCAACTTCTTTTGTTTTGCCATCACATGATGCGGCTATCATTGGGAAAGAACTAGCAAAAACTAAGCCCCCCCCCTATTAACATTAATTTTCTTTTCATATGTTAGTCCTTTACAAATTAAAATAAGAAATATATTACCTTAAAAAAATGTAATTCAACCCTAATATAAAATAAAAAAATAAATAGGAACTGAAAACTTTTCATACATCATTTTAAGCATAAAATAAATAATGTTTAAATAAAAAATAAAACTTCTCTTAGCAAAAGAAAAGCTTTATAAGTAATGGATTTAAATTAAATTTGGTTGTTAAAGTCAAAAGTTGAGTTTTCACATAATAGCAAGTATCAGAATAAGTAATTAGTAAAAGAATCTTTTAGTTTGTATAAGAAGTAACTGGTTGACGACCTACACGACCAACTCCATATCCTTTACCAGTTGTATTCTTGAGTCAATCAGTCACTAAAGTGTTGCCCTTTTGATTTTCTTCAAGTGTTTTATTGTCTCTGCTTACTAAATTTAATTTTGCAGATTTTTCTGCTTTTTCTTCTTGTTCTTTGTTAGGATCTTTTGCTACTGGAGTTTTCTCAGTTGGTTGGTATTTATAAATATCACGTGCTCAAACATCATATATATAATTTGATGCTCTAACAGCTTCTAGATCATCATTCGAATCCTTAGTATTTGTCAGCGCTGTAACATTATTAGCAGACGTTGATAAAGCAGAATTAGAATCAGACATTGTTATTTTTTCTGATGAAGCTTTTAATGAAACGTCATCAGTTGTTTCTATTTTTTTAGCAGTTTCTTTCTTTGGCGCTTCATTTAATGCTGATTCAGTTTTATGTTGTTCAGTTTCTTTTTTAACTGGCTCTTTAATTTCCTTTTCAGCTTCTTTTGTTTTGCCATCACATGATGCTGCTATCATTGAGAAAGAACTAGCAAAAGCAAGCCCCCCCCCTATTAAAATTAATTTTCTTTTCATTTTGTTAGTCCTTTACAATTTGAATATAAAATTTAAGCAATTTTTAGTTGCTCAATTTACAGCAGAATTTTATATAAACAATTTTGATACGAGACAAATAAGATTAAAAAAATATTGCAAAACTATGAAAAAGCATTTCATATTTTAGCTGTGTTTATTTTTTTCTATTTTCTGAATCATATTTTGAATGCTAAGCCAAAAATATTTTTTAAAAATAAAACCATGTTTTAAACCTTATTTTGCATGTTTATAACTTAATTAATATAATTTAATTAATCTAATTAACTACAACATATTTTTAAGCATTTAATTAAACAATTTTAATAGTAAAAGGATATTATATGGGCAATAAAATAACTAAAGAAAAATTAGGTTCTAAGATCTGAGATGCTGCTGATAAGTTAAGAGCAAAGTTAGAGCCACATGAATATAAAGATTATGTTTTGGGTCTTGTGTTCTACAAATTTTTATGCGAAAAACAAACTGATTATTTAATCAAGAACTGAATCACAAAAGATCAGCTTAAATATCTTGATAGTAAATATTTAGACAATATACCTAATTTTAGTGCTTTTTATACTGGTAATAATTTAGAAGGCGACTATGAAATATTCAAGGATGCAAAAAAAGAATGCATTGACGAAAATGGCTATTTTATAGACTATTCAAATTTGTTTTCATCATGACTTGAAAACAAAAATGAATTTAATATCCAAAAGTTTCAACTGGCTTTTAATAACTTTAACAATAGTGTTAATGATGCATATAAATCATTATTTAAGGACTTACTTGTAAAGTTTGAAAGAGACTTAAGTAAGCTAGGTTCAGATACAAATAAGCAAACCGAAGTGATTTCTAGCTTGCTAGACATTATTAATGACATTCCTTCGACTAACCAAGACTATGATGTTCTAGGTTATATTTATGAATATCTTATTGCTCGTTTTGCTTCATCTGCTGGCAAAAAAGCTGGAGAGTTTTACACTCCGCATGAAGTTTCAGAATTAATGTCTAAAATTGTTGCATATCATTTAAAGGATAGAGAAGTAATCAAAGTTTATGACCCAACTAGTGGCTCTGGTTCATTGCTTATAACTATTGGTCACGAGTTTAAAAAATACAATAACGGTGATAGTCCTGTTAGCTACTATGCACAAGAGTTAAAAACTGAAGTTTTTAACTTAACTAGAATGAATCTAATAATGAAAAACATTAGCCCAACTGAAATTCATGCACGGAATGGTGATACTTTAGAACAAGATTGACCAATGTTTGAAAATAATGACTTTAGTTCATACAAACACTTATCGGTTGATGCAGTTGTATCTAATCCTCCATATTCTCAAAAGTGAAATTCTAAAGAACATAGCTTAGATCCTAGATATGTTGAGTATGGAATAGCTCCAGAAAGTAAAGCAGATTATGCTTTTCTGCTTCATGATCTTTATCATGTTCAACCTGATGGTATTATGGCAATAGTCTTGCCTCACGGTGTTTTATTCAGGGGAAATTCTGAAGGACAAATACGTAAGAATCTAATCCAAAAACAACAAATAGATACAATTATTGGCCTTCCTATCAATATGTTTTATAGCACTGAAATTCCAACAATAATTATGATTCTTAAAAAACGCAGAAGCGAAAAAGATATTTTATTTGTTGATGCTTCAAAACTTTATGTTAAAGGAGACAAAAAAAATAAATTCTCTAAGTCTCATGTTAAAAAGATTGCTGATGTGGTAAATAATAGGATTGAAATAGAAAACTTTTCACGTCGTGTATCGCTTGATGAAATTGTTCAAAACGATTACAATCTTAATATTTCCAGGTATATTGACAATTTTAAAAAGCAAGAAAAATATGATCTTTACTCACTAATGCATGGGGGCATAAGTAGGGATGAATTAGCAAAGCTTGATAAGTTTTTCGACTTATTTACAGGCTTAAAAGACAAATTATTTAAATTAAATAGCAACAATTATTATGAGCTAAAAATTCCTAATGAAGACATTAACTCTACTATAAATGGTGAGTGAAGCGTTACTGAATACAAAAAGAGCTTTGACAAAAAAGGCGAGAAATTTTTAAAGTTTTTTAAAAATTTTGTTAAATCAGTTGAACAAATTGAACACGTTGATTTAGCGCAATTAGAAACAGTTTTAAGCGACTATATTTTCGAAAATATGGACAGCATTCCATTAGTAAACGCATATGATATTTACCAAATTTTTGTTAATAATTTTGATGTAATTAAGGATGATATTGAACTTATTAGTAAGTATTATCAAGATCATGAAGATAAGAGTATTGTCTTGCAAGAGATACTAAAAGGTGAAATTGAAAAAAACACAGGGGAAGGAAGTAGAAATCTCCTAAGAAAGTATAAATCAGACATTTTTGATATAGAGTGACTACAGGAAAAATTCTTTAGTGACCGGTATTGACAAGCAAAAGATAAAGATGAAGAAATAAAAAATCTTAATAGTGAGTTTAAAGAATTAGGAAAGTCAATTGGAGAAGAAGATAAAAGTGATGAGATATATAATTTTAAAGAAAATAAATGAAAATGCCAAAACATTAAAAAGATCTACAAGGATTTTGCAAAAGAAATTAATTCTTTAGATTCTGAAAGCTTAGAGTATAAGCTTCTTAATATTTGCATACTTAATAGAAAAATGGAAGCTGCTAAAAGTGATATAAAAAGCTTAGCCAACTTTTTAGTAGAAGAATCATATAAGAAGTATATGAGTCTTAATAGCAATGAATTTTATGAACTTTTGATTGAAAAATGAATTGTTCCAATCATTGAACAAATTAATAAAGCAGGAATAAGCGTTGTGGATGATTTTGTTTCAAAAATAGAAGTTTTATCTGAAAAATATAGTGACACTTTCGAAGATATTAATAATCAAATAGTAGACAATGAACGTGAATTAGTCAGCTTGCTAAAAGATCTTAAAGGTGAAGAAAGTGATATGAAAGCCATTAATGAATTTATCAAGATAATAGGCGGTAAGTAGAGTTATGAGTGAAAAATTATTAGTTCCGCGAATCAGATTTAAAGAATTTACTAACGCTTGAGAACAGTGGAAAGCAAGGGGTATTTTATTGCCTTATAGGCAAAAAAATGACAAAAATTTAACCTTAATTAGCTATTCAGTGTCTAATAAAGAAGGATTTGTGGATCAAAAAGAATTTTTTGATGAAGGTGGCAAGGCCGTTTATGCGGACAAGAAAAATTCATTAATTATTTCTTTTGACACATTTGCCTATAATCCTTCAAGAATCAATGTAGGGTCTATCGCATTGTTTAAAAACACTATAAATGGCTTAGTTAGTCCAATTTATGAAGTTTTTAAGGTTTCTGCTAATAGTAACCCCGATTTTATTTATTTATGATTTAAAAGCGAATGTTTCAATAAAATTGTTGCCAACAATTCTAATAAGTCCGTTAGAGATACTCTCAATTTGAAGCAATTTGAAGATAATTTGTTGAATCTGCCTGTTTTACAGGAACAAAACAAAATTGCTAAGCTATTTTCTAGCCTAGACTCCCTAATCACCCTTCATCAGCGTAAGCATTCTAGCTTAAAAAATCTTAAAAATAGACTGCTTGATAAGATGTTTTGTGATGAAAAATCTCAATTTCCAAGTATAAGATTCAAGGAATTTACTAACGCTTGAGAACAGGAAAAGTTGGGAAATTTAACTATTTTAAATAGATTTCCACAAATTAGTGCGCAAAAACTATGAGAACTAAATCAATATTTCGGAGAAGTTTTTCTTTTGCCGTCGTCAGATAACAATAACTGAAAATGTAAATATAGCAAAGAGATAGCAAATTTAATAAACACAGGGGAAGTCATAACTATAGGAAGAGCAAGAAATCCTAACGTAAAATATGTAAATGGCACATTTATTTCATCACAAAACCATATCATTGAGTCAAAAACAACTGATACATTGTTGAATAAATTCTTGTATTTCTTTATTACTAAAGTAGGTAAAAAATTTTATGGTTTTGAGAGCACTTATCCTATGTTTACAAAAATTGACTTTTTAAATACCAAATTTTCGTTCCCAATTGTTAGTGAGCAAATCAAAATAATAAAAACCATAGATATTTTAGACTCCCTAATCACCCTTCATCAGCGTAAGCTTAACAGTCTTAAAAATATCAAAAACACATTGCTAGAGAAAATGTTTGTATAGGAGAAATATGCAATTTAATAGTGAAAAAGATTTTGAAGATGCAGTTGTTCAATGTTTACAAGAGTGCGGTTGAAAAGGTTTTCCTGATAAATTTAGTGGCTCTAAAAAGTACAATGTTATCTTAGATAATGTAACTGAAGATGACTTAATTGAAAACTGAAAAAACATATTATTTGAGAACAATAAAGACGTTCTTAATGGCATTGAATTATCTGATGAAGAAATGCAACAGATTATTCAGAAAGTGCAAAATTGTCAAAATCCTGTTGACATAAACACACTTATAAATGGCGAATATATTGGCATTATTAGAACTAATAAATTAGATTTAGAAAAGCTTAATAAAGAAATTCAACTTAAAATTTTTAAAAGAAGAGACATAAATGCAGGCGAAAGCATTTATCAAATTGCAAGGCAAGTTAAAACTGATGTATTAGAAGATTCAAAACAAAGAAGAGGCGATGTAATGTTGCTTATTAATGGTATGCCATTAATTCATATTGAGCTTAAAAACAGGGGTGAAGAGCTAATTAGAGCCATTACACAAATTAAGAATTACACTAAGTTGGGCCTTTATAAAAGAGGCATTTTTAAGCTAATACAAATTACTGCTGCAATGAAGCCTAATGAAATGATGTATATGCCTAGAGCAAATGATTTTGAGCAAATTGTTCCAGAAAAATTCTTAAAATGAACTGATGAAAATAATAAGTTAATTAATGATTGAAAAGAGATCATTGATAAGGTTTTTAGAATCCCTAGAGCGCACAGAATGATAGCTGATTTTACAATTGCAGATGCTGCTGATAATACTTTAAAGGTTTTAAGAAGCTATCAAATTCATGCTGTAGAAAAAATACAAGAGAAATTTTTTACCAATAAAGTTTATAAAGACACTGGAAGCAAAAGAAGCTTAAAAGGTGGCTATGTTTGACATACAACCGGCTCAGGGAAAACATTAACTAGTTTTAAATTAGCAACATTATTATTAGAATGAAATCAAGCTGATATTGTAGTTTTTGTTGTTGATAGAATTGAATTAGGAACTCAAACTAAAAATGCTTTTAAGAACTTTAATTCTTCAGGAAAAATTGAAGTTTCTGAAGCTGATGATACATATGATTTAGTAAAAAAATTATCAACTGCTACTGAATCAATGAAACATAAATTGGTTATTACGACTATTCAAAAACAGTCTAACATTGATAAAGATTCATATGCTAAGCAACTAGAAGAAATAACTAAAAAAAGAGTTGTGTTTATTTTTGATGAAGCGCACAGATCAACAAATGGCGAAATGTATAAGGACATCATTGAAAATAATCCAAATGCAGTTGTTTTCGGTTTTACTGGTACACCAATTTTTGAAAAAAATGCAAAATATGGGCTAACTACTGAAAGTAATTTTGGCCCACTTTTGCATAAGTACACAATGAAAAACGGCATTGAAGATAAAAAAGTTTTAGGCTTTAGTTGTGACTACAAATTTATTGATAAAGTATTACTTCCTGCAATTAACACAATAGATAGCGACGAAAATGATTCAGCTTTTAACCCTGCAAATGCAGAAATTAAGCTTAATAGTCTTAAGAATTTAATCAATGTTAAAGATGAAGAGTTGCTAAATTATGAAGAAAATCTTTATAACAAAATTAAAAATAGTAGAGACTATAAAGAGCAAGTTGTAACGGAAATCTTAAAAGACTGAAAAAGAAAGAATCTTGATAATAACTTCTCAGCTATTTTTGCAACAAGCAAGATTCAAGATGCAATTGAGTACTATGAAATATTTATCCAAAAAACCAGTGAAACAGGCCAAATGGTCAAATTTACTGCTCTTTTTGATCCTTCCACATATGTCTCGGAAAATGCTGATAATTATTCAAAAGGGCTAATAAAATCTGAAAAAACTAAGCAAATAATTGCTAGGTATAATCAAGATTTTGGCACAAAATTTGATGAAAATAATCTTGACAATAGTCACGCTAATTTTAAAGTCGATATTCAAAATAGATTATCAAGAAAATACAATCACAATAATTTAAATAAAGAATTTAAACTAGACATATTAATTGTTGTTGAGCAGTTACTAACTGGCTATGATTCAAAATACATAAACACAGTTTATTTTGATAAAACAATGAACTTTGAACACTTAATTCAAGCTATTTCTAGAACTAACAGAAACTATAATCCAGTCACTAAACCTTATGGCAATGTTGTATTTTTTAGACAGCCTGGCAAAATGAGATGAAATATGCATGAAGCCTTAACTGAATATGTTGATATTGATCCTGGAATGGCCTTGCCTAAGAGTCTTGAAAACTTTTATTCTAAAATAAATGAATCTTTTGGCAAAATACAAAATGTATTTAATAAATGAGGCTTTAGCAACTTTGAATCAGTACCTGATGTAAATGAAATAGATGAGAATGATCAAGATGTTTTGTATGAGTTTAAAACATTTTTATCTAATTTCCAAAAAATTAGAAAAAATCTAACATCAGCACAGATTTTAGGTTTTGACTGAGAGGAAAATAAAGATTCAATTAACTTAACAAAAGATCAATATGAACTAATTTATGCCAGAATAAAGGACATCGATTTTTCTAAATTTAAGATTACAGTCGAAAATGAAGACGAAAAGTCTTTAATTTTTGAACTAGCTGATGTAGATAATTCATCAATTAATATCACTATCGATAAAGAATATCTAAATACACTACTTTTAAAGATTAAAAGTAGCTACCATAATCAAGCTAATAATGAAACTGATGCAAGTGTGCAAAATTCTTGAGAAGAAATAAACAAAAAGTATATTCATAAGTATCCTAAAGAACACCAAGAATTAGCTAGAGAATGCATCAACGAAGTATTACAAAACTATGATTCATTCAATGAATTTGATTTTAAAAGTTGTGTTGTTGCCAAAATTCAGAAAAAATACAACGAAAACATTGAAAATTTTGCTAGTGAAATGAATATTGATTCCGATAAGTTAAAAGAAATAATTAATTCTAGTGAACCAGTTAATGCCTATGGCAGATTAGGAAATTTATGCAATGTAAAACTTACTAATGACATTAAGATAATTATTGCTAAAAAATTAAAGCTTACAAATGCAGACAGCATTAAGCCGGGACAATTTAAAAAATATATTAAAGACTTTATTTTAGAGCAAAGAGAAAGCAAATTTAAAGTTATATAAAAATGCTGCAAATGCAGCATCAATTACGTGGGTAATTATACTTTTTATTAATTAAGTGCAGATATTGATCTCATGACAAGATCAATATCTTTATTTTCTAGTTCATTTATTATATGTAAATAGATTCGCTCAGTTGTATTCATACTTGAGTGACCTAGTCTTTTAGCTACTGATGCTATTGATACACCTGCATATAACAAAATAGATGCATGTGTATGTCTTAGTCCATGAATGCTAATAACTGGAATTTTAGCTTTTTTGCATCTACGCGCTAAAATGTCATTAATTGTTGAATTAAAAACCTTTTCTTTGAAAACAAAAATTGGTTTATTTTTTTCTAGCCCTTGTACTAAAGATGCAAAACGAGAAATTGTTTGTCAGTCTAGCTGAATTTTTCTAACTGAAGACTTATTCTTTGTAGGTAAAAAACCGCCTAATTCCTTGTAATTTCAAGTTTTGGAAATGTTTAAAAGTTGCTTTGTAAAGTCAAAATCATCAGGAGTAAGAGCAACTGCCTCTGAAAATCTAAGCCCTGTTTTAGCAATTAAGAAAATAAGTCAGTCAAAGTTCAATTTGTCCTGTAAATTAAGCTCTTTGAGCAAAAGTTGCAGCTCAAAATTGCTCAAAAATTTAATCTTTTTTGGCCTAGCAGCCTTGCCTTTTATTACAACCTTTCTTGTTGGATCTTTAGTTAAAAGCCCCTCATCAAAAGCATCAAGCAAACAGCCTTTTAAATGATGATGAAAGTCCATTGTAGTTTGCCTTTCATGACATTCAGCATAGTCATTTATAATTTGTTGATAGCTTACTCTATCAAGATCACAAATTTTCAAGTCTGGTGCCAATTTTATTATTCAATCAAGAGTTAGTTCATATTTTTTGAAACTAACCTTTCTAATAGAACCTCGTTTGTAAACGTTTATTCAATTTTGAAAATATTTGTACAGCAAAATATCTGTTTTTTTCATTTTCCCCTTTCATTTTTACCCACGCTGATGAAGGGTGATTAGGGAATCAAGAAGAGTGAAAAGAGATGATATTTTGGATTGTTCTACATCATTTTCTGTTATTCACATATTTAATGATTTTAGTGTTGATGAATATCTTTTATAACCATCAGACAGTGGTTTATATCTCTCTAGTGAATAGAATAAATAATATCCGTTGGTTCTTAATGAATAGTATGCTTTAACGCCGTCTGATGCTATAAAAAAAGGAGATTTTGGTTTGTATATGGAGAGTGTGTGATCTCCAAACAACACTATTGGCTCATAATCCCAATAAGGCGTTTCATTTGTGTTATTAGAGTAGCCAAAGACTGATTGAATTCCTTGTTCAATGACTTCATATTTCCCATATTTGACAACAGATCTGCAAATATTTACCTTGGCACTTTTTATTAAGTCGCCTACTTTCCACTGTTCTCAAGCGTTAGTAAATTCTTTGAATCTTATGCTTGGAAATTGAGATTTTTCATCACAAAACATCTTATCAAGCAGTCTATTTTTAAGATTTTTTAAGCTAGAAAGCTTACGCTGATGAAGGGCGATTAGGGAGTCTAGGTTAGATAAAAGTCTGCCTATCCTATGTTGTTCTAAATAATTTGGTGAAATGATTAGCTTCATGTCAAAAAAATCGTTTATTGACACATTTAATAATTGCCTTGCACCTTTAAAAACAATATTTTTGGCTTCCTTATGTCATATATCTGTTAAATAGTAATATTGTAGAAAAACAGAATCAGTTACATGTTTGTTTTTTAGCCTAAAAGCTATATAAACAGGGGAAATAACGCCATTTTCGTAATTTTCCAATTTTCTAATTACACCAAATATTTTTTCGCCAGAAATACTTCTGTTATATGCAAAATCATCATTTTTTATAAGCAAATAATTTTTTAAATTTTTGCTAGCAACTCTATGGTTGAAAAAATCATTTTGATCAATTAATCCCTGATGTTGAGATATTGTTAGAACACGCGAAGACTGTGAATGAGTATTTTTTTCAATGATTCTATCTGTTAAATTTTTTAACTTTTCCTGTTCTCAAGCGTTAGTAAATTCTTTGAATCTTATGCTTGGAAATTGAGATTTTTCATCACAAAACATCTTATCAAGCAGTCTATTTTTAAGATTTTTTAAGCTAGAAAGCTTACGCTGATGAAGGGCGATTAGGGAGTCTAGGTTAGATAAAAGTCTGCCTATCCTATGTTGTTCTAAATAATTTGGTGAAATGATTAGCTTCATGTCAAAAAAATCGTTTATTGACACATTTAATAATTGCCTTGCACCTTTAAAAACAATATTTTTGGCTTCCTTATGTCATATATCTGTTAAATAGTAATATTGTAGAAAAACAGAATCAGTTACATGTTTGTTTTTTAGCCTAAAAGCTATATAAACAGGGGAAATAACGCCATTTTCGTAATTTTCCAATTTTCTAATTACACCAAATATTTTTTCGCCAGAAATACTTCTGTTATATGCAAAATCATCATTTTTTATAAGCAAATAATTTTTTAAATTTTTGCTAGCAACTCTATGGTTGAAAAAATCATTTTGATCAATTAATCCCTGATGTTGAGATATTGTTAGAACACGCGAAGACTGTGAATGAGTATTTTTTTCAATGATTCTATCTGTTAAATTTTTTAACTTTTCCTGTTCTCAAGCGTTAGTATTTTTTTTAATTTTAGGCTTAAAAAATTAGATCTTTCGCTACAAAAAAATCTTGTTAATTAGCATAGATAAGATTGTGTAAAACCATAAAACATAATTTATTTACTACTATTAAATCCTCATCATTAATTTTGACAGAAAAAACTATAAAACAGGCACAAAAGTAATTTCGTAACAGAAAAATATGTGCAAAGTTAGTTGCAATAAATAATCAATAACAAAGCTATTAAGTAATAAAAAGCCAACTAAAAGCAAGTTAGTTGGCCATTTTACTTTTTGATTCCATTAGAATATAAAAGTAATTAAACTAAAGAATTTACTATATTTTCATCTAATAAAAACTGTTCTAGTCCAATGTATAAAATTCCATTTTCGTCATGTCTTGGGACGATTTTATCTTTAACAATAACAATCTTTTTAAATGAATCGTTTACATTAATAAGCGATCTTATTTCCTGTTGTTGTTTTTCATTTGTATCTATATTTAAGGCAGATTGGATATAGTATCTTTGGTGAGCTTTGTTAATAACAAAATCAATTTCTAATTGCTTTTTTTTAAATACATTATTTTCTTTTATTCTATTTTCCACAACTCCAACATCAACATTGAACCCTCTTTTAATTAATTCATTATAAATGATGTTTTCCATAAGGTGTGAAGGATCAATTTGCTTGAAATTTAGTCAAGCATTTCTTAATCCAACATCAGTAAAATAGTACTTTAATGGTGTTTGAAAATAAGAGCTGCCCTTTATGTCATATCTATAGACTTTTGAAATAATGAACGATTCACAAAAGTAGTCTAGATAGTTTGAAATAGTGTTTGAAGCTATTTTGATATTCTTAGTTGATAAAAATCTGTTTGATAACTTAGTTGGATTTGTTAGTGAGCCAATTGAAGAAGAAATAAAGTTTAATAGTATTTCTAACACTTCCTTTTCATTGTATATATTATGTCTTTCTAAAATGTCTTTAATATATGTTTTCGTAAAAACATCTTTTAAGTATTTGCTTTTTTCTTCATCAGAACTATAGGCATATATTTCAGGCAAGCCACCATAAACCATATAGTGCTCTAATGCTTGTTGCTTGTTTTCAAATAAGTCATATATTTCACTGTAAGATAATGGATTTACTCTTATTTCATCGCCTCTGTCGCGAAATTGAGTTAGCACATCAGTTGAAAGCATTTTTGAATTACTTCCAGTTATATAAACATCTACATTTGGCATTTTGACTAAGTTTAATATAACATCTATAAAACTAACATCATAATTACCATTTTCTAAATATGGATTCTTAATTGTTTCACAGTACTGAATTTCATCAATAATTACATAGTAATTCTTATTTTCATCAGTAATTTTAGACTTAATATATTCATTTAGCCTTATAGGATTTCTGTATTCTAAAAATTCAATATCTTCCAGAGTCATTGTAATTATTTGCTCTTTTTGAATATTTTTAGATAACAAATATTCATAAAATAGATTTAAAAGCAAGTAGGACTTGCCGCATCTTCTTATGCCTGTAATGATTTTTACTCTTCTATTATTCATTTTTTCAACAAGCTTATTCAAATAAAAGCCTCTCTTTATTTGCATAGACACCTCGTAAAATTTAAGGTAGAATTACCCTTTATTTTATATATTTTACTTATTTTTAGAGTAATTTGGCAGCAATTCAAAGAATTCAAGGTATTTTTACCCTTTTTATTACGAGTATAAATAGTTTTCTCACATTTTGGCATGCTTAGACTAAAAGATGACTAAGGAGGCTAAAGGGTTGTGCTGTAAAGCTGCTAGTCGATGATTAACAGATCCTAAATAAAGTTAGAAAAATAACTTGATACTGAAGAAACTTCACGCCAGTTTTTAACTAAATTTTGAAGCTAGTTAATTAGATAACCCACACATTGCTGATAAAAAATTAAATTTTTAAAATACAAATAAAAGCATAGTTTTTAAGTCATATTTTGCAGCTTTTATGACTTAATTAATATAATTAAAATATTATAACTTTTTATAGCAAAGGGGAGTATATGGGCAACAAGATAACTAAGGAAAAATTAGGTTCTAAAATTTGAGCTGCAGCCAATAAATTAAGAGACAAATTAGAAGCTTATGAATATAAAGACTATGTTTTGGGGCTAATACTTTATAAATTTTTGTGCGAAAAACAAACTGATTATTTAATTAAGAATTGAGTATCTAAAGATCAGCTTAAATATCTTGATAGCAAATATTTAGACAATATGCCTAATTTTAGTGCTTTTTATACTGGTGATAATTTAGAAGCCGACTATGAAATATTCAAGGATGCAAAAAAAGAGTGCATTGACGAAAATGGCTATTTTATAGACTATTCAGACTTATTTATTGCATGATTAGAAAACAAAAGCAGCTTTAATATTCAAAATTTTCAACAAGCTTTTAATAACTTTAATAACAGCATTAATGATGCGCATAAATCATTATTTAAAGATTTATTTGCAAAATTTGAAAGAGATTTAAGCAAACTAGGTGCGGAGACTAACGAGCAAACTAAAGTAATTTCTGACTTGCTAGATATTATTAATGATATTCCTTCAACTAATCAAGATTACGATGTTTTAGGCTACATTTATGAATATCTTATTGCCCGTTTTGCTTCATCAGCTGGCAAAAAAGCTGGTGAGTTTTATACTCCACATGAAGTATCAGAATTAATGTCTAAAATAGTTGCGTATCACTTAAAAGACAGGGAATTTATTAAAGTTTATGACCCAACAAGTGGCTCAGGTTCACTGCTTTTAACTATTGGCCAAGAGTTTAAAAAATATAACAGTGGTAATAGTCCAGTAAGCTATTATGCACAGGAGTTAAAAGCTGAAGTTTTTAACTTGACTAGAATGAATTTGATTATGAAAAACATCAGCCCAACTGAAATTCATGCTCGTAATGGTGATACTTTAGAGCAAGATTGACCAATGTTTGAAAATAATGACTATAGCTCATATCAGCATTTATCAGTTGATGCTGTCGTTTCAAATCCGCCTTATTCTCAAAACTGAAATGCTGAAAAACATACTTTAGACCCTAGATATATTGAATATGGCATAGCGCCTAAAACAAAAGCAGATTATGCATTTTTACTTCATGATCTTTATCATGTGCAGCCTGATGGTATTATGGCGATAGTCTTGCCACATGGAGTTTTATTTAGAGGAAATTCTGAAGGCCAAATTCGTAAGACTTTGATTCAAAAACAACAAATAGACACAATTATTGGCCTACCAGCCAATATGTTTTATGGCACTGGAATTCCAACAATAATTATGATTCTTAAAAAACACAGAAGCGAAAAAGATATTTTATTCGTTGATGCTTCAAAACTTTATGTTAAAGAAGGCAAAAACAACAAATTTTCTAAATCGCACATTAAAAAAATTGCTGATGTAGTAAATAACAGAATTGAAATAGAAAACTTTTCACGTCGTGTGTTGCTTGATGAAATTGTTGCAAATGATTACAATCTTAATATTTCTAGGTATATTGATAACTTTAAAAAACAAGAACAGCATGATCTTTATTCACTAATGCATGGTGGTATAAGCAAGGAAGAGTTAGAAAAGCTTGATAACTTCTTTGGCTTATTTACAGGCTTAAAGGACAAATTATTCAAAATAAATGCAAACAATTATTATGAACTAAAAGTTGCTAAAGAAGATATAAATTCAACTATTAAAGGTGATTGAAATGTGTCTGAATACATCAATAGTTTTGATAAAAAAGGCACTAAATTTTTAAAGTTTTTCAAAAATTTTGTAACCTCAGTTGAACAATTTGAGCATATTAATCTTGTTGAGTTTGAGGAAGCACTAACTGACTATATTTTTGAAAATATGGACAGCATTCCATTAGTTGATGCGTATGACATTTACCAAATTTTTGTCAATAATTTTGACTTAATCAAAGATGACATTGAGCTAATAAGTAAATATTACCAAGAGAGTGAAGATAAAACTAATGCTTTATCTGAAATTTTAAATGGTGAGATTGAAAAAATCGAAGGAAAAAGCAAATCAAGTGCTGCTAAAGGATATAAATCAAATATTTTGAACTTAGAATTAATTCAAGAAAAGTTTTTTAGCGATAAATACTGACTAATGCGTGATAAATTTGATGAATCTGAAAGTCTTAAAAATGAATTAGATGAATTAGAGAAGTCAATTTCTGAAGAAGAAAAAACTGATGAAATTTATGATTTTGATGCTAACAAATTTAAATATGAAAATATCGAAAAAGCCTATAAATCTATGCTAAAAGACATAGATTCATTAAATCAAGAAAGCATAGAATTTAAGCTAACAAGTATTTGTTTGCTTAGAAGCAAAATATCTAAAGTTGATAAGGACAAAAAGGAATTATCTAATTTCTTATCTGAAGAGTCATACAACAAGTATATAAGTCTTTCTAGTGATGAATTTTATGAGTTATTAATTGAAAAATGAACAACTCCTATTATTGAGCAAATTAATCAAATAGGAATAAATCTTGTTGATGATTTTATTTCTAAAATCGAATCATTAGCTGAAAAATACAGTGACACATTAGAAGATATTAATGACCAAATAGTAGCAAGCGAGCGTGAGTTAGTTGAATTATTAAAAGATCTTAAAGGTGAAGAAAGTGATATGAAAGCCATTGATGAACTTATTAAGATTTTAGGCGGTAAGTAAATTATGAGCGGAAAATTATTGGTTCCTAAGATCAGATTTAAGGAATTTACTAACGCTTGAGAACAGGAAAAGTTAGGTAATTTTGGCACATCAACTGGAGGAAGCTCTATAGAGAATTTTTTTAATAATAATGGCAAATACAAAGTTATTAGTATAGGAAGTTTTTCAGAAGACAACACATATAATGATCAAGGCTTAAGAATAGATTATTCTCCATTTATTAAGGATAAAATTCTCAAAAAAGACAACATTGTTATGATACTTAATGATAAATCTTCAGAAGCAAAAATACTCGGAAAAGCCTTATTAATAGAGAAAGATGATGAATTTGTTTACAACCAGAGAGTTCAAAAAATAGATATTAATAAAGATAGATTTTTATCAAAATTTATTTTTACATTATTAAATTCAAATAGTAGAGAAAAAATTACCCTTTTAGCTCAAGGAAATACTCAGATTTATGTTAATTGGTCATCTATTTCTTCAATTGAATATTTAATTCCAAATCTTGAAGAACAATCTCAAATATCATCCCTATTTTCACACCTAGACTCCCTAATCACCCTTCATCAGCGTAAGCTTTCTAGCTTAAAAAATCTTAAAAATAGACTGCTTGATAAGATGTTTTGTGATGAAAAATCTCAATTTCCAAGCATAAGATTCAAAGAATTTACTAACGCTTGAGAACAGTGGAAAGCAAGGGGTATTTTATTGCCTTATAGGCAAAAAAATGACAAAAATTTAACCTTAATTAGCTATTCAGTGTCTAATAAAGAAGGATTTGTGGATCAAAAAGAATTTTTTGATGAAGGTGGCAAGGCCGTTTATGCGGACAAGAAAAATTCATTAATTATTTCTTTTGACACATTTGCCTATAATCCTTCAAGAATCAATGTAGGGTCTATCGCATTGTTTAAAAACACTATAAATGGCTTAGTTAGTCCAATTTATGAAGTTTTTAAGGTTTCTGCTAATAGTAACCCCGATTTTATTTATTTATGATTTAAAAGCGAATGTTTCAATAAAATTGTTGCCAACAATTCTAATAAGTCCGTTAGAGATACTCTCAATTTGAAGCAATTTGAAGATAATTTGTTGAATCTGCCTGTTTTACAGGAACAAAACAAAATTGCTAAGCTATTTTCTAGCCTAGACTCCCTAATCACCCTTCATCAGCGTAAGCTTAACAGTCTTAAAAATATTAAAAATACATTGCTAGAGAAAATGTTTGTATAGAAGAAATATGTAATTTAATATAGGCAATTAATACACATTGCAAGAAAAATGGTTTTGCATTCGTACAGAAAATAAATGTTTATTATGCATTTTTACTTCTAGAAAAAAAGCATCAGCAAACTGCTGGTGTTTTTTGCTATAGTGCACTACTAGATTTTGCTTAGAACACCACAAATATTATGAGAACAGAAGTCCATCATACAATTTAAATTTCAACATAAAAATTGAGTTAAATCTAATTGCAATAGAAATTTATTTTTCGCTTGTCAGTGCAAAATATACGAGAGTAAAAAACACAATAAAAAGTTGGGAAAATAGCCGTTTTTTTCCCTAAAAAGTTCACTTTATTAAATGATTCCAAAATCATCTGTTTCCTATAATAGGAAAGGAAAGAGTATGTAATTTTCAACTT
This sequence comes from Mycoplasmopsis agalactiae, assembly GCF_000089865.1. Taxonomy (GTDB): domain Bacteria; phylum Bacillota_I; class Bacilli_A; order Mycoplasmatales; family Metamycoplasmataceae; genus Mycoplasmopsis; species Mycoplasmopsis agalactiae_B. Next base: position 713,172 of record NC_013948.1, on the reverse strand, counting down.
ATGATTTTGATACTAAATTCAGTAGTATGACAAGTAGACAAATGTAAAATTAAACTATTATAAAAGTTCTGCTTAGAAAAGTTAAATTTTTTATTTATTCTAAAAGATACTTCAAAAATTGAATGCAAAATTGCTTATTGTTAGTTTATACTAATTAGCCTGTTTCATAGTATTAAACAGCAAAAAATATAATAATATTTATTCAACGAAATATAATCAAATAATTTAAAAATGCTTAAAAATTAAAATGTTTTAGTAGTAGTACAAATCAATATTATATGCTCACTAAATTTTGCTTAGTTTATAATGCAAAAAAGTGATTTTTTGGTAAAATTAATATTATATTTATAATATTACGCCTTTTTTAATATAAAGGAGAGAATTACTTATGGCTAAAATAAATGATGATGAAAAAGAAAAATTAATCAATGATAGTGACAAATTAAATGAAGAAGCTTATGATGAAGAAAATGATTCTTCAGATGAACTTTTTATAGCCTTCAAAAAGCCAAAAGACAACAAAAATAATGATGAAGATGAAGAAGATATTCCACAAAATAAGCCAGAATATAAAGTTGAGCCAAAATTAGTTGAAATTGAGCAAGATGGAATAATTCCAATGCAAATCTCAAAAGAGATGAAAGTCTCATTTTTAGATTATGCAATGAGCGTTATTGTTTCTCGTGCTTTGCCTGATGCTAGAGACGGATTAAAACCTGTTCATAGAAGAATACTTTATGATATGAGTGAATTAGGCATAACAAGTGGTACTCAACATCGTAAGAGCGCTAGAATTGTCGGAGACGTTTTAGGTAAATATCACCCACATGGTGATTCATCTGTTTATGAAGCCATGGTGCGTATGGCTCAAGATTTTTCTATGAGATATCCTTTAATTGATGGCCATGGTAACTTTGGTTCGATTGATGGTGACCAAGCTGCTGCTATGCGTTATACTGAAGCTAGAATGTCTAAAGTTGCTGCTTTAATGTTAGAAGGCATTAAAAAAGACACTGTTGATTTTGTTGATAATTATGATGCAACTGAAAAAGAACCATCAGTTCTTCCTTCACGTTTTCCAAATTTATTAGTTTCAGGTGGATCGGGAATTGCTGTTGGTATGGCTACAAGCATTCCACCACATAATTTAGCCGAAACTATTGATGCAACTATTGCTTTAGCTAAAAATCCAGAAATTAGCATAAGTGAAATTATGGAGTTTCTTCCTGGGCCAGACTTTCCAACTGGTGCTATGATTATGGGCACAAAAGGAATTAAAGAGGCTTATGAAACAGGTAAAGGCTCTATTTCAGTAAGATCAATTGCTAAAATTGAACACTTGCAAAATGGTAAAAGCAGAATTATTGTTTCGGAAATACCATATGAAATAAAGAAAACTTTAATTATTGAGAAGATTGCTCAATTAATGAAAGATAAAACCATTGAAGGTATAGCTGATTTACGTGATGAATCAAACAGAAATGGTATTAGAATAATTATTGATATTAAAAAAGGTGAAGTTCCAGAAATCATATTAAATAAGCTTTATAGGCAAACTCCACTTCAATCAAATTACAATGTTAATTTTGTTGCATTAGTTGATGGCGAGCCTAAATTATTAAACATTAAATATGCCTTAGAAGTTTATTTAAAACACCAAGAAAATGTTGTTACTAGAAGGCTAAGATTTGATTTAAATAAAGCTAATGATAGAATGCATATCTTAGAAGGACTAAAAATTGCTGTTGAAAATATAGATGAAGTAATTAAAATAATTAAATCATCTAAAACTGATCAAGATGCACAAAGTAATCTATCAGCAAGGTTTGATTTAAGTGAAAAACAAACAAAAGCTATTGTTGATATGCGTTTAGGCAGACTAACTGGATTAGCTGTTGATGGCATGATTGAAGAAATGCAAAATTTAGCTGCTGAAATTGAAAGAATTACCAACATTTTAGCTAACAGAGATTTATTAATTGATCTAATCATTGATGAATTAACTGAAATCAAAAACAAATATGCTGATGAGCGTAGAACAGTAATTGATAAAAATATTAGTGCATCAATTAATGATGAAGATTTAATCAGCAAAAGAGATATTGTTATAACAACTAGCACAAAGGGCTATGTAAAGAGAATTGATTTAGAAGAGTACAAGACTCAAAGACGTGGTGGAGTTGGTATAACAACAATGAAAACATACAATGATGATGATATTTCATCAATTATCACAACAACAACCCATACAGACTTGCTCATCTTCACAAACCATGGGCGAGTTTATAGAATTCGTGCTCATGAAATTCCTGAATTAAATAGACAATCAAAAGGAACTTCATTTATTAACATAATTCCTAGACTTAAAGTTGATGAAGGTGAAAAAGTCATCTCAATGCTTGCTGTTGATGAATACAGCGATGATAAGTACTTATTCACTGCAACAAAATTAGGAATAATTAAAAAAACCAGTCTTTCAGAGTTTCAAATTATCAATATAAACGGTAAGCGTGCATTCAACCTCAAAGAGGAAGATGAGCTTATTCGTGCTTCAATTATTGATGATGATGAACTAATTTTATTAGCTAATAGCAAACAAAGAATTGTTAAGTTTCACTCAAATGAATTCAGAGCTTTAAGCAGAATTGCTACAGGTGTAAAAGGAATTACTTTAGCAGAAGATGAGACATGTATTTCAGCATCATCAAGTTCTGAAGGTGAATTGATTTTAACAATTGGCAAAAATGGTTTTGGTAAAATTACCCACCACAGTCTTTTTAGATTAGTACACAGAGGCGGAAAAGGTGTTATTGGCATAAACAGTGATAAGGCAGGTAATTTAGTTTTTGCTCGTTTTGTTAATCCACATGATGAGATTCTAATGATCACAACAAGCGGTCTTACAATTAGAATACCTATCAAGGATATAAATGAAACCGGTAGAGCAACAAAAGGTGTTAAGTTAATCAACTTAAAGAAGAAAGAGCAAATTCAAGCAGTTGAGATTGTTAAGTTAGAAAGCGATTCAACTTTAGATGAAACTATTGAGGATGAAAAATTCATTGATGATATAAAAAATCAAACTAAAGAAATTCTCTTAGATAAAGGCGACATCAATGAAGAGACTATAGAAATTGATATTGATTAATTTTAAGGATATGCTTAATGATCAGTGATTTAAATAATAAAATCCTAATGTCTATTACAGGAAACTCATTAATTTTAAAGTCAACAACAAAAGAACAAATAAGTGAACAAACATGTTCTTTAGTTTTTGAACACATTTGTTCAATACTTGATAATAAAAGTGAGCAAAAGATTTTATTGTCTTTTCAAGGAGACCTTAAGCACTATAAAATAGTCAAATACATCAAAAATATACCTGTCAAAAACTTCAAAGTTTATTCATACGACTCTCATATTGGCACAGACTTTTCTACTGATGAAATAGCATGCCACAAGCACAAAATTGATTACGTAGTAAAATTTATAATTTCGAAAACTTCAAAATTTATATCTATTGTCATATATGACTATAAAACAAGGTTTTACGTAAAAAAAGATATCTTAAAAAAAGTACATGATAGTTTTTGTAGTAACAAAAAATTAGAATCAGTTGATAATGATCTTAATTATGAAGCTGAGCTATTAAATGTTGACCATTTAATATCAGTACAAGCATCAAAAGAAGAGATTCTTAAAGCTTTTTTTAATGTAAGACCTCGTTATAAGTCAAGAAGCTTGGTTTTAGTAAACAATGATTATTCACTATCGTTATGTTCGCAATTATTTAGTAATTACGATACCAGTTTTAAGATTAAAAAAAGTAAAATAAGCAATAACAAAAGCAGAAAATTTTTTGATACATTTAAAAACCTATTACCAAAATTAAAAAACTATCAAAGCATTATTTATATTGATAATTATTCTAATTTAGCAACTGATTTTCTAATTGATTATAAGCTTAAAAATCTTTCGCTTGATCAGGTAGTTTTGCTGTACTTAGATTTTTTAGTGGAAGAGTTAAAAAGATCTAATCAGGTAAACATTAAAAAATTATTTGTTGTTATTCCGCCAAATGCAAGTAGCCAAATAATTGAATTAATCAAGCAATATAAAATGAGATATTTTTACTACAATTCAGATACTATTGAAGAATTATTAAATGACGAAAACTGCTTATTTGCATACTCATTTGAAAAAATCAATGCTAATCCAAGATACTCAAAAATTCATAATAACTACTATTTTTTAATATGTTTAGTTTGAATGCTTAACATTTACAGAAACAGAAACAATTTGCTGTCATTCAAATACAACTCACTCAAAGAAAATCTTGGCAGTATACACGTTATTAAGAAATATAAAAAAATTGAATTTGCCAATTTAAATAATTTAGTTTCAATTATTGAAAATAAATATTTAGAAAGCAAACTATTTAACAAAGTAGTCATATTTAAGTCTTGATGCGAGAGTAATTATGCACTTTTAAAGCTTTATTCTGACAACAGCAAAAATTCTGTATCAATTTACTATGATTCTGAAAAGGAGAACATAGTTTTTGAATATCATATTTTTAGTGAAGATTCAAAGCAGAATGTTTCCTGAAAATTTCAGTATTTTAAAATGGCTTTATGAATAAATAAAGTAATTAAATCATTAAAGTCTTAATTTAAAAAAAGATTAGTTCAAAAAACCATTTAACAAAAAAGCCTATAAAACAGTGTTATTAGTGTCTTGCAGTTTACACAATTTTGCCTTATAAAATTGCTTATATTTTTACAAATTTATAATAAAATTTATTTTGCATAATTAACAGCAGATAATTATTTATTCACTATATGATATTTTCTATTGATTTGAAAGTAAGTTAGCTGTAAACCGAAATCATTAAAAAATCATCGAGAATAGAGAAATTGTCTCCTTTTGATGTTTTTATGCAGAAAGAGGAAAAATGAGATATTTAGGACCAGTTTTCAAAAAAGCTCGTCGTTACGGGATTTCAATTTTAGAAAACGAAAAAGAATTTTCAAAAGGCAAAAAACGTACCTATGCACCTGGTCAACATGGTAACAAACGTGTTAAACTTTCTGACTATGGATTGCACCTATATGAAAAACAAAAAGTAAGATTTATTTACGGTATTAGCGAAAAACAATTACAAAAAATTTATGCTCGTGCTATCAAAATGAAAGGTGTTGCTGGTACAAACTTACTACAACTTTTAGAAAGTCGTTTTGATAATGTTGTTTATAGAGCAGGATTTGCAACAACAAGAAGACAAGCTCGTCAATTAGTAGCACACGGACACTTCCAACTTAATGGAAAAAATGCTGACATTCCTTCTATGCACATATCTGTAGGTGATGTTATTACACTTAAAGCTAAGACACAAAACAATAATCAAGTTAAAGCTGCTTTAGAATCAAAACCTGCTGCTGCTTGATTAACAGTTAAAAACTTTGAAGCTAAAGTTGACAGACTTCCTGACAGAAGTGAATTAAATCCAAATGTTAAAGAAAACTTTGTTATCGAACACTATTCAAAATAGTTAAGATTAGGAGATTATATTATGAAAAAAGATATACATCCACAATACAACACTGTTGAAGCAACATGCTCAACATGTTCAAAAAAATTTACATTTGGAACAACTAAAAAGTCAATTTCAATCGATGTTTGTTCAGGATGTCACGTTGTTTATACTGGTGACAGAGCAAAAACAAAAGCAACAGGTATGATTGACAAATTTAACCAAAGACTTGCTAAAAAGAGCGCAAAATAGTAAACTCTTAACAAAGAACCATCAAGGTTCTTTTTTTAGCACTCTAATTATTAAAGTGAACATCTTTTAAGTTGCAAGAGACAAATATGCCTATAAAACAGCATTTTACGCTGAACTACTTTTTTAGCACTTTAGCTATTAATATGCTAAAAAAGTTTATAATTATATTATGCTTAAAAAAGATGATTTTGGTTTAACTGCAGACTTAAAAACAGTTTTGAAATACACTGTTGAAATGTTTATTGAAGACGGTGTGCCTGTTAGTTCACAAGCATTATTAGAAAATTTTAAGTTAAATTTTTCTAGTGCTAAAGTTAGATACTTAATGAATGATTTGGAAAAGTATGGATTTTTAGAAAAAACACATACATCAAGTGGAAGGGTTCCTTCAGCTAAAGGTTATGAATACTATGCAATGTATTTAGTAAATTTTGACACAAATGCCTTTAAAGAAAGAATAAAAGACATTTTTGCACGAAGAAGAGTGTCAATAGAAAATACAGTTGAAGAAGCAGCAAAAATAATAACTGAATCTATTGGGGTAACTTTAGTTACTACTGAAAATAATGAAAATGCAACACTTAAAAACTTGCAATTAGTTCCTTTGTCTGATAGAGAGGGAATAGTATTAATAACTGATTCGTATAACAAAACAACTACTAATAACATAAACATTAATAAAGAAATGTACTCGATGAATGACTTAGCAATTGCGACTAAAGTATTTAATCAAAGACTTGTAAATTCATCATTAATTAATTTAGCTTCATCTGCTAAAGCACTATGACCTATACTATCTGAATCAATAAAAAATTATGAAACATTATTAGAAGAGTACATAAATCAAGTTTTCCATTTTACATTTGTTAATAAAAATAATATTTATGGCAGAAACAATATCATTTTAGCTGATGAAATTTCAAGACAAGATTTACTAAAAATATTGCACAAGATTGAAAATGAATCTATTTGAGAAATAATTGATTCTGAAATATCAGACCAAAATAGAAATATAAAAATAGCTATATGCAGCGATCATAGTACATTCATAGCCAAAAAGTTGCAAAATAACAAAATTAAAGAAATTTCATTAGTTGGCACCAACAGAATGAATTATGCTAAAGGTATTTCCGCTTTAGAAATATTAGAAGAGTTGATAAATGAATATGATGAATAAAGGAGAAAATGTGAATAAAGCTAGTGAATTTAAAAAAACTTTTGATAAAGGCGACATCTTAATAGTAGATATTGATGCATATTCTCCTAAAAAAGAGCTCATAGAGCCTTTTTGCATAAAGGATCATGAATTAGTTTTAGGAAAAAATAATTTTTTACAAAACTTCGATGATAAGTTTTTACACAATGAAATTGAACCAAGTTACAAATTTCAATTAAAAATTCCTAAAAATCATCCTAATGAAAAATATAGAAATCAAAAACTCTTTTTTGAGGTTACTTTAAAAAACTATGAGGAGCTAACAAAACAAAAAGCATTAGATACAAGTGAGGGTGAAAACAAAAGTCAAGAAGAAATAAATGATGATCCATTAGCAAAAGCACAAGAAAGAATTCTTTCGCTTTTTGTTGAGAATGAAAAGCTTATTAAACAGAATGAGTTACTAAAAATCTTATTAGAAAAAGAAAAAGAAGGCCCAAAAGCGGTTGTTATCCCTAATGAATTAAAAAAAGAAGTTGAGCAATATGCATTGCAAAAGTTTTTTGAAGAATTTGTTAATTATTATAGTTTATACAAAGTAACTAGTTTAAGTTCAGAAATGCAGGCTGAATTGCTTGATGATCCAAAATTAAAAGCTTTTTCTAAGGGTTATAGAATGATTACTTGACAATTTGATGAAATGTTTAAAAAATATAATTTTGTAGAACTTAAACCAATTGAAGGACAAATTTTTGACCCTAAATATCAAAAAGTTAATGAACAAGTTATTGATGATGAATTTCCTTCAAATACTATAATTAACGTTCATTCATCAGCATACAAGTTGCATGACAGAATTTTACATGTTGCTTTAGTTGACACAAGCGTTAGATCAGATGATCCACAGGCAAAAGTGTTAATTGAAAAATTAGGAGATAATGCGTATCATAAGACTCCTGGAAAGTTACATACTTTAAGAGAAAAAGTAGCGGAAACAATTGCTAAAAATAATAGTCAGTAAAATGAGAAATTATGCTCTCATTTTTATTTTGCTTAATTAGCAAAAGAATTTGTTTGATTAAACTCCAACTTTAGAAGTCATTATTAATCTAACTGCTATTCGCAAAAACAATATGTTAACTAATATACCTGTTTTATAGTATCATTGGTTAATATGCTCAAAATTATGATAATAATTTGCCCTGAATTTAATATAATTATATTATGTTCAAAAAATCAGTAAACGACGCATGAGCATCAGTTAAACGTGGCAATATGCTACTATTAGCAATTGGTGTTTTAATTGGTGCTTCATTCAATGCAGTTATTAGCTCATTAGCAAACGATGTGATAATGGCTGCGATAGCTTCTTTATTCAATGTACAAGCAGTTTCTGAACTAAAAGCTGGCCCTGTTTTAATTGGGAAGTTCTTAGCAGCATTAATTTCATTTATCATTGTTGCTCTTATTATTTTCCTTTTCTTAATCCTTTATTTCTTGATTAAGAATGCAGTTGAAGCAAGAAAGGCTAAGAAGAATCCACCTGTTGTGGTTGTTGCTGCTCCAACAACAGATGAATTAATACTCCAAGAACTTAAGAAACTTAATGAAAACATTGAAGAATTAAGAAGAAGTCAATTAAAGTAGGAAAAAAGTTTGGAAAAAAGTTGGGATTTTCCCAATTTTTTTCTTTTTTGTGCTTTTGAACACAAATTGCCTAATTAAATAAATGAAAGGAGGAAAATGGAACAAAATAAATTTGTTAAGCTTGATGAAAATCAAGAAAAGCATATTCGTGGTGGTTTTTCTATAACTGCCGCTCTTGCCGGAGTTTCTGCAATTGTGACAATAGCTACTAAAATTGTGTCATTAGTAAAACTTTCTAAAGCTAAAAAAGGAGAAGTAACAAGCACAGGAAGTTCAAAATGAGACACAAATGAAACAAAAGCAAGCGTAGCAAGTTCTAAAAATGTACAGCCTGTATATCATCCTGTTTATGTAAGTTATTAGTATTACAATGTTCATCAATAACTCAAGAAGCATAAAAGCATAAAATAACATAAAAAATACTCTCATAACTAGATTTTTGTATTAAAATAAAAGAGTTACTTTTGTAACCATTCTGAACAGGTTTAAATATTATTTTTTTAAAATAATTACCTTAAAGATGAGCCACAAATAGGAGGTTATGCTAAATGATAGCAATAATCGAAACAGGTGGTAAACAAATTCTAGTTAAAGAAGGTGAAACAATTTTTATTGAAAAAATTGAAGGGGCAGAAGGATCAAAAGTTACTTTTGATAAAGTGTTACTTCTTGACAATAAAATTGGTAAACCTTATGTAGAAAGTGCAAAAGTTATTGGAGAGATCCAAAAACAAGGCAAAGCTAAAAAAATAGTTGTATATCGTCACAATGCAAAGTCAACACACAAACGTAAATTAGGACATCGTCAACCTTATACACGTGTTAAAATAACAGGAATTGTAGGTTAATTAGCTATGGCACACACGAAAGCCGGTGGTTCTACTAGAAACGGTCGTGATAGTCGCGGCCAAAGATTAGGTATTAAATTAGGCGATGGACAATTCTGCACAGCTGGGTCAATTATTTTCCGTCAAAGAGGAACAAAAATTTTCCCAGGTGTAAATGCAGGGCGTGGTAATGACGACACTATTTATGCACTTATTACAGGCTACGTAAAATTTGAACGTAGAAGAAACAGAGTTTATGCTTCAGTTTACCCAACAAGAGTTCAAAACAGCACAAATGCTGAATAATTAATTAAATTGAGCGCAAAAAAGCAGGTATTTTGCCTGCTTTTCTTGTTTTTTATGCAGATTCTAACAGCTTAACTTCATCTTCACTAAGTTTTCTAACCTGACCTAATTTTAAATTATTATCAAGCTTCAATTTTCCGAATTCTACACGTTTTAGGTATAAAACGGAAAAACCAAGGGAGCCAAACATTCGCTTGATTTGGTGAAATTTTCCTTCATAAATTGTTAAAAAACAGCTTTTATCATCAATAAGTTCCAAAATATATTTTGAAACAACGAAGTCATCATTTATTTTTATTGGGCTATTATTAAGTAAAATTTCACTATCAATTTTTTTATCAACTTTTACATAATATTTTTTAGGTACATGATTTTTAGGACTTAGCAATCTATGGCACATTTGGCCGTCATTGCTTAATATCAAAAGTCCTTCTGTATCTTTATCTAATCTGCCAAAGGAGAAAAATTTTTCTGCAGGCAAGCCAACAATGTCAAAAATAGTTGCCTCTTCAGAATCGCTATTAGCACAAATAAAATTTGCTGGTTTATTGAACATATAGTATTGAAATTTTTCATATTTTAAGATGCCGTTATCTAGCTCAACAACATCTTTTTCAGGATCAATTTTTATTAATTTAGTTAGTATAACTCCATTAACTTTGATTGCTTTTTTCTTTAACTTATTTTTAACTTCATTTCTGCTTAAGTTAGTTAAGTCTGCAATATATTTTTCAATTCTAATTTGTGCCATATTTTTTAATTATCTAATAATTTTGCTTATTTTAGTTAAATAAAACAAAAATGCTAGCATATATTTGAATTAATAAGATTATTTACAAGGCATTTAAATTTATAAATTTATAATTAAATAACAAACTTTTAAAAACTAAAATAAAGTATAAAGGAACAAGATGTCTAAATATGATGAGTTAAAAACTAAATTAATAGAGTATATGTCTATTGAAGCTATGTCAAGATATGAAGAGCCAGTTGTTGAAAAATTAAAAGCAAACATAAAAAGTCAAAATTTTGACTTTTCACGTGATGGATTTGGCTCATTAATAATTACTAAAAAATCAAAAGTTGCCAATGCACCTAAAGTTATGATAGCTGCACATATGGATGAAGTTGGCTTTTTGGTTAGAAACATTGAGGATAACGGTAATTTATTAGTTTCATCTGTTGGCGGCATTTGACCAACAGCAGTTATTGGTACAAAAGCTAAAGTTGTCACAAATAGGGATAATAAAGAAGCAGTTGGTGTTTTTGGACACACATCAATTCACATTTTAGAAGCTGATAAAAAAACTAAGGCACCATTAGAAAAAGAATTATATGTTGATTGTGGATTTTTAAGTAAACAAGAAGCTATTGATTTCGGTATTGAAGTTGGAGACAGAATTTATATGTCTGGCGATACAATTGAATTAAAAAACGACCTTCTTGGCGGCAAAGCCATGGATAACAGAGCTGGTGTTACTGTTTTAGATATGCTTGCTAACAGAATTAAAGATATTGATTTAGCTAACGATCTATACTTAGTTGGCTCAGTGCAAGAAGAAGTAGGATGCAGAGGGGCTAAAACTAGTGTTTCACTCATTAATCCTGATGTAGCTTTTGCGATTGATACAGGTGCTTCACATGATACAACAGGCTGCATCAAAGGTGTGCCATCATTAGGTAAGGGTGTAGCATTATTAATTCAAGATGCTGCTGTTATGACAGATCCAAAATTAGTTAATATGCTAACGGAAATTGCTAAAGAAAAAAACATTCCAGTTTATAAATACATAGCTGAAGGCGGCGGAACTGATGGTGCTGTTTTACAATATGGTATTGGTGGCGTTCCTACTATAACTTTAAGCATTCCACAAAGATATTTACATTCGCCTATTGGCGTATGTTCTTTAGCTGATATTCAGGCAACTTTAGATTTAATTACTGAATTTGTAAAAGCTTTTGATAGCAAGAAAAGCTTAGAGCTTAAAGCAAACTAATATCCCTGTTTTATAGCACTAAAAGCATAAATTAAAAGCGAGGAATTCTCGCTTTTTTATTATTGCTCTGGGAGAATTGTAATAGGAACAATTTTGTTTTTACTTTTATCACTATGCAAGTGCAAAAAGACACCATTAAACTGACTTGGATTATTTGAAGTAGTAAAAAGAACTTTTTCTTCAAAACGCATATGACGATAAACTTCTTCAAAATTAGCACCAATAGCAGAATTATATGGCCCAGTCATACCTGCATCAGTAATAAAACAAGTACCATTAGGCAATATATGTGCATCATTTGTTTGCACATGCGTATGTGTGCCACAGACAGCATCTACTAAGCCATCTAAATATAAACCTAATACATATTTTTCACTTGTTGTTTCAGCATGGAAGTCAATAAAGTGAAAGTCTGCTCTTTGTTGATATTGTCTAATTGAGTCTATAGTATCGAAGAAGCTATTGGCTACTTCTTGCGTTCAAGGTTTAAGAAGCTTATTAAAAGTTATGCCCATTAATGAAGTAACACGGAAAGTTATGCCATTTTTGAGTGTATATAATTGTGTCCCTTTCCCTGGATAACCTGCATCAATATTGGCTGGTCTTACTAAATCAGGGTTATTGATGATGTTCAATATATCACTTTTAGCTCACACATGATTGCCTAAAGTTATAATATCTACACCGGCCTTTTTAAGTCTTAAATAATCTTTTTGCTCTAGGCCTTTTCTACCAGAAACATTTTCTCCTTGGGCTATAACAATATCTGCATCATAGTCTGACTTTAATTTTGATAAATGTTTTTCAACCATTTCAATGCCTGGTGTGCCAAAAATATCACCAATAAATAAGATTTTAAGCTCTTTATTTTCCATTAAACGCTTCTCCAATAGCAAATTAGCAAAATACACTTACATTATTTTAACACTTAGTAAGATTATGGCTTTGTTTATTGTTTATTTACAGCACTAATTTTTCTATTTCTTGTTTAAATTCTAAGTTGTTTTCTAAAAATTCTTTAAGAGCTCTTTTGCCTTGAGTTATGTTTTTGCCTTGATATGCATATCAAGCACCCTTTTTGTCAAATATGCCTTTTTCACAGGATAATTCGATTAATTCACCTGTAGCATCAATACCTTTAGAGAATAAAATTTCGGTAGTAAAACTCTTATAAGGAGCACTTAATTTGTTTTTAACCACTTTAATTTTTATTTCATTACCTGTGATATCTTTTCCTTCAGTAATAGAAGTAGTTTTTCTTACTTCGAGTCTTATTGAAGCATAAAACTTAAGTGCTCTTCCTCCTGTTGTTGTTTCGGGATTGCCAAACATCACACCAATTTTTTCTCTTATTTGGTTAACAAAAATAACCGTTGTTTTATTTTTATGCAAGTTGCCTGTAATTTTTCTTAAAGCTTTTGACATTAATCTAGCTTGCACACCAACTTGCATATCTCTCATTTCGCCTTCTAATTCAGCAATAGGCACAAGTGCAGCTACACTATCAACTACAATTAAGTCAACAGCCCCTGATTTAGCTAAAATATCAACTATTTCCATAGCCTGTTCACCACTATCAGGTTGGCTTAAAATAAGTGTGTTCAAGTCAATGCCTAAATTTCGTGCATAAAGTGGATCAATTGCATGCTCAGCATCAATAAAAGCTGCTATGCCACCTTGCTTTTGCACTTCAGCAATTGCATGAAGGCAAAGAGTGGTCTTACCACTGCTTTCTGGCCCATAGATTTCGACTATTCTGCCTTTAGGATAGCCACCAATGCCAAGTGCACTATTTAATAAATAACTGCCAGATGAAAAGGTTTCTACTTGCTCATCAATTGAATCTTGATTAAACATCATAATAGCTTCTTGCCCAAATTTTCTTGTGATTTCATTTAATGTGCTTTTTATTAAATCCATTTGTTTATTGTTTTCGTTATTTTCATTTTTCATGTATTAATTTATTAATTCCTTTCATAATAATAATTTGCAAAATGAACTACTATAAGCAAACTAGGAAAAAAATGGGAAAAAGGGTGCTTTTTTCCTGTTTTTGTTCACTTTTATATAGAGACTATCAAAGATTAAATATAAAAGTATGCACAAAAACAGAGGTATGCTATTAGAAACTATTATTAACCAAACAATTGATTACTATACTTATAATCATATAGCTTTTATTGAGAAAAAAGGCTTGCCAATTAAATTTAGCAACATAACTAATTCTGAAAATAAATTACTGCTTTCTAACGCTTTTGTTTATAAAAAATCAACGGTTGATTACATAGGCTGCTATAAAGGGAGATTTTTGGCATTTGAAGCTAAGAGCACAAATGAATCATTTTTAGCAAGAAGCAATATAAAAGAGCATCAAAAAAAGTATCTTAAAGAGATACATAAAAATGGCGGACTGGCCTTTTTGATAGTGTTTTTCGGCTTATATGATGAGTTTTATCTGCTCTCTTATGAAAGTTTTATGACAATTGAAAACAAAAACCAATATAGGTATGAATGAATAAAAAAAATAGGCAAAAGAATTCCGCTTACTTATCCTGGAATAATAGACTTTTTGCCCTATATTTATTCTTAATATTAATTTAAATAGCTATTAAAATTAGAAGTTAACTAGCTCTCTTAGATATTTAGAAGGAGTAAATTTAATAACACGTTTTTCAGGCACTGATAACTCACTCATTGTAAAAGGATTTATAGTATCACGACCCCTTCTAATTTTTGTTTCAAAAATACCTAAAGATGAAAGTTGTACTTTGCTTTCGGCAATTAATTCTTCCTTAAGTACGAATACAAAAGCGTCAAAAAATTGATCTGCCCTTTTTACTGAAACTTCCATTTTATTAGCGATTGCCTTGACAAATTCTTTTTTAGTCATTTGATTTTCCCTTCTGAATAATCACAGCAAGATATTTATTTATCCTATTTATATATTACTAAATTTATAGCCAAATTTTATATTTTCATACCTATTGCCCTATAAATAAAGGATAAAATAAAATTCCACTGGTTTATTTGTATTATAAACACATTAATATATCAAAGTATTTTCGAAACAAAAGCATTATTTTTATTTTTTCCTACAATTTACATACATATTATTAATAGTTAAGTATTTAATTTTATATTTATATATTTGTTTCTGCCTAATTGATTTTTTAAGTGTAAAATAGATAAATATCTAGTGTTTAGAAAACTTACAACTCTTTTTGGTGTCTCAGAGATTTAAGTGAGTTTGGAATGCTGCTAAAAATAGCTAATTTTAGTGAGTAAAACAAACGATTTTAGTGCATTTTTGGCCTATTTTAAGTCTAAAATTTTAATTTCAAAAAATTATTAAATAAAAACTAACAAAAAAATACTTTTTGACTATAATTGTAAATGCAACATTTACTAAGAAGCAAAAGGTTGTTAGTTAAGCCGTTTTGTTGTCTATGGATAACTAAGAAATTTTTGTGGAGTAAGGTTCATTTATGAACAAAGGAGGCAACATGAGTAAAGTTAATATCAAAGTGAAAAGTTTTGATCACTCATTAGCTGATTTTGGGGCTAAAAAAATAATTGAATTAGCAACCAAAAGCAATACTAAATTCAGTGGTCCGGTTCCACTTCCTACCAAAAGAGAAGTGGTTACTATCTTAAGATCAGTTCACATTAACAAAAAGTCACGTGAACAGTTTGAAAGTAGAACTTTCCAAAGATTGATTGTTTTTATTAACCCTAGTGAACAAACAATTGACAAACTTAAAAGACTTGAATTACCTTCAGGTGTTGAAATTCAAGTTTCACAAAAATAAATCCAACTTGCTTTAATACAAGCTATGGTCATCAAAAATTAGATTAGGAGATGAATATGAAAGGAATCTTAGGACGTAAGGTTGGAATGACACAAATCTACACAGAGCTTGGTCAAAGAATACCAGTTACTGTTATTGAAGTTAAACCAAATGTTGTTTCAAAAGTTCTAACAGTAGAAAAAAATGGTTATGTTGCAACACAATTAGCTACTGTGGAGAAAAAAGCTAAGAGAGTAAACAGACCATTAGCTGGTCAATTTATTCAAGCTAAAACAACACCTAAGCAATACATTAAAGAAATTCGTGGCATGGAAGGCTATGAATTAGGTCAAGAAGTTAACGCAAGCATTTTTTCAGCTGGCGAACTAGTTGACATTACCGGTATTTCTAAAGGTAAAGGATTTGCCGGAACAATTAAAAGATGGAATCAACACATAGGACCTAAATCACACGGTGGTGGTGGTGGTAGTCAACCTGTTAGACAAACTGGTTCTCTTGGTGATATATCGGGTAACCGTGTTGTTAAAGGTATGACAATGCCAGGTCACTTAGGTTCAGAAAAAACAACAGTACAAAACTTGGAAATTGTTAAAGTTGACACAGTGAACAACCTACTTTTAGTTAAAGGTTCAATTCCAGGTGCTAAAAAATCATTTGTGATTATTAAGCAAGCTGTTAAAGGTCTTCCAACTAAGGAAGCAATAAAGTTAGTTGACGTTAAAGAAGTTGTTAAGATGAATGAGCTTATTGAAAAAGCTAAGAAATTCAATATTGAAGTTACAGTTGGTATGACTTCAGCTGAATTAGAACCATTAATTCACAAAGCTGAAGAAGAACAAGCTGCTGAAGGAGATAAATAATGGCTGATTTAGAAAAAGAAATGAAAACAACAACCAAGAAATCTACTTCAACTGCTAAAAAACCAGCAGCTAAAAAAGCAACTGCTGCTAAAGAAACTTCAAGTACAAAGAAAACTTCTACAACAACTTCTACAACAGCAGCTAAAAAACCAGCTGCTAAAAAAACAACTACAAGTGCAAAAAGCACAACTAAAACTGTAGCAGCTGAAAACACTAAGTCAACAAGTACTACAACTAAAAAAGCTACAAGTGCTAAAGCAGCTTCGGAAGCTAAAGAAACAGTTAAAAAGCCTGCTGTTAGTGCTGAAAAATTTGAAAAGAGTACAAAATTGGAATTTGATACATCTAAACTTAATCCTAAGTTATTTGCATCAGACAAAATTTACTCACAAGCAATTTTTGACACCATTATTTCAGACAGAGCTTCAAGACGTCAAGGTACTCATGATGTAAAAAGCCGTGCTGAAGTACGTGGTGGTGGTAAAAAACCTTGAAGACAAAAAGTCACAGGTAGAGCACGTGCTGGTTCTACTAGATCACCAATATGAGTAGGTGGTGGTAGAGCATTTGGTCCAACACCAGTTAGAAACTACAAACTTAAAGTCAACAAGAAAGTTCGTTTCAATGCTTTTGTTTCAGCCTTAACCTTATTAGCACAAAGCAAAGCTGTTGTTGTTGATGACTTCAAATTAGAATCAATTTCAACAAAAGCTGCTATTAACAAATTAAGCGAACTAGGTATTAAAGAACAAAAGCACATTTTGATTGCTACAAATGACGAAGTTACCTATAAATCAGTTGCAAACTTACAAAATGTAATTTGTGTAAAACCAACATCTGTATCTGTTGAAAACTTAATTTGAGCTGATGTTTTAGTACTTTCAACTGAAGGCTATGAAAACTTTGAAGGGAGAATTAAATAATGGAAATAACTCGTGTTATTAAAAGTCCAGTTCTTACTGAAAAGTCAAACGAAGCTTTAGGCAAAAATGTGTACACATTTGAAGTTGATTGAGCAGCTAACAAGTTTCAAATTAAAAAAGCTGTTGAGTTCATCTTTAAAGTTAAGGTGTTATCAGTTAACACACTTAAAGTTGACAAGCAACCTAAAAATTTAGGTCGTTTCCACGGATTTACAAACAAATACAAGAAAGCTTTTGTTAAGTTAGCTGACGGCTATTCAATTTCATTCTACCCACAAGAAGAAGAAAAACAAGATAATGCTAAAATTGAAAAAGAAAAAGCTGAAGCTATTAAAGCTGAAAAAGAAAAGAATGCAGAAAAAGAAGCTAAATTAGCAGAAAAAATCGCTGCTAAGAAAGCTAAAAAATCATCTGCAACTAAAGAAAAAGAAGAAAAATAAATTTACTGAGGATTAATTTTGCTTAAAAGATGAATTCCTCAACTATTTTTAAGCAAGGAGAAATATTAGAAATGGCAGTTAAACATTACAAGCCAGTTACAAATGGTCGCCGTAATATGTCATCTCTAGATTATTCAAAAAATCTAAGCGGTCACGCACCTGAAAAATCATTATTAGTGATTTTAAAGAAAAATTCAGGTCGTAACAACCAAGGTAAAATTACAGTTAGACACCAAGGTGGCCGTGTAAAGAGATACTATCGTATTATTGACTTTAAACGTAACAAAGACGATATTCCAGCAACTGTTAAATCAATCGAATATGACCCAAACAGATCGGCAAATATTTGTTTATTAGCATATGCTGATGGTGAAAAAAGATACATTTTAGCACCTGAAGGTATTAAAGTTGGTCAAAAAGTTGTTTCAGGAAACAATGTTGATATTTTAGTAGGTAACTCATTACCTCTTTCAAATATTCCTGAAGGTACATTTGTACACAACGTTGAAATGCAACCTGGTGGTGGCGGAATTATCGCTAGAAGTGCAGGAACATCTGCACAAATCTTAGGTAAAGATGATGACGGTAAATATGTAGTATTACGTCTTAAATCAGGCGAAATGCGTAGAATTTTAGCACGTTGTCGTGCAACAATTGGTACAGTTGGCAACGGTGAACATTCATTAGTTCTTTTAGGTAAAGCTGGTAGAAGTAGACATTTAGGTGTTCGTCCAACAGTTCGTGGTTCTGTTATGAACCCAATCGATCACCCACATGGTGGTGGTGAAGGTAAGCAACCTATTGGACGTAAGGCTCCTTTAACTCCTTGAGGTAAAAAAGCTCTTGGTGTTAAAACAAGAAAAACTAAGAAATCTTCAACAAAATTGATTTTAAGAAGAAGAAAGGACTCTAAATAATGGCTCGTAGTCTTAAAAAAGGCCCTTTTGCTGATGAACACTTACTTAAAAAAGTAGATGCTATTTTAGAAGGAAAAATGCCAAAGAAGCCAATTAAAACTTGATCAAGAAGATCAACCATCTTCCCAAGTTTTATAGGCTTAACATTCCAAGTTCACAATGGTCACCAACATATTGATGTTTATGTAACTGATGATATGGTTGGTCACAAGTTAGGTGAATTTGTTCCAACTAGAACATACTCAGGTCATGGTGCTGAAAAAGGTAAGAAGAAATAATTATGAACAATCAAAGTGCTAAAGCAGTTGTTAAAATTCAAAGAATTTCACCAAGAAAAGCACGTTTAGTTGCTGATTTATTCAGAGGTAAAGACGTTAAAGTTGCTCTTGGTATTCTAAACAACACAAACAAAAAAGCATCACAATTATTTATTAAATTATTAAATTCAGCTATTGCTAACGCAACAAACAACCATGGTATGGATGCATCTAAATTATTTGTTAAAGAAGTATTAGTTAATGAAGGTCCAACACTTAAAAGATATCAACCACGTTCACAAGGTAGAGCTTATTCTATTTTCAAAAGAACATCTAATTTATCAATAACATTGGAAGAAAGGGTATAGTCATGGGACAAAAAGTTAATCCAAATGGCTTCCGTTATGGAATTACAAAGCCTATTAACTCTGTTTGATTTGCTGAAAAGCAAAACTATGGAGACTTATTAGTTCAAGATGCTAAAATTTACAAATTCTTCGATAAATTAGTTAGAAAATACCAAATTGGCAACACCTCAATTAAAAGAACTAAAGCACAAAAAGTTACCGTTGTATTACAAACTAGCCAACCAGCTAAATTACTTGGCGAAAATGGCGCAAATATTGAAAAAATTACCCAAGATTTACACAAATATTTAAAAAATAAATCACTTGATATTAATTTACAAGTTTCATTATTGAAACAACCTGAATTAAATGCTAGACTAGCTGCTGAAGCTATAGCACAAAAATTAGAAAACCGTGAAAGTTTTCGTGTTGCCCAAAAGCTAGTTATTAACGATGCACTTAGAGCTGGTGCAAAAGGAATTAAAACCCAAGTTTCAGGACGTTTAAATGGTGTAGATATGGCTAGAGCAGAAGGCTATAGCCGTGGTGAAATGAGACTTCACACTTTAAGACAAGATGTTGACTTTGCTAAGGCAACAGCAAGAACCATTTATGGTGCTATTGGTGTGAAAGTATGAATTTCTAAAGGTGAACTTTTGGAAGGAGATAAATAATGCTTCAACCCAAAAGAACTAAATATCGTAAGCCTTTTTTAGTACGTCATGATAAAAGAAAAGCTCACAAAGGTAATACAGTAGAGTTTGGCGAATTTGGTCTACAAGCAGTTACTTCAGCTTGAGTAGATGCTCGTCAAATCGAAGCTGCTCGTATTGCTATTACACGTAGAATGGGTCGTGAAGGTAATGTTATTATTAGAATTTTCCCTCACTTCTCAAAAACATCTAAACCTATCGGTGTACGTATGGGTTCAGGTAAAGGTTCTCCCGAAAAATGATATACAGCTGTTAAGGTAAACACTGTTATGTTCGAAGTTTCAGGTGTTTCTGAAGAAATTGCACGTGATGCACTTAGATTAGGTGGTCACAAATTACCAGTGTCATGAAAAATTATTACTAAAAGTGAAGGAGATAATCAATAATGCTTTACAAAGATATTAAAGTTAAGTCACTTGATGAACTCCAAAAACTAGTGAAAGACTTTGAAGCTGAATTATGAACATTAAATTTCAAAAAATCAGTTGGAAGCTTAGACCAAAGCCACAAAATTAGAGCAATTAGAAGAGACATTGCCAGAATAAAGACTGAGTTAAATGCAAGAGAAAAGGGAGCTAAATAATGGAAAGAAATACACGTAAAACATTACAAGGCAAAGTTACATCTGCTCGTGGTGATAAAACTATCATTGTTGAAGTTGAAAGCCACAGATCACATGCTTTGTATTCAAAACGTTATAGAGTAGCCAAAAAATTTGCTGTACATGATGAAAATAACATTGCTAAAGTTAATGACATCGTAACAATTATGGAAACAAGACCACTTTCAAAGACAAAACACTTCCGTTTAGTTGCGGTTAAACAAGCTGCTATGCAAGGAGAAAAATAATCTATGGTTTTAGAACTATCCAAATTAAATGTTGCTGATAACTCAGGAGCAAAAGAAGTTGGTGTTATTAGAGTTCTTGGTGGTTCACGTAAAAAAACAGCAAACATTGGCGACGTAATTATTTGCTCAGTTAAAAAAGCTATTCCTACAGGTATTGTTAAAGAAGGTCAAGTAGTTAAAGCTGTTATTGTTAGATCAGTTTACGGTATTCACCGTGAAAATGGTCAACACATTCGTTTCGATGACAATGCAGTTGTAATTATTAAAGATGACAAAACTCCTAGAGGAACTCGTGTATTCGGTCCTGTGGCACGTGAATTGCGTGATAAAGGTTACTTAAAAATTGTCTCACTTGCACCAGAAGTGCTATAAAAAAGGATTATTATGAAAATCAAATTTAAGAAAAATGATGAAGTAATAGTTATTGCTGGTTCACATAAGGGCAAAACTGGCCGTATTGTTAAGGTTGATATTAACAACAATACAGCTATAGTTAAAGACATTAACATAGTAACTAAACACGTAAAACCTGGTCAAGGTAATGATGGCTCAATTAAGAAAATGGAAGCTCCAATTCATGTTTCAAACCTTTCAATATTAGTTAAAAAAGCAACTAAAACATCTCCAGCACAATTTTCTAAAATTGGATACAAATTTGACAAAGATAATAAAAAAGTACGTATCTTACGTAAAACTAAGAAGGAAATTTAGTTATGAACTTAAAGCAAAAATATTTAACTGATGTAGTTCCTGCTTTAATGAAGCAATATGGCTATAAATCAATTATGCAAGTTCCAAGATTAGAAAAAATAGTGCTAAATATGACAGCTGGTAAAGAAGTTACAAACTCAAAAGCAATTGAAGAAGTACTTAACGAATTAACTCAAATTTCAGGACAAAAACCTTTCCAAACTCGTGCTAAAAAATCAAATGCTTCATGAAAACTTCGTGAAGGAATGGCGATGGGTGGTAAAGTAACATTAAGAAGAGACAGAATGTGAGACTTTTTGGAAAAATTCATTAATGTTGCTATGCCTCGTATTCGTGACTTCCGTGGTGCTAATCCTAAAGCATTTGACGGTAGAGGAAATTACTCATTTGGAGTAAAGGAAGAAATCATCTTCCCAGAAATTGAATTTGACAAAATTAGAAGAATTAAAGGCCTTGATGTACAAATTATTACATCAGTTAACAGTGACAAAGAAGCTAGAAGTTTATTAGAATTAATCGGAATGCCTTTTAGTAAGGGAGAAAAATAGTTATGGCTAAAAGTTCATTAAAAGCTAAACAAAAGAAACACGCTAAATTCTCAACACGTGCTTACACACGTTGTGAATTATGTGGTCGTGTACATGCAGTTTTAAGAAAATACAAAATCTGCCGTATTTGCTTCCGTGAATTAGCTCACCAAGGCAAAATACCTGGTATGAAGAAAGCGAGTTGATAATATGTTTATAACAGATCCTATTTCAGATATGATTGTTAGAATCAAAAATGCAAATCAAAGAAAATTTAAAACTGTACTAATTCCTTATTCAAATAAAAAGGCAAAAATTCTAGAAATTCTTTTAAACGAAGGTTACATTTCAAGTTTTGTTACAAAAGGTGAAGGCAAAGACAAAACTTTAGAAGTAGCATTAAAATACAAAGGCAATCAATCAGCAATTATTGACTTTAAACGTATTTCAAAACCAGGGCTAAGGGTATATGCTGCTGCAAATAATTTACCATCAGTATTATCAGGCTATGGTACAGCTATAATCTCAACTTCTAAAGGTGTAATGACTGAAAAACAAGCTCGTAAGGAAAATGTAGGTGGTGAAGTACTTGCCTACATTTGATAGGAGGTTTTGATGTCTCGTGTCGGAAATAGAATATTAAGTATTCCTGAAAATGTTTCGCTTACTCAAGATGGTACACTTTTAACAATTGAAGGTCCACTTGGTAAATTACAAAGAAACATCAGCCCATTAATTGCGCTTAAAGTGGAAAATAATACAATTAGCACAATTAGAGCAAATGAAGAAAAGTCTACAAAGCAATTACATGGAACTACTAATGCACTTATTTCAAATATGTTAATTGGTGTTTCAAAAGGCTATAAAAAAGAATTAGTTATCAAAGGTGTTGGTTTTAAATTTACACTTAAAGGTGATATTTTAGAAGTTTCTGCTGGTTATTCACACTTAGTAAACTTAGATATTCCTGCTGGATTAAAAGTTGAAGTGCCTAAACCAGTTGAATTAGTAATTTCAGGTATCAATAAAGAAATTGTTGGTCAATTTGCAGCTGTTGTTAGAGCTGTAAGAAAACCTATACCATACTCAGGTAAAGGTATTGCATACAAAGATGAAGTTATTCGTCGTAAAGAAGGAAAAACTGCTTCTAAGTAGTTGGATAAGAAAGGATTTTAAAAAATGGCAACATTATCAAGAAATCAAGCACGTCAAATTAAACACAGACGTGAACGTCAACACATTAGTGGTACAGCAGAAAAACCTAGATTATGCGTATTTAAATCACTTCAAAACTTTTATGCACAATTAATTGACGATACTAAAGGAATTACATTAGCTAGTGTTTCAACATTAGAAAAAGGCAAATACAACGGAAATATTCAAGCTGCAACTGCTGCCGGTGAGAAAATGGGTGAAATTATTAAAGGCTTAAAAATTGAAAGCATTGTCTTCGATCGTTCAGGTTACATTTACCACGGAAGAGTTAAGGCATTTGCTGATGCGGTAAGATCAAAAGGAGTTAAATTCTAATTATGGCAGATTTAGAAAACAAAACAGTTAAGGCTAATGTAGAAAACAAGCCAGCTGCAGCTAAAACCCAAAGTGTTAGTGCACCAAAGAGAACTGAATCAGGCGCTAAAAAACAAATTTGAGAAAAAAGAAGTGCACATGATTCTAAAGATATGCCTAGAAAGAGTGCTGATAGAGCAAATAAAGTAAAAAACCGTACACGTTTTGGTGAAGCAAACAACGAATTTAGCGAAAGAGTAGTTAATATTAGCCGTGTTACAAAAGTTGTTAAAGGTGGACGTAGATTCTCATTCTCAGCTTTTGTAGTAGTTGGTGATAAAAAAGGTAAAGTTGGTTTTGGTCACGGAAAAGCAAATGAAGTTCCTGATGCAATAAAAAAAGCTGTTAAAGATGCTAGAAACCATCTTATCAGTGTTCCTATTCAAAACAAAATCACAGTGCCTCATGAAATTCATGCTAAATTCTTAGCTTCTAAAGTTATGCTTAAACCAGCTCCTAAAGGTAAAGGTATAGTTGCTTCAGGAACTGTACGTGCAGTTGTTGAATTAGCAGGTTATACTGATATTTATACAAAAACATATGGTTCTCGTTCAAAAGCTAACATTGTTAGAGCAACTCTTAAAGCCTTACAACAATTAAGAACACCTGAGCAAATTGCTGAAATTAGAGACAAAGACGTTAAAGACCTTTTAGGTTAATCATTAATTAGGAGAGTAAAATGAAATTACATACATTAAAGTCAACTCCTGGTGCACGTGTTGAAAAACACCGTGTTGGTAGAGGCCATGCTGCTGGTAAAGGTAAGCAAGCTGGTAAAGGTCAATCAGGTCAAAACAAACGTCACGGTCACAGATTAGGATTTGAAGGTGGTCAAACCCCATGATTCCGTCGTATTGGTAAAAGAGGATTTACAAATGTAAATCATGTTGAATACCAAGTAGTAAACCTTAAAGATTTAGAACAAAACTTTAAAGCTAATGCAACAGTAGATTTAGAGTCATTATTCAAAGCTAACTTAATTAAAAGATCAATGCCAGTTAAATTATTAGGCAATGGTAAGTTAACTAAAAAACTTAATGTAACATTACATGCAGCTTCAAAAAGTGCTATTGATGCAGTTGAACAAGCTGGTGGAAAATTTACAATTCTTTAATTAATTCATTTTAATAATTCAATTAACTTTTAAACTAAATGTGTTTCTGCCTTTTTGTGCAATATAAACACAT
The DNA here is from genome assembly GCF_000089865.1 of Mycoplasmopsis agalactiae. GTDB lineage: Bacteria > Bacillota_I > Bacilli_A > Mycoplasmatales > Metamycoplasmataceae > Mycoplasmopsis > Mycoplasmopsis agalactiae_B. Next base: position 688,345 of record NC_013948.1, on the reverse strand, counting down.
TTTTTTATTATTCTTGTATAAAATTAAAATATTAAAAACCTGAGAGAAATTTAGATGAATAATTTAAGCCACGATATTGTTTTAAATAGAGCACAATACAAACAATTTTTAAGCACACTTAGACTTACTATTAATGATCTAAGTGAGTTTTTAGTTTATAAAATAAATGAAGCTAAAGCACAAAATGATTTAATATTTTGCATTAAAAATTTTGATGATAATGAACAAATTTTTACCAAAATAGTCTATTTAAGTGGCTCATATGTTTATTTTGAAAAAATTAACTTACTTTTAGATGATCTTGAATACTTTGTTTTTGATATGGGCGGAACACTTTTAGATAGTAAAAAAAGATTGCAAAATGAAAATGTTAAAAAATTAAATGAATTAGCAAAAACAGGCAAAAAAATTATTATAGCTACTAGTGGTTCCTACTTTAATTTTGAAAACTACTTCGAAAAAATAGATTTTAATATGCCACTAATTTGCGCTAATGGTGCAATGATTTATGATAATAAAAGTTTGAAATTAACAACTGGCTTAGAAATGTCTAAAGAAGAAGCGAATGAAATTATGAATAAGTGCAGCGAGCTTGGATTGGCATATTATGTTTTTCATGATTTTGGTATGGCTGGCATAAATGTAGAAAATTCATCAGCCTATAAACAAAATAAAGAAGCTACAGGAATGAAAAAAGAGAGCTGAGTGCTCAATCCTGAAAGTAACTTTTTTGATGATAAAAAAATTTATAAAGTTTTTGTAACATTTGAAAGTTATCAAGCTGACAAAATAAAAGCACTAATTTCATTTTGCAAAAAGTTTAAAAAACTTCATACAATGCAAACTCATAGTAATTTTTTAGACATAGGAATTGCCTGTTCTAAAGCAAGTGCTCTAAACAATATTTCTTATGAACACAAAATTAATTTAACAAAAACTGTTGTTTTTGGTGATTCAGACAACGATTTGCCTTTATTTGATATTGCAAAAGTTAGTTTCACTCACTCAAGCGCAAGGCTAAGTATTTTAAAAAGTGCGCATTATGTTTCATCTAAAAATAATGATGAAAATTGAATTAGTTGGCTAATTGATAATTTATTTGTTTAAAAATAAAAAAAGTGGAAAACCACTTTATTTTAACTTTAAATTAGTGCCTAAAGAAACAATTTTTGGCTCGGCATTTATATTAAAGTTAACTATATCTTTATAATCAAAATAAGCTAACTCTAAATCGAAAGTTTTATCATCATACACAGTAAAAATCAATTTTGAACCAATAGGATACTTTTCAAGTTGATTAAGATCAGGCACATCTATATCTAAAATCCCTAAGACAGTTGCTAAGTTTGTATCATGCCCAACTAGGATGCTTAAATCATAATTTGTATAAAACTGACTTTTAAGCAGCTTATAAATGTTTTTTTGACTTTCTAAAGCAAGTGTAGGATTATTTCAAATCAAATCAATTACAAAGTCTTTAGCTTTTAAAAGAAGCTTTAAATCTTTTAAAAAATCAGATGACTTAAAAATCTCACTTTCTTTAAAACCATGATAATACATAGACTGCATAACATCTGAAGCGCTTGATGAGAAAAACAATCTGCCAGTAGGTTTAAGTCACTCATTTTCTACAAAGCCAATTTGGCTTTGACTTTGAACATACAAACAATTATTATCTAAATTAAATAACTCTTTAAATTTATCATATATACCTAGATTACTTGCTTTTTGGTCGAAATCATTAACACGCTTATTGTCTATATATGATTTAGATGGATAATTAAGCTCAAATCAAGGATCTCTTTTTGAAAAGGATGAATCAGAACACTCAATTTCAATATTTTTCTCAGGCATAAGACCTAAAGCTAAAAGTCTTGCTGTTTCATATGTTCTATGAGTTGAATTAGCTACTATATTTATATTCATATTACTATCAACACTTAAGTATTTTTTTAAAAACTTAGCAAATAATAATTCTAATAAAGCGCCCTTATTACTTAAGTGTGCACTTAGTTCTGGATCAAATTGTCATTTAAGAATATCTTTGTCAAAAATTTTTTTAAATTTACTTTCAAATTCAAAAGGATATCTTACGCCATGTCTTGAAACTATTATTTTTTTCATTTTAGCCTCTCAGTAGACATTTTTATCTATTAAATAATTAAATAGTATATAAAAATTTTAGAGTAAATTAATTGCTTTAGTATCAATTAAGTTTATTTATTTAAAAGTTGCAAAATTATTATATAAATTCTTAAAGTAAAAAGCGCCTTTTTTGAGTATCGGAAAAATAATACCAATTTTTGGAAGTTCTAACAAGAGAATGACTAAAAGAGTAAAAAAGAATAAAGAAAAGATACTTTTGAGTACTCAAAAGTGCGGAATTTTGTGTTGATGTTAATTTTTATTGCATTTGCTTAGCACATTTAAAGCCAGAAATTCCTTTATAAATTCTTGGGTGTGAATTTATAAAATCTGCTATTGGTTTTAGATCTTGACCAACATATCTATCTATAGATTTTCCTTTTGGAACGTATCTTCTTAATAGTCTATGAGCATTTTCGATACTACCTTTTTCTGATGATGAATAAGGGTGGCAATGAAAAATTTCTCTAATATATTCTATCTCTGGAAGTTTGTAATTTTCACTTCCGTTATCAATAGTTAATGTGTCAATAATAAGATTATTGTCCTTAATCAATTTCTCTAAATTTTCTTTTATTGCTTTTGCATTTCTTCTAGATAGAGTGCAATAAAACATTCTAGATTTTCTGTTGATTAATGTAAGAACGCAATAATTGTCAGATCTTAAACCAATTACAGTGTCCATTTCATAATCGTTGTCATTTAGTCTTAAATTAACTGATTCTGGACGTTCAGTAATAAGTTTTCCTATTGTCTTTTTCTTGGTTTCGTGCTTTACAGTTGTGCGGCTTCCATATTTGCCATTTGATTTATATGGAAGAATATCTAATTTTAGACCAAAAACACTATGTTTAGCCAATATACGGTAAAAGTTTTGAACTGATGGAATATATGAATTCTGAAGTTTTCCTTGTGCTTCTAGTTTTCTTATGTATTTAAAAATAATGCTAGCAACAGACTGTTTAACGGCTTTATTTTCCAAGTTAAAACTATTTCTATTCTTTAAATAAAAGTATAGTAACTGCTCGTAAAACTTAAAAAAGTCAATGTGCTTCATCAGCAATTTAGGATTGTTTTCTAATCTTTTTGAATCATTCCTTGTTTCAATTAAGTTTAAAAATTTGAGAGCACTAATTACATATATCGTTTTGCCTTTTAAATCCATACCACACAATTTACATTTCTTTTGGTATTTAGCATAACCACGCTTTGTCTCAATTTTAATTCTGTCAAATAAGTTATAAATTGATCTTGATTTAAACCCTACGATGTTAGAAACAGTTTTCATATCATAGCCTGCAATTAGTCTTTCAAGAATTTCTTTAAGTCTTAATGGGCTAATGTTATTTTTATTGGTTTTGAGGTTTGACTTAGTTAGTATTTCATCTCAATGTGTTTCATCAATCACATAATGTACATAATTAAACTTGTACTTGCTGTGCAAATTTAGTTTTTTTTAAGTAAGCATATGTCAGTTGAATAACTAGTATTTTTGTCATTGCTAATCATATATAATTTAAAAGCCTTTCTTTTTAAGTTAGCTACTCAAATTTTAACAAAAGGCAATAGAAAGCACCGCAAGTTAACTTGTGGTGCTTTTTACTTCGTTAATGAATAGCTGTAAGTTAGAATATAAAGCTACGTCTTTCTTAAGCATTCTACTTACTATTAAGCATTATTTTTCTATAAATTCGATAGTTTTCATTTTCATCTAATTGCTGGTAGGCAAATGTAGTTGCTATACTAGAGTGCCCCATTTGCCTTTGCACCATTTTAGGCAATGCTCCTTTTTTTAGCATAAACGAAGCAAATGATCTACGCAATGAATGGGGGCTATATTCATTGCCTAAAAAATGCTTAATGGCCTTTGAAACAGTGATATACGACACTGTTTTGATTTTATCTTTAAACATCTTTAAGTTTTCATAAGTTTTAGCATTATAAAAAATTTGACGGTTTTTATTGCCCTTGCCATTAACATATATGCGCTTGTCTTCTTCATTAAGTGTTTTAAGTTCACCTATTCTAATTCCTGTTTCAAACATAAAGCGGATAATCAGTTTGTAAAACAATACTTTAGGCTTATCCTTATGCATAATATTAGTTCTTCTATATACTTGTGCTTTTGTAAGAACAGGTCTATAAACAGACTGCACAGGCTTTACTTTTAGTATCGCTATATCTTTATAGTTTTTCTTTTGATTACTAAATTTTAAGTATAAGGCATACACTTGCCTGTAAAGACGTTGTGTGTTTGCTTTAAGTTGCTGATTTGTTATTATTTTCATAATAGCAAGATGTTTGTTAGTTTCAATTGACAAAATATTCAAAAGAATATTTTTGTAAGCATCGATTGTGCTTTTTGCTAAATTCTTACGTTCGCAAAATGTGATAAAGGTTTCTACCATATTGACTCCTCTGTTTTTTGTTTTATTAGACTCTAATATTGATAGCCCATTTATATAAATAAGATTATGAATTGTCTAGAAAAATAGATGATTAATGCTCCAAAATTAGAGCCCAATAATTACTTATTTTAAACTTTGTTATGGTTTGCGATTCCCTTTTTGCATATTGGGTTGAATTTAACTGCAGAACTTATCATAAATTAATTACTTTTGATATTTATTAATAGATTTATAAAGCATTTTTAAGGCTATTTTATAGCCTTTAAAGAAAGGATAAATTTATGAAAAAATCAAAATTTTTATTACTTGGATCAGTAGCTTCATTAGCAGCCATTCCTTTTGTAGCGGCTAAGTGTGGCGATACTAAAGAAGAAGACAACAAGAAGCCAGCAGAAATGCCTGGTGGAGGTCAAAAAGATCCTAAAGCTCCGGCAGAAGGCGGCATGCCAGCTGACAAGGATAAAACTGAAAAAGATAAGACAGAAACAGAAAAATCTGATAAAGATAAGTCTAAAGAAGACAAAGACAAGGATAAAGATAAAAATACAAAAATTGACTTGTCGAAAATTAACACAAACTTAGGATACTTTCCAAAAGATGAAAAAACTAAAGCAGTTAGACAAAAAGATATAAAAGACAAGATTGTTAAGCTTTTAAATGGTCGACAAGATTTTAGTTTAGCTGTAGATTATGATAATCACAAAGCAAAAGTGACACTAGCAAATGGTCAAGAAATAACTTTTACATTCACAGATGAGCGTGAAAGAATGGCACAAGATACTGATGCTAGTGGTGCAGATATAAATTCAGGAACTAGATCAGTTCAACCAAGTGGAGCAACTCAACCAGGTAAACCAGGAGCTTCAACCCAACCAAGTGGCTCAGCACAACCAGGAAAACCAGGGGCATCAACCCAACCAAGTGGCTCAGCACAATAAAAAATTTTTATATAATTAGAACTAATTGTAGCAAACCAGCTTTTGGTTTGCTTTTATTTGCTATAAACTCACCACTTTTGATATTTATTAATAGATTTATAAAGCATTTTTAAGGCTATTTTATAGCCTTTAAAGAAAGGATAAATTTATGAAAAAATCAAAGTTTTTATTGCTTGGATCACTATCATCACTAGCAGCAATTCCTTTTGTAGCTGCTAAGTGTGGTGGCACTAAAGAAGAAGATAACAAGAAGCCAGCAGAAATGCCTGGTGGAGGTCAAAAAGATCCTAAAACTCCAGCAGAAGGCAGTCAAAATCCAGGAACTGAAGGTGGCAGCAATCAACAAGGCAGTGAAATAAATATTAAAGCTTTAAAAGATAAAATAAATTCAATTTGAGGCTTAGCTAAAGAATTTGAAGACCGTTTACAAAACTCATTCAAGGAAGGCGATTCATATCAATCAGTACTAGATAAAATTACATCAAAGCTAGGAGTTAAAGAAAAAGAACTTGTCAAGTTAGCTTCTGATGGTGATAAAAACAAGAAACTTGGCGTACAAGCACAACAAAAAATAAAAATTAAAGTTGGTGCTGAGGAATTAGAGCTTGAATTTGGAAAAGTATCCAATGCAAACACTGCAGAAACTAATTCAGAAACAACAAAGCAAACTTTAAACAAAGTTATAACAAAAACTGAATTAGGCGAAATTGCTAAAAAAGATTCTGATACTGTTAAGGCAGCATTGCTTGCAGCAGTAAAAGGATTAAAAATTGATGAACTAACAATTGATTTAGATCCAAGAGAAAACAAAGCTAAGGTTAAAGCTAATGCAAAAAGCACAAGCTACGAAGGTGAAGTTACAGTTACATTTACTGTAAAATCAAACAGTAGCGAAGGCACAACAACAAAGCAAACTTTAAACAAAGTTATAACCAAAACTGAATTAGGCGAAATTGCTAAAAAAGATTCTGATACTGTTAAGGCAGCATTGCTTGCAGCAGTAAAAGGATTAAAAATTGATGAACTAACAATTGATTTAGATCCAAGAGAAAACAAAGCTAAGGTTAAAGCTAATGCAAAAAGCACAAGCTACGAAGGTGAAGTTACAGTTACATTTACTGTAAAATCAAACAGTAGCGAAGGCACAACAACAAAGCAAACTTTAAACAAAGTTATAACCAAAACTGAATTAGGCGAAATTGCTAAAAAAGATTCTGATACTGTTAAGGCAGCATTGCTTGCAGCAATAAAAGGATTAAAAATTGATGAACTAACAATTGATTTAGATCCAAGAGAAAACAAAGCTAAGGTTAAAGCTAATGCAAAAAGCACAAGCTACGAAGGTGAAGTTACAGTTACATTTACTGTAAAAAAAATAGTTTAATCAAAACTTAACGTCAGCAATGTCTGACGTTTTTTATATTCTCATAAACTAACCACTTTTGATATTTATTAATAGATTTATAAAGCATTTTTAAGGTTATTTTATAGCCTTTAAAGAAAGGATAAATTTATGAAAAAATCAAAGTTTTTATTACTTGGATCAGTTGCTTCAATGGCTGCAATTCCTTTTGTAGCAGCTAAGTGCGATGGCACTAAGGAAGATGATAACAAGAAGCCAGGCGAAACTACTCCAGGTAATCCTACTGAAACACCAGGTGGAAGTCAAAATAACCCAGGAGGAAATCAAAATCCAGGAACTCCTATAACCCCAGAAAATCCTGCAAATGCATCTAAAACAGATATTAGTAAAAAATTAAGTGCTGACAATTTAAAAGATCTTGCTAAGAAATTAAAAGATGAATTTAATGAAAGTCCAAGTTATGACAATATACAAAAGGCACTTAGATTATACTTTAATGAAATTAAGAATAGTGATTTCTTGGTGCAAGGTTCTTCAGAAAAATTAGAAATAACAATTAAAGGAGATAGCGCTAAATTCCAAGGAACAATTATTCTTACAAAACAGTCAGGTCAGCCTTCGGGTGGATCAGATGTTACACCTCCTACATCAAATGATAATGGCGGAAAAGTAAAGGAACTTAAGGTAGAAACCGAAACATTAATTAAGGATTTGGAAACAAAAATTGAAAAAATTAATAAGGCTAAGTTTGACAGTAAAAAACTAGAAGCATTTAAAAAAGAAGGAAAAGATCTAGATTACATTGAATACTTAAAAGCTGATACATTTTCTAAATTGCAAAAAGAATTCACTGATGAATTAAAAGAATTTTTAGAATACTTTAATGAAGTGCTTGATGAAATTAAAAAGAATGAAATAAAATCTGATGATGCAAAAGATCTTTTAGAAGAATATAATGGAATTACTGAACTTATCAAAGAGCAATTTACTATCTTTGAAAAAGTATCAAATTAAAAGCTAACAATAAATATTTAATATAGAACGTCAGCAAATAGCTGATGTTTTTTTCTTTTCATAAACTCGCCACTTTTGATATTTATTAATAGATTTATAAAGCATTTTTAAGGCTGTTTTACAGCCTTTAAAGAAAGGATAAATTTATGAAAAAATCAAAGTTTTTATTGCTAGGATCAGTATCATCATTAGCTGCAATTCCTTTTGTAGCTGCTAAGTGTGGTGATACTAAAGAAGAAGACAACAAGAAGCCAGCAGAAATGCCTGGTGGAGGTCAAAAGGATCCTAAAACTCCAGCAGAAGGCAGTATGCCAGCCGACAAGGATAAAACTGAAAAAGATAAAACAGAAACAGAAAAATCTGATAAAGATAAGTCAAAAGAAGACAAAGACAAGGATAAAAGCAATAATACAAAAATTGACTTGTCAAAAATTAACACAAACTTAGGATACTTTCCAAAAGATGAAAAAACTAAAGCAGTTAGACAAAAAGATATAAAAGACAAGATTGTTAAGCTTTTAAATGGTCGACAAGATTTTAGTTTAGCTGTAGATTATGATAATCACAAAGCAAAAGTGACACTAGCAAATGGTCAAGAAATAACTTTTACATTCACAGATGAGCGTGAAAGAATGGCACAAGATACTGATGCTAGTGGTGCAGATATAAATTCAGGAACTAGATCAGTTCAACCAAGTGGAGCAACTCAACCAGGTAAACCAGGAGCTTCAACCCAACCAAGTGGCTCAGCACAACCAGGAAAACCAGGAGCTTCAACTCAACCAAGTGGCTCAGCACAGCCAGGTAAACCAGGAGCTTCAACTCAACCAAGTGGTTCAGCACAACCAGGAAAACCAGGGGCATCAACCCAACCAAGTGGCTCAGCACAGCCAGGTAAACCAGGAGCTTCAACTCAACCAAGTGGTTCAGCACAACCAGGAAAACCAGGGGCATCAACCCAACCAAGTGGCTCAGCACAACCAGGAAAACCAGGAGCTTCAACTCAACCAAGTGGCTCAGCACAGCCAGGAAAACCAGGAGCTTCAACCCAACCAAGTGGCTCAGCACAACCAGGAAAACCAGGAGCTTCAACTCAACCAAGTGGCTCAGCACAGCCAGGTAAACCAGGAGCTTCAACTCAACCAAGTGGTTCAGCACAACCAGGAAAACCAGGGGCATCAACCCAACCAAGTGGCTCAGCACAGCCAGGTAAACCAGGAGCTTCAACTCAACCAAGTGGTTCAGCACAACCAGGAAAACCAGGGGCATCAACCCAACCAAGTGGCTCAGCACAACCAGGAAAACCAGGAGCTTCAACTCAACCAAGTGGCTCAGCACAGCCAGGAAAACCAGGAGCTTCAACTCAACCAAGTGGCTCAGCACAGCCAGGTAAACCAGGAGCTTCAACTCAACCAAGTGGTTCAGCACAACCAGGAAAACCAGGGGCATCAACCCAACCAAGTGGCTCAGCACAACCAGGAAAACCAGGGGCATCAACCCAACCAAGTGGCTCAGCACAACCAGGAAAACCAGGAGCTTCAACTCAACCAAGTGGCTCAGCACAACCAGGTAAACCAGGGGCATCAACCCAACCAAGTGGCTCAGCACAATAAAAAATTTTTATATAATTAGAACTAATTGTAGCAAACCAGCTTTTGGTTTGCTTTTATTTGCTATAAACTCACCACTTTTGATATTTATTAATAGATTTATAAAGCATTTTTAAGGCTATTTTATAGCCTTTAAGAAAGGATAAATTTATGAAAAAATCAAAGTTTTTATTGCTTGGATCAATATCTTCACTAGCGGCAATTCCTTTTGTGGCTGCTAAGTGTGGTGAGACAAAGTCTGAAGAAGAAAAGAAACCTGAAGTAGATAAGAAACCAGGGGAAGGAAAAGAGCCTGACCAAAATACAGATCAAGGTAAAAATCCAGAAACTGACACAACACCTGCAAAGTCAACTAAGATTGACTTAAGTAAACTTGAAACAAATATTCAAAATGAACTAGAAAAGCTTGCTAAGAATGGCGTTTCACCAGAAAGTGTGTTAGATATCCTAAAAAAAGTAAGCGGGTTAGAAAAATTAACATTAGGCGACTTTTCAGCAGTCGAATTCAAGGATAAAAAATTAACAGTTAAAGCCCACAAAGATTCAAAATTAATTACTGGTGAGTATGAGTTTAAAGTACAATCAATATCAAACAAAGATCAACTTTTAATGCATAAGAACAAAATTAAAGAATTTGTGTTTAAAAATCTTAAAGAATTAAATGTAGAAAACCCAAGTCCTGTAACAGATTTTGAGGGAATGTTTAAGGATTTAGATATTGATAATGCAAAAACTAAGGATGATTTCGCAAGAATAAAGGATGATTTAAAATATCTATTTGCACAATGATATAGTTCATTCGAGGAGTCTCCATTTGGATTTGACTATAGTGAATCAGAGCACAAAAAAGACGATAAGAATATCAGCGAGTCAAATGGAGGTAATCCATATGTACATGTAGCTCGTGAATTAATTACAGAAGTTGAAAAAGAAATTAACAAAAACAAAGATAATGAGTATGAAATTTTTGCAACACTAAATTATGATGTTCAATTAGCTAAAGAAGCAATAGAAAAGCAAGTTCAAGAACAAAACCAAGAAATTGAAAAATTGTTTCAACCAATATTAAATAGCTTTAAGTAATAATAATTTTATGCAACCAAGGGGGTTGCATTTTATTTTCAATATAAACTCACCACTTTTGATATTTATTAATAGATTTATAAAGCATTTTTAAGGCTATTTTATAGCTTTTAAAGAAAGGATAAATTTATGAAAAAATCAAAGTTTTTATTACTTGGATCGCTGTCTTCATTAGCAGCAATTCCTTTTGTAGCTGCTAAGTGTGGTGAACCAAAGGCTGAAGAAGAAAAGAAGCCTGAAGTAGATAAGAAACCAGGAGAAGGAAAAGAGCCTGGCCAAAATACAGATCAAGGTAAAAATCCAGAAACTGACACAACACCTGCAAAGTCAACTAAAATTGACTTAAGTAAACTTAAAACAAATATTCAAAATGAACTAAAAAAGCTTGCTAAAAAAGATGTTCTTTCTGAAGATGTTATAGATGTTTTAAAGAAAGCTAAAGGACTAGAATCTGTTAGATTAGGTGATTTGTCAAAAGTTGAATTTAATGAAACAGATAAAAAGCTCACAATCGAGGCACACAAAGATTCAAAATTAATTACTGGTAAGTATGAATTTACAGCACAATCAAAAACTGACACAACACCTGCAAAGTCAACTAAAATTGACTTAAGTAAACTTGAAACAAATATTCAGAATGAACTAAAAAAGCTTGCTAAAAAAGATGTTCTTTCTGAAGATGTTATAGATGTTTTAAAGAAAGCTAAAGGACTAGAATCTGTTAGATTAGGTGATTTGTCAAAAGTTGAATTTAATGAAACAGATAAAAAGCTCACAATCGAGGCACACAAAGATTCAAAATTAATTACTGGAAAATATTCGCACAGTGAGAAAAAATAAAAAACATTAAATATTAAAAAAACGGGTTGCCTCGTTTTTTTGAATTTTGATGTTTATAAAAGTTTTTATTTTTTAAATATTTTTTTGGTTGTTACATCTTACTTAATAAAAGTGTTCCCCTAAAAGGATTTGAACCTACACCAGTAGCTGTTATTTTCAATTTATCTTTTGAACCTTGTACCAAAATGTGCTTTTTATTTAATCCCTTAAAGTGTTTTTGCAGCTCTTTAACTATATTGTCATAGCTTGGGTTTTCTGAAAATTCACCCTTTAACTGTTTTGATAGTTCTTTTTTAGTTTTTTCATCTAGCTTGCTTATGTCAGTTTTGGTTGACTTTGCAGAGCTTTCGCCATTGTTATTGCTTAATAAAAGTGTTCCCCTAAAAGGATTTGAACCTACACCAGTAGCTGTTATTTTCAATTTATCTTTTGAACCTTGTACCAAAATGTGCTTTTTATTTAATCCCTTAAAGTGTTTTTGCAGCTCTTTAACTATATTGTCATAGCTTGGGTTTTCTGAAAATTCACCCTTTAACTGTTTTGATAGTTCTTTTTTAGTTTTTTCATCTAGCTTGCTTATGTCAGTTTTGGTTTCTTCTTTAGGCGATGCGTTAGTTTCTGGATTTTTACCTTGATCTGTATTTTGGCCAGGCTCTTTTCCTTCTCCTGGTTTCTTATCTACTTCAGGCTTCTTTTCTTCTTCATCCTTTGTTTCACCACATTTAGCTGCTACAAATGGAATTGAAGCTAAAGAAGCAACCGATCCAAGTAATAAAAACTTTGATTTTTTCATAAATTTATCCTTTCTTAAAGGCTATAAAATAGCCTTAAAAATGCTTTATAAATCTATTAATAAATATCAATTTATTATATGATGCATTAAGTGCTAAATTAATAGCAAATTTAAGCCATTTAATTAAAACGCTACAATCTGCCACTGATTACAACTTATGAAGTTGTATGTAGTTTTTTAGCGCTTAATATATTCATCAATAGATGACAACATTATATAAAAAAAAAAAATAGCAAAAATTTTTTGTTGCCTAGTTTCTGTGTTTGTTAAAGCAGCAAAAATAATTCGTTTTGTATAAGTTATAAATTGTCATTTTGAAAATATAATCAATTGAAAATATATTTCTAATAATAAAACATATTTTGTTAGAATATAGAGAAATACAAAACAGTTATGAAGCTATAAATTCTTAAAGTAAAAAGCGCCTTTTTTGAGTATCGGAAAAATAATACCAATTTTTGGAAGTTCTAACAAGAGAATGACTAAAAGAGTAAAAAAAAATAAAGAAAAGATACTTTTGAGTACTCAAAAGTGCGGAATTTTGTGTTGATGTTAATTTTTATTGCATTTGCTTAGCACATTTAAAGCCAGAAATTCCTTTATAAATTCTTGGGTGTGAATTTATAAAATCTGCTATTGGTTTTAGATCTTGACCAACATATCTATCTATAGATTTTCCTTTTGGAACGTATCTTCTTAATAGTCTATGAGCATTTTCGATACTACCTTTTTCTGATGATGAATAAGGGTGGCAATGAAAAATTTCTCTGATATATTCTATCTCTGGAAGTTTGTAATTTTCACTTCCGTTATCAATAGTTAATGTGTCAATAATAAGATTATTGTTCTTAATCAATTTCTCTAAATTTTCTTTTATTGCTTTTGCATTTCTTCTAGATAGAGTGCAATAAAACATTCTAGATTTTCTGTTGATTAATGTAAGAATGCAATAATTATCAGATCTTAAACCAATTACAGTGTCCATTTCATAATCGTTGTCATTTAATCTTAAATTAACTGATTCTGGACGTTCAGTAATAAGTTTGCCTATTGTCTTTTTCTTGGTTTCGTGCTTTACAGTTGTGCGGCTTCCATATTTGCCATTTGATTTATATGGAAGAATATCTAATTTTAGACCAAAAGTACTATGTTTAGCCAATATACGGTAAAAGTTTTGAACTGATGGAATATATGAATTCTGAAGTTTTCCTTGTGCTTCTAGTTTTCTTATGTATTTAAAAATAATGCTAGCAACAGACTGTTTAACGGCTTTATTTTCCAAGTTAAAACTATTTCTATTCTTTAAATAAAAGTATAGTAACTGCTCGTAAAACTTAAAAAAGTCAATGTGCTTCATCAGCAATTTAGGATTGTTTTCTAATCTTTTTGAATCGTTCCTTGTTTCAATTAAGTTTAAAAATTTGAGAGCACTAATTACATATATCGTTTTGCCTTTTAAATCCATACCACACAATTTACATTTCTTTTGGTATTTAGCATAACCACGCTTTGTCTCAATTTTAATTCTGTCAAATAAGTTATAAATTGATCTTGATTTAAACCCTACGATGTTAGAAACAGTTTTCATATCATAGCCTGCAATTAGTCTTTCAAGAATTTCTTTAAGTCTTAATGGGCTAATGTTATTTTTATTGGTTTTGAGATTTGACTTAGTTAGTATTTCATCTCAATGTGTTTCATCAATCACATAATGTACATAATTAAACTTGTACTTGCTGTGCAAATTTAGTTTTTTTTAAACAAGCATATGTCAGTTGAATAACTAGTATTTTTGTCATTGCTAATCATATATAATTTAAAAGCCTTTCTTTTTAAGTTAGTTACTCAAATTTTAACAAAAGGCAATAGAAAGCACCGCAAGTTAACTTGTGGTGCTTTTTACTTCGTTAATGAATATTGCAAAATTATTAGCTTTTTTATTTGGCTTTTATTTCAATTAGTGTATATTATTTTTAACGCGTTTTTGAGCGCGTTATTAATTAACTACACTTACATTATGCATAAAATATTTTTTAAAAAAATATTTCAAAAAAATTAATTAAGTGTATAATAAATAGGCAACCTTTTTGAAGGTTGAAAAATGTTCTTTGAAAACTAGATATATATAAACATGACAGTCAATTTTTTCGAGAGTTTGATCCTGGCTCAGGATGAACGCTGGCTGTGTGCCTAATACATGCATGTCGAGCGATGATAGCAATATCATAGCGGCGAATGGGTGAGTAACACGTACTCAACGTACCTTTTAGATTGGGATAGCGGATGGAAACATCCGATAATACCGAATACTTATTATTTTTGCATGAAAGTAATATAAAAGGAAGCGTTTGCTTCGCTAGAAGATCGGAGTGCGCAACATTAGCTAGTTGGTGAGGTAACGGCCCACCAAGGCGATGATGTTTAGCGGGGTTGAGAGATTGATCCGCCACACTGGGACTGAGATACGGCCCAGACTCCTACGGGAGGCAGCAGTAGGGAATATTCCACAATGGACGAAAGTCTGATGGAGCGACACAGCGTGCAGGATGAAGGCCCTATGGGTTGTAAACTGCTGTGGTTAGGGAAGAAAAAGTAGCGTAGGAAATGACGCTACCTTGACGGTACCTGATTAGAAAGCAACGGCTAACTATGTGCCAGCAGCCGCGGTAATACATAGGTTGCAAGCGTTATCCGAAATTATTGGGCGTAAAGCGTCTGTAGGTTGTTTGTTAAGTCTGGCGTTAAATTTTGGGGCTCAACCCCAAAACGCGTTGGATACTGGCAGACTAGAGTTATGTAGAGGTTAGCGGAATTCCTTGTGAAGCGGTGAAATGCGTAGATATAAGGAAGAACATCAATATGGCGAAGGCAGCTAACTGGGCATACACTGACACTGAGAGACGAAAGCGTGGGGAGCAAACAGGATTAGATACCCTGGTAGTCCACGCCCTAAACGATGATCATTAGTTGATGGGGAACTCATCGACGCAGCTAACGCATTAAATGATCCGCCTGAGTAGTACGTTCGCAAGAATAAAACTTAAAGGAATTGACGGGGATCCGCACAAGCGGTGGAGCATGTGGTTTAATTTGAAGATACGCGTAGAACCTTACCCACTCTTGACATCTTCTGCAAAGCTATGGAGACATAGTGGAGGTTAACAGAATGACAGATGGTGCATGGTTGTCGTCAGCTCGTGTCGTGAGATGTTCGGTTAAGTCCTGCAACGAGCGCAACCCTTATCCTTAGTTACTACCATTTAGTTGAGCACTCTAAGGAGACTGCCCGAGTAATCGGGAGGAAGGTGGGGACGACGTCAAATCATCATGCCTCTTACGAGTGGGGCTACACACGTGCTACAATGGACGGTACAAAGAGAAGCGAAGTGGTGACATGGAGCAAACCTCAAAAAACCGTTCTCAGTTCGGATTGAAGTCTGCAACTCGACTTCATGAAGTCGGAATCGCTAGTAATCGTAGATCAGCTACGCTACGGTGAATACGTTCTCGGGTCTTGTACACACCGCCCGTCAAACCATGGGAGCTGGTAATGCCCGAAGTCGGTTTATTAAGAAACTGCCTAAGGCAGGACTGGTGACTGGGGTTAAGTCGTAACAAGGTATCCCTACGAGAACGTGGGGATGGATTACCTCCTTTCTACGGAGTACACTTGTCTTTTAATACTATAAAAAAGACTTATAACCAAAATCAATAGACCTGTTTTATTTAATATTGTCATGGCTTTTATTAATAGGTCAAAAGTTATATATCTAGTTTTGAGAGAACATTTCTCTCATATGTTCTTTGAAAACTGAATAGTAAAATATTTTTCGATATTTACAACGACATCAAAAATCAAATTAATGGTTAATTTGTTTTGATTCATCGAGTAAGTCATATTAATAATATGATTCATTGAAATGTCTTAAAATACACATCTAAAACTAACAACAATAGGAAAATACTACTTTTAAATAAGGAAGAGTTTGTGGTGGATGCCTTGGGTCTGGAAGTCGATGAAGGACGTGATTACCTGCGATAAGCCTCGTAGAGCTGGAAATGTGCTATGAAACGGGGATTTCCGAATGGGGAAACCTAACTATGGTAATGCATAGTTGCTTATGTCTGAATACATAGGACATAACGCGAGACACCTTGTGAACTGAAACATCTTAGTAGCAAGAGGAAAAGAAAATAAATAATGATTTCTTTAGTAGCGGCGAGCGAACGAGAAAGAGCCCAAACCATTTTAAATGGGGTTATAGGACAGACTACATAGAGTTACAAAATTTAATAATAGCAGAAGCTTTTGGGAAGAAGCGGCACAGAAGGTGATACCCCTGTATGCGAAATTATTAAATCTCTTGACTGTATCCTGAGTAGGGCGGGGCACGTGAAACCCTGTCTGAATTTGCCGGGACCACCCGGTAAGGCTAAATACTAACCAGACACCGATAGCGAACTAGTACCGTGAGGGAAAGGTGAAAAGAACCCCGAGAGGGGAGTGAAATAGACTCTGAAACCACTTACTTACAATTAGTCAGAGCCCGTTAATGGGTGATGGCGTACATCTTGCAGTATGGACCGGCGAGTTACTTTAGCATGCGAGGTTAAGCGGATAAAAGCGGAGCCGTAGAGAAATCGAGTCTTAATAGGGCGATTAGTATGCTTGAGTACACCCGAAACCAGGTGACCTATTCATGAGCAGACTGAAACTTAGCTAACCCTAAGTGGAGGGTCGAACCGTAGTACACTGAAACGTGCCCGGATGACTTGTGAATAGCGGAGAAATTCCAATCGAACTTGGAGATAGCTGGTTCTCCTCGAAATAGCTTTAGGGCTAGCGTGTAGTGTTAAATAATGGTGGTAAAGCACTGAATATGGAATGGCCTCGCCTAGAGGTACTGACTATAATCAAACTCTGAATACCATTATGAATTGCTATGCAGTCGGAACCGGGGTGCTAACGTCCCGGCTCGCGAGGGAAACAACCCAGATCGTCAGCTAAGGTCCCAAAATCGTGTTAAGTCAGAAAGGTTGTGAGGTTTCATAAACAACTAGGAAGTTGGCTTAGAAGCAGCCATCTTTTAAAGAGTGCGTAATAGCTCACTAGTCAAGAGACCTTGCGCCGACAATGTAACGGGAGTAAAACACGATACCGAAGCTACGGGTACATTTATGTACGTTAGAGGAGCGTTCTTAGGGCAATGAAGCTAGACTGTAAAGACTAGTGGAGCGCTAAGAAGTGAGAATGCCGGTATGAGTAACGATTCGTAGTGAGAATCTACGACGCCTATTGGGGAAGGTTTCCTGGGCAAGGTTCGTCCACCCAGGGTTAGTCAGGGCCTAAGGCGAGGCTGAAAAGCGTAGTCGATGGACAACAGGTTAATATTCCTGTACTTTCTTTAATTGTGATGGAGTGACGGAGAAGGATAAGCATACCTATTATTGGATTTAGGGGTAAGTAGTTACTGGTGATTGTAGGCAAATCCGCAATCTATAACCGGGAGCTATGATGCATAGGACAATTGTCTGAATTTGCCAATTCCATGCTTCCTAGAAAAGCTTCTAAACTTAATGTTATTGAAACCTGTACCGAGAACGGACACACGTCCCCAAGATGAGTATTCTAAGGCGAGCGAGAAAACTAGTGTTAAGGAACTCTGCAAAATGACCCCGTAAGTTCGCAAGAAGGGGCGCCTATGGTAACACATAGGCCACAGTAAATTATGAGGGGCAACTGTTTATCAAAAACACAACTCTCTGCTAAACCGCAAGGTGATGTATAGGGGGTGAAGCCTGCCCAGTGCCCGAAGGTTAAGTGGATGCGTTAGCTTATGCGAAGCGTTGAAATGAAGCCCGGGTGAACGGCGGCCGTAACTATAACGGTCCTAAGGTAGCGAAATTCCTTGTCGGCTAAATACTGACCTGCACGAAAGGCATAATGATCTCTCAACTGTCTCAACACTAGACTCGGTGAAATTATGGTCCCAGTGAAAACGCTGGGTTCCCGCATCAAGACGAAAAGACCCCATGGAGCTTTACTATAACTTCGTATTGGAATTTGGCCTAACATGTGTAGGATAGGTGGGAGACTTTGAAGCTGAGACGCTAGTAGCAGTGGAGTCAACCTTGAAATACCACCCTTGTTATGTTGAATTTCTAACTTACCATCATAATCAGGTGGGAGGACAGTGCGTGGTGGGTAGTTTGACTGGGGCGGTCGCCTCCTAAAGAGTAACGGAGGCGTTCAAAGGTACACTCAGTACGGTCAGAAACCGTATGTAGAGCGCAAAGGCAGAAGTGTGCTTGACTGCGAGACTTACAAGTCGAGCAGGTGCGAAAGCAGGACTTAGTGATCCGGCTGTACATTGTGGAATGGCAGTCGCTCAACGGATAAAAGTTACCCTGGGGATAACAGGCTAATCTTGCCCAAGAGATCACATCGACGGCAAGGTTTGGCACCTCGATGTCGGCTCATCGCATCCTGGAGCTGGAGTCGGTTCCAAGGGTTGGGCTGTTCGCCCATTAAAGCGGTACGCGAGCTGGGTTCAAAACGTCGTGAGACAGTTTGGTCCCTATCTGATGTGGGCGTTGGAATATTGATGAGAGCCGCTCTTAGTACGAGAGGACCGGAGTGGACGTACCGCTGGTGTTCCAGTTGTTCCGCCAGGAGCATAGCTGGGTAGCTAAGTACGGAAAGGATAACCGCTGAAAGCATCTAAGTGGGAAGCCTCCTCAGAGATTAGTATTCCCTTGAAATTCCTTATAGACTATGAGGTTGATAGGCTGGATGTGTAAGCACAGCAATGTGTTGAGCTGACCAGTACTAATAAATTGAAAGGTTTAAAAGTAGAGATGTTGATTAAGACATTTCAATGAATTATATAAATTACTATTCAGTTTTCAGAGAATATATTAGTGCGCAGGCACTTTTTTTATTAGCAAATAAGACTTTTTGCCTTCATTTATCTAATAAAAAAACTCTCTGAAAAAGCTGCATAATATTTGTTTTTAGTTACATAAAAAAATATTTAAAAATATTTATAAAAAATAAATGTTAATGTATAATAAATAGGCAACCTTTTTGAAGGTTAAAAAAATGTTCTTTGAAAACTAGATATATATAAACATGACAGTCAATTTTTTCGAGAGTTTGATCCTGGCTCAGGATGAACGCTGGCTGTGTGCCTAATACATGCATGTCGAGCGATGATAGCAATATCATAGCGGCGAATGGGTGAGTAACACGTACTCAACGTACCTTTTAGATTGGGATAGCGGATGGAAACATCCGATAATACCGAATACTTATTATTTTTGCATGAAAGTAATATAAAAGGAAGCGTTTGCTTCGCTAGAAGATCGGAGTGCGCAACATTAGCTAGTTGGTGAGGTAACGGCCCACCAAGGCGATGATGTTTAGCGGGGTTGAGAGATTGATCCGCCACACTGGGACTGAGATACGGCCCAGACTCCTACGGGAGGCAGCAGTAGGGAATATTCCACAATGGACGAAAGTCTGATGGAGCGACACAGCGTGCAGGATGAAGGCCCTATGGGTTGTAAACTGCTGTGGTTAGGGAA
The DNA here is from genome assembly GCF_000089865.1 of Mycoplasmopsis agalactiae. Classification (GTDB taxonomy): domain Bacteria; phylum Bacillota_I; class Bacilli_A; order Mycoplasmatales; family Metamycoplasmataceae; genus Mycoplasmopsis; species Mycoplasmopsis agalactiae_B. The sequence goes on along the minus strand of NC_013948.1, from coordinate 668,564 downwards.
GAAAAAGTAGCGTAGGAAATGACGCTACCTTGACGGTACCTGATTAGAAAGCAACGGCTAACTATGTGCCAGCAGCCGCGGTAATACATAGGTTGCAAGCGTTATCCGAAATTATTGGGCGTAAAGCGTCTGTAGGTTGTTTGTTAAGTCTGGCGTTAAATTTTGGGGCTCAACCCCAAAACGCGTTGGATACTGGCAGACTAGAGTTATGTAGAGGTTAGCGGAATTCCTTGTGAAGCGGTGAAATGCGTAGATATAAGGAAGAACATCAATATGGCGAAGGCAGCTAACTGGGCATACACTGACACTGAGAGACGAAAGCGTGGGGAGCAAACAGGATTAGATACCCTGGTAGTCCACGCCCTAAACGATGATCATTAGTTGATGGGGAACTCATCGACGCAGCTAACGCATTAAATGATCCGCCTGAGTAGTACGTTCGCAAGAATAAAACTTAAAGGAATTGACGGGGATCCGCACAAGCGGTGGAGCATGTGGTTTAATTTGAAGATACGCGTAGAACCTTACCCACTCTTGACATCTTCTGCAAAGCTATGGAGACATAGTGGAGGTTAACAGAATGACAGATGGTGCATGGTTGTCGTCAGCTCGTGTCGTGAGATGTTCGGTTAAGTCCTGCAACGAGCGCAACCCTTATCCTTAGTTACTACCATTTAGTTGAGCACTCTAAGGAGACTGCCCGAGTAATCGGGAGGAAGGTGGGGACGACGTCAAATCATCATGCCTCTTACGAGTGGGGCTACACACGTGCTACAATGGACGGTACAAAGAGAAGCGAAGTGGTGACATGGAGCAAACCTCAAAAAACCGTTCTCAGTTCGGATTGAAGTCTGCAACTCGACTTCATGAAGTCGGAATCGCTAGTAATCGTAGATCAGCTACGCTACGGTGAATACGTTCTCGGGTCTTGTACACACCGCCCGTCAAACCATGGGAGCTGGTAATGCCCGAAGTCGGTTTATTAAGAAACTGCCTAAGGCAGGACTGGTGACTGGGGTTAAGTCGTAACAAGGTATCCCTACGAGAACGTGGGGATGGATTACCTCCTTTCTACGGAGTACACTTGTCTTTTAATACTATAAAAAGACTTATAACCAAAATCAATAGACCTGTTTTATTTAATATTGTCATGGCTTTTATTAATAGGTCAAAAGCTATATATCTAGTTTTGAGAGAACATTTCTCTCATATGTTCTTTGAAAACTGAATAGTAAAATATTTTTCGATATTTACAACGACATCAAAAATCAAATTAATGGTTAATTTGTTTTGATTCATCGAGTAAGTCATATTAATAATATGATTCATTGAAATGTCTTAAAATACACATCTAAAACTAACAACAATAGGAAAATTACTACTTTTAAATAAGGAAGAGTTTGTGGTGGATGCCTTGGGTCTGGAAGTCGATGAAGGACGTGATTACCTGCGATAAGCCTCGTAGAGCTGGAAATATGCTATGAAACGGGGATTTCCGAATGGGGAAACCTAACTATGGTAATGCATAGTTGCTTATGTCTGAATACATAGGACATAACGCGAGACACCTTGTGAACTGAAACATCTTAGTAGCAAGAGGAAAAGAAAATAAATAATGATTTCTTCAGTAGCGGCGAGCGAACGAGAAAGAGCCCAAACCATTTTAAATGGGGTTATAGGACAGACTACATAGAGTTACAAAATTTAATAATAGCAGAAGCTTTTGGGAAGAAGCGGCACAGAAGGTGATACCCCTGTATGTGAAATTATTAAATCTCTTGACTGTATCCTGAGTAGGGCGGGGCACGTGAAACCCTGTCTGAATTTGCCGGGACCACCCGGTAAGGCTAAATACTAACCAGACACCGATAGCGAACTAGTACCGTGAGGGAAAGGTGAAAAGAACCCCGAGAGGGGAGTGAAATAGACTCTGAAACCACTTACTTACAATTAGTCAGAGCCCGTTAATGGGTGATGGCGTACATCTTGCAGTATGGACCGGCGAGTTACTTTAGCATGCGAGGTTAAGCGGATAAAAGCGGAGCCGTAGAGAAATCGAGTCTTAATAGGGCGATTAGTATGCTTGAGTACACCCGAAACCAGGTGACCTATTCATGAGCAGACTGAAACTTAGCTAACCCTAAGTGGAGGGTCGAACCGTAGTACACTGAAACGTGCCCGGATGACTTGTGAATAGCGGAGAAATTCCAATCGAACTTGGAGATAGCTGGTTCTCCTCGAAATAGCTTTAGGGCTAGCGTGTAGTGTTAAATAATGGTGGTAAAGCACTGAATATGGAATGGCCTCGCCTAGAGGTACTGACTATAATCAAACTCTGAATACCATTATGAATTGCTATGCAGTCGGAACCGGGGTGCTAACGTCCCGGCTCGCGAGGGAAACAACCCAGATCGTCAGCTAAGGTCCCAAAATCGTGTTAAGTCAGAAAGGTTGTGAGGTTTCATAAACAACTAGGAAGTTGGCTTAGAAGCAGCCATCTTTTAAAGAGTGCGTAATAGCTCACTAGTCAAGAGACCTTGCGCCGACAATGTAACGGGAGTAAAACACGATACCGAAGCTACGGGTACATTTATGTACGTTAGAGGAGCGTTCTTAGGGCAATGAAGCTAGACTGTAAAGACTAGTGGAGCGCTAAGAAGTGAGAATGCCGGTATGAGTAACGATTCGTAGTGAGAATCTACGACGCCTATTGGGGAAGGTTTCCTGGGCAAGGTTCGTCCACCCAGGGTTAGTCAGGGCCTAAGGCGAGGCTGAAAAGCGTAGTCGATGGACAACAGGTTAATATTCCTGTACTTTCTTTAATTGTGATGGAGTGACGGAGAAGGATAAGCATACCTATTATTGGATTTAGGGGTAAGTAGTTACTGGTGATTGTAGGCAAATCCGCAATCTATAACCGGGAGCTATGATGCATAGGACAATTGTCTGAATTTGCCAATTCCATGCTTCCTAGAAAAGCTTCTAAACTTAATGTTATTGAAACCTGTACCGAGAACGGACACACGTCCCCAAGATGAGTATTCTAAGGCGAGCGAGAAAACTAGTGTTAAGGAACTCTGCAAAATGACCCCGTAAGTTCGCAAGAAGGGGCGCCTATGGTAACACATAGGCCACAGTAAATTATGAGGGGCAACTGTTTATCAAAAACACAACTCTCTGCTAAACCGCAAGGTGATGTATAGGGGGTGAAGCCTGCCCAGTGCCCGAAGGTTAAGTGGATGCGTTAGCTTATGCGAAGCGTTGAAATGAAGCCCGGGTGAACGGCGGCCGTAACTATAACGGTCCTAAGGTAGCGAAATTCCTTGTCGGCTAAATACTGACCTGCACGAAAGGCATAATGATCTCTCAACTGTCTCAACACTAGACTCGGTGAAATTATGGTCCCAGTGAAAACGCTGGGTTCCCGCATCAAGACGAAAAGACCCCATGGAGCTTTACTATAACTTCGTATTGGAATTTGGCCTAACATGTGTAGGATAGGTGGGAGACTTTGAAGCTGAGACGCTAGTAGCAGTGGAGTCAACCTTGAAATACCACCCTTGTTATGTTGAATTTCTAACTTACCATCATAATCAGGTGGGAGGACAGTGCGTGGTGGGTAGTTTGACTGGGGCGGTCGCCTCCTAAAGAGTAACGGAGGCGTTCAAAGGTACACTCAGTACGGTCAGAAACCGTATGTAGAGCGCAAAGGCAGAAGTGTGCTTGACTGCGAGACTTACAAGTCGAGCAGGTGCGAAAGCAGGACTTAGTGATCCGGCTGTACATTGTGGAATGGCAGTCGCTCAACGGATAAAAGTTACCCTGGGGATAACAGGCTAATCTTGCCCAAGAGATCACATCGACGGCAAGGTTTGGCACCTCGATGTCGGCTCATCGCATCCTGGAGCTGGAGTCGGTTCCAAGGGTTGGGCTGTTCGCCCATTAAAGCGGTACGCGAGCTGGGTTCAAAACGTCGTGAGACAGTTTGGTCCCTATCTGATGTGGGCGTTGGAATATTGATGAGAGCCGCTCTTAGTACGAGAGGACCGGAGTGGACGTACCGCTGGTGTTCCAGTTGTTCCGCCAGGAGCATAGCTGGGTAGCTAAGTACGGAAAGGATAACCGCTGAAAGCATCTAAGTGGGAAGCCTCCTCAGAGATTAGTATTCCCTTGAAATTCCTTATAGACTATGAGGTTGATAGGCTGGATGTGTAAGCACAGCAATGTGTTGAGCTGACCAGTACTAATAAATTGAAAGGTTTAAAAGTAGAGATGTTGATTAAGACATTTCAATGAATTATATAAATTACTATTCAGTTTTCAGAGAATATATTAGTGCGCAGGCACTTTTTTTATTTTTTTGAATACTTTTAGAAAATAAGGAGAAAACAAGCAACAATAATTTTGCCTTATAATACTATAAAACAGCCTTATAAGTAAATTTTACTAGTCATAATTTTCAGCAAATTATCTAAGTTAATTTTTCTTTCTAAAACATCATTTTTTACATAAACAAGCAGCAAAAAGACTTTATTTTTTAACTAAATTCATTATAATATTACATATATTTTATATAAGTAATATTGACTATAGTTTTAAGGCTAAAAAAGGAGGCATATGAAGAATTCTGGGCTAAAAATTCGCGAATTTTTCTACAAATTTGGCAAGAAGTGAAATGAGTGATGAAGCACAAAAGAAATTACTAAAAAGTTTCTTTATACTGCTGCACTTTTAGCTATCTATTTAATTATGACTACAGTCAAATCTCCTTTTGTTACTTTTAGTAATATTAATAATTCAATTGACAATGACACATTTCTTAGCACACTAAACCTTATTGGCGGTGGTGGGCTTAGACAATTTTCACTAGTTGCATTAGGAATAAGTCCATTTATTAATGCTTCCTTGATTATGTCATTATTACAAACCAAAGCTTTTCCAGCAATGCAAAAATTGTCACAATCAGGCCCTGAAGGTAGACGGAAAATCAACATAATTACCAGAGTCTTAACGCTTTTTATTGCTTTTCCACAGTCATTTATGCTTACTATAGCCTTAAGTAGTGGTGACAACCCTTTTATTAGAATTGATTCCTATGGCTTAAATAAAAATTTAGTTACCTACTTTTTGCTCCCTTTTATTTTAATTGGTGGATCATTATTTTCATTATTTATTGCTGAACAAATTACAAACAAAGGAATTGGAAATGGTACTAGCTTAATTATTTTTGTTGGTATAGCATTTCAGTTACCAAATCAGTTTCAAACTGCATGAGGAGTTTATGTAAGTGATACTGAAAGCTCAGCAATTGTTGTAGGTGTTTTAAAGTTCCTAACATATTTATTTGTTTATTTAGCACTTTTATTTGTCATAATAATGGTTTATTTGGCTGAAAGACATATTCCAATTCAACAAATAGGAGCTGGTAGAAGTAAAAGTGTAAAGGATATGGGTAAGCTTCCTATAAAACTAAATCCTGCTGGTGTTATGCCAATTATTTTTGCCTCAATGTTTGTTTCATTGCCAATATTAATTGCGCGTATATTGCCTAATACTAACACAGCAGCTATCTGAATTAGAGAAAACATGGACTTTTCAAAGCCACTTGGTTTAAGCTTACTTGTTATATTTACGTTCTTTTTCACTTTTATTATGGGCTTACAACAATCACGTGTTGATAGAATAGCTGAAGACTTTACAAAAAATTCAACCTTTATTCCTGGCATTCAACCTGGCGAGCAAACTGAAGATTATTTAATTAGTGTGGTCATGAGACTTTCAACCTTTAGTGCTTTTTACTTAGTTATCTTAGTTTCATTCCAATATTTAATGGTTATAGCACTAGCTATTCCAGCTGCGATGGCTTTTGGTGGCACAGGTATGATGATTTTAGTATCTGTTTCAATTGAAACAATTGATCAATTTAAAGCTAGAATAAAATCAAGCCAGCTTTCAAAACAAAAAAGAATATCAAGAATTGTTTCAGAAAACATTGCTGAATCTAAAACACTTAGCTACACTGGTGCTTTTGACAACGAAGCCGAAAACAAGCCAAGCAAAGGCAATTTACCTAAAACTGAGGATGGTTTATTATGATAGAAGCAAAAAATATAAATAATTTAGTTTTTATGGGGCCTCCTGGGGTTGGCAAAGGCACAGTTGCATCAATCATTGCTAAAGAATATGGACTAGTTCATTTATCAACAGGAAACATTTTTAGAGCTGAAATAGCTTCAGCCAGCGAGCTGGGTAAAAAGATTTCTTCAATAGTTGAATCAGGGGGCTATGTACCTGATGATATTACTAATGAAATAGTTGCTAAAGCTTTAGAAAATTACAATAAATCTGGTAAAATTGTTATCTTAGATGGCTATCCACGTACACTTATGCAAGTTGAGTTTTTGGATAGTCTTCCTTATTTTAAATACGAAGTAATCGAGCTTCGTGCTAATGAAGATCTAATACTAAAAAGATTATCAGGGCGCCGTTTTTGTCCAAATTGTAAAGCAGGCTTTCATATCGATTTTATGCCTTCAAGCAAAGGCAATATTTGCGATAAATGCGGCACTGAACTAATCACACGTAAAGATGATTCACCTGAATCAATTAAAAACAGACTTAAAGTTTATAAAGAACAAACTGGCCCATTATTAGAACATTATAAAAATAAAATTCATGTTTTTGATGCTGATAGTGATCCAAAAGTATTAGCTGACTTAATTGTTAGTTCATTAACAAAATAAGCTTAAATCAAATTATTATTCAAAGTAAAGTAGGAATTAATATGGTATCAATCAAGAGTGCTCGTGAGATTGAATTAATTTCTAAAAGCTGTCAAATCCTGGCAGAGGTCAAAGCAGTTTTATATGACCTTGTAAGACCAGGAATTTCATTAAAAGAACTAGATCGTCATGCTTTTAATGAAATAATCAAAAGAGGTGCAAAACCTGCTTTTAAAGGCTTATATGGCTTTCCAGCTACAGCTTGCATCTCTGTTAATGACGAACTTATCCATGGTATTCCTTCTAATTATGTGATTAAAGATGGCGATATTGTCAAAATTGACTTAGGATGCGATTATCACGGATACAAAAGTGACAGCGCTTTTACTAAAGGCGTTGGCAAAATTACTGAAAGTGATAGCAAAATTATTAAGGTAGCCAAATTAGCTTTTGAAGCAGGCTTAGCTGCAATTAAACCTGGCGCTAGAGTTGGCGATATTAGTTATGCTATTGGCGAAGTAATTAAAAATAATAATTTATACACACCAAAAGAGTACACAGGCCATGGCATTGGCAAGGAATTGCACGAAGATCCTTATATACCAAATGAAGGCAAAAAAGGCACTGGCATTTTACTAAAAGATAATATGGTCATTTGTATTGAACCTATGATCTTGCAAAAGTCAAATAGAGTGTATATCAAAAAAGATAAATGAACTGTTGTTAGTGCAAGCGGATTAAATGCTGCTCACTATGAGCACACAGTTTTAATTAAAAACGGCAAAGGTGTTGTATTAACGAAAGGAATCTAATAAAAAAATGGCAAAGGACGCTATTAAAATTAGAGCAAAAGTCAAAGAAATCTATTCAACTGATGAATATTTAGTAACTTTAGAAAGTGGACAAGATATTAAAGCTAACATTTCAGGTAAAATGCGTGTAAACCGCATTAGAATTTTGCCTGGCGATGAAGTCGATGTTGAACTAAGCCCATATAACTTACAAAGAGGGCGTATTACATATCGGCACAATAGATAGGAGATAACTAATTTATGAAAGTTAGAGCTAGCGTAAAAAGAATGTGTAAAGATTGTCGTATTATCAAACGTAAAGGTGTTATCAGGGTAATTTGCTCTACCCCTAAACACAAACAAAGACAAGGATAAAATTAGATGGCAAGAATTTTAAATATAGAAATACCAAACAATAAACGTGTAGTTATTTCATTAACTTACATCTATGGTATTGGTAGAACAAGCGCACAAGAAATATGTGCAAAAGCAAAAATTGATGAAAACATCAGAGTTAAAGACTTATCAGAAGCACAACTTAGTGCAATTAGAGAAATTGCAAAGGAATATGTCACAGAAGGTGATTTACGTAGAGAAGTTTCATTAAACATCAAACGTTTAATGGAAGTTAAGTGCTACCGTGGAATTAGACACCGTAAAGGTCTACCTGTTAGAGGCCAAAGCACAAAAAGTAATGCTAGAACTAGAAAAGGTCCTAGAAAGACTGTTGCTGGTAAGAAATCAACTAAATAGTTAATTTAGGAGAATAAATTATGGCTAATAAAGTTGTTAAGAAAACAAAAAAGAAAAACATTACTAAAGGTGTTGCACACATCCACTCAACTAACCAAAACACAATTGTGACATTTGCTGATGAATTAGGTAACGTTATAGCATGAAGTAGCTCAGGTGCTATTGGCTATAAAGGAACCAAAAAGAAAACCCCTTATGCAGCTGGTTTAGCTGCCCAAGCAGCATCAGAAGCTGCTAAAGAGCATGGTATTAAAAGCGTAAGAGTTGAACTTAAAGGTATAGGTGCTGGTAAAGATGCTGCTAGAAAACAAATTGAAGTATCTGGTATCACTGTTACAGAAATTAAAGACGTAACTCCAGTGCCACACAACGGTACTAGACCTCCAAAACGTATTCTTAAACGTGAAAAAATGAGAAAATAACAAAGGAGAGTAACACTTATGGAAAGAATGTCTAAATTAGATTACTTACAAGTAAGTAACTCTGCTATCAATAACAATTTAAACGAAGTTACATTTTCACTTAAACCACTTGAAAGAGGCTTTGCTAACACTGTAGCAGTTGCATTAAGAAGAGTTTTATTATCTAATATTACTTCTTTAGCATTATTTGCAATCAAAATATCAGGCGTTAGCCACGAGTTTCAAACAATTCCAGGAATTGTTGAAGACGTTACAGCCATCATAATGAATTTAAGAAAAGTTAAGTTTAAATACAATCCTGAATTTGTTAAAGATGGTGAAATCATTAAAGCAACAATTAAAGCTGAACAACCTGGAGTTGTTACATCTAAGAGCATTGAAATCAGCAATCCTTCAGTTGAAATAATTAACAAAAGCCAAGAAATTGCTAATATCCAAAAAGGAGCATTAGTAATTGAACTATTCCTAAGACCTGGCAGAGGATTTATTTCAAATGAAAGCAACAAAAGGTTTATTCAAAATGATTCATTATTTGCTTCAAAAATTGAATCAAACATCAAAAAAGGCTTATTTATAGCCGTAGACAGCAATTTTAGCCCTGTTGAAAAATGCAGCTATACTGTTAAAGAATTAAATACCTCAAGCAACAAAATTGAAGAAGAATTACTTTTTACAATCAAAACAGATGGTACAGTTGATGCTAAAAGTGCTATAAATCAAGCTTGCAAGATTTTAGTAGCACACTTTATGACTGTTGGCGATGTTGATACAATGAAAATTGATGTATTTGAAGAAGAAAGAATTAATAATGATGAACCAATTGAAAATGATGTTGATATTAACCAACTAGGTCTTTCAGTGCGTTCATTAAATGCTCTTAAGAGAATTGGCAAGACAAAAGCTTCTGAAGTAGCAGCTATGACCTGAGAAGAATTAGAACAAACTAAGAACTTAGGTAGAAAATCATTAGATGAAATTCAAGAATGTTTAAAACTAAATGGCTTCACTCTTAATAAAGGAGATGAATAATGGCTAATCCAACCCAAATTTACAGCCGTGATGCTAAATGAAGAAAAGGTGTTATGAGAACATTAGTTAGTGAATTATTTGCTAATGGTCGTATAACAACTACACTTACGCGTGCAAAAGAATTACGCAGACATGCAGAAAAATTAATTACTAAAGCAAAAAACCCAACTCTTGCAAACCGTAGAATTTGTGCAAGTTTCTTGCGTCCAACATTAGTTGAAGAAGGTAAGAAAGATGTACTTAAACACTTATTTGACACAATCGCTCCATCATATGCAAAACGTAATGGTGGCTACACAAGAATTTACAAGTTAGTAAACCGTCAAGGTGACAACGCACCTATGGCTATTATTGAATTAGTTTAAAAATCTCCATCTTTTTAAAATTATTAATATATTCACAAATCTAAAACGATTGCTAAATTCCTTTTATCTAATGACGCAAATGCTGCGTCATTTTATTTTCCTTTTTGCCTTTAAAATAGTTAAAAAAGCTAAAGTGACAATTCTATTTTGGTAGTATAATAAACACATTATGATCAAAGTCACTGATTTAATGTTTAAATACCCTAGCGCACAAGCTAATGCTATTGAAAAACTTAATTTAGAAATAGAAAGCGGCAAATATGTTGCTATTTTAGGACACAATGGCTCTGGTAAGAGTACATTTTCTAAGCTACTTGTAGCTTTATATAAACCAGCTGATGGCAAAATAGAATTAGATGGCACAACTATAAGCAAAGAAACACTTAGAGAAATAAGAAGTAAAATAGGAATTATTTTCCAAAACCCAGATAACCAATTCATTGGCGCTTCAGTTGAAGACGACGTTGCTTTTGGACTAGAAAACAAATGTGTTCCACGTAAAGACATGAAGCCTATTATTGATGAATTAGCGCACAAAGTTGGCATGGGCAATTATTTAGAAAAAAGCCCACAGTCGCTTTCTGGCGGTCAAAAACAACGTGTAGCTATTGCTTCAGTTTTGGCACTAGACCCTGATATTATTATCTTCGACGAAGTAACTAGTATGCTTGATCCATTAGGCAAGAGAAAAGTGCTTGATATTATTAGTTCAGTACAAAAAGAAAGAAAGAAAACTCTTATCTCAATTACTCATGATATGGATGAAGCAATCCTGGCTGATTATTGTTTAGTTTTTTCTGAAGGTAAAGTAATAGCTTCAGGCTCTCCTAGTGAAATTTTAAACAACAAAGAAATCTTAAGCTTAGCAAAAATTGACTCTCCTTTTATTTACAAGCTAAGTGAGAAAATTAATGGTGTTAAGCCAACATATAATGAAAAGGAGTTATTAGATCAAATATGCAAATAACAGTTAAAGACTTAGTGCACACATTTTTAGCTAAAACTCCTTATGAGCTTAATGCAATAGACAATATTAATGTCACAATTAAGCAAGGCGAATTTGTTGGTGTAATTGGACAAACTGGTAGTGGTAAAACTACTTTTATTGAGCATCTTAATGCTTTATTATTACCTAGTGCTGGTAGTGTTGAATGAGTTTTTGAAAATGACAAAATAAACCATAAAACAGGCGAAAAAGAAAAAATTATGGAAAGTTTTGTTATTAAACCAACCAGAAGAAAGAAAGTTAAAAAAGCTAAAGATCTTCGTAAAAGAGTTGGTGTTGTGTTCCAGTTTGCTGAATATCAGTTGTTTGAAGAAACAATTGAAAAAGATATAGCTTTTGGTCCAAGAAGCTTTGGTGTTAGCAAGTCTGAAGCTCTTGAAAGAGCTGCAAAATACATTAAATTAGTTGGACTAGACGAATCATTTTTAAAACGTTCTCCTTTTGAGCTCTCTGGTGGGCAAAAAAGAAGAGTAGCTTTAGCTGGCATATTAGCTATGGAACCTGATTTTATAATAGCTGACGAGCCTACAGCAGGACTTGATCCTGTCGGTGTAATTGAGATACTAAATATTTTCAAAGAGCTCCATAAACAAGGCAAAACAGTTATTATTGTTACTCACGACTTAGATAATGTTTTAGAGTACACAGAAAGGGTTTTAGCTTTCAAAGACGGCCAAATTGTCAAAGACGGCGACACTCATGATGTTTTAAGAGACACTGAATTTTTAAAAAATAATTACATGGAGCCACCTAAACTTTTAGATTTTGTCTCTAAATTAGAAGCAAAAGGAATAAAGGTTCCTAAAGTTACTTCAATTGATGAATTAGCAAGCTTTATTAACAAGTATATGAATAAAACTAAAGGCGGAGTCAAAGATGAACAGTAATTATGGTCGTTATATGATGAATGACACTGTGGTTCATAAAATGGATCCTAGATTCAAGATTATATTCATCATAATTTACATTGTTTTAACATTTGTGGCAAAAGATTTTCTTACACTTGGAATTATTCTTTTACCACTATGAATTTTGTACTTAATCGAAACAAAAAGCGCCACTGCTTTCTTAAGATTATGAATAATGCCGCTGCTTATAGGCTTCTTCCTTTTTTGAGTTAATATTTATACAATGGGTCAAAAGCCATATGATGCTGCTGGAGCGCTAACTGAGAATTATAAAAAATTAAAAGACTGATATCCACTTCCAATTCATTTAGGAAAAAGCTATTTCATTTCTTGAGAAGTTATTGCCAGAACCTTAGGTTTAGTTGTGCGTGTTTATATTATGATAATGGCAACAAGCTTAATGATTAATACAACTAAGCCAATGCTTTTATCAAAAGCAATTGATGACTTATTAATGCCACTTAAATTATTATTTATCCCAACACACGTAATTGTAATGATTATTTACATTGCTTTAAGATTTATTCCTACACTATTAGAAGAAGCTCAAAGAATTACTAAAGCGCAAGCTAGCAGGGGTGTTGACTTTAAAAACGGTAAGTTTAAAGACAAAGTTAAATCATTTACAACCTTAATCATTCCATTGTTTGTTACAGCCTTTTCAAAAGCAGAAGACTTATCAAATGCAATGGAAACAAGAGGATATAATCCTTATGCAAAGAGAACTAAATATAGATTAATTATTCCTACATGAAGAGATATATTCTTGGTGCTTATAGCAGCCTGAGCAATTACTTATGTAGTATTAGTTGATAAGCAAATTATAGCCACAAACAATGCTGCTTGATATGCTAATACGTTCTTTGCATTCTAAAAACAAATAAAAACATCAGCAAATTAAGTGCTGATGTTGCTTGATTGTAAGTTCAAGTGCAACACCAATTAAAGTAAAATTTAATTGTGGAGCACTTGAATTTTTAAATAAAAAAAGTTCCACACTTGGCAGCAGGAAACTTTCATATGAATTATACTAAAAATTATAATCATCTAACATATGATGAACGTGCATTTATTGAAATTCAAATAAAATCTGGATATTCTATTAGATCAATAGCCAGACAGTTAAATAGAAATCCATCAACAATAAGTCGTGAATTAAAACGTAATACCGCTTTTAGCGGCTTATACCAATGTAAAATAGCAGAACAGAAAGCATTAAATAGACATTCGCACAAATACTTGTTTAAATTTACAAGCAATTTTAAATATGCTGAATTTGAAAAGTTTTTTATGGAAAAATTTGATAAAAGATTTTACGGCATTGTCGCAACAGCTCGATACGTTAAACAAACTTTTCCAGATATTGAATCACCGTCGATAAGGACTATATTTAACTGAATTAAGACAAGAAAATGAAAATTGAAACCTAGAGATAGATTGAGAATTTTTTATAAAAAAGGCGGGAAAAGAACTGCATCAGTTGTATCAAGGTTAATTGGTGATTCTTACTATGTATATCCTATATGAGCAAGACCAAAATATATTGATTTAAGAGAAGAATATGGTCATTGAGAAAGCGACTTAATTATAGGCAAAAGATCAAACGGATATGATAATGTATTAACGCTTGTTGAAAGACAAACCAGGATGGGATTCGCAGTTAAAATCAAGTCAAAATCAGCTTTTTTGGTAATTTCAAAGCTTAAAAAAATAATCCAGGATCATAATTTAATTGTCAAATCTATAACAATCGATAACGGGATAGAATTTGAAAGAATGGGTTTATTAGGAAAATGGCTGAATATTAAAATATTTAGAGCTGAACCGTATGCTTCATTTCAAAGAGGAACAAATGAAAATTGAAACGGAATGATTAGAAGAATGTTCCATAAAGGTTTTGATTTTAATTCTATCTCTCAAGTTCAACTGGATGATGTTGTAAATCAAATAAATGAAATGCCACGGAAAATTTTGAATTGGCAAAAACCAATTGAACTATTTAAGTTAGCTAATGACTATGGTGTCGTTTTAAATTAAAAGCAAAATAATTTAATTAGCTACATTCATAAAAAATGAATGGTTATTTTTTACATTTAATTTAGTTATTTTATCCCCCTAACCCCCTTAATTACAAATAAGGGGGAATAACAAAACATTATTTAGTGTTTACGCAGATGTTCCATCTGATTTTTTAACCCCCGCCCCCTTGATTTCAAACAAGGGGCGCCTGTGGCATACGCCACATATTATGCAAAAATGCTATAATAAAAAGGCCAAGCACATATGTTGCACTTGAACCTTCATTTATGGAACATCAGCAAATTAAGTGCTGATGTTTTTATTTTTAACCTAGCTTTAAGCAGGCAGTATCTTATTTACAGTGCCACTGTCTAATTTTAATGAATCAGCTATTCTTTTTAAAGCAATTCTAACATCATTTAATAATTTAAATGCTTCTCTTGCTTTATCATAAAGCGGATTAAGCAACTTTAATTCTGAATTTTTTACCAATAAGTCTGTTTTACTGGTTAATTGGTCAAATAATTTTAGTAATTCAGGTTTGCTTTTTAATTCGCTTTTAATCTTTTTAACACTTTCAGCATAATTCAATTTATTAGCTATTTCATGAAAAGCATTTAGGTAGTTCATAAATTCTCAAATCATACTATATGTAGCATGTGAGTGATTATGGTTGGAATTTGCGCCAGTGTTTGAATCATAGATTTTTATTAAGTCTGACTTAAATTGTGAGGGTTCAATTAAAGTTGATTTATCATAGTTTATTAATGAGCTATATACAACTCTAAAATCATCTTGGATTCACTCGCTTCATTCTTTATTTGTAAAAAAGGTTGCTGACTGACTTAGTTGTGGATATGCATAGTAAATAATTTTTGAATTATCTTTAGAACTCTTATTATTAAAGTCATCAAAAAACTTATTTGAGTTATTTAATACTTGCACATTTAAATCATTTACTATTGCAACAAGAGCCTTAGTAATCTTAGCTGACTGTGAATTTTGTTCATAGTCAAAAAAGCTATTTTTGACTGTTTTATAGGCCTGTTCGTCTTTTTTTACTAAGTCATAAAACTCTTGCATTTTCTTATCCATATCATAAGATGAATTAGCATCAGCAACATTGTTAACTAAGTTTTCATATAAAGCTGTATTAAAGAAATTTTTTGTTTCAGAATTATCCGAATGAAAAGAATTATTAACTTTTTTAGCTAAAAAATTGCTTTCAATCTTGTCAATTTTTTCTTTATATTGTTTTATTAGTTCACTTACTGACTTAGTATTATTTTCACCATGATTGCTAGATTCTCCATTGCATTTAGCTGATAAAGCCATAGGCAAGCTTAATAAAGGAGTTAAAAGCAAATATTTTTTTAATTTATTTTTCATAATATCTTTCTACATATTGAAGATTATTCAATATTATGTTTTAATATAATAATTATAAAGTAAAAAAATGTACCTAACTATATGCTTTAATTCACAAACACATAGCATTTTGTTAAATAAGTTTCCTAGAATAAGGAGAAATAATGAAGCAATTTATAGTAATTGGAAATTGAAAAATGTATAAAACATTTACTGAAACATTAAACTTTTTTGATGAATTTGCAATAGAATACAAAAAATTTAGAAAAGCCAATCCACAATTAATTCCTTATATTGATAATAATGTTTTTGGTGTGGCTCCTTCACAATGTAATCTAACTGCTTATTTTACAAACAGAGTTCCTGAATTAAAATTATGCAGCCAAAATATGTCAAAAAATGAAGAAGGTGCTTTTACTGGTGAAGTTAGCGCCAGAATGCTACAAGATATCAATGTTTCATATGCTTTATGTGGGCACTCAGAAAGAAGAAGATATCACACAAATCATGAAAATGATGAATCCACACACTTAAAAATTAAGCAATCAGTTAAATATGACATTACTCCAATTATATGCATTGGCGAATCTAAGGAAGACAGAGATGCTGGCAGAACAGAAGAGGCTATTCATAAACAGTTGCAAATTTTGCTAGATGAAGTTAATATTCATAAAGTTATTATTGCCTACGAACCAGTTTGATCGATTGGTACTGGCATTACTCCAACTCCCGAAGAAGTTGAAAACGTGAGTGCATTAATTCATAAATTAACCAGCCCTGAAGTACCTGTTTTATATGGCGGAAGTGTTAATGAAAATAATATTAATGATTTTACCAATTTGCCTAATTTAAACGGCTTTTTGGTTGGTTCAGCCAGCTTAAAAATTGACAAATTTTTAAAGCTTATTTCTGTCAATTCTGACGGCATAATGCCTAAATAAAGAATGTAAAAAAACTGAGAAGCAGCAGCAAGCTCTCTCAGTTTTTTATTTTAGTTTGTTTTAGTAGCCGCCATGTGATTCTTTGCCTTCAACTATAGCAACCGATCTACTTGTACCAAATCTTGTTGCACCAGCTACATGCATTTTGATCATATCATCTTTATTTGATATTCCACCAGCAGCTTTAATTAATAGTTTATCGCCACAAACTGATTTCATTATCTTAACATCTTCTAAACTAGCACCACGAGTTGAGAAACCAGTTGATGTTTTGATAAATTCAGCTCCTGATTGCATAACTATTTCAGTTACTTTTTCTATTTCTTCTTTTGTTAAAAGTGCTGTTTCGACAATAACTTTTAACACATGATCACCACAAGCGTGTTTTACTACCATAATGTCTTTAAGTACATAGTCATAGTCTTTGTCTTTTAGCTTCCCAATGTTAATGACCATATCAATTTCATCAGCACCAGCTTTAATTGCTTCAGCTGCTTCATAAGCTTTGCAATTTGTAAGCATTGCACCTAATGGAAAACCTATAACTGATGTTATGCCAACATTAGAATCCATTAATTGTTCTTTAACATATGGAACATATGATGAGTTAACACATACAGTCTTAAAGCCATATTGCTTAGCTTCAGCTATCAATTTATCAATATCAGCCTTTGTAGCTTCTGCTT
Source organism: Mycoplasmopsis agalactiae (assembly GCF_000089865.1). GTDB lineage: Bacteria > Bacillota_I > Bacilli_A > Mycoplasmatales > Metamycoplasmataceae > Mycoplasmopsis > Mycoplasmopsis agalactiae_B. The sequence goes on along the minus strand of NC_013948.1, from coordinate 651,554 downwards.
TTAAAAATGTGTGGTCAATCATTTTATTGTAATCAATTTTCATTTTATTCCTTTGTTTTAGCTATTTTAACCTATCAATAATGATTTTATTTTCTACTTTTTCTGAGCCTATTTTGTATGCACTTGATAGTTCTTTTTCTAATTCAGGATTAATTTCTTTTGATGAGTAAAGAGTAAATAATTTATCGCCCTTTTTGACTGTTTCATTGGTTTTTTTGTGCAATGTGATGCCTGCTTCAAAATCAATTTTATCTTCTTTAGTAGCTCTACCAGCACCTAGTTTCATAGCTACAATTCCAAAGGCTAGTGCATCAAAAATTTCTAAAAAGCCATCTTTATCTGCATAAATATCATATGAATATTTCGGACTTCAGAAAGAAGGACTTTTTAGCGCTTCAACATCACCACCTTGCAAGGCAATAAATTCATAGAATTTTTCTAAAGCCTTACCATTTTTAATAACTTCATCAACAAGTTTTAAACCTTCTTCATGTGACTTAGCAATTTTTGATTGCTCCATAATTGTTGCACATGATGAGTAAACTAATTCATTAAAATCAGCTGGCCCATTGCCTTGAAGAGTTTTAATAGCTTCTAAAACTTCGTTTTTGTTTCCAATTTCTCTACCAATTGGTCTTGACATGTTAGTTATTTCCGCCCTAACATCAACTCCTAGTTCTTTACCAATTGAGATCATTGTTTTAGAAAGTTCTTTAGCTAATTCAGGTGTTTTCATAAAAGCACCATTGCCGCATTTAACATCTAGCAAAATTGCATCGCTTCCAGTTGCAAGTTTTTTAGACATAATGCTTGAAGCAATGAGTGGAATTGATTGAACACATGAAGTAACATCTCTTAATGCATAAATTTTTTTATCAGCAGGCACAAGCGAACTGCTTTGTCCTATTACAGCAATTTTGTGTTTTTTGACTTGCTTTTTAAATTGTGCTTCAGTAAGCTCAACTGTAAAGCCTGGAATTGATTCTAATTTATCAATAGTTCCACCAGTGTGACCTAGCCCTCTACCTGACATTTTGGCAACTGGAGCACCTAGTGCTGCACAAATAGGAGCAACTGCTAATGTAGTTTTATCGCCAACACCACCAGTTGAATGTTTATCAACTTTTATTCCTGGGATATCTGAAAGATCAATAACATCGCCAGAGTGCATCATAAACTTAGTAAAGTAAGCTAACTCAGCTGATTCCATTCCTTGGAACATAACTGCCATTAAAAAGGCAGCCATTTGATAATCAGGAGTTGAACCATTAACATATGAGCCTAATAAGAAGTCAATTTCTTCATTACTTAAAGACTTGCCAAGTCTCTTTTTTTCAATTAAATCAACAATACGCATTTAATATCCTAATGGTTTAATTATGCTAATTCTAAAGCTATTTTCATCATATTGTTAAATGATGTTTGACGCTCTTCTGGTGTTGTTTCTTCGTGAGTAATTAAGTTATCGCTAACTGTTAGTAAACATGCAGCTTGTTTACCTAGTTTTTCAGCATTAGTAAATAATGCATAACTTTCCATTTCCACGCAAGCAGCATTTGATTCAGCTATTCTTTGGCTTAGAGGAACCGATGAATAAAATACGTCAGATGAGTGAGTTCTAACTGTCTTTAGCTCAATGTTTAAATTTTGTGCAGATTTTTTGATTTCTTCATTTAATGAAGCACTTGGATATGCAACATATGAGTGATCGTTTAAAACTAATTTTCTAAAAGCATTTGAATCAGCATATGCTGAATCAACTAACACTGTGTCATATAATTTTAAATCTTCTACATATGCACCTGTAGAACCAACTCTAATGATTTTATCTACATCATAGAATTTAAATAATTCGTAACTATATATACCAATAGATGGGCAACCCATTCCACTAGCAGCTATTGAAACTTTTTTGCCTTTGTATGTACCTGTGTACATAAAAACATTTCTAACAGTGTTAACTAATTCATAACCTTCATCTAAAAATGTTTCAGCAATATACTTAGCTCTTAATGGATCTCCAGGCATTAAAACTAGTTTAGCAATTGATCCTTTTGGTGCGTTTATGTGTGGTGTCATATCTTCTCCTTAATGCAATTTAAATTTCTGAATCTAATAAAAATCTGATTATATGTGCGATTTGTATTTTATTAGAATGAGTTTGTAATAAGTCCTATTTTAATAATAAAACCTTCATATATATTTTAACATATCAAAGGGTGAATTGGGCCACATATGATGCCAAAAGCGCACTAAAAGTGTCTGAAAATTTTGCTCATTTTTCTATCATTTTTTGCATATTTCTATATTATTTAATGACATTTATTAATATTTATTTTTCACATTAATGATAAGGAGGGCATATGCTTAAAAAAGGCATTGTTTTTAGTGACGTCGACGGCACAATTTACTCACGTGATAACTACGTATCTAACTTCAATTTAGATATTATTAAGTCATATCAAATAAGCTTCAATATAGCAACAGGGAATCCTATTTGCCCTAGAATGCTAAAATTAGCAAAACTTACCGACGCTGACTATATTATAGGTTCATCGGGCGCACAGATTTATGATTACAAAAAGGCAAAATTTGTAAAAGAAGACTACATTGATGCTGATGTAGTTAAAAAAATTTTTAAGCTTTTTTACGAGCAAAACATTCCAGCAGCAGCTTGATCTAGTCATATTTTTTATGCTTTTAGGGAAAATGAAAAAGAGTTTTTAAACAAAATTTATTACAGATATGAAAGCTTTGATCAATTCACAATGTACAAGGGCGAGGATGATATAAAACCTATTGCAAAAATGGAAGTGTACTTTGAAGATTTTGATAAAGTGGATGAGCTAATAGCTGAGTTATCTAAACTTAAGTGTAAGCTAATCAAAACACATATGAATTTAGAAATACTGCCAGTAAAAGAATCTAAAGGAAATGCTATTATCTGAATGCTTGAAAATGTATTAAAAGGATATAGCAAGGATGAAGTTATGGTAATTGGTGACAGTGAAAATGACTTTAGCATGTTTAAAAAATTCAACTATTCATATGTAATGGATAATGCAAATGATGAAGTTAAGAAGAGAGCAAACTTTGTCACAAAAGATGTACAAGAGCACGGCTTAGGGCATGCAATTTTAGACTATGTTGAAAAATTTCATGAAAGCCTAAGTAAAAAAGGTGAATAACAAAATGCCATTTTTGCCTTATTTATAAAGCAATATGGCTTTTTTATAATTTTCAAAGTATTAATATTAGTAATATTTTGCTAAAATTTTGAAAGTAATAAGGTGGTATTTATGGCTAAATTTATTGATGAAATTAAATTAACACTAATAGCTGGCAAAGGTGGGGATGGCATTATTTCCTTTAGAAGAGAAGCTCACGTTGATAAAGGTGGGCCTGATGGCGGTGATGGCGGAAAAGGCGGAAACATCTATTTTGTAGGCGATAAAGGCAAAAATACCTTACTTTCTTTATATGGAAATAAACAAATTAGTGCTGAAGATGGTGTTAATGGTGGACCTAAAAATCTTTATGGAGCTACCGGTAAAAGTACTTATGTCAAAGTTCCTATTGGTACAATGGTGTTTAAAAATGATAAATTAGTTGCAGATATCATTGAAGAAAAAGAGTATTTAGTAGCCCAGGGAGGAATTGGGGGCAGAGGTAACGCTAAGTTTAAAAGTAGCAGAAACACTGCACCAAGAATTTGTGAAAACGGTACTCCTGGCGAAAAATATTTAGCTCATATAGTGCTTAAAGTTATGTCAGATGTTGGAATTATTGGTAAGCCTAGTGCTGGAAAAAGCACACTACTAAGTGCTATTTCTAATGCTAAAGCCAAGATTGCCGAATATGAGTTTACCACTTTAGTGCCACAATTGGGGCTAGTTAAATATCACGATCATTCATTTACAGTAGCTGACTTACCTGGATTAATTAAGGGAGCTTCTGAAGGAAAAGGCTTAGGAATTCAATTCTTAAGACATATTGAAAGATGTAGAGTTGTTGTTCAAATAATTGACTTCGGTTCTGAAGAAAAAAATCCAATTGAAGACTTTGGAATAATTAATAAAGAACTTGAAGAATACAGCAAAAAATTAGCGAGCAAGCCTAAGGTTGTTGTTGCCAACAAGTCTGATTTACAGGGCTTTAAGGAAAGAGTTAATATTTTTAAAGCTAAATATCCTAATGTAGAAATTGTTGAAATTAGTGCAATTGAAAGACAGAATTTAGAAGAGTTAAAAGGCAAGATTTGAAAGATACTTGAAGAAGCTAAATCACTTCCAGCTGATGAAGAGGAAGAAACAAAAGAAATTGTTGAAATTAAGCTTGAAGATGACTACAAAATAAGTAATCCTTATGCAGGCTTTTTTGAAATAACTGGACCAAAGATTGAACAAATATATCATAAAATACCATTAGTAAGTTATGACAATTTGATTCGTTTTAACACAATGCTTAAAAAAATAGGCGTTTGAGATGATCTACTTAAATATGATATTAAGCCAGGTGATACAGTTAGAATATTAGATTATGAATTTGAATGAGACGGCGAGTTCTAATCGACAAATTTGCTTGTTTTATAGGCATAAAAGAAAAAGCAACAAGAGAAAGACTTGTTGCTTTTGTTTGCTAATTTTTAGCTTAATTTAGCGATTTTTTGACCTATATTCATGTGTTCTAAGAACTTTTTAACCACTTCAAGCTGATTAGCTTTTTCTTTATTAAATGACTCTTCAGCACTCTTTTGAGAATCTTCTTTTTCTTTAATTTTAGCTTGTAATTCTTTTTTGCCTGCTTCATCTGAAGCTGATTCTAATTGCTTTTTAAGTTCAGCAATTTCAGATTTTAGCTCACTAATTTTTGTAACAGAAGGTTTTAATCTATCATAATCAGTTACTTCTTCATAGTTAGAAATATCTTCAAGATTCTTAATTTCATCTACTCACTTATCAGACTGAGTAGGTAAGTATGATTCTTGTGGGCTAACTGTTACTTTTTTATCAGGATTATCTAAATCTAGATCTTTGATAATATCATATGTTTTGTAGCTTTCCTTTTTATTAGGTTCAGCTGGGTTTTCTAATACTTCTAAAAAGTATTTAAAGTCATACTTTTTAGTTTGCTCATTTTTGACCAATCTAGCTGAAATATAGGTAGGAAAGCGTCAACCATTAATGAACAAGATGTCTTGAACTAGCTTAACAATTTGAATTGATGTAGTACCATAATTTTTCATTGTGTCATAGTACTTTTCAAATCTTTCTCTGTCAGTATCTATTCTAAAGTCATCATCAGTCATTTCTGATAATAAGTCTTGATTTTTTTCTAAAAATTCAGAAGTATTAGCAATGAACTCATTTCATTTTTCACTATCTTGCTTAATTTCATGTTTGAATAAAGGCACAGGAGCTAATATTTTTTCATTATATGAAAGGTCATAGTTGCTTAAGAAATTAACAGGTGGAAGAGCTAAAAGATAGCCATTTTCATAGTTTTCCTTGTTAATTCTTATTTTATTATCTTTGTAGAACTGAAGCACATGTTGAATAACTTCAGCAGGTTTAGTTTTATTCTTTTCAGCTTCTTCTACATATGATAAGAATTTTTCTGAATAGTAATTTGATGTTTGTGAATAAGGCTTAACTCAGGAGTTAAATTCTGAAAGCGAGCTACCATAAGCATTGGCGCTATTTTTTCTAACTAATTTATTTTCCATTTCTAAGAATGTTGATAAATATGGTGTGCCATCAAAATAGCCTCTTAAAATAGCCTTTAAATCTTCATGGTGTACTTTAGAGCCGACAATAGAAGAAAGTTTTTTAAAGGTAATAGTTATTGCCTTAAGATCGTTAGCAAAATATAAATATTTAGTTTCTTTAATTTCTTTGTGTAATTGATCTTTAATGCTTTCAATGTTAGCAGCTCTAGTTTCATATTCAGCTTTTTTGTTTGAGTCTTTTTCTTTAGAAGCTAATTCTTTTAAGCGGGTAATACGTAAGTCTATGTTCTTTTTATTATCATCTTTAGATACAGGGTTAGTTTTTAAAAACTCTTTAGCAAGTAAAATGCTAGGGCTTAGTTTATGAATGCAACTAGCTGAAACAATAGACAAGGCTAGGGCTGAAAATGAAGAAGAAATTAGCAGTGTTTTTTTAATATTTTTTTTCATTATACTCCTATAAAATAGCCTTGTAGTTTCAACTTTTGATGCCAGCATATGCAATAAAAATCCCAATTAAGAAGATGATTACTGAAATAGAAATACCGGCGATTGAATAAGCCATTTGGTATCTAGCTTGGCTTATAACAGTTGTATCTAAAGAGACAAAATTGTTTATATCAATTATAAATAAAGCATTATGAATAATTATTGAACAATAGATAATGAGCACTAAAGCAATTAATGCAAGAATTGATCATACAATTGTCAGGCTTTTAATCTTAACTTTTTTCATGACTATATCCTTCCATTAACCTTTAATAGCGCTACCTTGTCTAGAAATAGATGACATAATTCTTTTTCTAAAGATAAAGTAGAACACAAACATTGGCAGAATAACTAGCACAGCACCAGCCATTTTTATATTTTGGTGAATTCTAGTTACATTATCAATATTTTCACGTCCAACTTCAAATAGTCAAACTGACATAATTTCATAACCTTTGCCTGTGAAAAGCAATGCAGGTCATAAATATGAGTTTCATGAAGCAAGAGTTGTTAGAATAACAACTGTTAAAGTTGTAGGTTGAACCATTGGCATAGCTATTTTGAATAAATATTTAGCACCAACAGCACCATCAACCATTGCAACTTCTTTAATTCTTCCTGGAATTGCTTCAAAAGCATTTCTAAACATTAAAGCATTAAAGATTGAAGCCACAAATGGCAAGGCAATCATGGCAATAGCACCCATGAAGCTTTTAAGCACATCAAATTGGTTATCCAAAGAAATAACAACTTTATATTGACCAAATAATAAAGCTACTTCAGGGAGCACAAGTAGTGAGATGAAAAAGCCTCACATAACTTCCTTGCCTCTTCATTTTTTAAGTGAGAAAGCATATCCACAAAGCATTGTGACAAAGATTTTTAAAACTATCGAGAATATAACATTGGCAAATGTTAGTCAGAAAGCGTATCAGTAACCTTTACTATCTTTGCTTCCTTGTGCAGCTTCAATATAGTTTTGTCACTCTCATGACTTAGGTCAGAAACTAAAGTGACTTTGTAATTCTTCAGCTTGCGACTTAGGCATAACTGAGATAGTTAACATGTAGAAAAATGGGAAGAGGACAATAGCAGCGAATAATACTAAAATGGCAATCTTAAGAAATGATCAAGTAACTAAAGATACAACTGAGTTATCTCTAACTTGATTGGCAGTAGTTTCTTTATTCTTTCTTAGTTTGATATTCGATCATCACTGGCGAATTTTTAATCTTGTTCCAAACATTAGATTCTCCTAAATTAATTGATGCATGTATTACTGCATTAAATCCTCTTCTAATAATTAATGAGTATGTAAAACCAATTACAAAAAGCATAACAGCAGAAGCTGAAGCTAAAGCATCATTACCTTCTTTAGTCATGTGGTATACATAAAGCATTAGTGTTGAAGCACCATTAACAATAGCATCATTAGGCCTGTTGTTAAATAATGCTAGTGGGAAAACTTTAATACCATTAATAATTCCAAGTGTAATTAAAAATGTTGTAGTTGACTTAATTGATGGAAGGGTGATAGTGAAGAATTGTTTAATACCACCAATTCCGTCGATTGAAGCTGATTTATAGAGGTTTTTGTCAACTGAAAGCATTGCAGTTGTAAAGATTAAAACATTAAATGCAAGGCCTGATCATATACCATGAATTAATAGTGGGAATAAAGCTTCGAAGGCAAATATATCACCTTTTTCCAATCATGGAGTGTTGATTTTGAAAATGGTGTTAAACATACCATTAGGTGCAAAGAATTGAATAAATGATAGTGATACAGCAACGGCATTAGTCATATATGGTAAGAAGAAAATGCTTTGTCATATTCCTCTAGCTCACTTACGATAAACGCTTGCTATACATGATGATATAAGCAGTGATATAGCCATAACAAATGGCAATACTATAAGCCCATACATCAAGGCGTTTCTTACACCAACAGCATATTTTTCATCAGATAATAAATCAGCAAAGTTTTTAAAAGTAAAGCGACTTACTCCTTCATCATCTTTAATAAAAAAAGCTGATTCTAAGTTAATAATAAAAGGAACAATGGTAAAAGTTAATAATATTATGATTGTTGGAAGCAGCATTGAAAAAGGTTTTCAAGCAGGTGTTCTTTTATCAACTACAGATTCAGAAAGAGACTGTAGTTTTTTATTTGCTTGCTTATTCATAGCCACTTTGGACAAGGCAGGTGACTTGTGTGAAAGCTTAGCTCAAAAACTATTTTTTAACTTCATACTCTACTCTTTCGTCATTTGCCTTGTCAAATATGTGAAGATGGTTAGCGGGAAGATTGAAGTAAATTTTATCGCCGATATTGTAGTCAAAGTTGTTTGAAACCAAGAAGTTAATGTCGCCAGCTTCAGCAACTTCAACAATTAGCTTGCTTTCTTTTCCAAAGTTTTCAACAGCTTTAACTAGTCCACTGTAATTAGCTTCAGATTCAGAAGATTTAATATCAAAGTCTTCGGCTCTTACTCCGACATTGCAACTAAATTGATCATAGTTATTAAAAGTAATGCCTTTAACAGTTTTGCCTAAAACAGTAAGCTTACCATTTTCATATTGACCAGGGAATAATCCCATTTCTGGCATACCTAAGAAGCGAGCAACAAATTTATTTTTAGGCCTGTTATATAGCTCTAATGGTGAACCAAGTTGTTGAACTTTTGAAGTCGACATACATACAACAATGTCGCTAATTGACATAGCTTCTTCTTGGTCGTGAGTAACAAAGACTGTTGTAATGCCAAGGTTTCTTTGGATTTGACGAATTCATTGTCTTGTTGAAATACGTAATTTAGCATCAAGGTTAGAAAGTGGTTCATCCATTAATAAAATATCTGGTTTTTTAACAATAGCACGGGCAATAGCCACACGTTGTTGTTGACCACCTGAAAGTCTTGTAGGTTTTTTCTGCAAGATTGGCAATATTTCAACTCTTTTAGCAACTTCCATAACTTCATTAAAAATAGCTTTTTTAATTGAAATTATGTCTTTTGAAAGCTCATATATTTCGTCTCTTTGCGCTTCTGATAAATTAGCACTTTTGTGCTCATTATCGTCTTTCATAACGGCTTCAAGGTTGTATTTAGCATAAATTTCATCAGCATAAGTTTTAAATACTTTGTAAGCTATAAAACGCATGTGCTTAAAGTTGTATTTTAGTTTTTTAAGCTCAGACTTGCTTGAAGCTTTTAAATCTTTATCAGCGTTTTTAGCTTCTTTAAGCTTTTCTTTAGATTCAGCCACTGCTTTTTCACCATTTTCAATAGCTTTAAGTGAATTCATGCAGTATTTGTAGTATAGGCTTGCTTTAATTAATTTATTTTCGGCATTTAAAAGCTCATACTGATCTTCTTCTGAATAATCTTTTCACTCAATGTTTGAAATATCTGAAATAACTTGTTGAAGTTCATTGTATTTCGTTGTAGCTTCTTCAATAGTTGAAACTTTCTTAAATGAAAGAAGTGATTTATCAAGAGTATTTAAAAATTGGCAAGCAGGATATTCTGATTCATCTTTAAGCGCATTATTAAGTTTAAGAAGATTAAAGTGCTTTTTGATTTTATCTTTTTTAAGCTTGTATGACTTTTTCAAACTGTTAAAAGCTTTTAAAATTGTTTTTGAAATTGTAGCTAATTCACCTTCATAGTGGATTTTAGCTAGCTTATAGTCAGTCTTAGCTTTTTCAATAATTTTATTGTTTCTAACTATAAAATTATTAAGCTCATAGTCAACTTCTTTTTCGATGTTTAAGTAAACATTTCATAAGTTGTTGATTTTGTTTATTTCTTCATCAAGAGCACCAAGAGTTTTTAAATAAAGGTTTTTGATTTTGATAATTGCGCTATTTTTTTTATCAATAGCTTTATTTTGTCACTTAACGTCATTTTTAAGTGGAAAAGCAATATTGTCAAAAACACTCATGTGTGGATAAAGAGCATAGTTTTGAAAAACAAAACCAAGTTTTCTTTGCTGTGGCGATAAACTAGTAACATCTTTACCATTAAAGTAAACATTACCACTAGTAATTGTTAATAGTCCGCTTATTGCATTCAGTGTTGTTGTTTTACCACTACCAGAAGGACCTAAGAGCGTAACTAATTTACCATTAGGAATTTTAAAACTAACATTATCAACAGCTAGTGTTTCGCCAAAGTCGATAATTACATTTTTTAATTCAATCGCAGGTACTTCTTCTGCATCCGTGCTTGAATTAAGAATTTTTTCTGACAATCTATAGTATTCTGATAGATTATCATCAGTGACTTTAGCAGTTGATAATTTAATATTATCAATAAGTTTTCGTAGTCAAATCATATGGTTCCTTATTTGTTTTTGTATGAATCATTGATCAAGTTAATGCCTTCAATGTTAAATAAATTTCTTTCAGATTTTTTATCTAATAAAGTTCATTTACCATTAGGTTTCATTCTATAAATATTTGATTGAATTCAGTATGGCAAAGCAAAAGTTTTGAAAAATCCTTTTTTGTTTGTTATAGCAAATTCAAATGCATTAGCTAGTTGTAAAAGCGCATAGTGTTCTCAGTAAAGAGGGTTTCTAGCAAAGTTTAATGCTTGAGAAACATCACTAAAGTAAGGCAGGGTTAAACCTGAACGTGTTATTTCAACTGAATATAAGTATTTGTAATTTTCTCCAAAGAATACATCACCAACTCATCTTCCAAAAGCATCCTTTTGATCGGCATAAACCCTAACTTTTGAGCCTCTTGGCACAGCTTCTTCAGCAAATTTTGAAGATAACTTTGCATAATTGTGCTCAAAGTCTTTGCTTTTGTTTCCACCAACATACTTTTCAGGAGTATCTATTCCAGAAATTCTGATTTTTGTTTCTTCGCCAACTTTAACTGTTGTATTAGAAGAATCAACAGCAGTAACTTTTACTTTAGGTGTATCACCATCGCTTCATTCTACAATTTCAGCATCAAAATATTTAGCTTTTAGTTTATCTCAGTCTATATTTTTAAACTCAAATGCATTAGTTTTGTTGCTTTCAAAACTGTTGTAAACTGAATTGAGCGAGTGAAGCACAAATTTGTCATTTTTTATGCTTAATTTTCTATTTCATCCATCAACTAATTCAACAGTGTTTTCATTAGGATCCTTGTAAACTATTCTAAATTCTAAATTTATTTCAGCACTTACTTCTTTATCCTTATCTGCAGGAACAACTGTATCTTCATCAATTGCAGGAGGAGTTATTGAATATACTTTCAAAAAGAAGTCTTTTTCATCTGGTAATTCAAAAGTAGTGTTTTTAGTATAGTCAATACTGTTTAAATCTATAGAATCAGCTTTGTTGAAAATCCTTTTTCTCTCAAAGTATCCTAGTTCCTTAGTGTCAAAATTATCCGGTATAAATATTTCAGCAGCTTCTTTAGCCTTAACTGTGCCTTTATCGCATGAAGCCGAAATTACTGGTGATATAACAGAAATGCCAGCTGAAATAAAAAGCATATTTTTTAATTGTTTTTTCATTATTTAATTTGTCCATTTCATTAAATAAACCAGTTCAACTGGTTTATTTTGTGTAGCTAAAGTTTTAGTGCTAGTTATTGATAAATGAGCTACTTAAAGTAGTAACTTGTCCTTTGATTTCTGTATCAAAGTCTTTAAGTTGTTCATTATTCTTAGCTTTTTGATATGCTGATCTAAATGCTGAACCTAAGTTTTCTCTAAATGATGATGAGTAGAAACCGGCAGGCTCTTCATAAATTACTACATCTTTATTTTTAACTGTTTCTTTTAATTCATTGTATGTGTGAGCAATGTATTTGTTTGTATATTTAGATGTGTCAGTGTTTTCAAAACCTTTAACAGGGAACACATATGAAGCAGCATCACTAATAAAGAATGCAGGGGTAACACCAGTGTATTTCTTTATTTCTTTAGTTAATTGTTTGTCTTTATTATAGTTTCCAAAAGTAATGTCAATTTTGTCTAATGATGTAAGGAATTTAGCAAAGTTTTTAGCAGCTCTGTCAGGTTTTGCACCTAAACTTACACCAATAAGTGATGGCCCTTGAGCATAAACTACTTTTCTCTTGCTAGTTTCATCTCATTTACCAGGCACAGGAAAGGCGATTAATTCATTTTCTTGCAATGTTCCAGTTGACGATAGTTCTTTCTTGTCTAATTGCGTTTGGTCCTTAAAGAAGAATACCTTATACTTAGCAGGATCCTTTGATTTAGTTTCTATTACTGTACCAATTTCAGTTCCCTTATTTTTTACAGTCTCAATATCTTGTTTGTTATCTTCTTTTATGAATAAAAGTCATTGATTTTTTGCATTCTTAGGATCATTACTTGTTATATCTTTAAGCACTGTATCTATTTTAGCATCTGTAGAAGCATCAAGAGATTGGTAGCTATATTTTAATGCCTTTTGTTTGTCGCCAGTTAGCTTGCTTTTATCAGTTACTGATTTAAAAATGTAATTAGTGTGATCCCCTGAAAGAACAAGGAGATCCATGTCGTCTTTGCTTTTAGCAGTGTTTTTAAATTCTAAGTCTTTTTCACCTTTAAAGTCTGTGTCTTTAATAGTTAAAATAGTTTTCTTTGAATCGCCACTAAGGAAGTTATGTCTATAACCCGCTGTTGAACCTATACCAAAAGCATATTCATGTTTTGTTTGGTATGAAGAAGTATATTCGCCTCCAGCCAATAATGTTAATGACTTAGCTTGTAGTGATGACTTAAATTTATCATACACTTTTGAAAGGTTTTGAACTCCTGGATTGTTTGAGTTCTTAAATGATGAATAGCTTACAGATGTCTTTTTATTCTTGCTACCAGTTTTAATAAAGAAATCACTGGTTTTGTTAATTAAAGAATACGGTAATGTTTGAACTACAGATGAAACGTCATCAACACCAAGAATGTGGAGTCTTGAGTTTTGTGCTGCTGAGTTTTTGAAGCTTTTTTGTGCAATATCAGCAAAAGTAAGCAACTCTCTAAAGTTTTCAAAAGTGCTTTGTTTTATGGTTAGACTCTTAACAGTAGTAGCTTGACTTTCTACAAAGTCGCCCCATAACTCTTTAACTGATGATTCATCACCCTTACCATTTTTCATAATTTGTTTATATCTGTCAGAGTTTTTAAACGACTCATCAAACTTAGCGCCTTTTTCCTCAAAGGTTTTGAAAATATATTGCAATACCGGAGCATTAGCAGACATAACAGTAATTGACTTAAATATTGGAATTATGAATGAACCATTTTTAGGTAAGTTTTCTGTTGTTTTATTAGCAGTGGTAAACTGTTCACTTATATTATCAAGATTAACATTTATATCTTTGTCATCGTCTTCAAAGTTTAATAATTTTTCTCTCTTGTATCTATCAGTTATTTTCTTTGAAGCTAATTTAGAAGCTAAAGAATTATAGTTAAATGTTAAGCTAACAATTTCTTTTGTCTCAGCCTCTAAGTCTTTTATTATTGAGTTCTCACCTTCAGCATACCCTGAACCTAAGTGTTTTATGTCAACTGGTAAAAAGTGTTTGTCATTTTTGTGAGCTTCATTATAGTAATGAATCAATGAAGTTATTGCATTTCATTGTGGTTGGCCAGAAGAAAAAGTTACACCAACTCATATTTTTTCTGTATCTTTTCCTAATTCTTCATAATCTTTATCAACACATTTTGCTGAAACTGCAGCAAAAATAGGGATAGTTGCAGAAGAAAGCCCAATCATTAATTTATTTTTCTTATTCATAATATGTCCTTAAATATTTTTATGTGCAATGCGCCGTATTGTAATAGTTAATATTACAATTTCACATTGTATTTTAATTATAATATTTAAACTTAGTATTATTTGAATAGCCTCTAAATGAGCATAAAAATGGGAACAAAATTAGCATTTTTATGGCAATTTATCCTTCTTACAAAATTAATGAAATAATTAATTTATAATTAAATATTGCTTATAGGGATTTTTTAAAATACTTACTATTTTAAGTAAGTCAAAATTAAAAATTAAGCTCAAAAACATATGAATAAAATAAAACTTTCGCTTTTAACTGCTATTTTGCAAGCGCCTTTAATAGTTTCTTCAACTGGATGTTTTGTTTCTGATAAAGAATACAAAACATACTTAAAAAATGTCAAAATAATTTATGATTTTGAGCTAACTAGACCAGTTGTTAATGAGCAAAAATGAGCTGAATATAACCGTAGCTATAATTCTTTTAAAAAATGGTTTAAAAAAAGAGTACAAAAAGTACCACAAAATCCTTATGCTACTCAGGCCTTTGCCACAATGAATGTTATTTTAACTAATGCTAATAAAACATATAGCATCTGATATGATGCAGTTTTAAATAATAAAAATATAAGTGATGATGAGAAAATCAAACCTGAATTTTGAGAGATAGACTTGAGTAAAAGAACAATAGGATAAGCGCTATTGCTCTTTTACTCATAGTCCTTGTTTTTAATGCTTTTAGCAATATTAATTGGCACAATTTTTGCTAATTCTTCAACTGAAGCATCATAAATCTTGGCATAGCTTTTAAAATGATTTAAAAGCTTTTGCTCCATATTGTGTCCTAGGCCTTTAATGTTTCTTAGTTTGCCTTCAAGTGAGCTAATTTTTTGTCTATTTCTAAAGTGAGACTTAGCAAATCTATCTACCTCAATTTGAATTTGTGCTAGATAATTATGTAGTTCTAAGTCATTAACATAAATTTCATTTAAGTTCAAATCAATTAATGCTCTTGTTTTATGATGTTCATTTTTTACTAGTCCAATTACAGGTATATTGAGGCCTAAGAATTTAAGTGTCTTTTTAGCTTCATTAACTTGTTGTAAGCCACCGTCAGTTATAATTAAGTCAAAGTCTTTTGAGTTTTTATCACTGCTAAAAAACTTTGTAATTGATTGTCTAATATAATCAACATCAGCACTACGATAGCTTAGCGCTTCAAGATTGAATTTTCTATATAAACTTTTGTTTTTAATGCCGTTAGTATAAACAATTGCTACACCGACTGGATTTATGTTGTTAACATTAGAGTTATCAAAAATTACAATATTTTTTAGTTTAGGCAAGTTTAAATATTTATTTAGTGAACTAAGCATACTATCAGCTTTTTCAAGCTGATTTTGCATAATAAGATGTTCTTTTTCATAATAATCATTTAAATTAAGCAAAGCAAGATCTAAAACCTTTTTGTTTGTACCTATTTTTGGGCTAATAAATTTATAGTCACTAGATAAGTTGAGATCATATTTTAAGATTTCTTCTTGCACAATAAAATTATCAGGAAGTATTTTATCGGCATAAAATTGTTCAAAAAATACTCTAATTGATTCATCAATACTTATTCCTAATGGTATTGTTAAATTTACTTTGTTTATTAAAATACCATAACGGTAAAAAAGTACAGTAGCATAAATTAATTTTTCATCTGTTTTATAGGCGAATACGTCAATATTTTTATATTGACTAAGCTCAATAATTTGGCTCTCTTTAAGCTTTTTTAAGTAAGTTAAACCATCACGTAAAAACAAGGCTAGTTCAAATTGCATATTATTAGCAGCAGTATGCATTTTATTGGTTAAATCATTTAAATAATTATTGTTTTTAAAGCTTAGTATTTCCTTGATTTTTGTAAACTGATTTACTCAAAAGTTGCTATCCTTGTTTTTGATTAATAATCCATTTTCATATAAAGCTTCATGCTGTAAAAGTTTTAAAATAGGCTTAGCACCGTATCCAGAAGGAAAAGGGCCATAGTAGAATGTGTTTTTTGTATCTTTTGCATTAGCCTTTCTTGACAAGGTGATAAGCAATGAATCTTTTAAAAGTTGGACTTTTAAATAAGGATATTTTCTGTCATCTAAAAGCAAGATATTAAACTCAGGATTGAATCTATCAACCATTGCTTTTTCTAGTAATAAAGCCTCTTTATTTGTTTTGCAAATATAAACTTCAAAATCAGCAACTAAAGACATTAGTTTACTTGTTTTATATGAATTAATTGCGCCATCAAAATATTGCAGCAATCTCTTGCGCAAATTTTTAGCCTTGCCAACATATAAAACATTTTGTTTAGCATCTTTTCATAAATAAACACCGGGACTAGTTGATGTATTTTTGAGTTTTAAAATAATTTCATTTTTGTCCATAATGCCTAATTTATAGCCTCTTGCAATCAATCAATAAGTATTTCTTTAGGATATAGGTTATGGCCTAAATTGTAAACTGTGTTGTTCTTTAGTATGCAAAATGTTGGCGTTTCTAAAACTTGGAATCTAGTGTTTGGCACTTGATAAAGCCCTGATTCAATTGCATCTATTTCAATAAATTTTATGATAGTATACTTGCTAAAATAATTCTCAACTTTTGAAACAATCTCTTTCATAAGTCTGCTATTTAAGTCATTTTCTAAAACAAACAGTATAAAAAATATACTGTCAGCATTTCTGGGATTTTCATAAAGACTTTTAGCATCTCTTCAAAACATTCTTGTCATATGTTTCCTTAGTAATTATTTATTGTCAGATAAAATTGGGCTTATTCATGAATTTTGGTCATCAAAATTTGAGTATTTTTGGCCTTTTTCATTTATTTTATTAACTAATTTCTTATTATCATTTTCAAAATCAAAATCAAGAATTAAGCTTGAATCATTTGATGGCTTGGCATTATTAAAATTATCCAATTTGATTGTTTCATAGGACTTTTGATCATTATTATCAATATATAATTCACTTGTGTTTATATAAAAGTAAGGTTCATTAAATTCAAGCAAATTACTACTATTATTTTGGTTAGAAACTAGACTAGTTTCTTCATTAGCTATGTTATTATGCTCTGATTCTGGCTGGGTATTATCTAGTTCTAACTCAACAGTGTCAATGTTAAAATTAGGCTGATTTATAGGGTTATTTGACACAGCTGCCACAGGATCATCATTTAAAATCGAGCTCACATTTAGATTGTTATTATCAAATTCACTAGCAGCTTCATGTGTATCAGTTTGGTATAAAAAGCCTAAATTTGCATTTTGACTTATTTCAGTTGTTTGTATTTGAATTTCATCAGCACTAAATTCATTAGTATATGAACTAAATTCTAATTGATTAGCATCATACTCATTTACATTTTTAGTATTTTCAATCAAAAGCGATTCAGGATTGACTGACGATATTAATAAGTCAGGCTCAATATTGATTTTCTGAAATATTTTAGATTCGGGTTTTGACTCTTTTGATTTTTTGGAGTCATTATTTGAGCCATTATTCTTGTTTATAAATGTGATAAACTCTTCATTTTGAATAATTTCATCTAAATTATTCTCAATTTTATCTAGTAAAACAGAATATTTAGTTTTATAAATCTCTATTTTCAAAATGCTAGCAATTAAAGCCAAAAGATTGAAAAGATTTTTGGTTTGATTAGTTAAATAAAAACCGAGTTTGTTTTTATAAATATATTTTCTAATATCTGGAAGTGTGACTTTATTTATATTTAAATTCTTTAGATATTCTCTTGGCTTAATTGTAATTAATTTAAGTCATGAAAAGCCGAAAATAAACAGTGCTATTAGTCATGATAAATATGGCGAAAAGGTCAATAAAACAGGCAAATTGAGCAAAGTGTCAGCATATGCACCAATGTTAAAACTAGCATTAGGTAATTCATTGCTAAATTTTGTTTTCAAAATAGAATTTTCATTTGTAAATGAATAAATTCAACCTTTTTTAAATACGTCAAGTATTTCATTTTTTGAAATAATTGTTGTATGTAAGTCAACACGAAAAAAAAGTAAAACTGAATGATAGATTATTGTAATAACTAGTAAGTTTAATCATATAAAAATAATTGTTTGTTTTTTTAGTGTTAAATAATTAACTTTTTGATGGCTAAAAAACCAGCGAAAGTATTTATTTTTTAAAAAAGGACTCAGTCAATTTAGAATTAAAGTTAAATAAAAGCCAATTAAAAACAAAATCATTAAATCGCCAAAAGCTAGGCCAAAAGTATATAGATATACTAGTCTTAAAATGTCAATTTTATTGCTCTTAGCTATAAAATTATTGTTATATTGAAGCAAAATGAAAAATGCAGTAATAAACAAGAAAATTATTAATTTTAATAGCTCAATGCCAAAATTGAGCTTTATAAAATATAATGGCTTGTCACTATCATTATTTTCAATGTTGCTTATGCCAATTTTATTAATGATTTTATTGTAATTAGCTTTCATAGAATTAAATTATATTAGTTATTTACAAATATTATTTTGCTTTATGTTCAAGAAGCATTTTTATTTCCTGGTCATAAATGGGTTTATCGTCAACTCAAGGTGTTTCTAAAATAATAGGAATGTTGTCAAAATCTGGATCATGAACAAATTTGGCTAGTGTTTCAAGTCCAATAAATCCTTTGTCTATATTTGCATGTCTGTCTTTATGACTGCCAAGTGAGTTTTTTGAATCATTTAAATGAATAACTTTAATGTGTGGAAGCAAGTTATATTTATTAATTTCTGTTTTAAATTCTTCATATTTGCTTATGTCATAACCAGCATCAAAAATATGGCAGGTGTCTAAGCAAACTGCAAATCTGTCATTTCTTATTTTATGTATAAAATAGTTGATTTGGTCAAAATTAATGCCTACTTCAGTGCCCTTACCAGCCATAGTTTCAACGCAAATGACTACATCTTTTGTCCTGCTTAGTATTTGCTTTACTGAAGCGATAAAAGTATCTAATGACTCTTGCACGGAAAATGTTGTATAAGAGCCAGGGTGCAAGACTAAATACTTAGCACCAATATAGTTCATTTTTTCAATTTCTTGAACTAAAAAGTCAATTGCAAACTTATTTTTGCTTACGCTTGAAGGATTAACGATATAAGGTGCATGCACTATTATGTCATCTGGAGTAATTAATTTTGAATACTTTTCTAAGTATTCATTATATTTATATTTTTCAACTGATACTCTTTTAGTTGTTTGAGGAGCACCAAGATATATCATCATGCAATTAGCTTTGTTATTTACTGATTCAGCTGCTGCTCCTAACAAGTAATTAGGAGATTTAAAAGAAATGTGACTGCCTAATTTAATCATTTTATGCCCCTTTTATTTTCTTGCCTCTTTCAATAAAGTATTTGTAAATTCCACCATTTTTGCTTTTTGGCGCTATTTCATCAGCTGCACTTTTTAATTTGCTAGTGCCGTTTTTCATAGCAACTAGATGACCAACAAAAGCTCTAGTGGTTAAGTCTGAATCTGAATCTCCAATATGAACTGCATCTTTAGGATTTATTTGTTTCTCTTGCATATATAATGAAACAGCTAAACCTTTATTAGTTTTAGCTGAAGTTACTTCTATAACATAGTTTGCGCTAGCTAAATGAGAATTGCAGTATTGATCAAATAGTGAATTGAACTTAGCTAAAATTTTGTGTGCTTTAAACTTATTTTTAACAACTAGGGCTATTTTAGTGATATTAATATGATTCATAACATCAAGCTTTTTAAATGTGCTAATAATATGAAACTTAGATGAAGCAAAAAATTTAATAAAAAACTTTTCAATAGCATGTTGTGTGTAAATTGATTCACCATTTTGGTCAAAAATTACTAGCATTAATTTGTTGTTTCTTGCAAATTCTATAATTCCTGGTAAGACGTTAGTATCTATAAAAAATGCATATTTGCGCACACTATTAATGTAAATTTCAGCACCAGATGAGCAGATTGCATCACTAATTCCTAGTCTATGCATTGTGTGCATTACATGTTTATCATTATAACTTCGCCCAGTGTTTATTACTATGTTGGCAAAGTTTTTGACTAAGAGCATAGCTGTAAGATTTCTGTGGCTAATTCTATCGCCAACTTTTTTATCAAATAATGTGCCGTCAAGATCAATAAAATATGTTTTATTGTTTTCAATATCCATATTACTATTATATAAAAAATATTTAGCATAAAAACTTTAGAATGCTGATTAAGTTGGGGTGAAAAAGCTATAGACTGGCTTGCAAAAAATAAACAAAATAGGCCTAGTGAATAAGCCTATTTGTTAGTTATTTAATAACTTATTTTTGTTCCATTTTTTGTTCCATCATTGATGGTGATTTTTGTCATGGGAATGTTTTAGCATCATCACGAGGTTCTTTAAGCAATGCAACACCACCAAGGGCGATTAATGTTGTCACAACAATAATTATTGTTTGAATTAATCCAACTGTTTGTTTTGATAATGATTCATTTAGTGGAACTACAGAAATAATAATGAATACTATTGTGTAGAAAATGTAACCGAATCCTCAAATTAAGCTGAACATTCAGCCAATTGTCTTAGGGTCTCTGTCTGCGTATTCATGTGGCAAGTTAAGCATAACACCTTGAATACCTCAAGTACATAAACCTGTTAAGAAACCAAAAATGTATAGAAATACTAATGAAACATAGTACTTGCTACCAGCTGCTGCTTTACCATCTGATAATGCTGCAATTGCTGCATTTTCGCCATTTCCACCAGCAACACCATATACAAAGACAACTGTAGATAAGATAAAGAAGATAACTGCAAGAGTAATAATTGCACCAACAAATCATCTTCTCTTTAAGTTAAATCTTGATCATAGACCAATTGAGATAGGCCCAACAAATACCGCAGCTAAGAAAATAACTTGTCAAATCTTAGCAATCTTTTGGAATTGTGGCAACACTGCAGGGTCTGTAATATTAGCCATATTTGGTCAGATAACATGTGTTAATGCTGTAGGGAACACAGCGATTGCTAATCAACCACCATATAATAGAATTCATGCATAAGTTGATTTTTTCTTTAAGTAGTCACCAAGAATTGCAAAACCACTTCTTTTAGCTACTTTAGGAGCGTTTTGACCTTCTGTCTTAGCAGGAACGTCAAAATTAGTACCAAATACTCCAATAACAACTAATGGAATAAGTGATAATGCGCCTAAAAGTGTGAACACAAGTTGTCAGTTCTTTTGTAATGATTCAACATTATTTCCAAGAATAACAAATGGAATAATTGAAATGATTGTACCAAGTGGGTAGAATCAAATTCCAAATTGTGAAATTAGAGCTTTTTGTTTTGGACCAAAGAAGTTAGCAACTACTGGTTGAGTTAAAATAATTAACATTGTGCCACCGATTGCCATTATGGTTCTTAAAACAACAAAACCAACATATCCACCGCCAGTTCCAGGCATAAATTGAGCAGGAATGCCTACTAAACACATTGCTATAGCAATGAATGTAGATCATTTGTGGAATAATCTAGCTAATAGGAATGCAACTGCAACTGAACCTAAACCACGGCCAAAGGTAATAGCTCAGTTTGCGGCTGTATTTTTAAACTGGAAACTCTTATCAGCAACAATTCCGAAGTAGCCAAGGAATCCAGCATGTTTAGTGCCGTCCACGACACCCTTACCGCCTAAACCAACTGTAAATCCTCAGTTGGCTATAAATAGCAAGTATGCAAATGAAATAAAACCTCAAATGATAAAGCCATATGCTACTTTATGCTTTTGAGATCATTCATGAATTTTTTGATTCATTGAATCCTTTCATATTAAATAAATTTATTTAATAGTAATTAAGGTTTTCAGTAAGTTAATATGTAGAGAAATAAATATTTTTACTAATCCTATGAACAATTACTGGCATATATACCAATCAAAGTTATATGCAAAATTATTATACCAATTTTGTCATAAAACAGGCCTATTTGTACACTACTACCATATAAATTTAAGTATTAATATTAGTTGTAGCGAGTTTTGTAAAACAAAATAAAAGCCACACAGTGTGTGGCCAAGTTTAATTATTTATTAAGTTCAAATAAGTCTTCTATACCAAAAGCAAATGTTCTTGAATCTCTTAATTTATAAACTAGGTTAGGATCGGCATAACCTTTACTTTGTTCTCTGCTAAGCATTGAAATTGTGTCAACATAAGCAGGCAATTCATCTAGCTTCTTATTTTTAATTATTTCACCTGTTGCTGGATTAACTTCATTAACCCCTTTAGGATTTAAGACACCCTCAACACCAATGTTTCCAACTTGTCTATAAGTAATTTTTCCATCTTTTTCAGTTTTATACTCATCAACTCTTTTATCAATATTTGCTTGGTTTGATGGCTTACTAAAATGATTTGGTGAAAGCCAAGCAGCTCTATTAGTGTATAGGTTTACATGGGCATGAGCCATTCAGCCACCATTAGTATCTGGTGTTCCCAAAAAGCCTATAATTTGGCCTTTTTTGACTTCTGTAGGAGTTTTTGCAGAAACTGTAGGTGCAACTTTAATTGTTCTATCATTTCCTAGTTTAACTGTTTCTGATTGTCATCCAAGCGCAGTATTATTTAATGTTTTACCAGCATCAAGGTGCAAGAATGACATATAAATATGTTTATCATTACCATTTAAATAAAGCTCTTTTTCTTTTGGACTTCAGTCTAAGTTGCCAACTGGAATTTTAATTACAACAACAGTACCAACACCAGTAGCTACAACCTTAGTTGTTAATTCATAAGCAGCTACAATTTGACCATCATATGGAGCTAAAACTGGCTGATAATCAGGAGCAAGATAGTCTTCACCAATGTGTAAGAATTTAGGAACAACTACATTGTCTGAATAAAATGCTCTTGCTGAAGCATAACCACCAGAGAATAATTGTGAATTATAGTGACCAAAGAATGTTTTATCAATACTTGGTAAGTTTTTAGTTGTTATTCCTTCAGTTGCAAAAGCTGGAGCATTGATGTTTTGTTTTGTAAATTGTTCTTCAAAAAGAAGTGAGTATCTACCTACTCCAACATGTTTTTCAAGCTTTATTGGATTAGATTCGCCTGCTACTTTAACGTTTAGAATTACTGTAGCATTTCTAAAATCATTTTCATTAGTTTCAATTTTCTCTATTTCAACTTTTTCAATTTTTGTACTTTTTACATTAACAAATAAATTGTCCTTTGTTAAAGCTGATAAATCACTATTGTGTTCAATGTTGCCAATTGTGTGAACATCAATTAACTCGCTTAGTTGTAAGTCACTTAACAATTTTTGTTCTTTAGGTATACTGAATTTACCAAGCACTGTTTTGCCTGCTTCTCAAACGGTAGTTTTCTTTTTAGTATCAAATAAAGAAACACCAATTCTTATTTTTGCATTTGCGCCACCTAAATCAGTACTATTTAAATCAATATCTTCAATAAACTTACTGAATTTAAGTGCATATTTTTCAGATTTATTGCCAACTTTAATTTCAATTTCTTTATCTTTTTCTCTGAGAATTTCATCTAATTTTGAGCTTGTTGCTGTTAGAATCTTTTCATATTGCTTAGAACTTAGTTCATGAATGCCATGCTTTTTAATATCTTGTATTAATTCTTCGTCAATATTTAGTAATTTAACTTCAAAATCTTGACTTGTTAGTGCTTGAATTTTTTCATAGTATGGTCTAAGTGCATCAGCAATTGGTTTTTCACTGTCTTTAACTTTTACATTTTTAAGCTTAAAGTCAATAATTTGTTGGCTGTATAAACCGCTTGGGTATTTAGCTTTATCATTTGAAGCTAATGGAAGGCCGACTTTAACTTTAAATAAAACATCATAATTATTGCCTGGGTCTCTAGTTACATTGTTGTAATCATATGAAAATTTGAGTCTATTTAATAACTCGTCACTATACTTAAGTTTTTCTTTAACAATTGTTTTAAAGGCCTTTGCGTCAAGTTTTATGTATTTACTCATATAGTTATTTTGCATCATTAAACTATATTCAACACTCTCAGGCTTACCGCCACCTTCAAATTTAATTAGCTCAGAGTGGTCATTTTTATCAAAGTAATCTTTGATGTTAGCAAGCAAGTTAACTTGGTTGTATTTTTCAAATAACTCAGAAGTCTTATTTGAATTACTATTATGAATAATTACATCAGAATTATTTTTTGGATCATTACATTTTGCAGATAAAACAGGAAGCAAGGCTGTAAAAGCAGCAGCTTGCGAAATGAATATTGCTTTTAGTTTTTTAGATTTCATAATTATCCTTATAAACTTATAAAATAGTTAAAAAAAGTATAAAAAAAGTGTCAAAAATATCATTTATTTATGAGACTGAAATAATCACACCAGTCTTGCTCTTTATTGCAACTGCAATAAATGCAATTATTATAGGAATAATAATTGTTAAAGCTAAGACAATTAAAAATTTATATAAAGATTGTAGGTATGCTTTAGTATTTTCTTTTTTATTTTCACTATTGCTTTTTACCAATAAGGCTGTTTTAATAACCAATTCGATTAATGGGAAAATTAAATGGAATGCAAAAAAGTCAAAATATGAGCTTATAAAGATAATAATACCCACAATTAATATCTCAATCAACTTAATTTGGAAATGATTAAGTTGATAGTTAGTAGTATCTATCATTGCACTAAAAGGTAAAAGAACAATAAGCATTGTAATAAATATTGCTTCTTTGATGCTATATTTACCTAAAGTCATTTGATGTTCTTTAGCAAATAAGCCTGCTAATCCAAATGATTTTAGTCACTCATAGTCAGCATTATTTTTAAATATTAATTTAAACGAGTAAAATAAGCCTATAAATAAGGCAAATCCGGCAAAACCACCTAAGATTTGAGCACCAAAAATATATGGCAATCCTTGTCATAAAGGTGCTCCAATAAGACCACTATTGCCAACCACTTGTCCTGTTTTACCAAAACCACGTAAAAAGCTTTGGAAAATTACAACAAGAGGATTAAGCATTGGATAAACAGGTAATTTTGAACCTATACTTGCAAAAGCTCAAGGCAAGAAGAAAGCTAAAGCAGTTGCTATTGTGTAACCAACTGATAAAAATACTTTATTTTTGTTCTTTTTAGATAAAAAAGACAAAAACATTCATGTAAAAACAAAAAATACAAGAAAAAGTACTGTAATAAACTCAAATGCAAAAGCAGTTGGATTCCAGTACCTTCGTAAAGCCGATCCTGGTAAATTTGTCATTCTATTCCTTTAGTTATGTGAATTAACTAGTTCTTTAACATATTTAGCAATCACTATTTCCTCATTAGTTCTCATTTTATAAATTGGAATCTCTGATTCTTTTGAAGAAATAAGCATATAGTCATCATAATTTGCTAAATTACTCTCTTCATCTAAGCATAATTTATATGACTTGACTTTGTCAATAATCATTTTTCTTAAAACTGAATCATTTTCGCCCATACCAGCAGTAAAGACTATTGCATCAGGGTAGTGTACTTTATTTAAGTACATTGCCATATAATCAACTACTCTTTGAGCATATAATTCAATTGCAAATTTAGCATCTTCATTCTCATTAGAAAGTTTGTGTAAATCTCTAATATCACTAGAAATTCCTGAAACTCCTAATAAGCCTGAATTTTTAACCAGCATATCAAAAACTTCTTGTGGATCTTTATGTTCTATTCTAATTAAATAATCTACAATTCCAGGATCAATTGCGCCAGATCTTGTGCCCATCATAAGTCCATCAGTTGAACTAAATCCTACTGAAATATCAAATGATTTGCCTTCTTTAATAGCACATAATGAGCTACCTGAACCAAGGTGTGCAACAACAATGTTAATTTTTTTCTTACCTAAAATTTGTTTCATTCTACTTGTTATATAGTCATGACTTAAACCATGGTAGCCAAATTTTTCAATGTTATATTTAGTAGCTCAGTCCTTGCTAATTGAAAATTGTTTATTTAGCTTAGGAATATCAGTGTGAAATGCTGTATCAGGAGTTACAATTTTTGGCACATTTGGTAAGTATTCAATAAAACCATCTAGTGCAGCTAAAAATGGCGGAGTGTGCAATGGAATAAATTTTTCTGCATAAGTTACTATACTATCTCTAACTTCAGGTGAATAGAAAACTGGAGATAAAAATTTAAAGCCTGCATAAGGAATTCTAAAACCGATTGCTTCAATTTCATCTAATTCGCTAATGAAATTGTGCTCTTTTCAATACTTAAGCAATTTTTCAATAGCAACTAAGTGTGTTGGCAAGTCTTCTTTATGCTCATATTTATTATTTTTATCTTTTAAAATCAAATTGCCATCTAATGCAATTCTTTCGCATATGCCTGTGCCTAATAGTTCCAAATCTTTATCAGCATATAAAGCTCATTTTAATGAACTACTGCCAGCATTGATAACTAATATTTTCTTAATTTTTTCTTTCATAATTCTCCATTTAAAGCTTATTTAAAGGTATATCCGTTCAAAATAGTAATAGAAGTAACATCAATAACATCAGCTACAGTTGCCCCACGGCTAAAGTCATTAATTGCCCCATTTATTCCTTGCAAAATTGCTCCAACAGCACCATAATTGCCCATTCTTTGTGCTATTTTGCAACCAATATTACAGCTTTCTAAATTAGGAAAAATAAATACTCCTGTTTCTTTTTGTGGTGCACTAGGAAACTTAGATTTTCTGACATTTAGATCATAAGCTGAATCAAATTGCATTTCACCATTAATTACATTTAGACCCTTTGAAGTAGCTATTTTTACTGCTTCTCTAACTAAATCAGGATTTTCACCCTTGCCCGAGTTATTAGTTGAATAAGTTAAAAATGCTCCTAGACTATTCATATTCATCATATTAGCAAAATTGATAGCATTAGCAGCTATATCAACTAATTGCTCAGCACTTGGTTTTTGCACTGTTGATGGGTCAGTAAAAATAAGTTGCTCATCATCTTTATGCATAACTATAATGCTAGAAATAGTTTTAATTCCTGGCTTTGCCCCAATGCACTTAAAAGCAGCACGCAAAATGTCAGCAGTTGAATAAATCAAGCCCCCAACAGCACTGTCAACAGCTTTAAGCTTTATCATCATTGCGCCATAATATGGTCTAGTTTGCATATTTTTAAAACAAGTTTCATAATCTTCTTTGCCAGCACGAAGTTCAACTAACTCTTGTGCATATGCCGTAATTGATTCACTTTCCTTACTTAAGATTATGTTTTCTAGTCCATCATCAACAACTTGGCTTTCATTTTCTAGCAGCATAATTGGTTTAGCTAAGTTGTTATTTTTGAAATACAATGCAGCTTCTCTAGCTCTTTTATCATCTCCATCAATGAACAAAACTGACAGTATTTGCTTTTGGCTTTTTTCTCTTAATAAAGAGTTAATATAGCCACTAAATTTTGATGTACTGTGCATAATTTCCCTTCCTTAAAAAGTAAATTGTTAAAAAAGTATATTAAAAAATAAAGACCCTAAAGCAATTATATTATTTTATATTTAAGCATAAAAACAATGTATGGAAAAGTTTCCTTTTCTTTTAGTATTTTTATTTACAAAAATAGCTTTTTTTGTGACAATATTAGTGGTTTTAAATAGATAGAAAACATAATTAATTGTTTTATAAACCATTATGATTAGTAAATGCAAATTAATTTATAATTAATTGTAGAAAATGGTTTATATAAACATTTATCATTTTGATATCAAAATTCAAAAATATTTAGGAGGAATTAATATGTTTAAAATGCAATTTACAGACGTTGGTGAAGGACTTCACGAAGGAACAGTTGTTGACGTTTTTGTTACTGAAGGTCAAGAAGTTAAAGAAGGTCAAGACTTATTCTCAGTTGAAACTGACAAAATGACAACAGAAATTCCTGCTCCAGTTTCAGGTAAAATTGTTAAGATTTTAATTTCTGCTGGTCAAGAAATCCATGTTGGTGAAGAAATCTTCCACATTGAAACAAACTAATTTTAGTTAGAAAATCATAAATTCAAGAGCTAAGCCCCTTGAATTTTTTATTTACTTTATTAGCGTAAAAAGAGCAAATTTTGTTGTGGAAATGTTTTATATTCTTAATTTGTAAGTCTATATTTAGTAAAATTAAATTAGTGTTAAAAGTCATTTTAGTAATGGTTTTTATTTAACACTTAATAATATATAAAGGACGAGTTTATGAAAAAAATTATTGTAGTTGGACTAGGTAATGTTGGATTTACATACATCAACACATCAGTAGCAAGAGGACTTGAAGCTGAATGAGTTTTAGTTGATAAAAATGTTCAAATTGCTGAAGCACATGCACACGATTTTGAAGATATGGTTTCATTGATGCCAAGAAATGGTTCAACATTTAGACCAGGTACATTATTAGAAGATTCTAAGGATGCAGATGTTGTTGTTATTACAGCATCAATTCCAGCTGACAAGACATTCTCAGACCGTATGGCTTTAGCAGGTGCTAATGCAAAATTAATGCAAAGCTTTGCTAAAGACTTAGATGCTGCTGGTTTTAAAGGTATTGTTGTAGTTGCTGCTAACCCATGTGATGTTATGGCTGCTGCTGTCCACTATGGAAGCAAAATTCCAGCTAACAGAGTTATTTCTGCAGGTACAAACTTAGAAACTGGTAGATTGAAGAAAATGCTTGCCGCAAAATTCAACACATCACCTGATGCAATTAGAGCATCAGTATTGGGCGAACATGGCGCAACTGCTATGATAGCTTGATCAACAGTTAAAGTTGGTGAAACAACTTTAGAAGGTTTAGTAGAATCTGGCAAGATTACTAAGGAAGACTACGAAGAAGTTCTTAAACAAGTTATTGCTGAAGCATTCTACATTTGATCACGTAAAGGTAATACACAATTTGGTATTGCAACATCATTATTTGAAATTACAAAAGCAATTTTAGATAATAGACGTACTGTGATGAATTTAGGCGTTAAAATTCCTGAAGGTTACAAACATGCAGGTATTTATGTATCAGTTCCTGTAATTATTGGTGAAAACGGATATGAATACCTTCCATTTAAACCAAGTTTAACAAAAGAAGAATGAGCAAAATTTGAAGCTTCAACAGAAGCTGTTGCTAAAGTTCACACAGAAATTCTTAAGTCAATCGGTGTTGATGCTAAATTTGAATAATTAATTTTGTTCAAATAATTAATTAAGTATTAAGTTACCCGCCTATTGTTTTATTACAAAAAAATGGAGGGGTAACTTTCTATACCCTTTTTGTCTAATTTTATATGTTCTTTTAAATGTGTTGCCTTTATCAAAATTTAATTTTTAAATCGTCCCACACTGCTGTGGGGGGGGGTCTTAAAATGGACAATTTTATAAAAGTAATTACAACGCAGGGAATGTGGGGGGCTGTAATTTCTACCATTGTCTTCGTTGCTATTGGTTTTGCTGCGACTAGGGCAAAAATAGTGACTAAAGAAATGAATGGTAGAATGTCTAAATTGGTTCTCAATTTCTTCTTACCATTTATGGTGCTTACCGCATTCATGCAAGATGCTAGCAAAGAGGATGCTGCTGCTGTAGGTATTGTGCTAGTATCAAGTTTAGTTTTCTATATTTTATTTACATTACTATCATATTTATTAGTTAAATTTGCTCCACGCTTTGTAGCAAAAAGAATTAATGCTAGAGCAGAAGAAATTTATACACAAAATAATGCAAATACTGCTGAAGGACAAAATACTAAGTCATTAGCTATAATTAAAAACGAAGTAATTGACGATTATAAGATGAAACTTATGACTAGTCAATTTATGTTAATTTATGGCTCATTACAATTCTTTGCCCTTCCATTAGTTCACTCACTTTCGGATGGAGTTATATTTCAACCTTTTACTAAAGCACTTTTACAAGTATGGTGTGTGCCATATCTTATTGGTGCTTTTGGACACGTTCCAGTCTTTTTCTCAGGACAAAAAGTAACTAAGAAAACAGCTGGTAAGGTTGTTAAATCATTAGCACTTAATCCAACAATTATTGCCCTATTTTTCTCACTAACTTTATGAGCATTGCAATTTGTTCCTGGTTTAGATACTAAATTTGTTAATGTTTATGAAGTGTCTAAAGATGGCAAAGGTTCTACTTTCTGAGGAGCATTCCCAACTGCCTTGCCTGCTATACATAAAACAATGCAAATTGGTACAGGTCTAGTTTCGCCGATTTCATGATTAGTTATTGGTGGCTCACTTGCAACTGGAAGCATTAGAAAAGCTATTAAAGACAAAGATGTTTTAATTACATCAACACGTAGAATGGTTACAGTTCCTTTAATTGTTTTATTAGCAAGCTACGCTGTATTTGCTGGATTTGTTCACGGCAAGATTCTTACAAAAGAATCAGCTGCAAGTATAGGAACATTATTTGTTCTTCTAGCAGCAACGCCACCAGCTGGAGTTTTATCAATTTATTCAGCTGCTAATGATCATAAATACACTGTCTATGTAGCACAAGTGTCGTCATTAACAACGCTTTTGGCCTTAATATTCTTACCGCTTTGATTAGTTATCTCATACTCAACATTTGGCCCAGTATTAGGCGCTATGTTAGGCTAGGTCATAAACAAAATAAAAAAGGAAATTACTTATTTAAGCAAGTATTTCCTTTTTTATTGCCTATGCAAAAGCAAAAAAATGAGCAAAATAATATAAAATTTAAAATATTATGAATAAGTTAGATCTAAAAGAAAAATTAGAAAGCAAACTTAAAGAAATTGCATCATCTTTAGGCATTACTAGAAGCGTTTTTTTGACTGAATCAAAAAAGCACGGTGATCTTACAACCAACATGGCTTTGGGCAATGCAAATATTAAGCCAATGGAGTTAGCTAATCAAATAGTTAGCATGATTAATTTGGAAGAATTTGGTATTAAAAACATTTCAGTTGCTAATCCAGGATTTATAAACTTTAGTATTGGTGATGATTATTTAGTTTCAGGTGTTAATCAAATTTTAAAATTAGGCAAAAATTATGGCAAAGGGAATAAAGTAGGCAAAGTAAATGTTGAATTTATTTCAGCTAATCCAACAGGATTTTTACATGTTGGCCATGCCCGTAATGCTGCTGTTGGTAGCACAATTGCTAATATTTTAGAATTTGCTGGCTATAGTGTAGTAAGAGAGTATTACATTAATGATGCTGGTAATCAAATTAATGTTTTAGCTAATAGTTTATGATCAAGATACAAGCAAATTTTTTATCCAGATTACTCTATGCCAGAAGAATCATATAAAGGCGAAGATATAGTTTGAGGCGCTCAGAAGTTTTATGCTAAATTTGGCGATAAATTTAAAAACAATGAGCTAGATAAAGAATTACTAGAGCTTGTTAAAAATGAGGCAATTAGTATTTTTATGTCTAAAATACAGGAAGATTTGGCAAATTTTGGTGTTTGATTTGACAACTATTTTAGCGAAAAGTCTTTGTATGAAAATGATGAAGTCAAAATTAAAGAAACGATTAAAAGTTTAAAAAATGCTTATGACAATGATGGTGCTTTGTGACTGAAAACCACAATTCATGGTGATGATAAAGATAGAGTTTTAGTTAAAAGCGATGGCTCATATACATACTTTTTACCTGATATTGTTTATCATCAAGACAAATACAAAAGAATGGGTGCTGATGCTACTATCATTAATGTCTGAGGCGCTGATCACTCTGGCTATGTAAAAAGAATGCAGTGTGCTGTCAAAGATTTAGGGCTTAATGAACAAAATTTAGTTGTTTTATGCATGCAATTAGTAAGATTAGTTAAAAACGGCGAAGAGTTTAAGATGTCTAAAAGAAAGGGAACCAGCTTTTTCTTAAATGAATTTGTCAAAATGGTTGGTAAGGATTCTGCTAGATTTTTGCTTTTGGATAGAACACTTAATTCAAAATTAGACTTTGATATAAACCTAGCTACTAGTCAAAACAATGACAATCCAGCCATTTTAGTTCAGTATGCTAATGCTAGATGTCATTCACTCATTAGAAAAGCTAATATAGATTCAAATAATTTATATGCAATCTCTTTTGATAAACAAAGCGACAATAGCTTAATCACAACATTATTAGAATTTCCATCAGTAGTTGAAAAATCAGCTGATAAATATGCTACACATTTATTAACTCAATATTTAGTTAAGCTAGCTAAAGAATTTAATTCATGATACACAAACAGTCCTAAACTTATTGGAAGTGAAAATGAAATAAGCAAAATCGCTTTAGTAAAAGCTGTAAGTATCACAATTGAAAACGGGCTAAAACTTTTAGAAGTTTCAGCACCTGTATCAATGTAATTGGTTTTAAAATTTTATGATATATAAAAAATAAGTAAGCTGTCATTTTGTATTAAGCATAACAGCTTACTTATTTTTGTTGTGCATTTACTTTTGCCTTTGGTTTCTGTTTTGCAGGCTTTTTGGTTAATGAGATATTTGAAAAAGTTATAACAATAGGGAATAGTAAACAAGGAATTGAAACAATTAAAGTTGGCACAACTGTTCCTCATGAAAAGTATGTAGCAACTAAAACAGCTGCCCCAAATAAAAAAGGAACTATTGAATGAAGAAGCAGATATTTAAAAGGAATTTTTTTAGACTCTTTTGGAGTAACAATAAACTTAAGCTTTTTATTAAACAAACCATTAATAACTGCAACAACTAAAGATATATTCATGGCTGTATAAACAATTGTTGTCATCAAAAAAACTGGTATTGCTAATAAAATATTTCTGCTTTTGGATAAATGCAGTGCACTAAGCAATAATGTCCCTATTAAAAATGAAATTCATATGATGACAAAAATTAGTTCTCTAGGGCTTATTCTAAAGCCTAAAAAGCCAATAATTAGGAAATTGATTAAGAAAATCATGGCAAAAACAGGGATAAGTGGCAGTGAATAGTGATTTAGAACTAAATCAATTCTTTCAAATCATCTATAGTTATTCATTAACGAAGTAAAAAGCACCACAAGTTAACTTGCGGTGCTTTCTATTGCCTTTTGTTAAAATTTGAGTAACTAACTTAAAAAGAAAGGCTTTTAAATTATATATGATTAGCAATGACAAAAATACTAGTTATTCAACTGACATATGCTTGTTTAAAAAAAACTAAATTTGCACAGCAAGTACAAGTTTAATTATGTACATTATGTGATTGATGAAACACATTGAGATGAAATACTAACTAAGTCAAATCTCAAAACCAATAAAAATAACATTAGCCCATTAAGACTTAAAGAAATTCTTGAAAGACTAATTGCAGGCTATGATATGAAAACTGTTTCTAACATCGTAGGGTTTAAATCAAGATCAATTTATAACTTATTTGACAGAATTAAAATTG
Organism: Mycoplasmopsis agalactiae; assembly: GCF_000089865.1. Lineage (GTDB taxonomy): Bacteria > Bacillota_I > Bacilli_A > Mycoplasmatales > Metamycoplasmataceae > Mycoplasmopsis > Mycoplasmopsis agalactiae_B. The sequence continues at coordinate 618,135 of NC_013948.1, read as the reverse complement.
AGACAAAGCGTGGTTATGCTAAATACCAAAAGAAATGTAAATTGTGTGGTATGGATTTAAAAGGCAAAACGATATATGTAATTAGTGCTCTCAAATTTTTAAACTTAATTGAAACAAGGAACGATTCAAAAAGATTAGAAAACAATCCTAAATTGCTGATGAAGCACATTGACTTTTTTAAGTTTTACGAGCAGTTACTATACTTTTATTTAAAGAATAGAAATAGTTTTAACTTGGAAAATAAAGCCGTTAAACAGTCTGTTGCTAGCATTATTTTTAAATACATAAGAAAACTAGAAGCACAAGGAAAACTTCAGAATTCATATATTCCATCAGTTCAAAACTTTTACCGTATATTGGCTAAACATAGTACTTTTGGTCTAAAATTAGATATTCTTCCATATAAATCAAATGGCAAATATGGAAGCCGCACAACTGTAAAGCACGAAACCAAGAAAAAGACAATAGGCAAACTTATTACTGAACGTCCAGAATCAGTTAATTTAAGATTAAATGACAACGATTATGAAATGGACACTGTAATTGGTTTAAGATCTGATAATTATTGCATTCTTACATTAATCAACAGAAAATCTAGAATGTTTTATTGCACTCTATCTAGAAGAAATGCAAAAGCAATAAAAGAAAATTTAGAGAAATTGATTAAGAACAATAATCTTATTATTGACACATTAACTATTGATAACGGAAGTGAAAATTACAAACTTCCAGAGATAGAATATATCAGAGAAATTTTTCATTGCCACCCTTATTCATCATCAGAAAAAGGTAGTATCGAAAATGCTCATAGACTATTAAGAAGATACGTTCCAAAAGGAAAATCTATAGATAGATATGTTGGTCAAGATCTAAAACCAATAGCAGATTTTATAAATTCACACCCAAGAATTTATAAAGGAATTTCTGGCTTTAAATGTGCTAAGCAAATGCAATAAAAATTAACATCAACACAAAATTCCGCACTTTTGAGTACTCAAAAGTATCTTTTCTTTATTTTTTTTTACTCTTTTAGTCATTCTCTTGTTAGAACTTCCAAAAATTGGTATTATTTTTCCGATACTCAAAAAAGGCGCTTTTTACTTTAAGAATTTATAAAATCATCTATAGTTTGATTTCCTATTTTTCTTAGCATACTTTTTAATATATTGAACATTACCAGCAGTTCATCTACATTGTCTTTTTTTCAAGGCAATATAATCATTTGGGAAGTCTTCATAACAAACAATATTAGGTGCATAAACAACATCATAACCAAGCGATCTTATTTCAGCACTCATAGATGTATCTTCAACTAATATATGTGGAAAGCCACTAGTTTGGCGATAAACTTCTTTGCTAATTATCATACCATGGCCAAGTAATGAATTTTCTCCATAAAGTTGGCGCATATAGTGATTGTCTAAAGATGAAACATTAGATGAGACAGAGAGCAAGTATTGGAACAAGTTGCCCCCATTCACTTTTGTTTTATTAATATGATAAGCTTGTAAAGCGCCAATTTTATTATTAAATTGAAAGTATTTTAGTGACTGAGTAATAAAATCATTAGGAAGCACTTCATCACTATCTAAAACTACAAAGTAATCATAATCATCATTATTTTTTAAATAGTTATTTAAATTACCTGCTTTAAAGCCTTCTTTGTTTTCTCTTCTTACAACTCTTAGGTCATGTTCTTTAGCAAATTCATCAACTCTTTTAATGTATTCATTACTCTTGCTATCGTCCAAAATGACTGTTTCATAGTTGTAATAGTCTTGCTTCATTGAACTTAATAATGATTCTTCATGAAAGTCATCACATGTACAATAAAGCAGCACAACTCTTTTATTTTTAAACTCATCGCTTAAGTTTGAGTCAATAATCGGGGCAAATTTTTTAGCAAGCTTTTTCTTTGAAAATAAAAAGGTTAATGAAAACACCATATCTTTTGTTGACTTTAGTCAGAAAAAACAGAAGATAAGCGCATTCGCAATAAGCAATATTACAATCACGATTTTAATAGCTAATGAATAGTTATTTGGAACAGTGAATAGATTTATGAACTTTAGAATTAGTGGTACTATTATTGCCGAACATAATATAAGTCAAATGATTATCACAAAGATAAACACATTTTGTTTCTTTTTCATTGCTTCCAAAATCTCCATCACTAAATAAGCAGTTTAGCAATTATATTAAAAACTATAAAAAATGATATGCATATCGAATAAATAATCAGTAAGAAAATAAAAAAATAAAAGCCAAGCTTTTAAATTTATTTATCTAAAAATGATTCTAGGATCTTAATAAACTCATCTCAGTTTTCTTCAAACATCATATGGCCAGTTTTTGGAATATAAACTGTTTCAACATTTTTTACATGTTCTTTAAAGTATGCCATGCACTCTTCTCTTCTTATAACCCCATCTTTTTCACCTAAAATTAAGATAGTTGGAACGTTAATTGAATCTAAACCTTGCTCAATTTGATTATGCAATTCTAAAACTGGTAATGATTCACCAAGTTTGACAATTGTCTCATTGTTGTAGTCATTTGCGTCAAAATTCTTTTTTGCATTTTTCATTCATTCGCTATTTGATGTAAAAGTGCTTGTATCATAGTATAACGATTTTAAAAACATTAAAAAGTCATCAAATGTTTTAGGAAAATAGTCTTTTCTGTAATCATCTGCTAAAGCTAATGAAGTTTTATTCATGGGCGCAATATAAACCATTTTTTTAAATAATTCAGGCTTTAGTTTATAAGCTAGTGAAATTGTGCCTCCGCCCATTGAATGTCCAACTAATGTAACGTTTTTTAAGTTATTTTTTTCTACAAAATCAACTACTAATTTAGCAAACTGAGGTACTGAAACTTCATGATTATTAATTGGAGCAACATTATTATTTCCTGGAAACTGCAATGCATAATAATTGCTCTTTGTTCAGTATTTTTCAAATGTTTTAAAAGTTTTTGGTGAAGAGTTAAATCCGTGACAAAAAACAATGTTTTCATTTGGATTATTATTGTCCTTAAAGACTACTTCATAGTCATAAACAACGTTTTTCATATGCTTCCTTTTATAAGTTAAATTATCATAAAAATAATAATAGCTATTTAGAAATAGCTATATTAGGAGTCTTATTTTATTGCTACTTTTGCAACTTTAAATCTCAAATATTTTCAATTAATTCAGTATCAAATGCATATCCAGAAGCAGATTTAACAGTTGCTTCTTGGTATGATCAAGCTTTTTTGTCAGGTGAAGTTTTCTCAAAGAACTCAACTAATGTTTTGTCATATTCGGATACATCTTGCTTAATTCTTTCATAATCATATTTATCTTCAAAAACTCTATTTAATTTAGGTCTTACAGCACCTTTTCCTTTTTCATAGCCAATTGCAAGTCCAACGACTGGAAAGGCTTGCCCTTTAATGCCTAATATGTCAATTAAGAATTGAACCATAACTCTGGCGCCACCTATAAAACAGGTAGATAGGCCTAATTCAACTGCAGCATCTTGAGCCATTGTAGCTTGAATAAACGCATCCCCAACAGCTACTGTGTACGCTTCTGATGAGTGATTATTGTATTTATATTCAGGAAATGCTTTTTGAGCTAAATTCATTCTGTTAAAGTCAGCAATAAAAACCATAAAGAATTGAGCGTCTTTTAAATGTTTTGTAAAAGGCCTAAATTCTGAGATCTTTTCTAACAATTCTTTGTCTTTTATTATGACAACACTAGATGAGTGTCAGTTTGATGATGTAGGAGCAGAGTTAACTACATCAATTATTTTTTTATAGTCTTCTTCAGGAATTTTTTTATCTGGATCAAAGCTTCTTACTGAATATCTGTTTTTAATTTTTGTAATAAAATCCACACATACCCCCTTATATATTTAAATTATATTAAATGTGTTGTACAATGCAATACATTGGCAAAGGTTGTGGAATTATAGCAAAATGACTTATTTGCCTGTTTTACAGTACTTTTGTAAAAATTTATCAACATAATTTATGTTGTTTAAAACATGCTTTACCAATCAAGTAAAGTCAAAATCAGGATTGTAAGTTAAAGACCAGCTTATGCCGTATAAACACACTATTGCTTTAGTGGCATAATAATCATCATAGTCAAAATCAAATTTTGTGCGTTTTAAATATTCATTAATAAACATTTTTTCATCATCAATAGTATAATCAAGGTCGCTGCAGTGATAGGCAATATCAAAGTATTTTGAGTTTTGTGATGAATATTCAAAGTCGATAAACATTATTTCATTGTTATTTGCTAACAAAATATTTTCACGATTTAAATCATTATGGCTTGGAATTTCATTTTTTAGTAATTTAGCTGCTTCTAGGATCTTACTTTTTACTTCAGCACTAAATGTTTTATTAAACAGTTCATGGCCTTTATTTTCCTTGTAATAAAACTTAATTCTTTTAGCAATTTGATTTTTAATAAGTTTGATTTTTGAACTATGAAGTGTAGCAAGTTTTTGAGCAATTTTTAGCCGAATATGGCTGTTTTGAAAGTCAATTGGGATTTTATTAATAAAATGTCTTACAATAACTTCATCATCTTCATATATAACATTTTCAGTTATGTCAAGATTACTGAATTTTTCTAATTTATTTAAATGATTAAAACCATTTTTTTGTTTTTTTTGAATAAATAAATCATTTTTAACATAGGATAAGTTTGTATATCCTTCATGTAATTGAGTTTTATTGTCATCTAGTAAAAGATCTTTGTAAATATGTTCATAAGACATTCTGGAAAATTCATTGCATACATATAAGGCTTCTTTATACCTATTTTGGGAAATTTTGAATTCTTTTTTTACTAAGTTTGAGTCAAAATTCATATGAATCAACGACATAGCATCAAAGAGTGGGTTTGCTTTTCTAACTCATTCAAAATCAATTAGCTCAACTTCATTTTTTTCATTTATTAAAATGTTTTTGAGGTTTAAATCACAGTGACAGGTAACTAAAGGAGCATCATTATTGTATTTTTCTACATATGTCTGATACTTTTTGCTTCCTTTTCCATAGTAAAAAAGATCAATTGCAGGAAGGTCTATTTCAATTTTATGAAACTCTTTAATTTTATCTATAACAGCCTTTTGTACTTTTAGGGTTAAATTGACCTTCTCTAATGTTTTTCCTTCAAATCATTTTCTGACTAATACGCCTTTTTTATAGTAATAAACGCCAGGCAACTTATCCATAAATAATGATTCAACCTGATGATCTACTAAATTAGAAATAGGGACTCTTAGTTGGCATGTTTTGCCCTCATAATCAACCTTAAAAGTGTAATTATGAAAGCCTTTGTAATAAAACTTTATGTTAGAAAGTTTATTAAGTAAATCCTTTTCAATTCTAGATTCTAAAAACTCATATTCATTCATAGCAACTTAATTATATATTTAATATTGCAATGAATAATTAATGATGAATTGTAGTTTGTAAAATAAAAACTGCAAAGTTTTGCAGTTTATTTATCAACATTAGTTTTTAAAATGTCTAAAAATGCTTCTTGAGGCACTTCTACTGAACCTAGCATCTTCATCTTTTTCTTACCAGCTTTTTGTTTTTCTAAAAGCTTTTTGTATCTACTTATATCAGAAGCGTGCAATTTGTGAGTAACATCTTTTCTAAATGCTTTAATTGTTTCACGAGCAATAATTTTTCCACCAATTGTAGCTTGCACAGGCACTTCAAAATTTTGTCTAGGGATAGCATCTTTTAATCTTTTAGTTAGATCTCTAGACTTTTCATAAGCTGAATCTTTATGAGTAATGATTGAAAAAGCATCTATTTTGTCACCGTTTAATAGTATATCTACTTTTACTAAATCGCTTGTTTTATAGCCTATTAGGTCATATTCAAATGAAGCGTACCCCTTACTCAAGCTTTTCATTTTATCAAAGAAATCAAAAACAATTTCGCCTAAAGGCATTTCATAAATTAATCTGCTTCTAGAATCGTCAATGTAGTCTAAAGACTTATAAATTCCACGTTTATTTTGGCACAAGTCCATAATGTTACCAATGTATTCATTAGGCAAGATTATTGTAGCTTCAATATAAGGCTCTTCAATATGATCTATGTATGTTCTATCAGGCATTAATGATGGGTTAGAAATCATTTCAAATGTGCCATTAGTTTTAACAACTTTATATTCAACGCTAGGACTAGTAGCAATAATTCCTACTTTGTATTCTCTGCTTAGTCTTTCTTGAATAACATCCATATGGAGCATACCTAGAAAACCTACTCTAAAGCCAAAACCTAGCGCTTTAGAGGTTTCTTGTTCTCAAGTTAGTGAGCTATCGCTTAGTGAAATTTTGTCTAAGCTCTTTTTAAGTTCGGCATAGTCTCTTGTATCAATAGGATAAAATCCTGTAAAAAGCACAGGCTTTTTACGCTTATAGCCTGGTAGAGGTTCTAGTGCAGGATTTTCAACTAAAGTAATAGTATCACCAACATGTACTTCTTTAGCGTCTCTAATTGTGGCAGCAACATAACCAACTTCGCCAGCTTCTAAATATTCTTTTTTAGTTTCTTTAGGATTTCTTACGCCTAGCTCAATAACATGATAGTTAGCATTATTTGACATAAACTTAAAATCATCGCCAACTTTTAGCTTGCCTTGAAAGACTCTAATAAGCATAATAACACCACGGTATTCATCAAAATATGAATCAAAAATCAATGCTTTTAGTGGTTTATTATCATCAGCATCTTTTGGCGCAGGAACATAATCAACTATTGCGTCTAAAACTTTTTCGCAGTTTAGTCCAGTTTTTGCACTGACACACACGGCATTATCAGCTGGAATGCCAATAACGTTTTCAATTTCTTCTTTTGTTTTTTCAACATTAGCAGAAGGGAGATCAATTTTGTTAATTATTGGAATAATTTCTAAATTATTTTCTAAAGCTAGATAAACATTGGCAAGAGTCTGAGCTTCAATGCCTTGAGTAGCATCAACAAGCAACAAAGCGCCTTCAGAAGCAGCCAACGATCTAGATACTTCATAAGTAAAGTCAACATGCCCAGGAGTATCAATTAGATGGAAAGTGTAATCTTTATACTTAATTTGCACAGCATTAAGCTTAATTGTGATTCCTCTTTCTCTTTCTAAGTCCATTTGGTCTAAAAACTGCTCTTCTAAATCTCTAGCAGCTACTGTGTTTGTTAATTCTAAAATTCTGTCAGCAAGTGTACTTTTGCCATGATCTATGTGTGCTATTATTGAAAAATTTCTAATCTTGCTCTTGTCCATATTGTTACCATCATTTTTGTAAATGTAGAAAAATAAAATATTTTTAAATAAATTAATTATATAGTATAGTTATAAATTATGGATTATCAAGAAAGCTTTAAGGAAAAACAATTTATTACTAAGGGGCATACTAATGTCTCATATTTGCTTAACGGAATTTTTGTACAAGAAAAAGTATATACAGGGTTTAATCACAAAATTGATTATAAAATACTAGCTAATTTTGACTTTGTACCTAAATTATTAAACGAGAATAAGGAAAAAACAGAGTGAGAATTTATTAAGGGCACTGAACCAGAATTAACTAATGAAAATATAGTAAAAATTGCTAAACTTTTATATACTGTTCATAATTCAAAGCTTAATTTTCCGCCATCGAATCATGCTGCTAGAGTTAAGCATTATCGTAAAGTTTTAAAAGAAAAAAATGTAAACATTAAAGCTTTAAATGATTTTTATCGTAACATTAATAAAACTTTAAGCAACATGAATAAAAATGTTCCATGCCATAATGATTTATGAACTTTTAACCTTGTTTTACAGGATCAAACGGAAAAAATCTTTATTTGCGACTGAGAGTATGCAACTATGGGAGATTCAAATTTTGAATTAGCTTACTTTATCGAAAGTGCAAACTTAAATAAAGAACAAGAGAAGTTATTTTTGGATTCATATGGCGAATATGATGAATTATTTTTGCTCAGACACAAAATGCTTGTTAATTATTTAGTTATTCTATGAGCTTATGCACAAGAAACAGTACCTTTTTCAACTAAAGTTTATGAAGAAAGACTTTATAAATATGACAAAGAATTAAGCCAACTTAGAGGTTTTTAATTTTGTTAAATTGATTTAGTAGCAAACACATTACTAGTATAATTGGGGTAATATGAGTAGGAAAAAAGAAGTTAGATTTAGAGTAAAAGGATTTATAGTACTTACTATATTTTTACTAATGGCGGCCTCTCCATTAATGGCTAATGTTTTTCTTGCACCAAATTCATCTGAATCAACTATATGAATTGTTAGATATGTAAAACTAACAGCAACCAACATTAAGATGAATTTTGCAACAGCCGAAGATGGAACCGGTGGATTTTTTGTTCATTTTTATAAAGCATACTTTCAAGTTTTAGCTTCTAGATGATCTAATCTTGGTATTGCTGACATTCTTTTGATAATATTAGCATTTGCTGGTTCTCAGCTTTTCTTGATTTTGTCAATAATTTGATTATTACATGTGCTTATTGCCTACGGAATTTTTAATTTATTCAAAGGCAAATCATTTATTCTATACGCTTTATTTTCATTACTACTATTTGCAGGTGCAACAGCATTATATGCATTATTATACTTCGAGCCTTTTATGATTAAAAATGTAATCAAGTCAGCTGCAAACAGTAACTTAATTATTTTTATAAACAAATGATTAATTTGGATATTAACAGGTATTCTTGTAGCACAATTAGTTCTAGTTTGCGTTGAATTAGCTACTGTTAAAAGAGTTAACAGCAACATTAGAGCACAAACCTTAGAAATGCAATAGTTTTGCATTCATAACACTATAAAACTAATATAAAATAAAGAAACAAAACGCAGGTTTTGTTTTTATTTTCCTATAAAACAGACGTTTTGGTAAATTTTATACACATTTAACTCATTAATTCTGCAGCCCAATAATCATTCAAAAATCAATTAATATTAGCAAAATTGAATAATTGCTTTTTTAGAAATATATAATATAACTATTAATAAATTATTAAGGACAAACTATGGAAAATAAAAATAATAAAACTAAACAATACCAAAGCATTTTAAATAATCTTTTAGATGTAAATCCATCTGACCAAGCAATTTTTACTAAGGTAAATAACAAGTATTGTTTTGATTTTTATTCTCTTTTTGGTCCAGAAGCTTTTGATTTAATTTATTCAAACAAGAATTTTGACATTCCTATCTTGGAAGTTAATTTAATCAGAGTTTGTCAGCTTTTGGAAAAGTCCAATGATTATGACGAAACTATTGCAATATTAGAAGAAAATAACTATGAATTAAGTACACAAAGGCTTAACCAACTTAAAAAAGATTTTCATGTGACAAAAAACAAAATAATCAATGAAATTAGGGCTAATTTCCAACGTCAGTCACTCAAATGAAAGTTATTTTTAAATAAAGCTAACGAAATAAATGCTGAAACAAACATTTGACCTATGCATCTAGGATTTTTATTTGTACAAGTTTCTATTGATGGCAAAAGCGTTTATGCTCCTTTGTTTTTTAAAGAAGTGTACTTAGAAATTAGAAATGCTAGACCGTTTTTGATTTCTAATGGCGACATTAAGCCTAATGAAAAGCTTTTATTTTTACTTAATAATGCAGGGTTTGACCTTGAGGTAACCGACAATTATGGTGACTGAAGCATAAAAGAATTAATAAAAAATTTGCATGAGCTATGAGGGCAAATTTATGAATTTAAAGTGAATTTAAATTCTTCATTTAATTCCTTAAGTGCTGAAGAAATCATTAATGAATCATTACAATTTGCAGGTGGTGTAGTTCTAGGACTTTTTCAGCCTTCTGGTGGCTATATTAGAAACAGAATGCTTGAAATAATTAATAACAATGAACTTAACAAAATTTTGCAAGTTGAATTTAACAAAAACATCTATAAAAAAAGGATAAACGACATTTTGTTTAATCCTAAAACAAGCCTTTTTAAAATAGCAGCTACTAATTATTCACAAGATAGAGCTATTGCAAGCGCACTTAACCAAAACACTATTATTTGAGGGCCTCCAGGAACTGGTAAAAGTCAAACAATAGTTAACATTCTAACTAATGTTTTAGTATATTCAAAAACAGCAATAGTTTGTTCACAAAAAAAGGCTGCTTTAGAAGTTATTAGAAACAGAATGGGGATACTAAAAATCTTTTGCTTGTTTATGCTTAATTCTAAAAACATGAACAAAAAGTCATTTTACGAACCTATTAAAGAATATCTAGACTACTTAGAAAATTACGAAGAAGTTGATAATTTAAAACCACTTAGAATCATTACAAATGATGAAATAAATTTTGTTAATAACATTCAAATGATTTCTAATGACAAGAGATTTAATTATGCACTTAGCTTAATTAATCCTATTCATAAAGCAGGCTCAAGTTTAACTAATGAACTATGAGAAAAAATTATTAATTTGCCTGATAGTATTAAATATCCAATGAAATTTAAGTTTTCTAGTGCTTGAGAACTAAGAAAATTTATGCTAAAAGACAATAACTTAAGCTTTAAAATACATAAGAAAAATTATTGATTAATTAGCAAACTATCAAGAAAATTATTTGACGACTTCAACAATTTTACAGGCAATTTGGACGAAATTGTAAGGCTTAAGAAAAATTTAACACCATCTGATTTTGATTATATAAAGAGTCTTGCAAACATATTGCCTAATTATGATAATGAGCAAACTAGCGATCAATATGAGCTTAAACGCTTTATAACTAAAAAAATCATTAATTCAATTATGCAATTTAATGATGATGAAAAGGCTGAATATACTGAATTTGCTGCTACTGCAAGGCTTGCTATTATTGAGCCATATAAGTTTATGAAACGCTTTCCGAGTATGATAAAAAAGCTTTTTCCAATAATAATTGTTACACCTGAAGCGGACTTATCTGCCTGAAACAAAGGCGAATTAGACTATGGAATACTGGATGAATCTAGCCAAATTTTTATTGAAAAAGGCTTACCAGTATTATATTTATCAAAAATAAAAGTGTTAGCTGGCGACGATCAGCAGATGAAACCTAGCAACTGATTTGGTGTGAGAGTAAGTGATGAAGAAACTATTTTTGGCAAAGTTGATTCAATGCTAGATTTTGCTAAAGGCGTAGGGGTTTATAATATCTTATTAGATAAAAACTACCGGTCAAACTATGCTTCCTTAATGACTTTTAGTAGTAAATACTTTTACAACAGCTCGCTTGATGTAATTGATACTAATTTAAATAAGAAAAATTATCAATCGATTGAAGTTATTGATGCTAATGGCGCTTGAGAAGATAATAAAAATGAAATTGAAGCTAATTTAACAATTAAAATTGCCAAAGAAAACTTGGATAAATATGAAAAAATAATTTTATTATGTTTTAATGCCAAACAGCAAGATTATATAACTACCAAAATTTTTAGACAAGAGTCAAATTTGGAAAATGCAATAATTGAAGGTAAGCTACTTTTAAGAAATATTGAAAATATTCAAGGTGATGAAGCAGACTTAGTTATAGCTTCTATAGCATATGATAGTAGTGTTTTATTTCACTCAACATATGTTGGACGTCCTGGCGGTAAAAATGCATTAAATGTTGCAATATCAAGAGCCAAGGATAAGATGATAGTGCTCAAAAGTCTTAATTCTAGTGATGTTAGTGTGTTAACTGGCAATGAAGATGTTTATGTTTTTAAAAAATGACTAGAGTTTTTGGAGTTAGATTCTAAAGAAAAACAAGAGTTTGTATCTAATGACAATTTTGCCCAAAGTGAGCTAAATATAGGTATAGAAGTTAAAAAACCAGAGTTTGAAATTGAACTAGAAAACTCAATCAATGAGTTAATTAAAGACTATGATAGTATGACTCTTGCAAGCAATGAGTCTATTGGGACACTCAAAATTGATTACATTTTAATGCACGATAACAAAAATATAATGTGCTTCATAATTGATAATTACGAGTATCAAAACGATATAGAAAAGTATATCTTGCAAAAAGACTTATATAAATTTATAAAGAGCAAAAAATATAATATCTATTTAGTTAATAGCTTAAGCTGAGCTACAACTAAAGATAAAATCTATGATGAAATAATTCACTATATTGAACACAGTGTTGTTAATAATAATGAATTTACAGATAATTATGATAATGAACTATCTGACGAAAAATCCTATAAAACAAGCGAATTTGCTAGTTCTAATAACTTAAATAATTATGTTAGTCAGACTTACACATTAGAAGCAGAACAGATATCCCAAAATAATAATACAAGCAATATAAGCCTAGATTCATCGGAACTTTCAAATGATGATTTAGATAATAAAGATAAATTGGCAAACGATGAATCATTTGAAGAAAATGTTAAAAAATGAGAGCAAATTTTAAGCAGAGAAACAATAATTAATACCGCAATTATTGACTTAAAAGATTAAAAAAGCAAGAGAAGAAAATCTTGCTTTTTTGTTGCATAAAATAAAAAAAGCAGATAGCTTTCTATCTACTTCATTAATTATTATTCAGAATCTCTTGCAATAGCAATTAGTTGTGAAAACACTTGAGGTTCATTAATAGCTAGTTCTGATAACATTTTACGGTTAATAGTAATGTTTGATTTTTTAAGACCATTAATAAATTTTGAATAAGATAAGCCTTCTAATCTAACAGCAGCACTTATACGAGAAATTCATAATTTTCTATAGTCTCTTTTAACTTGTTTACGGTCTCTAAAAGCGTATGTTCAAGACTTAACAACAGCTTGCTTAGCAACTTTATATCCGATTGATTTGTGTCCAAAATAACCCTTAGCTAGTTTTATTCATTTCTTTCTTCTAGCTCTTGTAACTGTTCCACCTTTTACTCTCATAATATTACCTTCTTAATAAAAAATTATTAAATTAATGCCTTGAATCTCTTTAGATCAGAACTGTGCATTTGCGCAGATTTACGAGATTGACGTTTTTGTTTTGTGGTTTTATTTTGGGCTAGATGTGAACGATAAGCTTGTTCACGGATAACTTTACCAGTTGCTGTTACTTTAATTCTTTTTTTAAGAGCGCTTTTAGTCTTCATCTTTGGCATCTTTTGCTCCTTTATCATCATCAGAATCTTTTGAACTTGAATCAGATGATTTATTTTCAACTATGTTATGTTCTCTTTTGTATTTATTAACTTTGACCTTATTAGGTTGGAGATACATATCAAGAAAACGCTCGCCAATTATTTCAGGTTCTTTTGTTTTTTCAGCTACAGCCTCTACCAATTCATAAAATTTATTCATCATAGTGTAGCCTAATTCAGGTCTAGTTATTTCACGACCTCTAAATTTCAAACTAACCTTGATTCTGTCGCCATCTAATAAGAACTCAAATGCTTTTCTAGCTTTAGTTTTTAAATCATGATCACCAGTCATAGCTGTTAATCTAATTTGACGATTTTGAATTATTGTTTGTTTTTCTTTAGCAGCCTTTTGCTTCTTTTTACGTTCATATTTAAACTTACCATAGTCTAAAATTCTGGCAATTGGCTTCGGCTCAACAGCAATTAGAACTAAATCCATTTTGCTGTCTTTGGCTATTTCAATGGCTTCAAAGGTATTTTTAACACCTATTTTTTCACCATCAGCACCGATTAAGAACACTTTTTGAAAAGGTATGTTTTCATTAATCATATGTTCTTGTTCAGGCTTCTTTATTTTCTTGAAATTTTGTATAATAACTCCTTAGTTTTTTGATAAAAATTAAACATAAAAATAAAGTGATTCTCATCACTTCTATCTACAAAAAACATCATTGATATTTTTAATTGTAGCTAGAACCCAAGGCTATGGCCATCAGGTGAGAATTTAATCTACTTCTGCAATTAAATATTGCTATAGTATTTTAACACAAACATCATAATTTTTGATAGCAAAATAACAGATTTTTTCATTGCTAAATTATCATCATAAAACTGCATTTTAAGCCTTAATTAATGAGTGCATAATAAGCTGTTTAAAACTTATAAGCATTAAAATTTGTAATAAAATATAGTAATTGTAGAATTTGGTGTATGATACTTAATCATTGGAAAAAAGGAGCTTTTATGAATAGAAAATTAGTCAATTCATTTATAGCTGGTGGTTTATCAATTTCATTAGTTTTTGCTTCTGCACAATGTGGAAAATTAAATGAATTTAAATCTGAAGATGCAGCAAAGTTTAATAAAGAATTCAGAAATAAAGCTATTGCCAAAATCAATAGTATTTTTGATAAAGAAAAGCATGCATACTCGCTTAGTCAAATGCTTAAATTTGAAGACGGTACTAACAAATGAATTTTCGGAAATGACAAAGTGGATTTTGAAATTAAATCTGAAATATCAAATGTTTTTATTTTAAATTCAGAACCTTTGAATGAATTTAAGAAAAAAAATATTAAAGAACCTAAAAACATTGATAAGAAAAAACTTGCTAAACTAGAAAAAAAGGCTCAAGATGAACATAAAAAAGAAGTCAAAGCCTTTGATAAAGAATTCGACCTAGTAAAATTGGTTATTCTTGAAAACATCTTCAAAATATTTGAACAAAAATTTAATGAAATTTCAAAAAATGAAGCCAAACAAAAAGCATTTGCAAAGCAAATTAAAAAGTTAGATGATGCAATTAAGGAATTAAAAGCAAATCTTAAGAGTGAAGGTGATAAAGTCTCTGCATATGAAAAAATTTTAACAAGTGAAAACTGAGGATCACTTTTAACATTAATCAAGGCATAAATAAATAATCTAAAAACCAATAGCGCTATAAAACAAGGCTATTGGTTTTTATAATTCATGCAGTACTCAAGCAATAATTCTTTTGATTCTTGAGGATGTATACCGTTTTGAAGTGCACTTTTCAACAAAAGAATCATAGTCAGGCTGCTTTATATTTTTTATTATTAAGTTTTCTAGCCCTTCAGAAACAACAGGAAAGTCTTTGATTTTTTCTTTGTTATTTAACACTTTTGTTTGAAATGTTTTGTATAAAGATGCAACTGATTTTGGAGTTCTCTTAAACTTCATTGGTGAAAAATTAGATATATCTTTTCTTTCAAAAATCATTTTTCTCAACAATGATGCTGAAGCATATATGTCATTAGTTTGATCGGAATGAAAACCAACATTTCTTTCTATTGAATACGGAATAATAGGCAAATTATTGTTAATAATTGTTTTGATATATTCAAAAGCCAAAATATCATTCGGCATAATAAAATTATGGCCAAACAATATGTTTATTGCCATTGAAGAAGCTTTAGGAAAACTAATTTTTTCCTTTTTTTGTAGTGTTTTAACTAATTGATAAAATTCTCTTTCCTTTTCTTTTAGTCCTTTAGCAACTGCAATCATTAATTCGACATTATTTGACTCTGAGCCAAAAACCAATTTGTCAATTTTCCCTTTTTTATATAGTTTAATAACTGCATTATGAGCAAATACATGTGCTGCTTGCACTGTTTCTTTAAAGCTAAGCTTTAGCACTTTGTCAACTCCATATTTTTTAGCAATTCTAGCACGCTTTGAAAATGAAGCTACTGCCAGCTCTCCTCTTTGGGTAAATTTATCGCTCATTACTACAATAATTTTTTCATTTGGGAATTTATTCTTTATTCACCTAATTTGCCTAATATGACCATTATGAAAAGGATTATATTCAACAACTATGCCAACAGCCATTTTATCCTTTCAGGCTATAAATCAGCCATTTTAGCTAAAAACAATAATGTCTTGATAATATGTAAAACCAGCATCATTAAGTGGTTTTGTGTAGAAATATTGAACAATTATCTTTTCATAATCATTTGTAAAAAGATAATTTGTTTCATTTTGCCTTACAATCAAAAGATCATCAACTGATCTAAGTAAAGCAAATTGCTCAGTTTTATTAAACTGTGAATTTATTTTGTTAATAAATTCTGATTTAAATGTCTTTATATCTTTAGAATAAGTATTTAGTAGAGAGCTTAAATTAAGGGATTTATCACTACTTAATATGCTAGCTGCTCAATTTTGGCTTATCAACTTTTTTAAAATTTTGTCAATTTTTAATATATCCTCATAAAAAGGAGGCTTATTCATCTTTTTGTCATAATAATGCTGTAAAACAGCAATATTCGTCAAAATTGATGAGTTTTCTAGATCCAGCAAAGCAAACAAATTTTCTGCATAAGAATTATTTACTAGTGCATAAGAATTATATGAATAAAGATAGTTTGATTCATCTGGGCTCACATATTTATATGATGGGTTTAGCCTACTATCTAATGATTTTATAAATGAAATTAATTTTTGATAATAATTATCTATTCTTTGTGATTTTTGACTAAAAATAGGTATTACTCATTCAATTTTTTGACTTTGCAGTTCGCTATTTTCTTCATAAAATTTATCCAATAGTTTCTTCATCAAATATTTAAACAAGTTTCAATTGCTGGTTTTAAGTTGCTTATCAACATCTAATATTTTGTTTCCATCATATGAATCATTTTTTAAATCTAAGTTATTGTTTAAAAAATCAGAAAATTCAATTGTTTTTGTTTTAAACTCACCATCATTATGATAGTTAAATCTTATTCTATTGATGTCATTAATTAAATTAAACAAGTAATCGTCACTGTTACTTTCAGTGTCAAAATATAGCGACTGAGGCATAAATGAGTTTCAATATGTGTTATTTCCTAGCAGTTTAGTTGCTGTATATTGATTCATTAAATTATTTATAATGCTTAAAAATGTCAATGATCTAGGAGAATAAAGATTTATAAAGCTATTTCTGTTTAAGCCTGTTTTATAGGTATTAAAGACAAGTTTAGAAAAGGCATCATTAGCGATGAAATCTTTATTTAGGTTGGAGTTATAAAAGTATTTGTTTACATTCTCATTGCTTTTTTTAGTAAAAGCAAATGAAAGTCCGTAAATTTTAGGATTATTTTCAATGTCTTCTTTTTGAGTATCATTAAATAAATTGTAACTTGCTTCTGAAATAAGGTTTTGTCTATAAGCATTATAAGTTTGCAGCCTATAAGTTGGTTCATCGATCGGAACTGGATTGAACTTTAGTATTACTTTTTTTAAAGTTCTTTCATCCTTAACAAACAATTGCTTGGCATAAAAATTATTTTTTATATAAACTGCTTTATCTATTCCAAAGCTATTTATTACATATGGGCTGGCAAATAAGGCATTGCTATCATTAGTTTCAGCTGAAAATAGCGGCATAAAAATCATATTGTTAGTTAATACTTTTGTTACAAAATGATCCATCTTGCTTTTAGTATTATTAGAATTTACAAATGTAAGTGGTGCTTCAGCTTTAAGTTGTTCTATTCCATATTCACTTGTAATGTTTTGTAACTCATTTAAATTATTTTTGTAATTATAAGAGTTTCAAAAATGCTCATTTTTAACTAACATCCCTGTTTTATTACCGTTTTTGTCAACAAAATGGATTCCATCCTTAAGAACAAAATCCACTTTTTTAGCTCTTTTTAAATGTTTAATAAATAATGGATTGTTAATGTTTCCTTCTTCATCTGTTGTGACATTCACAATGCCAGTATCACTAAGCTTTGAATATGGCTTGACTGAATCTTTAGAGTATTCAACAACCTTGTCATCCAATAGTGTTATGTTTATTTTTTGGGCTAATTCAAATTCTAAATATTTGCTAGTCACACTAAAAAACTTTTTATTAAGGTTGTCAAATTTTGCTTTTCCTGAAGTTTTTCACCTAATTAAAGGAGCACTAAGTAGTGATTCATGATCATTTTCTATAGGCTTATTACTGTTTGTAATAACGTTTTTGATGTAATTAGGCTCATTTATTGATTTGATATATTCAAATCTACTTCTGTCATTTCTTATATTACAGCTAATCGCTAGTGAAGGAAGAGCAACAATTGGTAAAAGTGACAAGATTTTTTTACTCATACATTACTCCCTTACTCTTGAATTTCTATACATTACAATGCCAAAAATTTTGTTAATAATTATGAAAAGACTGGTAATTATAATAACAAATAAAGTGTAGCCAATGTTAGATAAGTCTGCAATTAAATCTTTAAATACATTACCAATGTTTAATGATTCTTCAACATTTTTAATATTAAAAAATGACAGAGTTGCTAAAACAAGCATATTCAGTGATAAGTTATCTGAAAAAAGAGTTAAATTAAGTCAAATGTTTTCTACAAAAATTATTCGCATTAATATTCACATTGGCGAAGCACCAAATGAACGGTATGCAAATATAAATTCTTTATTTTTTAAATCCAATGTGTTTGCATATGCAATGTAGAAAAAGCTAATTGATCCAAATATGCTTATAATTGCCAGCGCATTTGCATAACTATATCCCACAACTTTAAAAAGTAAAATGTTTATTATTAGAAATGGAAAAATGTTTATCGAACTAAAAAGATAATAGCTTATTTTACTTGTGGTTTTATTAGAATAAAAGCCAATGATTGAACCTAAAAATGTTCCGATTAGGAATTGAAAAATTATTGCTAATATGGATAACGAAATTGTTACTAAAAATGAGTAAACAAAAAAGCTGAATCTGTCTATTCTAAAGGCATTGGTGCCAAAAAGGAAGTAATATTTTTTGCCTGATAAAGATTTTATTAAAACATATGGATCATATTCAAGAATGACATAATCATTTATATTTAAAGTGCTTTTAATTATTGTATGATGCAAATCATCATTTTCCCTAATTATCTGTAAAACAGGATTATCGGTAAAAAATTTTCTACTAGTAATTGGACTGTAATAATTTGGTAAATTAGTTGCTAGCTCACTATCTAAAACTGGTTTATAGGGTGAGTAATTGAGTGCTAAAGCAATTGATGATATACATATTATTAGCAAAATAAAAGACAAAAATAAAAAGAGTCAAAAATAATTAATTTTTTTAGAAAAAAATCTATTTCAAAACAATTGGAAATTGCTTTTGTAATTTGCAACTTTAGCAATTTGTTTTTTGATTTTAGCCAATGAAAAGGATTTTTTAGATTCATTGGCTAAAAGCAAGTTGTTAGAGCTACTCATCTAAAGGTCTCCTTTTGCAACTTTTATTGGTCTACTAAACCTTATTCTAAAATTAAAGTTATTTTCAACTTTTAAAACATCATAAATTATTTCATTAATAGCTGAAAATACAAATATCACAAATGCTTTATAAAACACTAAACACATTAAAACATTAATTTCCCCATTAGCAAAAGCAGAGGTTAAAATTAAGCTTTGTCCTGGTATTTGGAAAATTCTTTCCATAATAATACCCAAGCTAATAATAAAAATTAAAACAGCAAGAATTCTATTAATTGTTTCAATGATTAAATTTTTCAATATGCCTATAAAAAAGACTTTTTGGTTACTCAAGCCCAAGGTTTTTAAAACCTTTATATAATCTTTGCTAAGTATATTAAGCATAGCGTTTTTGACTACTATTGCAAAAAATGACACAGTTATTATTAATATTATCGATACAGGCAAAAGCAATGATAAAAGCATATAACCAGCATTTATTGAATCGACAGAAACAAAATTTACTGGCAAGTCTGTGTATTCGGCCAAAATTATCATTAATGGTGCTAAAACGATGGCTGGAATGGAAGCAAAAATAAAAATAAGAAGGCTAATTACTGTATCAGTTAGCTTTGCGTTTTTATAGGCAAGCAATATGCCTAATAAATATCCAAAAACTATGCTTAAAATAAAAGCAATAGTTTCAAAGAGCAAACTGTATTTAAAATAGTAGCCAAAGTACTCTAATGCATTATTAAAGCTGCTAGAGCTATAAACTTGTCCAAAATTAGAAAAAATAGAACCTAAGAAAAACAAAAATTGCTTACTCAAAGGCTCGTTATTGAATTTATCATTGGCAATGAATTGAGACAAAAGCACATAAAATGATAATGTTATAAGAAAAATACCTATGAAGGCAAAAAGTATTTTCTTGAATGCGTATTTGTAAAAATTCATTGCAATCTTTCTACAATGAAGATTGACTATTTAATAATTTTGTTGTCTTTTAGAACTTCAAGAATTCCAGTAGATGCAACTTCTTCGTCATCTCCATTAAATTTGATTGTAATTGAGTCATTTTGTTTAACACCAAGTGTTAAAACGTTCATCAGTGACTTTAAATTGGCTGTTCTGTTGCTTTTATTATTAGTAATAAGAATATCACACTTATATTTTGAAGCTTCAGCTGTTATGTAGCTAGCTGGTCTAGCGTGTAGGCCAATAGGGTCAATTACTGTAGCTGTTAATTCCTTCATAATAATGCTCCCGCTATTTATTTTTTATTGTTAAATATTTAAATTATACACAAAATTAAGCATCATAATTTTTATATAAACATTATGGAAATAGTAATAAAATGTAAATATTTACATACCTAATTTAACATTTGCGACTATAAAACAATGCAATTAGGCTAAATTTGTATTTTAATTTTCTTAAAAAATACAAATATAAAATGAATGTTATATCTATGTAGAAAACCTTATATAATAAGGAATATATAAAGCTTGGAGGTTGATACATGGCAAAACCAAAAAAAATTCTTTCAATTATGGCTTCACCAAACAATCCATCACTATCATCAGCTGCTAATGTTAAGGTTGCTGAATTGCTAAGAAAAAAATATCCTAATAGTGAGTTTACATTAGTTGATTTAAACAATACACCATTTGCAACAAACTCTCTTACTGTTCCATCTAAGCCAACATTTTGAACTGAAACTGAATCAGATTACTGAATTGACAAACTTAAGGAAACTGATATTTTAATTCTTTCTACTCCAATGATTAACTTTAACTACTCAGGAGCACTAAAAAACTTTATCGATTCAATTTGTGTTGCTGATAAATCTTTTACATATAAATATGTAACAAAAGGAGCTTCAAGAGGACTAATCGACAAGTTAAAAGTTATTATTGTTGCTACTCAAGGAGCACCAAAAGGATGATATTTATTTGGCGACCATGTTAAAAACTTAAAAGGAACATTTAAGTTTTTAGGAGCTAAAAAAATTAATTCATTATTAATTGACGGGACAAAAGTCGCTCCTAAAAACAAGATGAGCTTTAGTGAAATATTAGCTGAGTTAGAAGATCAAATAAATGAATTAGTTGAAAAATACTAATTAACTAGCTGGTGAAATAATTTGTTTAAGCCTGTTTTATAGGGAAAACAGGAAACTGTAATAAAAAAAGCTAAGAGCAAAAACTTAGCTTTTTTAATTTTTTATTTTTCTTTGCTTTCAATTGCTTCATTAATCACAAAATATTTGTATATATTTTGCAAAAGCGCATTAACTAATTTGTAAAAGTTTGCTTCTTGTTCATAAAATGATTTTGTTATTTCAACAGCCTCGTTTATGACAATTTTGGGGCTAATTGATAAAAGTTCATGAGTTGCGTTAAGTAAAATTGCTCTAATTAATGCTGGAAGTTTAGTTCAAGCTGTGTTTTGATTTAAAAATTTTAGAATAGTTTTTTGATAGTAGTCATAATTTAAGCTAATTAGTTCTAATTGCTTAAATTGTTCGTTATCAATATCGCTTTCATCAGAGAATATTTGGCTAGGCAAAAGCTTCGCTTCTAGAAGTTCATACTTATATAAAACATTAATTACGCCAAGGCGGTATTCTCTTCTTGATTTCATTTCTAACTCTTTCAAAAAACTAATATGAAACTTGTTTTCTCTCACCTACGTATTTATCGCAAAGCAGGCTAACTACAGGATAAATTGCAGATAATACAAATGTATAAATTGGAATATTAACCATTGATTTAGCAATAATTGGAATAGCAAATGTTACATATTTATCAGCATATCCTCAATTTTTGTTGTCAATGTAATTTCTATATTGAATATAAAGAATTGGCCCAAATATTCAACGGTAAATTACTTGAATAAATGTAACAATACTAAATATTAAAAGGTAATCTAAAAACTTAGGGTTTTTACTCTTAAAATAGAACGAAACTAATGTAATAACAGTAACTAATGAAAGAGATAAATAAATAATAATGCCAATTAAGGTCAATAAATAAGGATATTCAATTGTTTTATCTTTTATTTTCTTTTCATAGTTAGCAAAACTAATTCCAGTGCTTCCGTCTTCAAGCTTAACAATGTTTTGCGTATAGATATAAATCATTGTTGCCATTGCCGAAATAATAACTACAAATGGAATAATTAAGCGTGCTATTACTGATGATTTAAACAAAGCGAAATAAATGGCACTTAAAAAGGCTATTATTGCTGGAACTAATTGGTATGTCCAGTATCATAAACCAATTCTTCCCGTCAATAACAGTGCTAGGACATCGGCTATAACACCTAAAAAAGCTCCTTTAATTGGCCCAAGTATTATTCCGTACAATATGCAGAATAATATTTCAGCCTTAATAAGCTTGCTTAAGCCAACAAAATACAATATTGATGATGTTACCAAAAATAAGCTAATAACTAAGCCAGAGATTGCAAGCTCCATTACTGTAAAACGAAATGGTTTTTCAAACAGAGCTTTAATATTTGAGATAAATTTACTTTCCTTTTTTTCAACAGGTTTTTCAATAAGTCAATCTGTTGCATTTGCAACAGATTTTAATTCTTTGCTACTATATATACCCTCCATAGTAAATTTATAATACCACAATATTAAATTTGTATAATATAAATATGAATAAATTAGAGTTTGGAACTGCTGGAATCCGTGGAAAAATAGGATCAGGTGTCGAGAATTTAAATATAGCTCATGTTAGAAGAATAATACATGGGTATGCTAAATATTTACTAAACAAGTATGCTAAGCAAGAAATTAAAGTAGTTATTGGAAGAGATAATAGAAGAAAGTCATATAGTTTTGCACTTTGCAGTGCACAAATATTAGATTCATACGGAATTAAGGTTTACTTTTCTAAAAATATTTGCCCTACACCTTTTGTTAGCTATTCAATTATGCATTATAAAGCGCATGGGGGCATTAATATAACAGCTAGTCATAATCCAAAAGAGTACAATGGAATTAAACTTTATAATGAATCTGCTTTTCAAATGCTTCCTGAAGAAATTCAAGAAGTTTCTAGCTATTTTGATGATTATGAAAAGTACTTAGAGCCCTATAAAACAGTCAAAAGCATCAAAAAGTCTGATTTTAATAATTTAGAATTTATTCCAGAAAAAGTTAAAGATAAATACCTAAATTCAGTTGCACAAATAGCAAATAATTTAGATAAATCAGTAAATTTAAATCCAGAAAATATCAAAGTAGTTTACTCACCATTACACGGAACAGGTTCTAAATTTGTCCCAAAATTATTCAAAAAATTATTTTCTGAATCGGTTTCTGACATAAATGAAAGCATCTTTTATGTTAAAGAACACATGAAAATTGACGCAAATTTTAAATATGTTCAATATCCTAATCCTGAAAAACATTCAGCTTATGAATTATTAATAAAATTAGGCAAGCAAAAAGATGCAGACATTTTATTAATGAGCGACCCTGATAGTGATAGAGTTGGGCTAGCAGTTAAGCATAGTGATGAATACAGAATTTTAAATGGTAATGAAACTGCAATAATAGTTTTTAAATTCTTGTTAGATTTAGCCAAAAGCACTATAAAACAACCTAATAATCATTATATTGTTTACTCTTTTGTTTCAACTAACATTCCTGAAATATTGGCTTTATCAGAAGGAATTAAATCAGTAGTGGTGCCCACTGGATTTAAATGAATAGGCAAAATAATCAATGAGTTTTCTAATGAAGGCAAAAAATTTATGTTTGCCTTTGAAGAAAGTTATGGATCATTAATTGATGAAAATCTTTCAAGAGACAAAGATGCATTGCAATCAATTGCAATACTAACTAAAATGGCTTCTTACTACAAAAAGAAAAACAAAACTTTAATCGACTTACTTAATGAAGTTTATGAAACAGTAGGTTATGTTGCTAGTGAAAATATTGAAATTGAGGTTGATGAAAGTACTGATTTAGCTTTATTGCAAGAAAAATTTAAGAATTTAAATTTTGAAAACAAAATAATTGATGACTTTAATTTAAAATCAAGTTTTATGAAGTCAAACATGATTCAAATTAAGTTTAAAAATGATAATTCTTGATTAGCACTAAGACCATCAGGAACTGAGCCTAAAATCAAGTTTTATGTCTTTGCTTTTGATAAAACAATTGACTTAGCACAGCAAAAATTAAACAAGTTTAAAGAAACGATAAAGTCTATTTTATAGGCAAATAAAAAAATTAAGGGCTGCCTTAATTTTTATTATTTTTTAAATCTACATCAATCAATGTAGCTCTTAGAGGCTCTCCCCCATACTCTTCATTAAAAAGTGTTTTAAATGGCGAATGATTATCATTATAATGAATTAATTCAGCCTTTACATACTTATTAAGATCGAAATTTTTAATCTCAGTGTCATTATTTAAGACTCCAGGATAAAAGTAAGTGTAAGTATATACTGAGACATTAGCAGGCTTAGTCAAGTCTTTTTTATCTTTTGTTAAATCAACACGTAAAATATTGCCATCTTTTAATAATAAGTAGACATTTTCTTCATTGGTTTCTTGATTTTTCTTACCAATTATATATTTAGCAACGTCATTTGTTTTTGGTTTATGAAATGCACCAAGTTCAACACTACTTTTTTGTGCATCAATATTAGCCTTTTCGTGCACTGCTTTAAATTGGTCAGATACATCATAAAGAACAAAAACAAATCTATCTAAGTTATATAAGAATCATAATCAATTTTTCTTATAAGCTTCATCAAGCTTTGAATCTAATACTTCAATAGGATAAGCATCACCCTTGCCATATGAATCATCTGATCCATAGCTACTTACAATGTTGTTTTTATAGCCTAAATATGACTTTATATCTTTTAAGTAATCTAGATTGATATTTCTTTGTTCTTCAACATACTTATCTTTTAATTCTTTGTTATTTCCATATGCTTTATTTAAAATGGCTTGGACATAGTCATAATTTAAGAAAGCATCCCAGCTTTTATTATGGTTATCATTTTTTATTAAATTTGCTTCACTATTACTTTGTTTATTAGTACATGAAACTGATGAAAGTGCAATTAGTGGAAAAGAAGAAGGAATTATGTAACTAAAATATTTTTTATTTTTCATCATTCCCCCCTTCATTTAATGTCAAGGTTGATAAGAAAGGATAATTATAATTTTTCTTCACTAAATCTTCTTCAAAACTTTGATAGCCCTTTGGGTCTTTATGATATATTGCTGAGTGGATTATGTCTGAAATAAATTTCATAGATATTTTGTTATCTCTAGAATACAGGCTAAAATGGATGAATTTGTCTATTTTAAAAGGGTATTGGGCATCTTTTGATATAACAACTCTAATAATAAGTTTGTCTTTTTTAATGTACATAACTTTTTTACCAGGAGTATGAGCTGACTCACCCCCTTGAATTAAAGAATCAATATTTTTGTTAGCAAATGAAAAACTATCTATGCCAGGGTTTTGATCTTTGCTTTTATTTAGAAATTCATTAGAATGCTCAGCATTGCCAGTTTTTTCTAAAGTTCAAACCTCAAAAGGTCTAACTGCAAATTTGTCAATATTTTTAAGCATAAACAATCAATTTTTAGAGTAGAAATTATTTAATTCTTCTTTGTGCTTTTTCACCATTTTTAAATGATCATGGCCAGGCTTTTGATTTTTTCCTTTTCTAACAAAATAAGGAACTTTCTTGCTTAATTTTTTAATTTCACTAAATAGCTTTTTCTCATCTTCTTGAGACTTGACATATTCATTTTTCTTAACAATGTCATCTTCGAAAGTCAGGGATAGAAGGCTTTTTATTATATTTTCAGTAACTACTTCTTTGTTGCTAAGCACTTGTGGGATGATGTCATATTCTTTTGGAATATGTAGTAAAAGATTTGATGAAGTAGATAAATTAGAAGTTTTTATACATGAAACTGCAGAGACTGCAACAGGCATAATTACTAGTGGAGATATTAATGCAAATTTTCTACTTTTCATAATCAATATTCCTCATTGTAAATCTATAGATTGACAAATTATCCTTATTTATAGTATTTATGGCATCAACAAAATGTGAGTTATATTGATGCTTAGCATGAAATTCAAAGAATTTTTTATCACCTTTTGATTTTAAAAATTCTGTTAATACCTTATTTATGTCAATGCTATGCGATTCAGTTGCACGAAGTGATCTAGATCCATCTTCTTCATTGGCTTCAGCATTATCATCATTAGCATCATTAGCATCATCTTCTGCCTCACCAATTTTTTCTTCAATATCAACTAATAAATCTTTTTCGCGTTTACTATTTATTTCATTCTCAAGTGTCAAAATTTGCTCTTTAAGATTTGCTGATTCTTTGAAAAGTAATAAGTCAGTCAAAATTTGCAATTTTGGTTTGCCGTCTTCCACATATTTCAGCACTTTTATAGCTTTATTAGTGTCAAAAATTAAGTACCATGATTCAATTTGACTAATTGAATTTTGCACATAAGATTTAGGATCAATATTTTTGTACTTATCCTTATTTTTATCTACTCATTTTTTAATAATTGATGAAGCATCAGGAAACTTATATTTAAAAATTGCTTCTGGCTTTTTATTTTTGATATTAGTTGTTCATGAACCAAGCTCATCATGAACTTTTTCAAAAAGTTCTTTTTCTCCTTCAAATGTTTTATACAAATCATTATATGGAGAAAAAATAAATCAAAAATGATCAAGATTGTTTAAAACTCAATATCAATCCTGCGACAAATGCTTTTGTATTGCATCTTTAGCTTTATTTATAATTCTTGAATAATGACTGCTTCCATCAGAAGCTTTATTTGAAATAAAAACTGGGTAATATGTAAATGAATACTCTAGTTCTTTGAAAAGTGCATTAGATCTGTTTTCTTGAAAAGAGACATAATTTTTACGTAGATCATCATTATTGTTAGTATAAAAACTAAGCATTTCATTCACAATAGGATTTTTATACAATTTGTCTATTTTGGGTGCTAAATTATTGTTATTATTAGTGCTATTAGTATTTTTATTATGATTGCTTGCAGCAATTATAAGAGGTATAGGCGGTATGAAAGCAATGGCAGCAAGCAACATAAATTTAGATTTTTTCATACTAATCCTTTACATTATTCAATTTATGTATAGCACTATAAAACAGGCACAAAATGCATAATTGGAAATATTGAACTAAGTGTTAATAACTTTTTCATAAAACAATGTCTCCAAATGGCCTTTTTTAGCCCCAGAATAGATTATGTTCCCATTGTGTATAAGAGTTACTGAATTGACATATTTATCAATTTCAGATAAAACGTGCGAGCTAATTAAAATTGCTATGCCATCATTTTCATTTAAACTTTTTAATAATGAAAAAAGTTCATATCTAGCAGTAGGGTCTAAGTTAGCAGCTGGTTCATCCAAAATTAATAATTTAGGATCATGCAATAATGCTTGAATAAGCAGCACTTTTTTCTTTTGACCTGATGAAAAGTTGTAAGGTTTATCGTTTTCAAGATCTTCAATGTTAAATAATTTTAAAAATTTCTTAATTTTTAAATCTGCCTGTTTTTTAGGTATATTCGACAAAATAGAAAAGTTATATAAATATTGATAAACACTTAATTCTTTTGGAAAAATTGCATTTTCAGGCACATAGCCAATAATTGACTTAACGCTAGCATCTTTTATGTTTTTGCCATAAATTAATATTTGACCTGAATAATTTGGATATGCTCCAATTATTGATTTAATTGTGGTTGTTTTACCAGCACCATTTTCGCCAATAAATGCATGAAAGTCGCCAGAGTTTATAGTTATATTAACGTTTTTAATGCCTCTTTTGGTTTTGTTAAAGACTTTAGTCAAATCAATTACTTCTAAAACTTTATCCATAATTATTTGTACTCCTTCTTTCTATACAAGGCAAAAACTGAAGCAAATAAAACTCCGTTTAAAATAATTCAAATTGGAATATAGGCATTTTTATTAACAATTTGGCTACTTCTGTTTATCGCAAAAACCTTATCTGCTGATTGGAAAAGATAATTATTCTCACTAGGGTCTAGTTCATATCTTATTTTTATTTTGGCATTTTCAATGCCGCCATTAGCACCTTTTTTTCCAACAGGGACAACTGTTTTAACAAATCTTTTGAATCCGCCTATTTTATAGTCTTGTCCGAGAATATTAATTGTGTATTGAAAGTCTCCAAAAGATTCTTTAGTATCAGGGTTTTTTAGCATAGCTTCATATATTTTGGTTTCTGGATAATTAAAATATATGTAATTTAAAAGTGCTACTGTGAAGTAAATTCTTTTTTCAAAAATAGATTTTATTTTGTTTTGTTTCAATGCATTTTCATCAAAAATTGTTACATTGGCATTATTGTATTTATTAATTTCACTGGCATTATCAATATCATCATTATTGATGTATTTACTAATTTCAGTCATTAATAATTTATTTATTTCAACTAAATTGTCATTTTGAGCAATTTTTGCATTGAATTTTTCAACGAAGTTTTTAGCTATTAGATTAAATCTTTCATCTCTAAGAGCTTCATAAATATATTTTCACTTAATTCTGCCAACTAAATTGCTTCCTTCATCACTGAAATTAGCATCATCTTCAAAAAATTCGATATTTGGATCATCAGAACCAACACGAGCATAAAGAATGTCATGGTTAACAACTTCAATATTGCTGCCATATGCATCTTTTAAACTATTATTAGACTTTAATACGCCAGGGACAATGTATTTAAGCGTATTATTTTTATCAGAAGTAATATATTTTTTTAAATTGACGTTTGTGTCTAATTTATAGTTATATGTGACGTCATCAAGCTCATTGTAATACACATAATTATCTAAGTTAGAAAACTTTTTAACTGATGCCGATTCAAAAACGTTTTTGTTTTTGAAGTTGAAGATATCAATTAATTGGTATGGTACTGAGAGTCATGAATATGCTTGTCATTCAGCACTGGATTTATTAGAAAGCTTCATAACTTCTTGCAAATACTTAATTTGCTCTTCTGAAAAGCCTTTATTATCAGCTCCGTTTGAAATAAGCAAAAGCTCATCTTTTTTATTGTTTAAATAAAAAGGTTCTATATTTGCCTCATTGCCAGAAGCGTGATATCGATATGGTCTATTAATAAAGTGTGCTGCATTATTAATATTTGAAGCGGAGTTAGCTGAAATTAATGAGCCACCTAAAGCCAAGGGAATAAAGAGTGCAATAGGAATAGTCAATGCAATTTTTTGGCTTAATTTATAGCAAATTAAGGCTGTAAATAGGCCAAAAAGTAAATATGTCATTAAGCTAACAAAGAAAAATAATAATGAAGCTAAAAAGAATTGTTTAATTTCATAAACTGCATAAAGACCAAATAGTGCAGCAACAAACATTATTATTGATCATAGAAGACCAAAATAAATTAATGCTAGCAGTTTACCTAAAATTAAATTATTTCTAGAAATAGGCTTAGATAAAGTGATTATTTCTAGTCCTTCACTATCAAAGTCTTTAAAGATGTTTAAAGCTTTAATAGATGAAAAAATAACTGTTGCTGATGCACTTATGAAAATAAATATATAGGCTGAAAGTAAATGGTAGTTTTCACCTACTGCAAATTTATAAACTAATCCAATAATTAGTGAGAATACCAAAATTAGTATAGGCAAAATGAATGTACTAATTTTTCTAAAGACAATGTTAAAAGCAAACCTGGAGTATTTAAAAGCAGATGTGCTCATTATTTCTCCTTATGTTTAATAAATTAAACATAGTTATAAAATAAATTCATAACCTGTTTTTTAATTGATTTTATTATTGTGTGAATTGCCTATATGAATAAAAATTATTAGTTAATAACAACTATTAATAATTTCTAATAATATTTTATTACAAATTATGTCTTTATAAATAATTTTGGGAATGAAAGTATTAAGTGGGTAAGATGGTAATTCAATTCTTACTTCAATATTTATTCTACTCTATTTTATTTCTGGGCATAAGAAAAATTCACAATATTTTATTATTGTGTTTTTTATCCCTGTTTTGTAGTACTTTTAGTCAAATTAAATGATTATTAAATTGTGGTTTGTTTCAGAAATTATTGTTCTAATAATTGTATTGATTGATTTAAGCCCAAAATTCTTTCCTATATATCTTTTTAAGTCGTGAGAAACAAATGTTTCAGCATTACCACTTGTGTAATATTTGTTTGTTATTGTCTCATTTATGAACTTATTATTAGTTGTATAAAACCTTATGAATTTCTTTATATCATTGATTTTTTGCACTGTTTTAGGCTTGGGTGAGAGTAAATTAATTGTATGCTTTAAATAGTTAGTAAACTCATCAAATTTACCTTTATTATACAAATAATTAAGCTCTTTAAAATGGTCTATGCCATCAAATATTCTCTTATTTGCCTTGTTTAATGTTTCATTAAAGCCATATATTTTAAATAGTTCTCTAATAAAGTGATATTTATCAAATACTCTAGTGCTTTGTAGTGCTGTTGCTAATGTAGTAATAACTTTAGCTCCATCTCCTGAAACAATTATTTGCTTATTTGCATATAGTTTAGATAAAGCATTTTGGATTGCATTATGAAATCCTGCTTCATTTTTCTTAATATCTTGCTTAATTCCTAAGTTACTAATTTGCATTATTGTAGTTTTATTTTTTATTTTGTTATCTCTATTATGTTCTAGTGTATGAATTGTAGCCATTCTACATCTAAATTTAGCTTTATATCCATTAACTCTAGCATAAAAATATGAATCATCTGTATCAATCTGAATTGCATCATATTCTTTATCTTTGTGACATTTTAATTCATCCATATTTGCCTGTTTTATAGGGGTTTTGTTTCTATGATATGCATAAATATAATAAGGTATTTTATTGCTTTTGACTTTGCCTAATTTTTTGTAATTACGTTCATAGAGCCTATCATTTAAGCATCTTTCTATATCATCAATGTAATATTTAAGTCTCTTATTATGTTTTAATATCTCATTATGATAGTAAACAAAGCATTTTCTAGTCACTTTGTGTCTATACATATATAGAGTATAGTAATATGCTTCGCCTTTTACTATGATTACTCTTGTTATCTTACGTTCAACATGATATTCTTTTTTACGTTCGGCACTGTTTTTGTATTCTTCAGCTTGCTGGTCTCAAAGCATAAAAAGTTCTTGCATAATTTCCCCTTTATGCCTTTATTATAGATAAAAAAGGAAAATTATCCAAATTAGTTTTTTAACTTATTTAGATATCTTTTCACTAAAAAATATATGTCAAAGTAATTACTTTATACTTACAGTCTAAGTACTTAGTAATTAGTTACTAGTTACACTGTAATTACTTTTAAAGGGCTTTAATTAGCTAAATTATCAATAAATTTTTTACCAAATTATGAAAACTTTTGCATTCCTAGCTAACTAATATAATTGCAAAACACTAATAATTGTTCTTTATGTGCTTAAAATTGGTTATTAAATAAGTATATTTGCAACAACTATAGACAGTAATTAATTTATGATTGCTTGTTAATTAAGTTGTTGTTTATATTAATGAAATATATAAGTCAATTCGATTTAAAAAGTGCATATATTTCTTATGTTACCTAAAGTAAAAAGGTAGTTTTACCCTGTTTTTTATATGTGTATTGTTGTGCTTTTTTATACATATGCAAAACAAAATATAATTACAAACTAATTACATTCTAATTAGTAGCTAATTACTTTCTAATTATTTTATAATAGATTGTAATTATAATTACACATACAGAAACAAGGAGATTAATGACTTTTTTTACTTTCCATTCCAATAAGGGGGGAGTTGGAAAGACAACAATTACACTTAACATTGCATATGCTTTAGCAAAGCAAAATAAGAAAGTTTCTAAGAAATTTAATATCTATAACTTAGACAATAAACAAATATTTGAATTATGTTTTAAAAGCAATTATAGGGTTTATAATAATGAAAAATATTAAGCCTGTTATTAGTTATTATGGGTCTAAATATAGATTATTAAAAAATATATTTAATGTCTTAGAGTTAAACTCATCAGATATATTTTTAGATTTATTTGGCGGTTCAGGAATAGTTGGAGTTAATGCTAAGCATTTATATAACTGCCAAACTATTATTAATGATTATGATAATGTTTTGCCCTTGGATTTATCTTATG
This sequence comes from Mycoplasmopsis agalactiae, assembly GCF_000089865.1. Taxonomy (GTDB): domain Bacteria; phylum Bacillota_I; class Bacilli_A; order Mycoplasmatales; family Metamycoplasmataceae; genus Mycoplasmopsis; species Mycoplasmopsis agalactiae_B. Next base: position 585,742 of record NC_013948.1, on the reverse strand, counting down.
CTCTAAAAAACATCTTAAGCTTTGAAGGCAATTTAAAGAGCTACACTAAAGCAAGGTTAGATTACTTTATTAAAAGATTAGATAATGGCTGATTGGATAAACTAAACATTTACAACCAGATATTGCAAAATATTAAAATAACTCATTGTGATTACAAAGTCTTATTACAAGATATTATAGATAGTCAAGACAAGATCACAAAGTTATATGTTGATCCACCTTATTTTAATAAAACTCAAATGTATAAAACTAGTTTTACAAAGCAAGATCATATTGACTTGTTTAATATGTTATCTAAGTTAAAAGGACATACCAAAATAGTTATCAGTTATAACAATGAACCTTTTATAAAAGAGCTTTATAGAGACTGAACTATTAATGAAATTGATAAGACTAATGTTTGTGGAATTAGCAAGACTTCATCAAAAGTTAAAGAACTATTAATTACAAATACTATTTAAATAAATTAGCTATTGATTAAATAAAGAATTAATGTCAAAATAAGCATTATAAAAGCCAAGTTATAGTATCCTGGCTTTTTCTTTATTCTAATTACATTCTAATTACTTTATAATTAGTTTCTAATTAGTTTATAATTATATTGTAATTACTTTCTAATTACAAATTAACATATAGCAATAAAGGAGATTAATGACTTTTTTTACTTTCCATTCCAATAAGGGGGGAGTTGGAAAGACAACGATTACACTTAACATTGCAGATGCTTTAGCAAAGCAAAATAAGAAAGTTTTAATCTTTGACTTTGATAGTCAAGGTTCATTATCAAATGTTCTTAAAAGTAATATAAACTACAATGAAGATGATTCAGGTAAATGATTAAAAAGAACATCAACAGAGCAAGAATTAGCTAATACTATTCAGCATTCTAGAATTAAGAATATATATTATGTACACACCAATTCTTTATTAAATAATGTAAGAAATTCATTGCTTAATACAACATTAAGAGAACTAGTTTTAAGTTCAAACTTAAAGCTAATGAATAATTACTTAGTTAAATTAGGAATTGATTATGTATTCTTTGATCTAAACCCAATCTTTGATGATATAGCAAAAAATGTTTATATTGCTTCAAAGACAGGTATCATCCAAGTTGTAGAACCACATATTTTTAGCTTGCAAGGACTTAATGTTATGCTTTCAGAATGAAAGAATAATACAAGAGAACTTGGTCTTAATGACAATATCCAGGGCATTATCCTAAATAGAATTAAATCTAATAAGTTATCAAAAGACTTCTTCTTTTTCTTGCATGAAGAATATGGGGACAGAACATTAAAAACATTTATACCTGATAATATAGGTATGGCTACAAGTACAATTAGTTTATCTTTTTCAAGTGATATAGCAACACTTAATAAATGAAAAAGACCTAAATGAGTTTTAGAGAGTGACTATAAGGACTATATCAAGGATGGCAATCCAATAGAAAATTTAATTATTGAATTACAAGAAAGAAAGATCCTATAATTAGTTTCTAATTAGCTACTAATTACTTTCTAATTATTTTCTAATTACTATATAATTAGTTTGTAATTATAAAGTACACTGGAAGTGATAATGGAAAACAAAAATATATTTAAACAAGTAGCATCACAGACTCAGAAATTGCAACAAGAAAACTTTGATAAATCTAAAAAACTAGATAATGACCAAGCAGTAGATAATTTATTAAACCAAGCAGATAAGCTTTTAAATAAACCAACTAAACAAGTTAAAGCTAAAAGAGAAGGTAAAGCAACAGGATTGTATTTAACACAATCTTTAGTTGATGATATAACCAAAGTACAAGAGCAAGCTATTAATTTAGGCTTTGGAAAAGTAAGCATTCCTGACTTAATTAAATATGGCATAGTTTACTTTAAAAGATTCATATTAATGAATTTAGTTGAGTTGCCTAAAGATGATAAGTAAATAATTTCAAAGATTAGTACAAAAAATCAAATAGGACTAATTTAATAAGTAGCCCTATTTTTTCCTTTTTCTAATTACTAGCTAATTATAAAGTAATTAGTTTGTAATTATATTGTAATTACTTTCTAATTAGAAATACAACTCATAAGACAAATGCAAAGGATTAATTAATGACAATCAAATTCATAGTAAAAGACAAAAAAACAATTGAACTATTAGAAGATGCTAAAAAGGGAGATCTTATTGATTTATCTAGTGCTGAAACAGTTGACTTAAGTATTATCAATAAAGCAATTGATGAAGCTAAAGACAATCTTTATAATGAGAAAATAGCAACCTTAAAAAAATTATTATTTACTGAATATAAAAGAAAGCTAACAGAAGAAATAAGTGCAATCAAAGACAGGCTGTTTGAAACAATAAATGCTCAAAAAGATAAAATAACAAAATTAGAGACACAAATTAGTAATTTTGAAGAAAACCATAAGCTAGATACTATAGTTAAAGTTGCTGAAGCAATTGAAGGCAAAAATAATGAAATTAATAGGCTTAATGATAAAGTTAAGGACTTAGCACACAAAATTAATCTATTAGAAGTAGAACACAAAAATGAAATAAGCAATAAAGTTATTGAAGCTAATAAATTAAATGAACAAATTAAAAAGTTAAACAGAGAAAAGCTAACTAAAAATGTTAAGGTTCTTGGAGAAGAGTTAGAGAACTACTGCATAAATGAATTTAATAATGTATCTTCTTATGCTTTTAGAACATCAGTATTTGAAAAGGATAACACTGCTATTAAAGCAGAAGGAGAATTTAAAGGTTCTAAGGGAGACTTTATCTTTAAAGTTTATGCTGAAGAAGAAAGAAAAACTCCACTACTTGGTGTAATGTGTGAGATGAAAACAGAGTTAGAATCATCAGTGTATAAACAAAAGAACCAAGATCATTACAAAAAGCTTGATAGTGATAGAGAAAAGAAGCAACTTGATTATGCCTTGCTTGTTAGTGAACTAGAGTATCAAAATAGTGATTGATTAGTTTATAGAGTGCCTGAGTATAAAAATATGTTCGTAGTAAGGCCAATGTACTTTATTACTATGCTTGGTATATTAGAAACAATAGCACTTAAGTATAAAGAAATTACATTAGATAAGCAATTTAAAGAAATTAGTTTTTCTGAAAAACAAAAAATATTAGATGACTTTAAAGACTTTAAAGATAGCATTCTTGATACTACATTAAAATATATTGAAACTAAAGTTAGTGAAATTAATAAATCAGCTGAGAACATTAAAAAAGAAGCTCATAAGATTTTAGAAGGAACAGAAGTAATAATTGACAGACATCTAAATGCAATTAAAAACAAAATTAACAGCTTTAGTATTGGTTCAAGAGTAATTAAACCAATTGAGAAGCTAGCTAGTAAGTAAATAAAGAAAGCCAAGTTGTAGAAACCTGGCTTTTTGTTTTTCTAATTACAATGTAATTATAAAGTAATTAGAAAGTAATTAGCTAATAATTAGTTTCTAATTAGAAGTAAAAACAAGCAACTTTTTTAGTTGCTTGTTGTTGTTTCTTTAAGTCCCTTTCATTTATTTAATCATTCTTTATAAATTTCATTAGCTTTTTTCTTGTACTCTTCTGTTTTATGTTTCTCTTGTAAATCAGTGTTATCTTCTATTTCTTTAAAATCTGAGAACTTGTCTTTCATTACTTTGTTTACATAGTAGGTAATATACTTTTTAATATTTATCTGATTATTATTATTAAGGACAAGCTTTGAAGGTAATTTTCCAAATAGAGCTACATAAATAGGGATAACTTCTTCATATAGTGCTCTATGTGCTCAAACAAATGAGTGTTCATAGTCGGCTTTAGTTATTAAAGCACTAAGCTCATCATTAGCCACTGGAAACATTGACACTCTTGTTTCATTTTGATTGTCTGGCTTTTCAACTTCTTTACCTAAGACAGTTTTTGTGGTTGCTATTGTCAGTGTAGAGACTAAGTCATTTAACTGTGTTTGAAATTGTTCTAACTCTTTTTTATAATCTTCTTCTTGTGTTTTTTTCTTTTCATCTTCTTCTAGATTTTTTATTTCTTCTTGTGTTTTAAATGTATGCTTAAATTCCATGAACTTTAATAAAAATAATAAATAGTCTTTATAAGTCTCAATGTTTGTTTGGGTATCAAGATATGCTTTTGCCGGGTCTGAGAACTGATCTAATAGATTAGGAGTGCCTAATACATCATAATAACTTTGATCTCCCCTTTTTATTCATAATTTATTTTCATCTAACTTACTATATATGTCTGAGATGTCTTCAAATGCTCTAGCTTTAGAGAGTGAAAAAGGCAAAAATCAAATATTTTTTTTATCTTTTGTTTGGACGTCTTCAAGCATATCCATATAATCTCCATGAGCTGTGTTGAATTTTATAAATTGATCTTCTCTTTTTATTATTTTTTTATTATAGTCATAAGGAGATTCATCATAACGGTCATTAAATTTATCTATAAAAGTTCCATATGTATCTGAATTTATTGTGAAGTCACGTCTTATCATGTTGTCATGCTCTAAAAATTTTGTCATTTTTTCTAAAAAGTCTTTATGCTCACTTGGTGTTAACTGTACACTACCTTTTAAATAATTTCTAAGCAAGTTATTAAACTCAACAGGTGGAATATATGTATCACTTAATTTCGATCTAAATTTTTCTGATCCAGGTTTTTTAAATAAATCTTCTTTTTGTTCTGGTGGTATAAAAATCATTGGCAAATACTCATCAGTTTTTCAGTTATCATTTTTGTATACATCTGAACTAATTGCTTTGTCTTCATGTGTAACTTTAGCAAAATAGTATTTATTATTCTCTTTTAAAAATGGCTGTGATTCTTTTGAAGTATCTACTAATAAGTGGCCTTTATATTTATTAAATAAGTCTTCCACTTGTTTTCTGCTATCATTATGATTAAATCCTGCTGGTGGCTTAGCATCATCTGTTTTAATAATTGTGGCTGTTGGTTCTAGAATTTTAAACACATTAAAACAAGAAACACTTGCTAATGCTGGTGCTACTGTTGTGCCCAGTAGCAGGGCTATATTTTTTATTCCTTTTTTTATTCTCATAATATTAATTCTAATACAAATATTAGGCAAATAATAGCTATTTTGAAAACAATTTCATATTGTTTTGTAGCATTTACTTAGTTTCCTTCACAAGGTAATTTTATAATTAGAAACTAATTACTATCTAATTATAAAGTAATTATATACTAATTAGAATATAATTAGAAGTTGCCAAAGTCAAATTTAATAGCAAAGTAAACAAATTTTTAACATTATGAATTTTTTTCATATGGCAATTATTAGTACTTAAAACTAAACAAAAAAACTACGGAATTCCATAGAATTTGCTTTATAAATTATTGTATTTAATACCAAAATTAATCTCCTGAATAAATGCTTCTATAGTAGGTTTTCATATCTTCAGTATCAATTAATTTAGTTGATGGCTCAAACTCTCCTAAGCCCTTTCTTGCCTTTTTCCAAGGCTCTTCTAAATGTGTAATAGCTTCTAGTTCATATCCTGATTTATCACCATATGTAGTTCAAACTGCATCAAGCAGTTCTAAAACATTTTTATCTAATTTGCTTTCATCAAAAACTTTTTGCTTAATCTCATTTCAGCCATATTCTTTATAATCATTTCATAATTCAGGAGAAACTGGACTATGTATTCAAGCCTGAAAGGCTGTGTCATTTAATATACCATCATCAAGCAAAGCATAAGCTCAAGCTTCAGCATAATATGTTAGTTTTTGAAGCTTTTTAGGAGTCATACTTTCTTTAGATAAGAACCAATTTGATATATCTTTATAACTATATTTTTTAGCCATTATTATATCTCCTTGAACATATTTATTAACCTAAAAAATTAGGATAAGTATACAAAAAGTAATTAGAATATAATTACTATTTAATTATAAACTAATTAGTTTCTAATTAGATTTGGCTGTGTTTTAAGCAAATATAATAACTTTATAGGTATAAATTACTTTAAATAGCTATATCTTTATTGTGTTAATATAAACTGTTATATGGCTTAGTATATATCTTATTAGTTTACATCCAATTAGCAAACATATAATTAACTTATAATTAGAAAATAATTAGCGACTAATTACACTCTAATTAGATTGTAATTACTATGTAATTAGCTACTAATTAGAGCAAAGAAAAAGCCAGGTTGTTATAACTTGGCTTTTTTAATTTAATTATCTTTGTAAATTCTAATAGGTTTTTGCTTTTTCTTTTGTTTCTTAGTAACACTCTTTCCAGCCTTAAAGCCTTTTTTGTTTAGATAGTTTCTAATACCAAAAACAGTTCCTGATATTAGTCCTAGTGTTGCAATAGCTCCAACAGTTCAACCTGCATAGCTTGCAACTTTGCTAAGAGTACTTCTTATATCTTCACCATTTATATCTTTTCTATGTGGATCTTTTTCCAACTCAGAAATTCATTCAGGATCTTTAGTTGGGTCAAATGAACTGCTAATGTTATTAATAACTGGTAAGAATGCAAAGCCTATAGCATTTTCTTTAGGAATTAGTATGTATATTTTGCTTCTAACTTTATTATCAAGCCCTTTATTAAAGTTTCTGTTCTCTATCTCTTTAATTTTATTAGCTATAGCTTCTTCATATCTTAAGCGTAGTTTCTCATCACTAATACTTGTTGGGATTAATACTTCTTTGCCCAGAATAGTTACTTTATTTTTCTCTTTAAGAACACTATTTACAGCACGATCATATTTTTCCTTAAACTCTTTATTCTCAGGCTTATTTAAGTCTTCTATATCCATTACCAAGTCTAAATTATAAAATGCTGTGCTTAGTCAAGCAATTAAATATTCTTTATTAAATCTATAGTTTAATGGCTCAGTTATCTTTGATACTTCACTTACTATTTTATCTTTTATCTTACTTAATTTAGTTTCACTGATAACAACAGGATTATTCAAGAATATCTCATTAAGCAGGCTTAAATCTACATATTTACTTGAATCAGGATTATATCCTGAAGGTCAAGTTCCTGGATTGTTAGGATCAAAGTTTGACCTGCCACCATTAGGATTATTTTCATCAAAGCTTGAAGGTCAAGTTGAAGGGTCATTTGGATTATATCCTGATGGCCAAGTCTTTGGATCATTTGCATCAAAACCTGATGGTCATGTTCCTGGATTGTTAGGGTCAAAGTTTGACCTGCCACCATTAGGATTATTTTCATCAAAACCTGATGAAGAATTGCCAGGGTTATTATCCCCGTCTGGTTTCTTATCTGGATCAGATTTTTTAGGCTTCTTTTTAGGATCAGATATATTTTGAAATTCAAACACTATTTGATTGTGCAAGTTGGCATTTAGTGGGGTTATGATAACAGTAAAAGTGTTGAACTTATCATATTGACTAGTTTTAATATTTAATTCATATAAATTAGATATTTTAACATCTTTACCTATTTCAATAGGTGTGGTTTTACTTTGATTATATTTTTGAAATTCATCATATATTTTAGATTTTATGAATCTACTAATTTTCTCAGCATTTTGTTTATGTGTGCCTTTTGAATAGTCAATGTTAATTGTATGCCTTGTTTCAATTGGTAACTTGCTTAAATCAATTGGTGGGTAGTAAATATGATGGGCATTGTTTTTAAGATAAAACTTCTTGAAACTAAATTTTTTGTACTTTGGATTGGTAGGAACAAGTGTAAATTCAACTCCTTGTGATTTAGAAGCATCATTTTTTTCAACTTTTAGTGCACTATCTAGTCAATATTTTTTATCATGACTACTTCATTCTTTAATTTCTCATCCTGAGTTTTCATATATGTTATGTTCTTTTAAACGAGTATTTCCCCTAATATGGCTTTTAATATAGTTTGTAACTATATTTTCAACTTCTTTTCTATATTTCTCTTTAACTGTTTCATCTTGTTCAGTAGCATATGTTAAACCATTTAAATTTGGCAATTCATTTCAGTGAACAGCTGTTTCAAATATGTTTTCATATGTAGTATCTTTAGAATCGATATCTGGAAAGTATTTTTTTAAATCATATTTTAAATTAATAAAGTCTAAGTATTTGTATATAAAGTCATTGTATGGCATTTTAGCTAGCTCAGCAAATGTTAATCCCGTTGTAGCTGTTAAATACTTAGCTAAAGGCTCAGAAATTCAGTTATTTGAATGTAAAAATGGTTGGAAGTAATTTTCTAATTTAGCTCCCCTTTCATCATATAGTCTGTCTTTAACTGTTTCATAGAAATAAGACTTAGGGTTGTTATCTTCATCAATTAAAACTAATGAAGCATTAGAAAATGTTGGTATATCTTGACTATTATTAGTTGCATAAACTAGTCAAATTCCTTCATCAGAAAAGTATGAAAACTCACTATTATTATTTTTTAATGGCAATGGCTCAGGAAGAGTATCACTTTTAACATATGTAACAACTTTTTCACCATTTTTATGTTCAGTTTTTTTATTAAAAAGCTTCTTTTTATAGTATTTAACATTTGTTAATGCCTTATCATATTCTAAATTTCTAAGAGCGCCTTTACCTAATACGTGAGAATCAACATATATACCAAAATCTACCTTTTGTTTAATATCATAAAGCAATGAAGGATATGTAAAGTGAAGTTTATCATCTAAGCCATGATTTTTTAAATTATCATTACTTATTCATAAAATTTCTTTCTTAGTTCCTGTAGCTGGATCAATGAAAGGATCATAATTAGGGTTAGGAATTTCTTTCTTTTTATCATCTAAAAGTGGCTGACCTTTTTTATCAAGCAAAATTTTTGATATTAATTGTTTTTGGTCAGGGTTTTTATCAGGATCCCAAGCATATCATTTAATAATTTGTGTAAAGAACTTTTGAATTATTTGATATTTAACAATATATTGCTCATCAATATCTCCTGAGTTGTTTGAACCTGTTTTAAAGCGCTTTAAGTGAATTTCATATTCATTAGTTGGTTGCTTTTCTTTTTCTTTATCTTTAATTTCTTTAGTATTAGCAACAACTCTAAAGTCTATTAACTTTTTCTTAAATTCTTTATTTAAGACATCAACTTTTTGCTTGTTAATTAGCATAATATCTGTTTCAGCATTGTCAGAAATAAATTTGATATCTATTGGTGAGCCAACTAAAAGAGTTCCATGATCATATTTATTTTTCTTATCTGGTTTTTTTATTTGCTTAGCTTCAGTTTGTTGTCAAAAATCTAATTTTCTTTCCTTGTTGTAATAGTTTGCTCATTCCTTAAGAGTTTTTATTGCTTGTGAATATCCATACTTTATGGTTAAGTTATCTCTTAAATTTAAGCCTTGTTCTTTTCTATCAGTTTTATCTTTGGCGTTCTTGTACTCTTTATATAAATTTGATTCAGTGAGATTAACTTCTAGTTCATCATAAGTATTAATACCACTTCCCAGTTCTTTAAGCATATTAGCAAACTTATTAATATTGTAGCTTTGAGCTTTAGTAGCTGGGTTTGAAGCATTTTCAAGAGTTTTTATTAATTCTGCTGTTTTATCACTTCCATTTTTGGAAACACTAACTAGTCTTTTAACTATTTTTGCTGTTTTTTCTTTTGAGCTTACTACTTCAGGAGTTTCTGAAAGCTTTATTTTTCAACCATCAGATAAACTATATTCTTTAGTGCTGGTTTTTTCCTTTAACTTTTGTACATTAGTTTTTAATGGAAACTTCTTACTATCAATGTCAACAGGTAATGATTCATCTAAGTCTCCCATAACATCAGAATCTATTGTTATTTTGCCATTATTTACAATTGATGCACTTTCTGAATAAGCTTTCTTTAAGCCATTAAAAATAGTGTTTAAGTCTTTAAATTTAATACTATCGGATAGGTCATAGTATTCATTTTTAGTTGAGTCGTATTCTAAAGTGACTTCAACTTCTGGATTGGCTGTGTAAGCTCAATAACTTCTGATAGTATTTAATATTTTATGTGATTTATAAAAATCTGTTTTTTCTCAAGGTCTTTCATAGTTTTTAAGCTTATTTTTGGATTCTTCAGTTAAATCAAAACCTACAATCTCTATATTTTGAAAAGCATTTGGATTAGGAGAATAATCGCAACTTATGCTACTAAAGCCTTCTCTTTCGCAGTTTGTTTTAATTTTTGGATTAACCAAATTATTAATTTTTTCTTCAATGCCTGAAATTTCTATAGTAGGATACACATAGTAATAATCTGGATATGGTTTAATATTACCTTCTATGTAACCTTGGTCTCATCAAAAAAAGTTTTTTGCCTCAGAAGTTAAAGATCTAGAATATGGGTAAGCTAGCCCAATAGCACCATGCTGCTTGCCACCACCACGAACAGATGGGTTTAATATAATTCTTGGTGGGTTATGAAAATATTTAGTTCCGCTTGCTGGAAATTGAAATTCCTTTCCAAACACATTGTATTTTATGTTTGTGCCTCTGGGTCAGTCAAATTGATCAACACCGACTAAATATGGTGAATCTGGTAACAAAAAATTCCACTTATAAGTAAATGTTTGCTTTTCTCTTTTTTTATAAACTCCTGACTTAAACTCATCGATTTGACTAAACCTATTATCTATATATGATCTATTAAAATTACTGTCTGATCCTGATAATAATTTATTAGTAATCAAAAATGCTGAACTAGTGCTTTTTAAAGAACCAGCACTAATAAAAGCAAAAGGGAGTAAACTCCCTAATGCTGGCACTAAAATATATCTATATTTTCTACCTTTCATTATTATTACTCTCCTTTATCAAAAAATAGTTCTTTCTCTACATCATTAAAATGTAAATTGATTGCATAACGTTCATTATTTGAAATAGTTGCTAATACCTTTCCCCTTTGTCTTGAAGCAATGAATTTAACTTCTGAATCTAATAATTGATTAGAGTTTTTATAGAAGCCTTTAACAGTTTCAATATCATTGTCTAACAGTCCAAAAAAGAATGAATAAGAACAGTTATTTATTATTCTTGAAGCCATTTCAGCTACTGAAGCTGTTTGCTTATAGTCTGAAGGGTTTTGAGTAGTATGTATTGTTCCACAGTCTAGCTTACGCACTAATTTAGTAGTATCAGCAATATACTCTAGTGTTGTAATATTCTTTTCATTAATGTATAAGTGCTCTTCATCAATACATAATGCAGAATATTTAATAAGTTTCTGCATTTCTTTCATACTTAAGATTCTTACATTATTCTTTTTCTTGTATTCTTTAATAATAATTTTGTTATTTAAAGCATTATTAAAGATAAATTCATTAATTAAGCTAAGAAGCACCATAATACCCAATCTAGCTGTTATTGAGCCTTGTGTATCAGTTAAGTTGTCATTTTTGAACACAACTACATCATTATTAATGCTTACTGTTGTATGGCCATTATATAGCTCTCTTAAGTTACCATTATTTTCAAATTCAATGCTTAGTAGCTCTGCAAAGTCTAATATCTCTTTATGTCTTTGCTCTCTGTCATGATGATCATCAGGTATTTCATACTCTCTCATTGATTTAATTAAGTCTGACATTGTAGGTCACTCTTTGTATGTAAAGTCTGACACTTTATTTAAGTTATAAATACCCCATTTTTCATACAAATGAATTATTTGTTGTCTTAAAATAGCTGATTTTTTGCTATCTAAATTATCAAAAACAATTGAGAAAAACTTATTTAGTCAGTTAAGATGGTTATTGACAATAGATTTAATATTAGCATTATCTACTTCATCTTCACTTCTTGCTATAAATGATCTTACTTGTAATGGGTTAATTGTTGTTCCTGAGCCACTTCCTAGGTCAATAATTTGACCGCCTAAAGTATTAGCTCATTTTAAGTATTCAGCTTGTGGGTCAATTACAATTGCAATATTACCTGCTGATACAGCATTAGTAAGAATTTTCTTAGTAAAAGTTGACTTACCCATACCAGGTGTACCTAATATCATTACATTATGGTTTGTTCTATATTGAGTAAGCTTGAACATATTTCATACTAAAGCTTCATTACTTTCTCTTAATTCTTTACCAACTAAAAGACTGTTACCATCATTAAGTAGCTTTCTATGAATTGGATAGCCTACAGCTTGGTTTAATGATGTTATTTGGTAGTATTCTCTATCTAATTTAGTAACAGGAAAGTTTATAACGTCTAAAAATCCTTCAAATTGTCTAAATAATAAAGAGTTGATACCAAAGTTTTCTTTTGCTCAAGTATTTTTTAACTTAATATTTCTTGCTCTTTGTTCTTGCCTGTCTTTTACAGCATCAAAGACAAAAATGTTTGCATCAAATAGCTTGTAATTCTCTTGCTGAACTTGTTCAATCATAGCAATTATTGCTTGCTCTTCAATGCTTGATGAAAACTTACCAACTACTGTGTGATCCACACTCATTGAATCTTCATTTCTTTTGGCCGCCTTATCAAGTAATTTATTAATAGCATTTTGATCATTGTAAGGAAATAAATTTCATACAACAGTGCCTGAAATTGTAAACATTTGCTTAAGTCATTGAGCATTAAGTCTGTTGGCTGTTTTTCCAACACATTTAACACTATATTGATCGCCATTTATAGAGATGATATCTCTATTAAAGATAACTTCTTCATAGGCAAATAACTGATCTAAGCTATCTTTTTGACCATAAATACCACTTAAATTTAAATAGCTATGAATTTGTTCATCACTTTTACCAAAGCGGTTTAGTTTATTTAAGAACTTAAGCAGTTCAAAGTCTTGTAATTTATTGTAAGTAAATAGCCCTAAGTCATTAATTTTTTGCTCAAATGTTATAAACATTTCTTCAAGTGAATCAATTGTTGGGGCATTAATTACTAAATAGAAAACACTTGTTGTAGTTTCAGTTTCTAATTTTGAAAAATCATTGATATTAGCTTGATAATATCTATTTCAAAACTCATTGTTTTTATTTAGTAATTGCTTATTTTTAGATGAGTTATTAATAAATTCTTTGTTTTTGTCATACTTAATTTTTTCATCTAATTTAATAATGGAAATTTTATGTTTAAAGCTGTCTAAGATTCTTGCAAAGTTATCAATTAATCTAATTTGTGTATCAGCATTTTCTTTTCAAATATCCTGTCCATTTATTTGCAAAACCATAAAGTAATTATTGTGTTCAGTTTTGCTAAATAATTTATTGGTAAATATTTTGTTTTTAACAACATCAGATGAAACTAATGATGAATATGGGTTTAAATCAGCACTGTCTCTTTCTTTATTGTTAGATAGCTCCTTTGCAAACTTATGGGGCATTGACTTGAATTTAAACATTCTAATCAAAAGCTCATATATCTTACAATTCTGGCCTGAAGGCAATATAAGTATTAATAAAGTGAAAAACATAATAGCAAATACTATTCACTTATATTGCAATGCAAAAGGCCTAAATGCTAAAAAGGATACTAAAAAAGAGATTAATATAACAATAAAGAATTCAATAACATCTTTTCAAGAGAAAACTCTTGTTATTTTAATTTTCTTATATTTTAGTCTATTAGGTTGTAGCATTTGTTCCTTTTCCTACATTAGGTTGATTTGATTGTTTAGTCACTGTAGCTAAAAGCATTGAGTTTGTGTTTTTGCTTTCTTTGTTGAATATATCAGCAAAGTTTACTCTTGATTGTTTTTCAAGGCTCTCTCAGTACATGTTTAGTTGTTCTTCATGTGATAAGTGGGTAAGGTTGTTTTCTTTTGCAAACTTAGCAACTCTTTCATTATGTTGCTTTAATTTGCTCTTGTTGCTTTTTGCAACTCTTGTTTTTCTTTTTGCTTATTTTTCTTTTGAGAAACAGTATTTTCTACTGCACTATAAACTGCAGTTTTAGCTTTTTTCTCTAACTACTACTTTAGCTATACCTTTTAAGTTAAACTCTTCAGTTTTTATTTTAAATAAGTTAGCTGTAATAGTAGTTCTTAATAAATTTTGTGGTTTAAACACGCTAATAGCACCTGCTAGATTACCATCACTAATAGCTTTTAATTGCTGTTCAGCAATTTTAACTCCTACACGTGCTACTGGTTTAGCAAGTTTTCCAGCTGGGATGAAATTTAGTGCAAACTGCCCTGCTTTGGAAGCAAGGCTAATTATTTTTTTCCTATGCTACCCCCTTGAGCTGGCGCTGCTTCTGGTAATCCACAAAATCTCATTATTACTGATTGTAATTTCCCTAAATTTCTGTAACCTATAATGTTTATTATTAAGGAAACCATTACACTGTGAAATCCTAAGAAATAATCAGTTAATTCAACCATGTTTTCAACTGCTCAGTTGATTATGTAGAATGAGAAGAAAAATAACACTAAAGATAGATAATTAGAGATAAAACTGTCCTTTCATGCTCTTAATTTCCTACCATTATCAGCAAGAGATAATGCCACTATAATAGGGAATATAAAGTATAAAAGTACAACTGGTACAATTCTTCCCGCATTTCTAATCATTGTTTTTAAAACAGAACCATAAATAAAAATGACAGTTATGAATGTAAACAATGCTCCTCTAACTGCATATCCTATTGCACCACCAGAAAGAAATATTAATGCTGGTATTTTTGAATGAACAGCTGATATCACTGATCATAAACCTGGAATTGAGGCAATGCCCCACTTAAATTCATAGCCATTTGCATCATTTCCAGAACGTACTATTGAGCCTTCAAAAGGTTTTTCATCAATTACTTCTTGAAAGTTAGGATTAAATGTTCTATTTATAAAACCTACTCCAGTGCTTCCATGTTCGTTTCCATCTATAAGTTTAAGAATATTTATTATAAATTCATTAAATAACAAAATGCCTACTTGAAAACCTAATAAAAATAAAAGACTAATTACACTTTGTTTTACAGCACTACGTAATAATGCTGATGAACTACGAAATTCTGAAATAGAAAATTTAATAATTATAAGAAAGAACATTACTACTCAAATTGCTGTACTTACAATCAATATGTGAGCAAATATGCTTGGGGTAGTGAAATTAGTAATGTCATCATTAGGTTTAAGGCCAAACAATATAAATTTTGTTCCATCAAATACAATGTATCTAGCAACCAATAATGCATAAACAAAAAGTGTTGCAAAAAGCAATGCTATAGCCATTATTGGCATTCATATAACCATACCAACTGGTATTGCCGCTAAGTAATCAAATAGCCCCATTAATCTATACCTTTAAGTTGTAGTAAATTGGTTGAGTAAATATATTTAGTAATCTAGCTACTCCCGGTGATGGTTGGCTAGTATTATTGACAGTAGCATGTGTATTACCTTGAGTATTTCTTATAAATGATGTTAATCCCCATGCTAAAACAATTAAAACTAAAGCTGCTGCACCCCACAATATTTTGTGAGTGTTTTGTTTTCTTTTCATAGGATCTTCTTCTTGTTGGTTTTTAACCATTGCTCAAATTAAAAGAGCAATAACTATAACAACAGTTATACCTGTGAATATACCAAACACAACATTAATAATTGAATCTATACCTGATTGTAGTTTTGTTAATCCAGCTGTATTAATTGAATCATTCATATTTATCTCCTTTGTTTCTTTTTATGTTTTTTAAATCATCAAATTGGATATATCAGTGCTAGTGATATATATAAAATCACTGCTCCAATTAGCAAATTAAACTTGATTGTTGTTAGTGCTCCTTGTTGTACTAAGTATTGTCAATAAGATACACAAAGTAACAAAAACCAAATTAAAGCTACTTGTAAAACAATATATGTTACTAAGATTGCTATTGAAGCTTTTTTAGATATTTTTCTCATACTTAATTTTTTCATTTAATCCTGTTTTATAGTCCTATTTGTATAATATTATTAAAAGAATTATGCAAATAGCAAGCAGACAAAAACAAATAATTCCTGTGGTAATTAATAAGCTTTTGTACTTAGGATTTGGCTTTTTAATTTTTTTCATTGTCTTATAAAATTACTTTTTAAATCCTTGTAATATGCTTTGTTTTACAGCATCCATTGATGCAGTCTTTTTAACTTCTTGTTTTGCACTTTCAATGTTTTTGGTATCAAAGGCATCAGTTGCTTTTGGGCTTTTAGTTGCTTTTTTAGCTGGCTCTTTAGCAACTGTAGGCTCACTTTTTAATGCTTTTGTTGCCTCTTCCTTTGACTTGCTTATTTGATTACGAAGTTCATGTTTTAACTCTTCTTTCATCTCATTTAAGTCTTTTCTGCTGAAGTTTAATTCTCTTTCAGGGAAGTCATTTTCTCTTTGTATTGTCTTGGTTCTTTCATTTAAAAAGTCATACATTCCTACACCACCAACAACTAAAAGTCCTGTTGATAATGGGAAAGCTACAATGGCTACTATTGCAAATAAAGACAGAATCGCTGTAGATGGCTTAATTAATCATTCACCAAATCTTTTAAGTTCTTCTTTAGCCTTTGCTTTTGGTCTTGATTTCTCTCATTTTTTATACTCTTCATCAGTTGCAGGAGTATTAGCTATATATTTATCATTTGATATGACTTTTCCTTCATTATCATATGTTATATGTGAGCCTGTTTTAAGGCCTTTAACTCAGTCAGTAGTTGACTTTAGTTTTCCATTTTCAAAGTTTTTTTCTTGTCCATGCTCAAGATTATTTTTGTAATCTATTTGCCTTTTAATTTGTCCTGTTCCAGGTTCATATTCAGTTAATGTACCATTTAATTTGTTATTTTTAGCTTGGCCAGTAATTGATAAATTACCATTTTGTACTCAGTAAAAATTACCATCAAACTTATTGTTTTTAACTTCATAATAACCATAATTGCCTTGCAATTCAGTAAAGGCAAATTGTTTACCATTTTTATAAGTAATAACATCAAAATTCTTGTTATTTATTTTTTTATTTTCCATTGATACTCTTGATTCATAACCAACAGGATCAAAGCCGGGATTAACTCATGCCATATTATTCTCCTTTTACATATATGCCTGTTTTATTGGCATATTAGTATTTTTAATCAAATCTATTGACTATATCTAAGGCTATGCTGTATAAGTCATTTTCTTGCCTTACTTTTTCATTTATTTCAGTTTCTCTATCAATATCTTCACTTTGCTCTATCTCTTCACTTACACTATCTTGTGCTTCACTATTAGTTAAATTGCTTAAGCTTCATTTAGTAATTTCACTAGATGTTTCATCACACTGGTGCACATAATTATCATTTGTAAAATGCTTATATGCTAATTTAGTTTTAATAAGCATTGGCTTATAGCCAATAATTGAAATAATGGCTAGGTCTTTATTCTTAGACTTTATTTCACTAACACTCATTAATGGTTTTTCTTCAATGTTTTCAGTAGTACCTGATGTTGAGCCTTTTGACCTACTATCATATGAAGTAGATTTTGATATTTTCTTAACTTCTTTTTTACCTAATGATTCTGATAATTCTTTAAGTGTGTCTTCATCATTACTATTTAAAAAGTAAGTAAATTGTAAGTTTGAACGAATTGTTTTATCAACTCCATCTACCTTGTCATTGTACTTTTTAAGCTGGTTGTAATCTTGAAGCACAAATTGGAAGAATATATTCCTGCTTCTTGAAATAGTTACTTTATTATCTAAATTAATAATCTTTGGTAAGTTTCCTGCTTCATCAAGTAAAAATAGTCATTTTCTATCTAGCTTTTCTGATAGATATATGCCATATTCATCTTTTCTTTTACCATTTTCATTAGCTTGGCTAACTAATGCTTGGTAAATTTGGTCAATTAGCATACTAATTAAGAAGTGATGAGATGGTTTATGGTCTGGATAGTGAATAAAGATAGCTACTGGTTGTTTTTCTTTAGCAATTAAGCTTAAGTCAAAGCTTTTTGTTTGTGCAATAACTCTTTGTACAAATTCATCATTAGTAAAGATGGCTAATGCACTAGAAACAAATGACAAAATACTTTGGAAAGTTTGTGCATTTTTAGCTTCTGATAGTAATGCTTCAACTTCAAATCACAATTCTTTTCAAATTAAGTCTTCATCAGCTTTTAGTTTAACTATTGATATTCAGTCTTGATTTGCATCCCAAGCAGGGGCAACACACAATTTACCTACTGAAATTAAGTTAAAGTCTTGAGCTGAAACTAAATCAGGTCTTTCTAGTGATACCAATAAAAGGAATTTAGTTGCTGTATTGATAACTCTTTTAGCATTATCAGTTCAAAACTTTTCATCAGTGTCTGATCAAGGCAATTGCTCTATAACATTATTAATTTCACTAAAGGCTTTATAAATGTTTTCAATATAAGCTTTTTGATCACTATATTCTAAATGAGCTTGCTTGTATACATAATATAATGGGTTTCAACCATTGCTATATTCAGGCTCACTAAAGTCAATTGCAAATATTTTATAGTTTTGGTCACTTAGCTTTTTGCCTACAGCTTTAATTATTTCTTTTTTAGGGTCTGTAATAACAAATGATGCCTTGTATTTTGGCCTTAAATGGCTGTTATATAGTATGTTTGGTAAAATTACTCTTTGTGTTTTACCACTACCAACACCACCAATTACGACACTGTTGATATCATTTTTACCGTTATTAATTCATCATTTTTTTAAGCTATTTGCATAATTAATTACTCAGTTACCATTATTTTGATTATGTTTATAGTCAGGAGAAACTAAGAACTGCTTTTTAAAAAATGATCTATCGCCAACTAAAAGCTTATCGTTTCAAAGTCAATATTTACTTTCATTTGTTTGTTCTTTTCTTTTTCTAAAGAACACAAAATATACAAGTGCTCCTGAAAGAATAAGAAATAACATTGGAGTAAATATTATGAAGAAGTTTGCATTCCTTACTATATTATGCTTAGAAAGATTAATGTAATCACTAAATGTTTTGACCTTAGAAAGATCATCATATGTTCTTAAATTAATAAAATTAATAACTAGCAGAAAACCAATAGTGGTAAAGATAATTGAAGCTATAACAATAACAATAATTTTTATTGCTATTTTTTTCATTAATGTTTAACTCCTTTTATTCTTTTATATAAGTCAATTTGCATTGTCTTATTTGGTTAAATACAAAAGTGTTAAGTAGTTAAGTTTTTTAATGCTAATCACTGTTGCTTTCTTTAATTCAAGAAACAATATGTCCTTGATCCAAGTGATTATCTAAATAATCAAAAACTCAATCTCTTTCATCCACAAGGAATCATTCATATGGATTATTACTATTTCCAGTGTAAACTAAATCATTATCACTTGATAAACTGTTTAATCAAGGCAACTCTTTATTTCTTTTCTTAAACAGAGTATAGAGTTCTCAATCAATTCAGTCATAATGTTCTTGTTCATTTAGCATTTCTTTTAAGGCAAAAACTGGCTCAATATCAAAATCAATTAGAAAATTTAAATAATCAGCGCCACACGCAAAATTGTTAAAGTGCTTCATAAAAACTGAATTATCAAACTGTAATGCTATTTTTGTAAGTTCTAATAGTTTTTGCAATTCAGATATTGTTAGTGCTTGTGATTCAATTACTTTGCAAGTGTTAAAAGCAAAATTTGTTGCAGAAATTGGATATCTAGCAATTTTTTCTAGATTAATAAAAATGCTTTTAACCAATTCAACATATTGTGATCTTTCCTGTTCACTTTTAAATGAAGACGCATTTTTATTTAAAGTTTTTAAAAAATACTCTTCATTACTAATTAGATCCTTTGCTAATAATTTCTCTATATCTTTATATTCAAAATACTTTTCCATATTTTGTTCACTCTCCACATAATTTTTTAATCATTTTTAATGAAGCAGTTGCTTACTCATCTAAATCAAATTCTGTTATAAAACTTTCTTCATCATATACAAATGGGCAAATTTCATATCAATCTTTATCTAATAGCCAGTCTACAAACTCTGAGTCAAGATCAAAAATTGGTTTTGCTCTGCCATAGCCATCAATTTTAATTGGGAAAGATGTATCACTTAGTTCCAATAAGTCTACAAGTAAATCAAGGTTTGTTTCAGTTCCATAGGTTTTTAAGTCAATATCCATTTGTTCTCATAATTCATCAAATGAGTGTATATCGCTTTCTCTATAAAAATCATCTAATATTTCATATTCATCTTCTTCATAGGCAATTATTTCACTAACAATTAAGCCTGTTTTATAGATACCTGCAATTTTGTCTAAGTCAGTTGTTTTGCTAATTTCTGCATATATTTTTTGCTCTAGTTTTTCATCATAGCCACTAAAATCAATGTCAGCAATTTCATCAATTATTCTTAAATAAATTCTTTGTTCACGTTCACTTTGAAATCTATTGGCTTTTTCTCTAAGTTTTGCATATGTTTCATTATGTGTCTCTATTGGCATCATTTCTCCTTATAAAATAGTTATTTAGCACATCTATTACTTTGATATTTTGTTCTATCAAATTTAGCATTCTTGTCTTTATTTCACTCACTTATTCGTTCTCTTGCATATTTATTTTGCATGTATCATTTTTCTTTTTAAGAACTATTAATTTTGATGACTCATCATTTACTAGTTTTGTCACATAATCTGCCAATTTAATTGAATCAGCTAACCCTAAGTAAGGTCTATCATCTCAATTGCTGTCACTTAACTTATCAATGAATTCTTTTAAATTCATTTTATATAATGCACTTGTATCAATACCAACTATGCCTTCTTTAATAGTTACATCCTTGCCATTTTTGTCAATAGCCTTAGCTAAATCTATTAAAAAGTGCTTACCTGTATTTTCATACTCATTTTTTCATTCAAGCAAGCCATTAACAAAGTAAATTTCATCTTTATCTATTGCAACTGGAACTGTGAATTTACTTAATTTCTGGTTATTTTTCTCTCAAAACTCGCTTTTTCACTCTAAAACTTTTAATGCTAATGAATCCATTTGTTTCTCCCATTACATTACTTTTTTAAATTTCTTTTACTCTCTTAGCAAATTATTAAATGCAAGAGTTGCTATATCAGATGAAATATCTAAATAAGAAACATTAGGAAGCAATTCATCTAGCTCCTTTTTACTTAATCAAGCTAAGTAAGAAAGCAATAAATTGTTCTCATAAAACTCTCTTGCTCTACCTTTTTTATCAAGCTGTACCATTGCATATTCATTACAATCTCTTACTAAATCAATATAAAGATTCATTTCAGGGCTTTTAGTGCCCAATTTATTAATGCTTTTAGTAGCTTTATCCATTAAATATTTGTATTCAAATATTCGATCATATTCCATATACTCATTAAGACTAAAGTTAACTAACTTAGTATCTTCTCTATTATCAATATTTAATAAGCTTCAGTTACAAATTAATTGATAGATTTTGGTTAGTCTATTAACTTCAGTTAAACCTTCATATAACTCTTTTAGTATCTTTTCTAAAAGTTTAGAATAAACTCAAGCTTTTTCCATTGCTGGTATTCTTTCATTAATAGCTAATATGATGTTTATATATGTAGTTCTGTCACCAAATTTATTGCTGATTGTGTTTGCAATTTCATTGAATTTATCAATAATTTCTGATGACTTAAGCTTCCTAGGCATTGATGCATACAAAATATTTTTAATATTTTTCTCTGTAAAATAATCCATATTATTACTGCCTTTTTAATCTTCTATATAGAAGGTGTAAATATTGTCTTTAGAGTGCTGATCTGGCTGTTGAATAGGGGTTTCAAAATGATATTTTGACATTTTTGATAATAAAACTCTGTTTGCTTTAATGTAGGTTTTATAGTACTTTTTGTCATCTTTAGTGTATGAATTAACTAGTAATTTTCCTGTTATTTCTACTAAATCACGTCTTTTAATGTTATTTAAAACATAGTCAACAACTACTGGATCTCACACAGCTATTTCAATAAAGTTAGGATTGCCATTTTGTATGTTGTTTATAGTAAATTTAATGGCTTTTTCATTAATGTTATATTTTGATTTATATTCAATTACTGTAAAGCTCTCGCTAATTACAAATCCATAAATACGGATGTGATTCAAAAAATTAGCTTGCATTTAGATTACTCCCTTCCCATTAGTTCATTTATGCTAGCAGTTTCTCTTAAATTAGCTTTGTCCACATTAATTTCTATTTCATCTAAGAAGTAGTTAAAGTCATTAGCAAACTGTTTTGAAGCAAAAATTACACTATTAATTCATTTTTTACGCATTTCTTTAGTGGAAGTATTTACTCAAGATCTAAATGCATCAAAGCTTGATAGTTCAATTCCTTTTAGTCTAAAGCTTTTACATATTGCATAAGCAACTAATTGAGCTTGATATCTATTTTCAATATTGTTTATTGCTGATATATCATGGCCTAGCAATGTGTGAGCATATTCTTTAACAAGTGAATATATATTTTGAGTAATTGAATTTTTATCATTTAGCCTAATTCAGTGCTTAATTCCATGGGAATTCTTATCATAAAATCTTTGCTCACTAGTACTTAAGCCCATTGTGGCATAGGTTATTCCAATATTATGTTTGGCTATAAAGTTACATAGCAAACTCAGCAACTTAGTATTTGGATTAATATTTTCATTATCTTCTTTTATAAAGTATGAAAAGTATTGTTTTGGGTATTGTGCTTTAGGAAGTGTTGTTTGTGATATGTCAAATACTTTAGCTAAGGTAAAACCTTTTGTATATGTATAAACTTCTAGTTCGTTGTTTTTAACTAACTCTTTTATTTCATTAGTTCATTTATCTTTTGTAACTTTTGTATTGTTATACACAACATACTCAATGACTTTAGGTCTAAATATTGATATTCCTTTTTCATTTTTCCTTACTTGAATATTTTCTTTTTTCCAACTGCTATATGACTTAACTATTGACGCCCCAGGAAACTGAGTTCTAACCAAATACATATTAATAAAGCTATACTTGTTGTCTAAGTTAGCAATGAAAGATAAGAACTCTTCCATCTTAGTACTATCATATAAGTAACTACTAAGAAGCAAATCTGTTGTAATTATTGTGCTTTCTATAAATCTATTTGTTTGTTCTTTTCTTAATTCTTTTTTTGTCATTTCATAATGTCCTATACTCTCCCCCATACCCCCACACAATAAACTGGGGGCAATATACTAATTTAAATTAAACATACTAACACTGCCCCCTGGCTCATGCATTATGAGCCATCTCCCTGTTGTTCAATGGGTTTGAACTACAGAGACATATAATTTGAACAGTCTTTCATTACTTGATTAGTTATTTCATACCTAATCAAACAATAAACTTGAATAAGTTTTAATAAGTACTCAAGTTTTTTCTTTATAGTTAGTTATAAACAAGCTATGATAAGTAATCATTTTTGGACACTTAATTAGTTTTTTGTCTTACTTAATTCAATAGTAGATACGAACAAGTTATGTTAGGTAATTAAGTTTTAATATTTAGTTAGTTATTTGTATTCTTGGCATAGGTTTTTATAATATGTTTGAAATAATTCATAACAATAAAAATTAGTCTAAGAATTCATAACTTTAACTATTTTCAATTAATCATTTTTAAAATTATCTCTAACTAGTTAATTAGTTCATTGACTACTTACAATTAGTTATTGAAGACTTAATTAAAATTTCATAAATATTAATATTTATATGCAGTAAGTTATTATTTAATATTGTCTTAATACTATTTAAAATAAATGATTTCTACTATAGCAATTTAAAAACCTAAATGATTTATGATGGTGTTCTCTTGGCATTGGGTTTTCATAATATGATTTAAATAATTCATAACAATAAAAATTAATCTAAGAATTAATAACTTTAGCTATCACTAATTAATTATTAATTTAATAAACTTTGAATTAATCAATTAAGTATCACTACTTAAATTAGTTATAGAATACTTAGTTAGACTTTTACAAACAATTAATATTTATATGCTGTAAGTTATTATTTAATGATGTTCTTATATTGTTTAAATTAATTAAATGATTTTTGTGATATTAATGCAAAAACCCAAATGATTTATATTTGTTGGGTTCAATTGGATTTTTTAATTTTCTTTTTTTAATTAAAATCAATCAATGCCCTACTGTTTGAATGTTTTTTTGACTGTTCGTTGCTTCCTTATTACGATAAATAGTTATATTTCATATAACATTTATCTTTATGTTTGTCATTTTAGCAAGTGAATTTTACACTGACCAAAACTACTATAAAACAGGCAAATATGGCAATATTAAATATGGATATTATGCGTTTCACACATATCCTAATTTAGTATTTTTAATTTAATTTTTGGCTTATTTTATTTTTTTAAATAAACATATATCTTTCAGTTACAAATTGATTGTTTTTGAATTCTTTTAAATACAAGAACCCTATATCAACAAATCCTTTTTTGAAAAACTTAATACTCTTTGCTATTGTGGCATTACTACCATCAAAGAACCTATTTTGAATTTTTAACAAACTATTTTTTGATTCATTAGCTACTGTTATAAACATTTTTATATTTTTAAAAGTTGTGAATTTTTTATATTTAATATTTCTTTTTTCTAACCTATAAGGCCTTGTTTCATAACCTTCACCATATTCAATGTTTCTTAATAGTGATTTGTCAGCTTTTGAATGATTCTTTTTATATGCTATTATTCTTGTTATATTTCAAAGGGTTGTTGCTGATCCATCAAGTAGAAAGTGCATTCACAATTTCTTTGATGATATTTTCATAAACTTTTCTTTTTTAATAGTTCATGGCTTTTTAGCTAGCTTAATTGCACCTTTTTTATTGTGTTCAATATAGCCAAGTTTTGATAGATGTTTGATAGTTTCAGTTAATGTTGAACGTTTGAAGCCTAATTTTTGCAAATACAAAATAGAAATATAGTTAGCCTTAGCACCTAATTGTTTAATAATGGCCAAGAGTTCAAAAGCAATTTTTCTTTCTTTTAATTCCTTGTACATTTTTTCACCAATCATGATCTTACTTTTAAATAAGATTTTAAGTGCTTTTTCTGTTAGCTTGTTATATTTCTTTTTATTGTACTTTCTTAAAAAGCCAAGTGTAACAACTGGTTTTTCCTTCTTTTTTAAAAACTGGCTTTCCATTATTTCTCCATTTAAACTATCAAAGTTCTATTAACTAAAAATGTTTTTGAACTTCAAGATATATATAAATGAAGCAAGAATTAAAAAAAGTGGGGGGATACCCACTTTCTTATATCAGTTCCATAATTTTAGTTTTGAAAGAAGCAATAAAAAAATGAAATAAGACTTATTTCATTGATTTATAGCAGTTTATGAATTTTATGCAAAGGCAAATTTTGGCCTATTTTTAGTTTTCATAATCAGTTTTTTAAGCTCAAAACAGATGGTATTAACAAAAGCTAAAGGCAGTGATCAAGCTAAGAGAATACCATTATCAAAAGTTAAAAGGTGTTCATACATTCTAAATACTTTAGCTAATTCAGGAACAAAGGCTACTAAAATAACTGATAACGAGCTAAATGATATTGCTGTATAAACTTGTCAGTATTTTTTTACATTTGTTTTAAAAATGCTGTTGTCATTAATTAAATTTATAGCATTAATTGAAGTTGCAACCCCCATTGTGACAAATGCACAAGTTGAAGCAATAGTTAACAAGTTAAGACCATTATTAATGAGATTACTGTGAAAATGGATAGTGTACAAGGCGCCAGCAGTATATGATAAAAGCGACATTAAACTTATAACTAGTGACTGTCATAATAAATTAATGCCCATGCTGCGAGCAAAAATGCTTTCATTTTTACTAAATGGCGGCCTATTCATGACATCAATTTCTGAATCAATTAAACCAAGAGCAATAGCAGGAAGGCCATGAGTTAGAAGATTAATTCAAAGTAGTTGCGATGCGCTCAAAACATAGAATTCATTATCCGAAAAGTATTGTTTAAAGCCATAGTAGAATGCTATTAATCCAATAAGCATTACAATTACTTCAGTAACCGATGAAATTAATAGGTTCATAATCACGGTTTTGACTTTGTCATAAATTTGTCTACCGTTTTTAACTGATCTAACAATAGTGTTAAAGTTATCATCAGTTAGAATAAAATCAGCAGACTGTTTTGCCACATCAGTGCCAGTTATACCCATTGCGCAGCCAATATCACTAGCTTTAAGTGCTGGAGCATCATTAACTCCATCACCAGTCATAGCAACTACTTTGTCATATGATTGTCATGCTTTGACTATTCTTAGTTTATCACTAGGATTTACTCTTGAATAAACAGCAATTTTTTGCACATTATTTCTTAATTTATCATCATCTCAGTCTTTTAATTCTGAGCCATCAAGACATATATCATCACCATTAGGGTCGTATATACCTAAAGTTGCTGCGATTGACTTGGCAGTTATTAAGTTATCGCCAGTAATCATTACAACTTTTATTCCTGCATTTTGCGCTTCTAGAACGCTTTTGGCTACATTAGCACGCGGTGGGTCAATCATTGCAACTAGCCCAATAAATGTTAAGTTATCTTCATCCTCAAAGTTAATAGAATCACCACTAATATTCTTTTTAGCAAAAGCTAAAACTCTGTATGATTTAGCAGCTCAATCATTATTAATTTGCATAATTTCATCTTTGCTAATATTATTGCATTTACTAATAACAACATCTGGCGCGCCCTTAGTTATCATAATTTTATTTTTATCTTTGTCTTTGACTAAAACAGACATCATTTTTCTGTCACTATCAAATGGAAGCGTGCTAATGATATTATTATTTTTAAGCAATTCTTGTTTTGTGACACTATGTTTTAGTGCATAAAGAAGAAGACCAGTTTCAGTTGGATCGCCAATTTCTTTTATTTCTTCATTATCAATATTTAAGTATGCATCATTGCAAAAGCAAAGTGAGTTTAGCAGCTCATTAAAATCACTGCTGCTTGTTTCTATATTGTCCAAAAATCCTTTTTTATGGAGGTATAGGTCAACAACAGTCATTTTATTTTCAGTTAAAGTACCTGTTTTGTCAGTGCAAATTATGTTTGCTGAACCTAATGTTTCGACTGCTAAAAGGTTCTTAACTAACCCTTTTTCCTTGCTTATTTTTGAAACGCCAATTGATAAAATTACTGTTGTAAAGGCAATCAATCCTTCCGGTATTGCTGCAACAGCTAAAGAGATACCAGTAATTAATGAATTAGTATAAACATCAGGTTTATTTCATACTCCGCTAGAAACATTATTAAAAATTATTTGCAACAGCATACTTACAAAAAGTAAAATAATGCCTGAATAACCAAATCATTTACTTAATTTATTTAATTTTGTTTGCAAAGGTGTCAAATTTTTCTTTTGATTTTGTAAACTTGTATTTATTTGACCTATTTGTGTCTTAACTCCCACATTTTCAACAATATAAGAAGCCTTACCATTTGAAACAAATGTTCCAGAGTAAACTAAATGCTTATTTTCTGCTAAAGTTTTATCATCAGTAGCATCTCAATTTGCACATTTTAATACAGCTTCACTTTCACCTGTTAAACTACTT
Organism: Mycoplasmopsis agalactiae; assembly: GCF_000089865.1. GTDB lineage: Bacteria > Bacillota_I > Bacilli_A > Mycoplasmatales > Metamycoplasmataceae > Mycoplasmopsis > Mycoplasmopsis agalactiae_B. Next base: position 558,202 of record NC_013948.1, on the reverse strand, counting down.
TCAATTGCATAAAAATTTGATGAATTAACTAACCTTCCATCAGCATTTATAGTATCACCTGCAGATAAAAGCACTAAATCCCCAACAACCAATTCATTAGCCGGAATGCTTATTACTTCATTGTTTCTTACAACAGTAGAATTAGATACAGTTTTGCTTTCTAATGCCCTCACAGCCTGGTCGCTTTTGACTTCTTGATATGCACCAATAGCACTGTTTAATAGTATTACAAGCATAATTATGGCAGGTTCAACATAGCCAATTATTATTTGTGTGTTGGTTCTACTTCCTTTTAAGTGCTCATAAATTGCTAAGCTAACGCTTATTACTGCTGCTATTATTAGTAAGATAACCATTGGGTCGATAAATTGTTTAAAATAAGCCACTATTGGGTTAATTTTCTTGCTTTTTTTCAAAACATTTTCACCATGTTTTTGTGAACTCAAGGCGACTTGTTCATCACTAAGCCCATTATATTTTTGTGCTTCTTCTCATTTCATATTGAGTACCTCTTATTTAGTATTAAAATAATACATTAAATGCAAAAAATATAACTAATATACTAGACATAACAATTGATTAATTTAAAAATAAAATAAAAAAATGGCGGGGAAGAGAGGGTTCGAACCTCCGCGGGTGTTTTATCACCCCTAACGCGTTAGCAATGCGTCCTCTTCACCAACTTGAGTACTTCCCCACACAATTGGCTTTTTTATTATAGCAAAATTATTTAATATCAAAAAATATTTATGTAGCCTTTTTATTATTATAAATTCTTAAAGTAAAAAGCGCCTTTTTTGAGTATCGGAAAAATAATACCAATTTTTGGAAGTTCTAACAAGAGAATGACTAAAAGAGTAAAAAAAAATAAAGAAAAGATACTTTTGAGTACTCAAAAGTGCGGAATTTTGTGTTGATGTTAATTTTTATTGCATTTGCTTAGCACATTTAAAGCCAGAAATTCCTTTATAAATTCTTGGGTGTGAATTTATAAAATCTGCTATTGGTTTTAGATCTTGACCAACATATCTATCTATAGATTTTCCTTTTGGAACGTATCTTCTTAATAGTCTATGAGCATTTTCGATACTACCTTTTTCTGATGATGAATAAGGGTGGCAATGAAAAATTTCTCTGATATATTCTATCTCTGGAAGTTTGTAATTTTCACTTCCGTTATCAATAGTTAATGTGTCAATAATAAGATTATTGTTCTTAATCAATTTCTCTAAATTTTCTTTTATTGCTTTTGCATTTCTTCTAGATAGAGTGCAATAAAACATTCTAGATTTTCTGTTGATTAATGTAAGAATGCAATAATTATCAGATCTTAAACCAATTACAGTGTCCATTTCATAATCGTTGTCATTTAATCTTAAATTAACTGATTCTGGACGTTCAGTAATAAGTTTGCCTATTGTCTTTTTCTTGGTTTCGTGCTTTACAGTTGTGCGGCTTCCATATTTGCCATTTGATTTATATGGAAGAATATCTAATTTTAGACCAAAAGTACTATGTTTAGCCAATATACGGTAAAAGTTTTGAACTGATGGAATATATGAATTCTGAAGTTTTCCTTGTGCTTCTAGTTTTCTTATGTATTTAAAAATAATGCTAGCAACAGACTGTTTAACGGCTTTATTTTCCAAGTTAAAACTATTTCTATTCTTTAAATAAAAGTATAGTAACTGCTCGTAAAACTTAAAAAAGTCAATGTGCTTCATCAGCAATTTAGGATTGTTTTCTAATCTTTTTGAATCGTTCCTTGTTTCAATTAAGTTTAAAAATTTGAGAGCACTAATTACATATATCGTTTTGCCTTTTAAATCCATACCACACAATTTACATTTCTTTTGGTATTTAGCATAACCACGCTTTGTCTCAATTTTAATTCTGTCAAATAAGTTATAAATTGATCTTGATTTAAACCCTACGATGTTAGAAACAGTTTTCATATCATAGCCTGCAATTAGTCTTTCAAGAATTTCTTTAAGTCTTAATGGGCTAATGTTATTTTTATTGGTTTTGAGATTTGACTTAGTTAGTATTTCATCTCAATGTGTTTCATCAATCACATAATGTACATAATTAAACTTGTACTTGCTGTGCAAATTTAGTTTTTTTTAAACAAGCATATGTCAGTTGAATAACTAGTATTTTTGTCATTGCTAATCATATATAATTTAAAAGCCTTTCTTTTTAAGTTAGTTACTCAAATTTTAACAAAAGGCAATAGAAAGCACCGCAAGTTAACTTGTGGTGCTTTTTACTTCGTTAATGAATAAGCCTTTTTATTATTTTGTTATGTGATAATAAAGACTTATAAAAATAAAAATCTGAAGCTTAAAACTTCAGCATATTGTTTGTTTTGATTAGATATTTTATTCCCTATATTACTGTTTTATAGGGTTGAAGGCTATTTTTCTGCTTTTTTAGAAATATACTCAGCAATATCTTCTTTAAGCTCAGCATTATCCAAAGCATAATCAATATTTGCTTGAACAAAGCCTTTAACTGAACCTAAATCATATCTAGTTCCCTCAAATTCAAAGGCATAAATATCTTGCTTATAATCTTTTTGTAGCTTTTCAAAAGCATCAACTACTTGTATTTCATTAATGCCATCATATTCAATTTTGCTTAATATATCTAGTATTTCTCTATTAAAAACATATCTGCCTAAAATTGCTTTATGACTCGGTGCTTCACTTAATTTTGGTTTTTCTACAGCGCCTTTAATTTTAAAAAACTTATTATCTTTTTCAGATTCATTTAACGGCGAAACAATGCCATATTTTGATACATCACTATCACATACAGACTGCACACCTAGTATGTTTGAGCCTGTTTTATAGTAAAATTCAATCAATTGCTTAATTGCAGGAGTTTTTGATTTGATTAAATCATCGCCTAATATAATTGCAAAGGGCTCATCTTTAATTTCGTCTTTAGCACACGCTAAAGCATGCCCTAGTCCATTTTGCGACTCTTGAATAACAATTTTAATTAAGCCATTTACATTAGTAGCTTGCACTTTTTTTAATAAAGATAACTTGTTTTTTGAAGCTAACTCATTTTCTAAATCACTGTTAATTTCAAAGTACTTAGCTATATCTTTTTTTCTTTCGCTGATTATCAAAATTATTTCTTCAATCCCAGATGCAAGAGCTTCATCAACAAGAAGACTAATTAATGGAGTATCTAGAATAGGCAAAAGCTCCTTATGAATAACCTTTGTTAATGGCAAAAACCTAGTGCCTCAGCCTGCTGCGGGAATAATTAGTTTTCTAACTTTTTTGTTCATTTTGCTCCTTAAAATGTATTGAAATTCAAATAGCATCACCTGAAGTCGAAAGAATTTTATGCTTGCTGTTCTTTTTAATAAAAAGACAGTCGCCAGCTTGCATATTTATTTTTTTATGACTATCATCGAGCAATGAAGCAGAACCTTGGATTAAAATTGCTAATTCGTCAGTTTGTGCATTAATTAGTCAGTCAGTTGAAGCTGAATTTGAATAAATTAGTTCAATTTTGCAGTTGCCTAACTGAGCAATATCATAAAATTTTTCACAGCCTAAAATGGGTTTAATTAAATTGTTAGAAAATATATTATTGATTAATTTTACATTAGTATCCATATTTATAAATATTATCATTTTCAAGTAAATAAATAAGCAAGCAAATAAAAAAATGGCAAAGCCATTTTGGTCACTTAAATGAAATGGTGCGAACGAATGGACTTGAACCATCGACCTCACGATTATCAGTCGTGTGCTCTAACCAGCTGAGCTACGCTCGCATAATCTCGCCATAATATTATAATGGCGAATTGAATAAAGTTAATGATATTTTTGCAAAAAGTTAACGTTTTGAGAATTGACGAGCACGACGTGCTTTGTTAAGACCAGGTTTTTTACGTTCTACACTACGTGCATCACGAGTTAGCATACCAGCTGGTTTAAGTTTTGCTCTATATGTATCGCTTGCCAATAATAAAGCTCTAGCAATACCTAATCTTATAGCTCCAGCTTGACCCTTAAGTCCACCACCACGAACATTAACTAAGATATCGAATTGACCTTTTGTTTCAGTTAATACTAAAGGTTGTTCAGCATCTTGAATGTGTAAGTCAGAAAGTAAGTAATTTTTTGCTTCACGGTTATTAATTGTGAATTTACCTGAACCAGGTCTAAGAATAACTCTAGCTGTTGATGATTTACGACGACCTAAGCCTCTATATTCAACTATTGATGATTTAGCATTTGCCATATTATCTTACCTCTAGTCTTTCTGGCTTTTGTGCAGCATATTTGTGTTCAGGGCCAGCTACAACAAAAAGATTTCTTCTTTGTTTGTTTCCTAATTTGGTGTGTGGAAGCATACCGTAGATTGCTTTTTCAACGATTGCAGTAGGTTTTTTAGCTCTTAATTTAGCAGCAGTAATGCTTTTTAGTCCACCTGGGTAACCTGAGTGGTGGTAGTAAACCTTGTCTTCTTCTTTTTTAGCTGTAAAAATAGCTTTTTCAGCATTTATTATGATTACATAATCGCCCATATCAGCATTAGGAGTGAATGTAGGTTTTGTTTTGCCTCTAAGAACAGAAGCCACAAAAGCAGCTAAACGACCAACTACTTGGTTTTCAGCATCAACAACAAATCACTTCTTATTAGCTTTTTCACGATTAACAATTGTAGTTTGTCTCATGTGCATCTCCTTTTCTGTATGTTAACTATTGCAATTAGTAAATAGCCTTTTTATTATATATGAAATTAAATATTTTAAAAGATAATTTTTATTTTTTTAAGATAAGCAAAATTAAAAATATTGGCATAAAAAATAACTCATTTTAAGAGTTAAAAAATTATACAAGAATAGCTGTAAAAGGAGTATAAAAAAACTCTTGCAAATGCAAGAATTTCTACATCTATAAGCCACGTTCTGTTCCATAAATTAATATGGCGCTAACAATTTATCTAACCAAGAAAATCTTGATTCTTTCCTAGATTCATTTATCATCAGAAAGTTCCCCTACCAGAATTTGGGTTTCTAGCTCATGGAGTTTACCCGTTTCACTATTCTCGTCTCTGTGGCACTAGTCGTCTAAGCCTGATTTTATTAGAATCAGCATGAACACTACAATCATCGCAGACTGTGCTAGCGTGGACTTTCCTCTACTAATAATTTAGCAGCTGTTAGCCGATGTTTTTTAATTATACTCTAATAGACTAATTAAAGTAAGCAATCAAAAACCTTTCGAAGCCAATTTTTTCGCTAACTAAGCCATTTTTTACATCTTTATCTAATTTAGATAGTGAAAGAATCATTTTTTTAATTTTATTTATGCCTACTTTGCTTAAAAAGTAGCTTATTTTTTTAATTCTGTAGCTATTAATTCTTAAATCTTTACTTAGTTGATCGATGCTAAGTTGACAAACTTTATATGCATATATTTGATGAGCAATTATAAATATTTGACTAATTTGCCCAATTAGCACATTTATTTCTACCCCTTCTAGCATTTTTTCTTTATATCTAGCTCAAATTATGCCTAAATCATTAGTTTCTAAAGCATTGCTAAAAGCAAAAATATCTTCACCAAGTAACGTTTCAGTGCTGCTTTCAATTATTTCAGGAGTAATAATGCTATTTAAATTTGAAAGTTTTTCTAACTCACTATTTAGCATTAATGAATCATTATTAACTTTACTTATTAATAATTTAATAGCTCCATCACTGATATGGATGTTGTATCTATTAGTTAAAGATTTAGCAAGCGAAAATAAATTAGATTCAGACATTTCTTTAGCCTCAATCATTTTTACTTTATGCTCGTTATTTTCAAAAATAAATTTAGTTCAAATATTAACTGCAATTTTATCTTTTGAGAATATATTTTGATTTATAAAAACAAACTTATCTTGCCTATTTATTTTAAGTGCATTAATTAAGTCTTTTACATTGTCTGATTCATCTTTAAATGTGGCTTTTTCAAAAAAGTCTAAGTTATAAATTAAGAATAGTTTTGCACCAGAAAATAAACTATTTGCACTAGCTGAAGAAATTAAATCGCTGACTAAAGCTTGGTCATCGAAACGAAAAATTTCAATAGTTTTATCACTATTTTCCTTTTTAATTTTCTCAACTTCTTGTTCAATTAAAAACTTTTCAGAGCCACAAATAAATATCATATTAATTATTATATTTTAAAAGGAGTTTTTAGCAATTTAAATGGTATTAATCTGCTTTAATTTGCTAGAAGTTTGATTTAAAAAAATAAAAGCAGCTCATATTTTTGGAAGCTACTTTTATAATACATTGAATTTAGCTTAATAATAATTTGAAACATAAGCCAATAAAACAGGAACAGCAGGCAATTATTTAGCCGGTGTTTTTACTGTTTTATTGTTTTCTAATGCTTTATTAAATTCTTTAAGCAAAATAATTCTGCTATCTATTTCGTTATTTTTTTGTCCTTCTTTTCAGAAGTCATACATATGAATTTTTATTAATTCATTAGTAATTGGTTCTGGATAATTATCACGCATAAAGTTTATTTTGCCATCAACACTTCTAAAACGCTTAGTCAAGTTTAAGTGTTTATTTTGACTATTTAATTTAATAGCGGTATCAACAATTATTCTGAACTCATCATTACTGTTTATGCCTGTAAAAAGTGCTTTAAAGTAATTAATCACTTCGTTGTGATATTCAAATCTATTTGTAAATTTGTTCAAAAACTCTAAAAATTCATCCTTTTGCATATCATCGCAGAAGTTGAATAATTCAGAATTACTAAAATATGAATCAAAAAACCAAAATATATAGTTTGATTTAAACACATCTAAATGATTTTTAGGTTTAAAAACTATTTTTTTATTAAAAATGTAGGTTAAATCATTAAAAAGTCTTTCAACCATATTAATTAATTCTTCAGAATGTTTATCTTTTTTAAGTCTTAAAAATGTATTCATAAGCTTAAAAGTTAAAGAGGCTAATATTCATGATGAATTTGGAACTTTAGCTACTAATTTGTTTTTAATATATTTATCGGGTATTAGTTTTACTAATGAAAAATGCATTTCTTGGTTGTTTACTTTAACTTTTAATCTAGTTGGTTCTTTAGAAAAAATAGTACCACCAGCATAAATTTCATAGTCTTTTAACATTGCTCTAGAGCTATTAGCCACAAAAGTTCATACTTTTGGTCTTCTTCAATAATTTCCATATAAATAGGAAATTGCTTTTGAATCGCTTAAAACAAATCCTTTGTTTTTAACTCAAGCCAAAAAGTCTAATTCATATGGCTTTAGGTCATCTTCACCCTTATTTAGTTTTATTAAAATTTGAAATTTTGCACTAAAAAATAATTTGATTTTTAAGCATCTAAGTGCTCTGAACATATTGTAATTAATCACTTTATTAACTAAGATAAGCATTAAGCAGTTTATAAACAAAATTCCAAAAGCTACTAGTCCAATAACAAAAAACACTAAAAAAGAGATTAAATAACCTAAAGGATTTTTCTCACTAATTCTTGCCATAAGACCTAATGAATAATCTCACTTGCTAGAGAAGAAAATTATTAAGACTAAAAAGGCAGTAAAAAATAATGAATAAAGAGAAAGCAAAAAGTAGTGTAAATTCAGCTTTTCCTTTATAAAATTATTGTCATTAATGTATTTAATTTTTTCATTTAGTGTCATAATAAACCTCTAGCCTTCTATATTAAAAGTATATATTTTAATGTTTTTAACTGCGCATATTTATTTGAATTTATGATTATCTTATTCATTTTTTTTCATCAAGATTATAAATTTGGCTAGCTTTATTATTTCCTTTGCCAAAGTCATAAACATTTTTAACTAATGGAAAGTATTTTGAGGCTTCTGATATATCAATTGGCTCTTGGCCTGAAATATTAGCACTAGTAACATACATCGGGCCGTTTTTTATTAAAAATTGGCACAATTTTAAGTTATTAGGCATTCTAAAACCTTGATTATTTACAATAACTGAGTATGCACCAGGTCAATATTTAGCTGCAAATTCATCAGCTTCATGATTTCATTCTTTAAATTCTCTAGCTTGCCCAACTGAGCCAACTAAAATAATGATTTTTTTACTAATAGGCCTGTTTTTAAGGTAATAAATGCTCTTTAACGTATTATCATTAACTGGTCCACCTATGCCTGTGACTGTGTCAGTTGTACAAATAAAAATATCATTGAAGTCCATATAATTAACTCCCGTAAAACCTTATGTGTAAGTATGAGTTTGTGCCTATTTTATAGTATTAGAGTTCAATTCTAATAGTTTAAGTTTGCTTTCAGTATATTCGTAATATTTTGCTAAAGAGCCAAATTTTTTAGCTCGTATTTTGTTAAAGATAAGCGTTGGAATAACAGTAAGACTTACAAAAAGTATTAAAACAATAATTAACATCAATCTGCCGACTAATAGTTGTGTGAATTCAGTGTCTTGAATTAATGATCTATCAACTCCAATTAATAAAAATAGATTTATTATTGGCACAAGCACACTGACAAATATAGCCAATGCAACAAAGGTGATTGAAATTCATGCAGTAGGCAAGAAATATTTTTTCTTATTTATTATTTCCACTTTATTACTTTTGCGGTTTTTTATTCCGCCAAAAATAGCTAAAGCAACTAAAGAAAAACATCCTAAAGCATTTCAATTAGCCATTAGATCAGCAAATGAATATAACTTAGCCATTGCCATTGTATTATCATAAACTGGCCCATAATTTGAAGTGTCAATATATCCTAGTGCACCAATTAGAGTAAAAATAACTATAAAAGGAACTGAAATAATAACTGAATAAATTATTCCAACTACTGGTTTTTGCGGATTAACTTTTGGTGCAAGTTTTTCTCAAAACGGTAAGTCGCCTTTAACTATGAGATCTTCAATATATCTAGGCATTCACATTGCAAAGCCATTTGCTATTCCTAAAACACCGATTGCGATAAAAATATTCATTATGCCAAAGATAATATTTGTGGCTTTTAGACCTATTAAGTTGACTGAATAAGCATGCATTTTGGTAAATGAGCCACCATTAATAGACATTGAAATTGCAATTATTAAATAAATTAATGTTGTTAGTGAAAGGCCAAAAAACAGCGCCATTGGTGTTTTGCTTGGCTCTTTCATTTCAGATTGAATACCTGCTGAAACATAAAAACCATCATAAGCATAAAAAATTGAAGAAATAGCTAAAAACATTCCTAAACCAGCACCAATGTGGTTAAATTCTTGAATGCCCTTGCCTTGCTTAATTAACTCAGCATAGTTTTGATGCTTTTGAACTAATCAAGAAACTTCTGATGCCCCACCTTTATTTGTGCCAACTAAAATAAAACCTAAAAATGTAATAAAAATAAGTGGCGCTAACTTGATTGCTAAACTTATAATATTTTGAATATCCCCAACTTTAGAATAAAGTGCAGGAACAGTTAATAAATAAACTGTAAGAGCTAGTGAAATAAACATTCAGATAACTCAATCATGATTAGTTCCAAAGCCAGTTTTATTTGTTAAAAATTTAAGGCCATCTTGCAAGGAAATGAAGCTATAAAGCGGAATAAAGAAAAAAACAAGCGGCAAGCACACATAAGTGTTAAAGTCCTTGGAAACATTGTAAACAAACCTGCTATTAAATGTTTTGTTTCAGCTTGTTAAAGACAAATTATCACTTTTAGTTGATGAAATTTCAACTAGCGCTAGAGCAATACAAATAACAGCGACTGATGCTATAATTCAGGCAAAAATGGCCAAAATTAAGCTACCATGCGAGCTATCTAAAACACTTTTTGACTTAAAAAAAATACCTGCTCCAAAAGAGCTTCCAACTGTTATAAGCATTGCAGAAATAAAAGAAATTTTTTTTCTATTATTTCCAATGTTTTCTTCTGATTTTTTGCTCATTTCACTCCTTTATGATTAAAAAAGGACATAATTTATGTATATGCCTATAAAACAGCCATAAAAGTCAAATTATGTATTTAATAGAATAAAAATATTGAATTTTTATGCCTAGTAGTCAATAATATTTAATATTATAAATGTATAATTAAAAATTATTATTACATTTAGCTATATATTTTAGTAAAAAAATTTCATATTTTTTAAGACACTCTAGCACCAGAATAGGATTTATTAATTTACTAAGGAGAATTATGTTTAACAAGGTAAAAGGCACTAAAGATTATGAATCAAATGACATTGAAATACGTAATGAAATTTTAGATGCATTTTTGCATCTTGCTGAAGTAAATTGCTTTAATTTAATCGAAACTCCAATTTTAGAATCGGCTGATTTATATAAAAGAAGTGTGGCAGGAAGTGATATTGTTAATAAAGAAATGTATGAATTTACTGACAAAGGAGATCGTAAACTTAGCTTAAGACCTGAAGGTACAGCGGGATTTATTAGAGCATTAATTGAAAACAAATGATATGTTACTAATGAAGAGTTTTGACCAACAACTACTAAATTTGTTTATTACGGGCCAATGTTTAGATATGAGCAGCCACAAAAAGGTAGAATGAGACAGTTTTATCAAGCTGGAGCTGAAATAATTGATAGCAAAAGTAGTAAATTAAATGCCTTTCAAGATGCTGAACTTATTCAAATGGCAAGCAATTTGCTTTCTGAATTAAATGTTAATTTTGTTCTAAAAATTAATTCAATTGGTGATAATAAGTCAAGAGAAAAATACCAAGAAGATCTTAGAAAATACTTAGAAAATTATAAAGATGAGCTAACCGAAATAAGTCAAGAACGCCTTAAAAACAATGTTTTTCGTATTTTAGATGACAAAGTTGATTCGCAAAAGCCTTTTATGAAAAATGCTCCAGTGCTTAGAGATTATTTATCTTCTGAAAGTGAAGAACACTTTAAAAAGACATTGCATCTTTTAGATATTTTGGGTATTAAATATGAGGTTGATCATTCACTAGTTAGAGGACTAGACTACTATGATGAAGTAGTGTATGAATTTATGTCTTTAGATAAAAATGCTGGTTCACAAGCTACGATAATAGGTGGTGGAAGATATTCAAATTTAGTTAAAGATCTTGGCGGCCCTGATTTACGTGCTGCTGGCTGAGGACTAGGAATTGATAGGTTGATAGATTTACTAAAATTACAAAAAGGCGAAGAATATAGTGAGCTAGTTGAACAAAATATTGATGTTTTAATTGGCACAAGCTCTAATGAATGCAAAGAAGAATTATTTGCAATTGCTTCTTATTTAAGAGGATTAGATCTAAATACTCATTTTGTTTATGAGCTTGCAAAAAATAAAAAAATATATGAAAAAGCACAAAAAATTAAAGCAAGATTTTTAATACTAAATGATGAAAAAGATCCTAATAATCACTGCTTTATAAAAGATTTTGAAACTAATAAAAAAATTAAGTTTAATCCAAAATCTTTAGATAATTTTGAAAAAATACTGGACTTTATTGAACAATTAGATGATTCATCAGAAATTGATAATGATTAATTAAAAAATTAAACTAAAACTATTCTAACTTTAGTAAAAAAATAAGAAAACTTTTAGAAATTATTCAAAGGAACTTATGAAAAGTAAATATATTAAGAATGGACTTTTGACTAAGAAAAATGTAGGTGAAAAAGTTTATTTATATGGCTGAGTTTCAAATAAAAGAAGATTTGGCCCACTGACTTTTATTGACTTACGTGACAGATACGGAATTGTCCAATGTGTCTTTGAAAAAGACGTTAACGTCACAAAAGAAAGCGTCATGTATGTTGAAGGGCTAGTCATTAAAAGGCTTAATCCTAACAGAGAAATTCCTACTGGAGATATTGAAATAAAGGTTTCAAAATACAATATTTTATCTCAGTCTGTTAATGAATTACCCTTTGCAATAAGAGATGATATTGAAGTAAGAGAAGAGATAAAATTGAAATATCGTTACTTGGACTTACGCCGTCCAGAGATGCAAAAAACAATTTTGTTTAGAGCAAAAGTAATGCATGAAATTCGCAATTTTCTTTACGAAAATGATTTTGTTGAAATCGAAACTCCTACTTTAGCAAAAAGCACCCCTGAAGGAGCACGTGATTTTTTAGTTGGCACAAGAAACAAAGGACAATTTTGGGCTCTACCTCAAAGTCCGCAATTATTCAAGCAATTGTTAATGATTTCAGGATTTGAAAAATATTATCAAATTGCTAGATGCTACCGTGATGAAGATAGCCGTAAGGATCGTCAACCTGAATTTGTGCAACTTGATATTGAAACTTCATTTTTAAAGGTTGAGGATTTTCATAAAACTATTGAAAAATTAGTTAAAAGAATAATGCTTTCAGCAGGAGTTAATGTAAAAATTCCTTTTCAAAAAATAAAGTATGCTGATGCAATTAAAGACTATGGCAGCGATAAACCTGATTTAAGATATGAATATAAAATTACTGACATAGATAACTTTTGTGCCGACACTGATTTTGTCATTATAAAAGATGCTAAAAGTAAAAGAATGCTTTTTGTTGATTCAGTTATTAGTAAAAAGGAATTTAGTATTCTTGAAGAGATTGCTAAGAAAAACAAAGCAAACATATTGTTCTATTTTACAGTAGTAAATGGCGAAATTTCACAAACAAACTTTGCTAAAAAAGTTCCTTTGGAAGCTAAGAAACTCATTAATGAAAATGACAATAAAGACGGTACATATTTTATTGTTGCTAATAGCTATGAAAATGCTTCACAAGCATTAGGTGCTGTTAGAGTTGAGTTAAATAATATGTTTAATTATGCAAAAGATGAATATCGTTTTGCATGAATAGTGGACTGGCCAATGTTTGAATTTAATGAAGATGAAAACAAATGAGATGCAGCTCATCATCCTTTTACCAGATTCGCCCATAATTTAGACGAATTGGACAAATTACCTATTGATAAAATTAATGCTGTAGCATATGACTTAGTGCTTAATGGTTTTGAAATTGCTGGTGGAAGTGCCAGAATTTATGACAAAGAAATGCAAGAGAAAATGTTTAATTTAATAGGTTTAACAAAAACACAGCAAGAGTCAAAATTTGGATGATTTCTAAAGGCTTTTGATTATGGCGTTCCTCCACACTGCGGAATTGCTTTTGGTCTAGATAGATTAATAATGCTTTTAACTAAACAAAAATCAATTAGAGATGTTATTCCTTTCCCTAAAAATTCAAAAAATCAAGATCTTTTAATGGATGCCCCTAGTGATGTAACAAATGATCAGTTAGCTGAATTAGGGCTAGAATTAATAAAAGAATAAGCGGACCTAGCACACATAAAAAATACAAAAAGTGACTTATGAATCGAAAGTCACTTTTTGTTTATGAATTTAAGCTTTTTGCCCAAGAGTACTAGAAAGCAGCCGTTTGCAGTGCAAATCTAGCGATTAGACCAACAACTACAGATGCCAATAATGGACCAACAATTGGAATTCAAGAATATTGTCAGTCTGAGCTCCCCTTATTAGATACTCTTATAATTTGGTGAACAATTCTAGGAGATAAGTCTCTAGCTGGGTTAATAGCATATCCTGTTGTACCACCTAGTGATATACCAATCACTGCAACAGTTAAACCTACCACTATAGGTTGCACAAATGGAATAGTTACAAAATGTCCTACTGCAACAATAGCAAATAATAATACTAATGTGCCGACAACTTCCATGCTGAAGTTAAAGATAACATTTCTATTTGATGGACCAGTAGAGTGCATAGCTAAAAATTTATTTTTAAACTCTTCAGGTTCATTTTTACTTGTTTCCTTAACATGCTTTCAGTATAAAAAGTCTACTAAAAATGAACCAAGTGCAGCACCAATAAATTGCATTATTAATACAATAATAAATAGACCATATGTAGGTAAAAATGTGTGACTAATTCCTTCAAATCCTCAGTCACGCTTAGCAATAGCTGACATGATTGTAACTGCTGGATTAAGGTGTGCTACACCGCCAAGGCCTGCTGATATTAAGGCAGCAACTAATACTGCAAAACCTCAACCAAAAGTTATAGTAATTCAGCCAGCATTTTGGCCTTTTGTGCCTTTTAATAAGACATTGGCGACAACTCCATTACCTAAAAGGATTAATAAAGCTGTGCCAAATAATTCAGTTAAAATAATTGGTAAAACTTGCATAAATTTCCTATTCTATATCCTTAGTTCAGTTAAATGTTCTTTTTACAGCAACATCTCAACCCTTAATTAATTTATTAGCTTCATTAGTAGAAATTTCAGGAGTAATTTCGAAATGTACTTTATATGTTTGTTTGATTTCATCAATGCTGTTTCAGTAACCAGTAGCTAAACCAGCCATAAAAGCAGCTCCCATAGCAGTAGTTTCAATGTTTACTGGCTTAATTACTTTTGATTGTGAAATATTAGATTGAAATTGCATCATAAATTTATTATTTGAAGCACCACCGTCAACTTTAAATAACTTAACAGGATCATTCATATCCTTGCCCATAGCGCTAACAACATCATTAGCTTGGTAGGCAATGGCTTCTAGTGTTGCTCTAACAATATGCTCTCTTTTAGTTCCTCTATCAAGGCCAAAAATTGCACCACGTGAATATGAATCTCAGTATGGAGAACCTAAACCTGTAAATGAAGGCACCACATAAACTCTTCTATCATCATTAACTTGCCCTGCATATCATTCAGTTTCTAAGGCACTATAAACAATTTTTAAATTGTCTCTAAGCCATTGTACTGCTGCACCAGCTATCATGACTGAGCCTTCTAGTGCATAATGGATTTTGTCTTTGAATGAATAAGCAATTGTTGTTAGTAATCCATGTGTAGATTTTACAATTGATTCTCCTGTATTAGTAAGTATGAAGCAACCTGTACCGTATGTAATTTTTGATTGGCCTTTTTCTAAGCATAACTGGCCAAATAGTGCACTTTGTTGATCGCCTATTGATGAAGTAATTCTAATTTGACTTTCATTATCTCTTGAAAATAAGTGTGGGAAAGTTAGACCATATTCCTCACTACAAGACTTAATTTCTGGAAGTATGTTTTTAGGAATGTCGAATAATTTTAATAATTCATCATCTCAATCATTAGTGTAAATGTTATATAAAAGAGTTCTTTGTGCATTAGTGTGGTCTGTCGCAAAGACTTTTCCACCAGTAAGTCTATAAATTAGCCATGTATTAATAGTTCCAAACATTAATTTGCCTTCAGCTGCTAATTCTCTTGCATTAGGAACATTATCTAATATTCATTTTACTTTTGTCCCTGAAAAATAAGGGTTAATGATTAATCCAGTCTTTTCTTTTACTAATTCAACTTGCTCTTTTGTAAATGACTGACAATATTCAGCTGTTCTTTGATCTTGTCAAACAATAGCATTATAAATAGGTAATCCAGTTTCTTTATTTCAGATAACTACTGTCTCTCTTTGGTTAGTTATGCCAATAGAATCAATTTGTTCAGGACTAATTTTTGATTTATTAAGCACCTGAACTAATGTTGAACGCTGAGTATTTCATATTTCAATTGCATCATGTTCAACTCATCCTTCTTTTGGAAAGTGTTGTGTGAATTCAGCTTGCTCAACAGCAATAATTTCACCTTTTTTATTAACTATTAATGCTCTAGCACTGGTTGTGCCTTCATCTAAAGTTAATATGTATTTTTCCATATAGTTAATTCTCCTAGAGTTTTATGTGTATGAATATAAACTTTTTGCTTAAAGCATCACATTAATATTTTCTACTATCTTGGTTTGAATTATCCTTTCAAATTTAATGCTTAAAATAAATTAAATAAGCACAACTAAATTATATAGATTGCCATTTTTATGTAATTTTATGAAAAAGTTTTACATAAAACATTTTGTAACATTTAAATATGCCAATTTACCAAAAGGTCTGTTTTATAGTAACAAAAATAGAGCAAGTGCTCTATTTAGTCTTTAAATAACATTATTTTCTGGCTTTGGGCCTTCTTGGTATTTACTGTTTTTAACAATTTTTAAAATTTCTTCATATAGGTTATAAACATTGCCATAACCAAGTTTATCCAATCAGCCACCATATTCAGCATTACCAGGGATAAGAACATAAACTTGTTTTCAAGGATTATCTACTTTTTCCAAAGTATATTTATTATCTTTTTTGACAGTATGTTTAACATCAGCGCCTTCAATATTGAAGTATTTATTAATTTCTAGGTTTTTATCTCTGAATGAATTAACTCTTTCACTATTAGTTTTACCCTTGGAAATTCTGTCAAAAAAGTCGTTATAGTTATCGCCGATTTTCATTATGGTTTTCAATGGAACTTTTTTATCACCCATTAATTTGAAGCCATCTTTATTTTTGTCCATTGCTTCCATTCTGTCTGTTTTATAGACCTTTTTGCCAAGTCTGTAAGCTGCAGATGAATTAGTTCATGTAATTCAAGGTTGCTCTCTATAATTAGTTGTAAATTTTAATCTATCAGCTATTTTTTTAAGTTCATCATCTGACATTCCCTTTGTGTTTTCATCGCTAATTTCACTTTCATTTTCGGCTTTATAAGGCATTGAGCCACGCATTCAGAATTGGAAATCTTGAACAAATTTAACACCAACTTTTTTAAGATTTTCTTTTACAGCATCTCTAACTGCTGTTGATTGGTTCATATCTGAGTTATAAAATACTAAACCACCATTTTCATGTACATAGTTTATAAATTCAACTGCACCTGGAATTGCAAATCTGTTATCTTTAAGATCATTTTTCTCTTTTTCAGTTCCGCTGTAGCCACCATTAATCATTGCAGACGCTTCAGTTAGGTCATTTTGAAGCACGGTTTCATCTATGTCCATAAATACTACTGGTAGGCTTTTGTTGTTTTCTACATCAATTTTGCTTGTTGATGCTTCAAATTTCTTACCAAAATCAAACTTATCTTTATTAGATTCTTTCAATTTATTAAATGCTAATTTAGCAAATTCATATGATTGTACTTTACCAATAAGCGATTCAACTGAAGTAATGTATCAAACAACTGCACCAAAGGTTCCAACATCTTTATTTAATTGGCTAATTAAGAAGTGTATTTGGTCTTCAGTCAATTTAACATCGCTTTTCATAGCCTTTGCAAGTGATTTAATTGCATTTTCTTTTTCATTATCTTTTAGTGTGTTTCAAGTTGTTTTTAGTGAAGCAATCACGCCATCAATTTTGCCATTTTGGCTGCTATTTGAATTGTCATTTTTTGTAGCTGGATCTTGACATGTAGCAGCTATTGTTGGTAATAAAATAACAGGTGCTGAGCCAATTAAAATACCTTTTAAAAATCTTTTATTAATCATAGTTAATAACTCCTTATAGGATCTGTTTTTCTATTTTTTTAAAAACATTTTTGTGTGTAATAAAATTATACAAAATAACAATTTGGCCTTTTAATAGTGGAATTTTTAGCTAAAAAAAGTGGAACAGTCCACTTATTTTTTATTTAACTTGGTCTTCGTTGCCAAATTTTTCTCATCTTTCAACTTCAGCATTGCAGTCTTTAATTACTTCAGGTACTAAATCAAATGAATCAAGGATTGATCCTGAAGCTCTTTCATGACCGCCTCCGCCTCATTTAACTGCAACATTTCTTACACATGGGCCATTTGAACGGTATTCTACTCTAATTTTTCCATTTTCTTCTTCGTTGAAAAATACTCAAAATGGATATCCTTTTAGATTAGAAATAGAATTTGGCCTACAAGCTTGGTTAGGAGTTTTACCTAGCTTAATTGTTTCATCATAAGTTAGTGTAGTGTAAGCAACTTTGCCAACTGTTTTAAGATTTTCATAAATTTTATTAGTTAGTTTAATATCTTGTAAATCAGTTTGAGCTAAACCAGTAAACACTTTGTCTGCATCAAAGCCAGTTTTGTATAAAAAGGCTGCTAGTTCATGTGTTCTTGCTGATGTATCGGAAAATTGAAACCTTCCGCTGTCAGTTACCATACCTAAAAAGATATATTCAGCTGCCTTAGGACTAACTTTTCAACCTGATTTATAGGCTAATTCGGCAATCATTTCAGCTGCTGCTATTCTAGATGATTCAACTCATCTAGTACACTTATCTAAATCATCATCATTAGGATGATGGTCGATTCTTAGTGTTTCGGCAAATAAATTTTTGTCTAAATATTGACGCAAATAAATTCTTTCTTTGAAGTTAGCATCAACAATTACTCCTAGTGATTTTGCTAGTAATTCATCACTTGGCTCATTGTCAAAGTTAAAGTTTAAAAATGAAAATGAACCATTGTTATTACCAATTGCATAAACTTTTTTATTAGGATAGTTATCTTTTATTAATTCTCTTAGGCCAAATTGACTACCTAAGCAGTCACCATCAGGGCGTGTGTGATGAAAAATAATGATTGAATCATATTTTTCAATTAAATTTTTAGCATCATTAAATGAGCCTATTTCCATATGCTTAGCCATACTTACTTTGCCTCTCATTCAACAATTGCTTGGTTTAAATCATTAATTACATCATTAACTTGGCTTCATTTTGTTAATGTAATGCCAGCAGCATTATCATGGCCGCCACCACTGTATTTATTTGCCACTTTATTAACCAAAGGCCCATTTGAACGAAGACGGCCTCTAATCTTGCCATCTTCAAGCTGGATAAAGAAAGCTCAGCATGAATTATTTTCAATATCGGCTAATTCATTGACGAATGTGGCTGCTTTAAGGCTGTCTAGGCTAAATTTATCTAACACTTCATTAGTAACTTCGTAATATAAAACTCTGCCTTGTTTTTTAAAATTTGAAAGTATTTCGCCAGAGAATTTGATATCATCCATTGTTCTTTTGCTTAGTTCATTAAAAATGAATTTAGGTTCTAGGCCACATTTTTCATATAAAAATGAAACTAATTGATGTGTTCTTGCTGAAGTATCTGGATATAAGAATCTGCCGCTGTCTGTCACTATGCCTAAAAATACATGCTCTGCAGCTTTTTTGGTAACTATTCAGTTAGCTTCATAAGCAATTTTTGTAATCATTTCAGCAGCAGCAACATAACGCTCATCTACTCATAAATATTTATATTCAATGTCGCTATCATTAGGATGATGATCTATTCTTAAGGCAGCAGTAAATTTTTTATCTAATAATAATTCAGCACACTCAATTCTATTTGAACTAGAAGCATCGACTACAATGCCAAGAGAGTCTGTAAAGTCAATTGTTTCAATTGGATCATATTTATAGTTCATAAAGTCAAATACACCTACATTATCTCCAACTGTATAAACCTTTTTTTCAGGATAGTTAGTTCTAATTAATTCAGCTAGCCCAGCCTGTGATCCTAAACAGTCGCCATCAGGGCGAATGTGGTGAAAAATGATTATATTTTTGTACTTTTCTATGGCATCAATAGCCACTTTTGCATTACCTATTTTCATTTTGCCTCCTAATAAAATTTATATTTCTATAATTATAAATTATTTATCTTTAATAGGTTTTTTTAAAAAAACAAAACAGCCACTAGCATTGCACAAAATGGCTGTTTTATAGACTTATTTGTTAAATTTTAATATTTCTCAATTAATATAAATTCCGTTTTTAATTAAATGGTTAATTATTTCATTATAAATAATGTCATTAATTGCTTTATTGCTCATTAGAATGTATTTGTCTAAACTATTAAATAAAAAATAAAGTGACTTAAGTTCTTTTGTTCATCTTTGGTTTTCAGTGCACTGACCGCAAATAAAACCACCCTCTGAAAATTTAAAATCAACTAAATTAGCTGGTGAGTTGCAACTAATACATCTGTGATGATTTGGCTGAATCCCATTGTATTTAAGGGATTTTGATACTAAGTAGGTAATCATATATCTAAGCGGATTTCCTTTAGTTTCAATATCTTCAAAGCCATTTTTTACATAATAATCATACTTAAGTAAGCACTCTTCATATGCATCAAAAACTTCTTTAGAATTGCTACTATAATTTTCTAAATAAAGCATCATTTTGGAAATAAATTTAAGTACCAAATTATCTTCATAATGAGGCATAATGAGCAAAGATGCTTTTTTAAGTTTGCTAAATTTATTTACGAATCTTGCTTTAAAATAGTCTATTTCGCAAATTGAACCAATCTGTAAGTTTTGCCTATTTTTAGAAATTGTTTTAGCAACTCCAGGCGCAAAGAGTTTAAAAACACCATTAGTGCCTAAAACAGTCACTAATGCTGCATTTTCATTTTGTAAGTAATCTTCAATTTTTAAAACAATAACTTTTTCAACTTTTTCTGCCATAATAGTCTAAAACACCTAGCAAATTTAATTTAAATTTAGATTTGAATTTTGATTCTTAGTATATATTTTAATATTGATAATTTTAAATTTTGTTTTAATTTTAATAATAATATAATTTTATCTACATTATCATATAAATACTAAATTAAAATTCCAGACTGCATTGCAAAGGTAGGGCTTTAAATGACAAACAATGAAGTTGAAAAGATTTTTATAGAAATTTTAGAATCAACACCCGGTGTAAGATTAGATTTAGAAGAAGGCACCACAGATCATATTGCAGATTTTAATGTGCATGAAAGTGATAAAGATATATGGAATTTTAGCGCATCAATCAAGATACTAAAAAACACAAGCGCAAAAGAATTAGTGAAAAATATAAGTAATTTGTTAAAGTATAAGCTTATTAAAAAAGGTCAAAAAGTTGGCAAAATTAATTTATTCATAGGAGAGTTGATAAATGATTAAGAACGCTAAGGCTATTGATGGCACAATTTATTCAAATTTAATTATTTCTGGTGCAAATAATTTAATTAACAACAAAAATAGAATTGACGCACTTAATGTTTTCCCTGTTCCTGATGGTGATACTGGAACTAACATGTCTAATACAGCTGAAGCAGCAGCTAAAGCGCTTAAAAGTTTAGAAAATACTACTAATCTTGCTGAAGTTTCTGCAGTTGTGTCTAAAAACATGCTACTTGGTGCTCGTGGAAACTCTGGTGTCATATTAAGCCAAATTTTTAAAGGATTTGCTAACTATTTTGCTGATAAAAATGAAGTAACAGTTTTAGAATTAGTTAAAGGGTTTCAAAGCGCTACTAAAAGAGCTTATGAATCTGTTCTTAAACCTGTAGAAGGCACAATTCTTACAGTAATACGTGAAACAACTGAACAGCTAGCTAAACATGTAAATGAAGAAACAACTCTTGAACATTTCTTTGAAATGGCGAAGAATTATTCAAGAGTTGCTTGTGATAACACTCCTAACTTACTAAAGGTTTTACGTGAAGTTGGTGTAGTTGATTCAGGGGGCGAAGGTTTAGTTTCGTTTATTACAGGGATGCACAGCTATGTAGTTGGTAATCCTGTTGAAATTCAACAAGTTGAGCAATCAATTGATAAATTTATTAGCTCTGATGAAGTTTATAAAGGCGAATTTGGCTACTGCACTGAATTTATTATTGAATTAAATAAACCTGATGAATTTGATAAAACAGCTTTTGAAAAACATATTTCTAAGTTTGCTAATTCACTTGTTATTGTGCAAGATGCTGAATTAATTAAAGTGCACGGTCATACTTTAAAGCCAGGCGATATGCTTAATTTTGGCCAAAAACATGGCGAATTTATAAAAATTAAGTCAGAAAACATGACACTGCAAGCTGAAAATTCAAGAGCAAACAGAAACAACAGTGTGGTAATTAATGATGTAGTTTCGCAAGGCAATAAAAAATGTGGAATTGTCTCATGTAACCTTGGTTCAGGTTTTATTGACAAAATGAAAGAATTAGGTGCTGATGCAATTATTGAATGCGGTCAGACTCAAAATCCTTCTGTGACTGATATTTTAGAAGCTATTAAGTCAGTTGATGCTAAAGATGTATTTGTGCTTCCAAATAACCCTAATATTTTCCTAGCTGCTGAGCAAGCTGCTTCTGGAATTTTTGATAAAAATGTTCACATAATACCTACTAGAACGCAAATTCAAGGAATTAATGCCATCATAGCTTTTAATAGCAATTCAAATAGCGACGAAAACAATGAGCTAATGAAAGAAGTTATGAAAATGGTAAGAACTGGCGAAGTTACAATGGCAGTTCGTGACACAACTTTTAATGGTGTAAAGATCAAAAAAGATAACTTTATTAGCATTTTAGATGGCAAAATAATTTCATGCAAGACTTCATATTTAGAAGCTGCCAAACATTTAATTAAAAAAGCTGCTAATGATGAAACAGAAGTTATTACCATTTATTATGGCAATGACGCTTCAGAGCCTGATGCAATTGAATTAGTTGACTATATCAATAGATATTATGACTGCGAAGTTGAAGTTATAAATGGCAATCAACCTAATTATCATTTTTTAATAGGATTTGAGTAAGAGAATATGTATAGAATAGCTTTTGATGTAAACGGAAATGACAATGGCGTAGCTGCTGCAGTTAAGGCCAGTTGTCAGTTTTTAAAAGAAAATAATAATTATGAAATTATTTTAGTTGGTGATGAAGCTTTAATTAATAATGAGCTAAAGTTAATTGAAAATATTCCTAATTCATTAAAAATAATTAATAATCCAAATGTGCCTTCTGATGTTAAAAACTTTCATAAATCACTAAGAGAAAATACATCAATGAATGATGCTATTGACCTTGTTGCACAAGGCAAAGCCGATGCTGTAATTTCTAGTGGTGATTCTGGAACATATTTAGCTTGTGCTACCTTTAAATTAAAAAGATTGCAAGGAGTTAGCCGTTCTGCATTTATGCCACTTATGCCTACAGTTGTTGGACGTAAGTTTTTACTTTTAGATGTTGGTGCTAACATTGAATGCAAGTCTGAATACTTAATTGAATGAGCTAAAATTGCTAATGTTTATGCACGTACTTTACTAAACATTGTTAATCCTAGAGTTTCATTAATCAATATTGGAACTGAGGATTATAAAGGATTAGAAATAGTAAAAGAAGCTGCTAAAGAGTTAAAGGATAATAAATTCATAAACTATATAGGCTACAGTGAACCAAGATATTTATTAGATGGGGTTGCTGATGTAGCTGTTATTGATGGCTATGGCGGAAATTTAGTGCTTAAAAGTCTAGAAGGCGCAATTTTAAGCTTCAAAAACTTACTTAAAGACAAAATTATGGCTAAGCCAATAAGAAAATTTGGCTATTTATTCCTTAAAGGCGCCTTTCAAGATGTAGCTGAAACATTAGACTATAGAAATGTTGGAGCTGCATGGTTAATTGGACTTAATGAACTAAGCATAAAATGTCACGGCAATAGTGACTCTAAAGCATACTTAGGAGCACTAAATCAAATTAAATTAGTTATAAAAAATAATGTTCTAGAAGCTATCAAAAAGGAACTAAATGACAAGCCACATGAATAGCATTGAAAGTTTTTTAAATAATTTTAATATTAAGCCAGTAAGCTTAGCTGTTTATAGACAAGCTTTTACACACGGCTCATCTGTAGCTAATTCAAAGGGCAAAAATTATCAAACATTAGAGTTTTTAGGTGATGCAATATTGCAGTTCTATGTATCTGCAATACTTTTTAATTCCTTTAAAGACAAAAATCAAGGACAGCTTACCTTAATAAGATCAAAATTAGTGTGCACTGATTCACTTAACCAAATTGCTGATTTGCTTAAGCTTAAAGACTTTTTAGTACTCTCAAGCAACGTTGTTGCCACTGAAGTGCTTAGTTCAAAAAAAGTGGGTGCTGATATTTTTGAATCATTAGTTGCTGCTATATTTTTAGACCAAGGATTGCCAAAAGTTAAAGAATTTTTAGACAAAACATTATTGCCTTTAGTTAAGCAATATAAAGAAGGCAAAATTGAGCTTAAAGATTCAAAAACAAGACTGCAAGAGTACATGCAATCATTTAGCAAAAAAACTGTTTTTTATCAAACATACCAAAGTGAAAATAATTTATTTAAAGCAGAAGCTATTTATGAAGGTAATGTTTATGGTTCTGGTGTTGGAAAAAGTAAACATGAAGCTGAAGAAAATGCTGCTAATGATGCATTAAATAAATTAATAATGTCTAAACCATAGCATTTTTAGTCTTTTTTTATTAAAATTTACTAAGAGCAAAATTTTAAAAATTGCAAGAGGTGTAAAATGAAATTAATTAAAGTGGAAGCTCACGGATTCAAATCATTTGCTGAACCTATAACTTTGCATTTTAATGGTGGGGTTGCAGGTATTGTCGGGCCTAATGGTTCAGGAAAGTCAAATATTAATGATGCTATTAAATGAGTTTTAGGCGAAAGAAGTGCTAAAGAGCTTCGGGGCGATAACATGGATGATGTAATTTTCGCTGGTTCTAAGACTGCAAAGCCTATGGATAAAGCTGTAGTTACACTTACTTTTGATAATAAAGATGGTCAAAGCAGCATTAATCATGAAACTATTACAATTTCTCGTGTTTTAGAAAGAGGCTCAGGCATTAACCAATACTATCTTAATGGTGAAGTTTGCAGACAAAAAGATATTAAAGAAATTGCAATGGAAAGTGGAATTGGCAAGAGCAGTTTAGCTATTATTTCACAAGGTACAGTTAGTGATATTGCTGAAGCATCTGCTGAAGAAAGAAAAGGAATTTTTGAAGAAGCAGCTGGTGTTTCTAAGTATAAATTTAGAAAAAAAGAAGCTTTATCAAAGCTAGCTAAAACTCAAGAAGGACTTGACCAAATTGCCTTAGTTATAGCTGAAATCGAAAGAAAGCTTAATCCATTAAGAAAGCAAGCTGAAAAAGCAAAAATATTTATTGCAAAAACTGAAGAGTTAAGATCTGTTGAAGTTGGCTTATTAGTAGATAATATCAAAAGATTTGGTTCAAGATATGATGAACTTTCTGTTGAATTAGAAGGTGTTCAAGAAACTAAAAATGACTTGAATGAAAGAATAAAGAATTTAGAAGCTAAAATTAGCCAAAATATTGAATTCAAAACCAATCTTGAAGCTTCTCAAAAAGAAATTTCAATTGAGCTAGAAGCGGTTAAAGACAGACTTAACAACCTTTCAATAGCTATAGCTAGAGAAAATGAACGTGAAAGATTAATTGTTGAGGGCGAGTTAAAAGTTGATACCACTGAACAAATTAATGCTTATAAAACATTAATTGAAAAATCAGCACAAAGAGTTGCTTACTACAATAGAGAATATGACTTAATTAACAAAAGAATTTCAGATAACAGTGAAATTTTAGACACTCATGACAAAGAGCTCAACTTTATAAACATCAGACTAACTAAAAAAGAAAATGATATTTTCAAAATACAAACTCACCTAAACTTGCTTAAACAACAAAAAGAAGGCAACACACTTTTATATAAAGGTACAAAAACCATTTTAGAAAACAAAGCCATTTTTGGCAAAGGCTTAAAAGGAACTGTTGCTGATTTAATTAAAGTCAACAAAGAATATTCACGGGCAATCGAAGCAGTTTTAGCAAATGCTTTACAACACTTAGTAGTTGATAAACCGGAAGTTGCTGTGAAAGCAGTTGAGTTTTTAAAGCAAAATAATGGCGGAAGAGCTACATTTATTCCTCTTGCATCTATTCATCCTAAAAGCGTTAGAGATGATCATCTTTTGGCTATTCAAGGTCAGCCTGGTTTTATTGCCGTAGCTTCTGAATTAGTAGAAGTTGAGCCAATTTATCTTATTCTTTCACAATTTTTATTAGGTAATGTTATAGTTACTGAAACAATTCATCATGCTAACCATATTTCAAAAATTTTAGACAACAGATATATGATTGTCACATTAGATGGTGACATAATTCGTGCAGGTGGTGTAATAGTTGGTGGGGCTAAGTCAAATACTGAAACATTATTAACTATTGATTTAAAAATAAGTGAACTAGAATCACTTATTCCTGGTATTCAGATCGCTATAACCGATGATAGATCTAAGCATAATGAAATTAGCAATGAAAGAAGAATTTGTTTAGAGTTAGAAAGCCAGCTAAAAAATCAATTAGCAAATATTATTACGCAAAAAAGTGCTGAGCAAAAAATACTTGATGAGCTAAATTTAAAACTCAAAAATATTAGCAACAAAGAATTAGAAATAAAAACCGAAAGCATCAGCATTCACAGTTCTGAAGCTGATTTAGAAGTTTTATCTTCTAGAAAAAGTGCACTTGAAGCTGATTTTAGAGCTAAAAACGAAAGAATTAATGCTCTAGCCCAAGAAATTAATTCAGGACAAGTACTAAAAAGTGACTTTGAATCTACTTTAAGAAAGCTTTTAGAATCATTTTCAGAAAAGCTTTCTGAAAAAGAAAAATCTAAAGTATTTTTGGAACAATCACGTGAAAGATTAGCATCACAATATAAGTTAACATTAGAATCGGCTGAAGCACAAGGCTATAAATTAGAAATGTCTTATGATCAAGCAACTGAAATTGTTAGAGAAATAAGAGAAGAAATTAATAAACTAGGCAATGTTAACCTGGAAGCATTAGAACAATTAGTTGAAGAAGAAGAAAGATACAACAAATTTGTAAAAAGCGAAGAAGAATTAACGCAAGCAAAACAAGTTTTAGAATCGGCTATTGCCCAAATGGACAAGATTATTATCACAAGATTAACTAATATTGTTCACGATGTTAATGCTGAATTTAACGATGTTTTTGCCACAATGTTTGGGGGCGGAAGCGCTAGATTATTCTTCTCAGATCCTAAAAATATTTTAGAATCAGGTGTTGAAATTGAGGCTATGCCACCTGGCAAAAGTATTAAAAATCTTAAGCTATTTTCAGGCGGTGAAAAGTCACTAATCGCTATATCTTTATTATTTGGAATTCTTAAAGCTCGCCCACTTCCTTTATGTATTTTAGATGAGGTTGAAGCCGCTTTAGACGAGTCAAACGTTGTAAGGTATGCAGAATATTTACAAAAATTGAAAAACAAAACTCAATTTTTAGTAATTACGCACAGACATGGAACAATGTCTAGGGTTGATGCCTTATTTGGCGCAACAATGCAAAATAGAGGTGTAACAACATTCTTTAGTTTAGAGTTAGCTGAAGCTAAGAAATTAGTTGATGATGTTCAAGAAGACTACATTTCAGCAAGAGCAGCTAAAGCACAAAATTAGATCATTAAAAAACTTACAAGGCTATAAAACAGTCTTGTAAGTTTTTTACTCTTCAACATATTTGGTGTTAAAGGCGCCTTTAACTTGCTCAACAGGCCTTATTGAAATCCATGCTTTTGGATCAATAACTTTAATATCTGAAATAATGTTTTTGCTTTCTAGCGTTAATAAAGTAGTTTCAATAAAGTATGTTTCTTCTTGTGAGTAACCACTAATTCCTTTAAAAATTGTATATGCATGTCAGTACTTAATATGCTTAAAGTAATTCAAGATAGCATCAGGACATTTAGTTGCAATAGAAAGAGTTACTTTTTTGTATTTTGGATACATTAAGCCTAGCACAATGTTGTTAAAAATAATGTATAGAATAGTTGAAAATTCTCTTAATCCAAAAATTGTTCTATGTGATACATATTTTTTAATTGAATTAATGTTAAAACCATCTTTTAATGTGATTATTATTGAATTAGGTTGCTCTAAAACATTTTCAACACTACTGCTTGATGATATAACACCTAAGTCAACGGCTTCTTTATGTTTTGCAGCAATACCAAAAACAAGTAAGAAGAATGAAGTTGCGATAATATTTACAGTAAACATCATTCCTGCAACACTTTTTTGTTTTTTAGTTGAGAAATAATAAGCAATAATGTCAGTACCGCCAGTTGAACCGCCATTTTTTCAGGCAATAGCAATCGATGTTCCGGCACATATTGATCCAAGGAAACCATTTATTATTATCGGCCAACTGCTTGCATTTTCATATGTTCCTATAATATTGCCTGCTTTATCCCGAAATTCAACTAGCTTATGTCAACCAGGAGCAATATTAATGTAATTATGTATAAAATTATGAACCTGTGGAATTGAAGTAAATATTGCGTTAGTAATTAACTGAGAAATCATAAACACAGCAGTTAATATAGTAAAACTCCGCTTTACCTTGAAACCAAAGCCTATCAAAAGGGGCAGGTTAATCAAAATAAACATTAAGGCAAAGTATTTATCTCAGTCACGGTAACCCTTATCCTTAGCAATAAGCACAGCTAGCATTGGAAAGCCTGATAAACCACTAGGAAGCGTATCACCTCTGTTTAAAAATGCAATAACACCAAAGTTAAAGATTAAAGCAGCGATGAAAAGGAAAAACACTCTTTTAGCGTATAAAATAGCTGTCCTTTTCCTCACATTCTTTTTTCTTTTATTTGCGCTATCTGAATAATATGAGTAATTGGCCATTCTTAAGTTAGCCATTAAGTCATCACCAAAATATTTTCTTAAGTCAATATCTTCTTTATCTAATTCAATTAATTTTAGGTTATTGACATTTTCGCTATGTAGTTTTCTTAATAATTTTTTTCTTTTAAGTATTTTTAAATTAGTCACAGGGCTACTCATAGTATGAAAAATTATAAAAAATATTTTAAAAAATTGAATTACAATTATTAAATTATTAGCAACATTTTTGGCACTTTTGCAAGGAGAGTAGAATGAAGAAAAAGATTTTTTCATATGACTTAGATGGCACATTATTAATGAGTAACAATAAGGTTCATCCTGTAACTAAAAAAGCATTTCACGATGTTCACAAAAAAGGTGGTATTAATATTTTAAACACTGGAAGAGGCCTTTTAAAAGTGCTACCTTTGTTAGATGAATTTGACGGAATAGACTATTTTATATGCTCAAACGGTGCATTAATTTATGATGTAAAAAACAAAAAACATATTGTTGTAGGCAGATTAGAATCTGATGTTTTTGAAAAAATGTTTGAATATGCTTACAAGAATAATTTAATAATTTCACTTGATACAGCTGATTTTACTGCTACATATGTAAATAAAGATGCTGATGGCAATTTTCCAGAATGAATTATGAAGCAAGATATTATGGATTTTGCGCACATTAAGTTTTCTGATTATGAAACAATGTCAAAAGTAGCAAGCGATTCAGATTCAATAATTACACAAGTTGCAATAAGAAATCCAAACGAAATAGCTGCCAAAACAACAAAACACTTTAGTAATTTATATAAAGATAAGTACTCTGTCTATTTAACTAATAGAATATACACTGATGTTAATCCTTTAGGAATTTCAAAGTGAAATGGCCTAAAAGAATTTATGAAAATATATAACTTGCATGATTGCACAATTTATGCTTTTGGCGATTCAAGTAATGATGTAGAAATATTGCAAAATGCTCATTATAGTTTTGCAATGGAGAATGCAACAGATGATGCTAAGGCAGTAGCTACTGAAATTATAGGGCACTATAATTCAGAAGCAATTGGCATAAAATTAGAAGAAATAATTAAAAGTAGTTAACTTCTGCTAAATGTGTTATTAAACTTGCTCCTGATTTAATTAAGTAAGTATTACCATCATCATATGTTAATCCTGGATAGCAGTAAACATTTTTGCCTAAATTTGCAAAACAATTAGCTAAGTTAATTAGTCCTGAATTTCGCTTGCTACTAAATATAATTAAATTATTTGCTAGTGCTGAAGCTACAACATTTCTTTCTTTAAAGTATCTAAGTTTTGGATGCAAATCAGGTGGTATAAAAGTGATACATAAGTCTTTACTAAAATCTACATCAGGGCAATTATAAGATATACCGTTAGCTAGTAAAAATATGATTCCTTGTTTATTGTTATTAAATATTTCAATAATATTTTGATCAATGTTTTTGAAGTTATTAGTCAATAAAACGGTGTTTTTGGCTAATTCATTACATGTTTGTGCAACATTATGTAAAACAAATTCATTAGCTACATCGCCAGTAGCACAAACTATATTTTTATTAAGTAGTTCAATATTCCCTTTATAAAACAAAACAAATGGGGAATATTTTAATTCTTTTAATCCTTGCGGATAGTTAGTATCAAAAATTGTAATAGTTTTAATGCCGCTTTCTTTTAATTTATTTATCTCTTCATCAACTTTATATTTATCAACCTTATATCCGTTTTTAAGTGCTTTATAAATTTCAAAGTTATTTCCTTTAAACAAAATCGAAAAGTAAACTAATAAATCATTCATTTTTTCTCCTTTTTGATCTCTCCTACATTAAGATTTTTGCTTTTTAATAAGAAAACAAAAAAAGGAAAAAAATGGGAAAAAAGTTTGATTTTTCCCAGTTAATTTTTTTAAAAGTCTTATTTTAGTCTTAAAAGCAGTAAATAATCAAATAGGCCTTATTAATAGTTGTAAAATTTAATTGTAAGTTTTTAAATTTTATATTCATAAGGAGATTCAAATGAAAGAAATTCCAGCAAAAATGAAAGCTTTTGTTGTGACCGAACCTAAAAAGTGAAGTGTTAAGGAAGTGGATGTACCTAAGCCTAAATACAAAGAAGTTTTAATTGAAATGGAAACTTCAGGCATTTGTCATACAGACTTGCATGCTGCTAATTATGATTGATTAGTGGAACCAAAATATCCATTAATACCAGGGCATGAAGGAATTGGAAAAGTTGTTGCATTAGGGGAAGGATGCACACGCTTGAAAATTGGTGACAGAGTTGCTTTAGCATGATTGCACGATGCTTGTGGTTATTGTGAATATTGTTTAACAGGCAGAGAAACTCTTTGTCCAAATCAAAAT
Organism: Mycoplasmopsis agalactiae; assembly: GCF_000089865.1. Taxonomy (GTDB): domain Bacteria; phylum Bacillota_I; class Bacilli_A; order Mycoplasmatales; family Metamycoplasmataceae; genus Mycoplasmopsis; species Mycoplasmopsis agalactiae_B. The sequence continues at coordinate 527,413 of NC_013948.1, read as the reverse complement.
ATGTCAGCTTATACTAAAGATGGTTCATATGCTGAATATGCTATTGGTCATGAAGATTATGTTGGACTAGTGCCTGAAAAATTAGACATAATTACAGGTGCTCCTGTTGTTTGTGCAGGTGTAACAACATACAAGTCATTAAAACAAACTAAAGCTAAAGCAGGCAATTTTGTAGCTGTTATTGGTGTTGGTGGCTTAGGCCAAATGGCTATTCAATATGCTAAAGCTATGGGACTAAGACCTATTGGCATTGACTTATCAGATGAAAAATGCGAATTAGCCCTTAAATCAGGAGCTGAATATGCATTCAACTCTGCTAAAGATCCTAAATTTATTGAAAAAATCATCGAAGTTACTAATGGTGGTGTACATGCTGTAGTTAATACATCAGTGCACCCTAGTGCTGCTGAACAAGGTATGGACATGCTTCGTCGTGGCGGCCGTCAAGTATTAGTTGGCTTACCAGCTAAAGACAAACATGGCAAAGATGATTTCAAAGTTTCAATTTTCTGGTCAGTATTATTAGAACGTGAATTAGCGGGCTCAATTGTAGGTACTAGACAAGATTTAGCTGAAGCATTAGAATATGCTGCTGAAGGAAAAGTTAAATCTGAAGTTACTAAGGTAGTTAAACTTGATGAAGTTTCTGACATTTTTGACAAACTTCAAAAAGGCGAGTTCTTAGGAAGAGCTGTTATTGACTTTAGAAAATAATTTATTTTAATTAAAAAGCATCCTGGTTTTAGTTAATCAGGATGTTTTTTATATGTCGGCTTACTTTCCTTTAAGTACTATAAAACACAGGGGGTTTAGGTATTTATTTTATCTGTAATTGCGAAGGTTATTTATGGGATATTTTCAACAAATTTATTTGTTATAAGATGTGTTTAAAAATGCTTAATTTAAGTATAAGGAAACAATTACATATTCTTGTGACTCTCTCTCTCTCTCTCTCTCTCTGGCTATTTTTTCTTACTTATATAATTCATTTTTTATCTCAAAAACTAATAAAAGGAAGTATAGAAATAATATTATGAAAAAATCAAAGTTTTTAATTTTAGGATCAGTAGCTTCACTCAGCGCTGTTCCATTTGTAGCTGCAAAATGTGGTGCAGAAGCTAAAAATACTATAAAAGAAGATAAAAGCAGCAAGTCAGCAAATGTTGGATCTAAAAAGCAAAATGAAGCAAATAATGATATGGCAATGAGTATGACTTCATCTGATAAATCAAATGAAAATTCAACATTAGAAAAAGAAAATGCAAACAAAGATTTAGATAAATCTATGTCTAAATCAGAAGATTTAAAAAGTAAAAAAGGAACTTTGACAGAAATCGCATCTAAAAATGAAATGAATATTGGTTCTACAAATGTTGACAGAGTTGCAAATGATACAGATGCTTCAGGATATGATATAGGAAGAGTATATAGCTCAATTGATGATGGAGAATCAGTTTCAGATATTCTAGATGATGAAGCTAAAAAAGACTATAAAAAAGAGATTGAAGTTGAATATGAAAATATCAAAAAGTTAATTGAAACAGTACTAAAAGATAATTCAAAGAAAAATGAAGTTTTAAAACAACTAGAAGAATTGAAGAAACTACTAAATTCAAAGTTCCACAATGCAAAAACATTCAAAGATTTAGACAAAATAATTAGCTACCTAGAAAAAATCGGCGAAAAGGGAAAAGTAAAATAAATTAATCAAAAAATGTTTTAGCTGCGAATAATAAGTATAAATCTAGAACAGATAAAAAGATTTGCGGTATCGCCTGCCGTTTTTATTAATTTCAACAAGCATCCTGATTTTAGTTAATCAGGATGTTTTTGTATGCTTGCTTAATTTCCCTTTATCACTATAAAACAGATGCTTAGGTGTTCGTTAATTTTGTAATATAAGGTTCATTAGCAAGGTCAATTTTGGTATATATAATTTTCATAAAAAGCTTTTAAATTGCCTGATTGAGGCATAAGGAAACAATTACACATTTTGCGACTCTCTCTCTCTCTCTCTCTCTCTCTCTCTGGTTTATTATTTCTTGCCTTTATAATTTGTTTTCAAATCTCGAACATTAATCAAAGAAAGTATAAAAACAATTTATGAAGAAATCAAAATTTTTAATTTTAGGCTCACTGGCATCCCTTAGCGCAATTCCGTTTGTAGCTGCTAGATGCGGCACTAGTGCAAAGTCTGAAGAAACGAATAAAAGTAAGCTAGAAAAAGACAAAATAACTGGCGAACTCACAAATAATAATGATAAAAACACCAATACTAATAGTAATGAAGGCAAAAATAATATAGATACATCAAATAATGATTCAAGCACAGAAACAATAAACAATGAAATGAATAATTCTTCAACGCCTAATAATAATGGAGTTCAAGGTGATGAACCAAAAGCTGAAACTCAAGTAGCTCCAGAAACTTCGGAAAGTTCAAGTTCTTCTTCGAATAATAATGGCGGCAATTACTCAGTCAATAATCATCCAAATGGTATGAGTAGCGATGCACCAGGATCTACTCCTGAAGTAGACGCAAAACTAAAAAAAGAATTAGAGGATGTTGAAAAAGTTAAGAAAATTGTTAACGAACACAAAGATGCTTTTGCTGCTTTCCATACACAAGGTGATTTTTTAGATCAAATTGCAGTTTATGCTAATGATGAAGGAATTAGCAATCTTAAACTTCAAAGAGAAAGCGAAAAAGATAAAAAACTAATTGTAGATAATGAAGGTAAAGAAAATAAAAACACAATAAAACTAAAAATTGGTTCACAAGACTTTGAAGTAAAACTAGGAATTGTTTTAGAAAGTGGCGTTGTTACAAAATACCATTTAAAAGATGAACCTTCAAAGATATTAAGTAATCATGAAAAGACTCCTGATGGAAAATGAATTGTTGATAAGAATTGAGGTTATAACATGAGAGACAAACTGGTTGTTATAACTCAATTAGGTTATCATAAAGATGGCAACAATTTCAAACTGACTACATTAGGAAAGAAAACAATTAAGGTTCCAAGACAACTACCACTAAAAGTTGATTCGTTAAGTTATTCTTTCTATAATCTTCAATCAGAATCAATTGAGAATATTGAAAAATGAGATGTTAATAATATAGCCAAAGCTGATGGTGCATTTGACGGAGCATCAAAATTCTCTCAGGATTTAAGCAGCTGAAAATTAAAAAAAGAAACCAGTAAGAAATCTATTTTTAAAGGCGCTTCCAAAATGACACAGCATCTTGATAATATTGCAAAATCTTGAGGCGTTAAAAAAGAGGATCTTGTATAAGATGCACTAACTAGCAAATAAAGAACATATTTAGTCATGTGAGCTGATATGTTTTTTTGTTAATTTTCTTGCTTTATTTATCTAGTTCGCACTTAATTTCGGGGCTAAAATCAGCAAAAAACATTGATTTTGCCCCAAAAAGGCAATAAATTTAATTTTTTTCTTCAAAAATAAATTTTTCTAGTAATATTCTTTTTGAATCCAAACCACAATTATTTTTGCTATCTTAATTTAGAATTTATTTAATTAATCAAGAATGGCAATTACTTTTGCTTACTTAAGTGTAAGTGATAATCAATGAAAGGAAACTTAAACACATGAAAAAGAAAATAAAAATTCTAACTAGCTTGTCACTTTCTCTAGTTTCACTACCTTTAATTGCAGCTTCATGTAAAAAAAGAGATGAAAATAAGAGTGATATGTCCGGTTCTATAACTGAAGAAAATACAAATCCTAAAAACGATACCCCCCCCTAAATAATAATGATAATAATATGGATAGTATGAGTGATTCAACTACTCATTCTAATAGTGAGCAAGGGGATCAAGCAGATAATTCAGAAAATAATGGTGGCACATATGCTATGCCGCATACAATAGAGGAAGCAAAAAGAATACAAGAAGGGGCTGCTAAAGCAAAAGAAGAAGCGGAAAGAAAACAAAAAGAAGAAAAAAGAAAGCAAGAAGAAGCTGCTAGAAAAGAAAAAGAAGCACAAGAAGCAAAAGATAAAAAAGATGTTGAAACTGTTAAAGAGATAGTTAAAGTACATGAAGATGCTTTTGGTTCATTCCACACCCAAGGTGAATTTGTTGATCAAATTGCATTATACGCTAATAAAAAAGGCATTAGTAATTTAAAACTAGAAGATCAAAATGATAAAGACAAGTATCTTAATATTGATTCAAAGGGTGAAAATAAAAATAGAATTAAATTACAATTAGGAACTCAGAAATTTGACGTAAGTTTAGGTAAAGTACTTAAAGATGCTGTTGTAACTAAATATTATTTTGAAAATGAAAAAGATAAAGTTCTCGATAATCATAAAGCTGGCTCAGATAGTATAGAACCTAACTGAAGAAATATACTTAAAGGAAATACTAGAAAAACTATAATAACACAACTTGGTTATCATAAAAAAGGTTCACACATACACCTTACTTTAATTTCTTATTATACAATAAAAGTTCCTGATCACTTACCAGAAAAGGTTAACTCATTATTGGCGTCATTCTATAACCTGGATTCTAAAAATATAGATAATCTTGACAAATGAGACACAAGAAATATTATTACCGCTGAACAAGCCTTCGGGTATGCTAAAAACTTTGAACAAGATCTAAGCAGCTGAAAATTCAAGGAAAACGTTAACGTGTCTGGAATATTTCTAGAAGCTAAAAAGATGCAAAAATATGTTGATAGCATTGCTAAAACATGAAATGTTGAAAAAAGCAAGCTTCTAAAAAAATAGTTTCCTCTTATCATTTCACATTAATAATTAAAAATGCAGCCTTGATTTCTGCATTTTTTACTTTCTTCTTAAAATCTAACTATTTATTTAATGATTTTGACTCATCTTTAACTAATTTTTCAGTATCTTGAAAGTGACATTTTGATTTAATTTTCCCTTCACAATCATCAGATAAACTTTAAAAAAGTCATTTTGTTTGCCCACTCTTACAAAACAAATTTCATCGCACAACTAGATACATTTAACATTTCCGAACAAATAATCAATTTATGGTAAAAGGCCATAGTATTAATTTCTTAAATTAATACTAAAAATAAAAATACTATATACTTAGCCATTATGAAAAAAAATAATAAATTTTTAACAATTTTTGGAGCGATAGCACCTATTAGTGCTTTGCCTTTTATTGCTGCAAAATGTGACAATACAGATTCATCATCAACTAATAATAAAGAAGATGACAAAAATAACAAAGATGAAAATAAAAATAATCCAAAAGTAAATAACAGTGCTAATACAGATACTGGCAACCAAGATGGCGGACAAGGCACAAATTCAGCACCATCAGAAAATAGTCAAGCAACTCCAGGAAGTAGGGAAGAATCAAATAATAGTGCAACTACTCCAAATAGTAATGGCGGAAGCTCTAATGAAAGCGGGGGGGGCAATAGTCCTATAGAAGAAATGCCTCCGATGAATGGCGAAACTGCTCCTTCTGAAATGCCATCAGAGCATGAGGCTCCTAAAGCTCCTGAATCAGATGGAGGTTCTATAGCACCTGAAAGTACTCAACCATCAGGCCATGAAGGCAATGGCACTCAGGGAAACGGAACTGAAGGATCTACACCTGGGAATGGAGAGAGCACTAATAGTGGCGAACAACCTATGGGGGATGATCCAGGTTCTTCTAGAAGCTCTAATAGTGATACAGCCTCTGCAAAATCTAAGGCAGAAAAAGAACTAGAACTTCTATATCATTTTTTTAAAGGATATGGACAAATAGAAGAGTATTTAAAAGATGGAAACAAATTAGAGAAATTAAAGAGTGAATTTGATTCTAAATCTAATGAAACCATTGAGAACTTTGATCATGATACTGAAGAATTTTTAAAAAAATTTGGTTTCCAAGAACAAGATATAAATGATCTTACTGATGTATTTGATAATGTTACAAACTTAACTTCTTCTAATCCAAATGAAACAGCTAACAAGAACTTCACTGACTTATTTAAAAAAGTTAAGAATAAACTAACCGAAGCTTATAGCATGTACACAAAAAAAGAAAAATAGTTTTACATTTTAATATGTACATTTCTTTCTTTAATGTGTTTAAATAGAATTTAAATATATCGATTCTTGGTCGATATATTTTTCACGGATTTAAATGCTTAAAAATCTAAAATTATGCTTTAACTTTTTCGATTCTAATCACATTAAGTATAAAAATTTGTCTTCTTATTGTTTTTACTTTTTTAAAAACATTCAATGTTGTTGATAAGACAATTAGTTATCTAAAAGAATCAGCAAACAATAGAAGTGAAATTAACCAAAAACACTGTTTTATAAGTGAATAAAAACAGAAACCACTATCTGTTTTTATTTTTTTATCTTTCACTTCCTGTATAAAAAAATAAGACTATTTTTCCATGTTTTGAAATTTGAAAATATAACTTAATATCATTTATTAATAATTATTGATTATTAATAAAGGTTGTGTTAAAGATGAGTAAAATGAAAGCTTTTGTGGTGAAAGCCCCTAAAGAATATAGTGTTGAATTAATTGATATACCTGAACCAGTTGATAATGAAGTTTTAGTTAAATTAGAAACTAGTGGTGTGTGTCACACAGATTTACATATAGCAAATTTTGATTGACCTAGACAACCAAATTATCCAATGGTGCCAGGTCATGAAGGCATAGGAATTGTTACAAAAGTTGGACCAAAATGCAGCAAAATAAAAGTTGGTGACAGAGTTGGTGTTGGCTATATGTTTAGCGCATGTGGTATGTGCGAATATTGCATAAGTGGAAAAGAAATTTTATGCACTTCTAGAGTCGTAACTTCTTTAGTTAAGCCAGGAACTTTTGCTGAATATACAATTGGACATGAAGATTATGTTTTGCCTATACCAAGTAATTTAGATATAGTTGCAGGAGCCCCAATATTATGTGGCGGAGTAACTAGTTATAAAGCACTAAAGCAAGCTGAATTAAAAGTTGGTGATTATGTTGCTATTATTGGAATTGGTGGACTAGGCCATTTTGCAATAGCATATGCTAAAGCTATGGGGCTTAATATTATTGCTATAGATATTGATGATAAGAAATTAGAATCAGCTAAAACTGAAGGAGCACATTATACATTTAATGCTAATGATTTATCATTAGTTCAAGAAATTAAAGAAATTACTAATGGTGGTGTGCATGCAGTAATTAATACATCAGTTTCTGCTACTTCAGCAGCTTTAGCAATGTATATTTTACGTAGAGCAGGTAAGCAAGTATTAGTTGGTGTTCCACCAAAGGATGAAAATGGCAAAGTTGAATTTCCTTTATCTATTTTAGCCACAATTTCAGGCGAAAATCATGTCTTAGGCTCAGTTGTTGGCACAAGGCAAGATACTAAAGAAGCACTAATTTTAGGTACAAAAGGCATAGTATCTAAAGTTGGACAGGTAATTACTTTAGATGAAGTAAAAGATGTGTTTGAAAAACTATCTAAAGGTGAGTTAATCGGCAGAGCTGTAATTGACTTTAGAAAATAATTAATTTATTAATTAAAAAAGCATCCTGATTAATTTAAAACCAGGATGCTTTTTTGCATACATTCTTGTTTTTCCTTTAAGGCCTATAAAACAGGTTTTTAAGTATCTATTGCTGTTTTATTTTGTTTTTAGTAGTGGGTCAATTTATGACAAACATACTTTTAATACAATATGTTAAACAATACTTAATTTAGTAAATATGGAAACAATTACATATTTTTCCGACTCTCTCTCTCTCTCTCTGGTTATTATTTCTTGCTTATATAATTCATTTTCTATAACGAACATTAATCAAAGGAAGCATATTAAAAATATTATGAAAAAATCGAAATTTTTAATTTTAGGTTCAGTAGCTTCATTGAGTGCAATTCCTTTTGTAGCTGCTAAATGTGATGACACAGTTTCATCATCAACTAATAATAAAGAAGATGACAAAAATAACAAAGATGAAAATAAAAATAATCCAGAAGTAAATAACAATACTAATACAGATACTGGCAACAAAAACGAAGAACAAAGCGGTAATTCAACTTCATCAGAAAATAGTCAAGCAAACCCAGGTGGTGGAGAAGGATCAAATAATAGTGAAACTACTCCAAATAGTGATGGCGGAAACTCTAGTGAAAGTGGGGAAAGCAACAAACCTGGAGAAGAAGACACTTCAATGAATGATGGAGCTGCCCCATCAGAAACACCAACAGATACTGAGATGTCAAGAGTTCATGAAACAACTGAAGGCTCTAGAATGACTGAAAGCACCACCCCATCAGGCCATGGAGGCAATGGCACTCAAGGAAGTGAAACTGAAGGATCTACACCTGGGAATGGAGAGACATCAAACAATGGTGAACAACCTATGTCTGATGATTCAGGTGATGCTAATAGCAATTCAGAAACTGTTAAGACAGATGCAGAAACAAAACTAGAACTCTTATACAAGTTTTTTAATGGATTTGAAAACATAGAACATGAGCTCAAAGATGATGCATCTCTTAGAAAGTTAAAAGAGAAGTTTGATTCTGCATCCAAAGAAACAGTTAATAAATTTAATGGCGATGTTGAAAAGTTTTTGGAAAAATTTGACTTCAAAGACAAGGATCTAGAAGATCTTACTAATGTATTTGACAATGTTACTCATTTAACTAAACCTTCCACTACTGAACAAATAAATAAAGACTTTACTAGTTTATTTGAAAAAGTTAAGAAAAAAATAACTGAGGTGTATAACAAATATACAAACAAAAAATAAATATTTTCATTCTTCTAAGCTTAAATGTCTTGCCATTATTTACCCTTTCAAAAAAATACCTCAGCAGAGTTGCTGTGGTCTACTTTTTTGTCCTAGTATAACTTTGCTCTTTTTAATTTGATTTTTTAAACAACTAATGCAAGCCTCTAAACATCATTTTTTCTAAATATATTTCTTAAATTTATAAACTCTTTACGCCTATTATTTAAAAAGCTAAATGGAATTTTAGTGCATTTTTTAAATTCATTGTATTCATCTACTTTTAAAGTATCATCTAACAAAACTAATATACCATTTTGATCATATGTAAATCTGTTATCATCAAATCAATCATGCACCTGCTTTGGTAAGTTTATTAGGTTATTTTCATCATTAACTAAATTTAAAACACTTTGGCATTCATTAGAATTAATTATTTGCCTTGCAGAGGTTTTATGTTTTTGAAAATTTTTAGAGATAAGCTCAGAAAGTCTATTTTTTATTGCTTTAACATCATAAATATGAGCATTTTCATAAGTATAGTAGTCTTCTTCAAAAACATTTATATTCATTCTTGAAGCGCTAGCTCTTTTACGTGTAATATCTTGATTAGCAAGCAACATTGCTCTACCTGTTGTGGATGTTTCTTTGATTAATTGATTTATAAATTCTTTTTGCATATTAAAATTTTCTTTTCTAGTCGATGCTTCTTTTTCTAAATTTGAAGTTAGATCTAAAAGCATTTCATAAGGTTTATATTTTGAATTTGTTTTAATTAAACCTATAAGAGCGTTAATATTAATTGGTTCTTGAGCTCAGGTTAAATCATAATTCTCAATATTTGATTCATTTACATCAGTTATAAATGAATTTTTAAAATCAATATTATCAAGAAACATAATTAAGTTTTCTTTGTAAACTTCATTATCATTATTTAAATTTGTACAAATTATTTCAGCAGCTTTTGGGCTAGAAAATGAGCCACCTGCATTGTTGCCTTTAATAATAGAAATTATGTTCTTTAAGGTTGATTTATAGGCTTTTGAGTTAAATCATGAGTTAGTAATTTCTAACTCCTGAGGATTTAATTCATATAGCAAATTAGCACTTCGACTAGGTCTAGGGTGCTGACTTATATTTAGTTTATTAAATAAAGAATTACGGGATTTGAAATTACTATTTTGGCATTCAAATCATGATCTAGTTGTATACTGATCTATTATAAGATAGTCAAAGTTTATTTTTCAGTAAGCTAAATACATTATTTCATCAAAAGTATCAATATATAAGTCTATATAACCTTTTGCTTTAGCACTATTTGATTTTTTGTTATTCAGTGATCTAGTAGCAAAATTTAGTCTGTATTTTCTTATGCTTTTACTAAATTGCATTTTATAACCTGCCTAAAAATACTTTCTAAAACTTCAACTGAAATTGAATTACCACATAAAAAAATCAACTTTTGCTCACTGATTAAATTTCCTTCTTTTGCTTTGAAATAGTCATTTTCGGTAAATCCCATATATAAAAATGCTTGCTTAGACGACATTATTTTAAGTTCATTTGTTTTCTCAAAATAAAACTTTAATCTAGCATTTGCTCCTGAAGCAGTTAATGTTGGCCCTAGTTTAGTTGGCAAATAAACATATGCTTCAGAGTTAAAGTTAGTGTAATCAAGTAGTTTGGTTTTAACAATTTGATTTTTTGTTTCACTAAAGTTATTATGAAAATATTGCAACAGCTCATTGCAATTTTTCATTTCTGAATTATTGAAAACAATATTTTCTAATTTTTTAAATGATTTTACTGTCTTTGGGAAGTCAAAATCATTATTCGCTAAGTAAGAAACACAAAATACTCTTTCACGATTTTGCACAGACCCATAGTCCACTGAGTTAACTACTTTTCACACTGATTTATAGCCCAATTCGCTTAAGGAAGATATTCAATCTTGAAACTGATTTATGAATTTTTTAGATGCTAATGCTTTTACATTTTCTAAGAGCAGTACGTTAGGGAGTCTATCTTTATTGCTTTTTAAAATTCTTTCAACTTCATAAAGCAATCCTGATCTAGTTTGCTTTGTTATACCTTTTTGATTCCCTTGCTGGGAAATATCTTGACAAGGAAAAGAATAAGTTAGAATATCAATGTCTTTAGGTAAAATTTGAATATCTCTGATATTCGTAAACGAGTGAAACTCGTGCCCCCCCCCTTATTTTCTATTTTAGATTTATCTCATTTTTTACTAAAATATTCATAATTTACAAAGCCAAAAAGATAAGGGAAAATTGAACGTAGCCTTTGTTCATTCATTCTTGTAAAATAGGCTTTATTGACTTCTTTTTTAGAATCAGCTGAAAAGGTAAATTTATTCAATAAATTAACCATTTCATCCTTGTCTAAGTCACTTTCAGGTAAAACACTATCATAGTGTATTTTCATATAAGCAATAATTGCATCAATGTATCATTCACAAGCTCCTAAGCTTACAAAATTAACATTAAGTTCACTTGCAATATTTTTACAAGCTTTATATTGGCTTCCAATACCAGCAAATAATTCATAAATCTTAATATTTTTCATAGTTTAATTATTTTATCGCGCTTATGATTTTAAATAACTTCAGAACTTTAGTAGAGCTATTTTTTGACAACAAAATGCACAAAAAAATATATGGAAAATCATTCCATATTTTGCATAAATTGCTTCAAAAATTTGTTATTAATTTAGGGAGCACATTTATAATGTGAAAAATTATTTATATAAAGAAAATGTAAAAAAGTAGGTGGCTATGAAGAAGAATAAATTAGTTAGTGTTTTGGCTTTAAGTTCAATTTTTGCAACTTCTGTAATTTCAGCTAGTTGTGAATTTGGTAATGGAAATGGAAATGGCTTTTCAATAAATACAGTCAACTCACGTTATGAAGAAAAGTTGGAAAAACTTGAAAAAATCTTGCCTTCAGTTATTGAAAATCACAATTTTATTGAAAATGCTAGTTCGGCCTCTGCTGTTTCAGCAGATTTTGCTGAAAATGTTAAGTTGGATTTAGACAGTAATGCTACTGATACTGACGCTAGCACAGCAGTTGATAAAACTAACACTGAAAATGTTGCTGATTTGAATAAAGAATCTGTAAAACAGCCAGAAACAGAAATTACTAAACCAGATGAAATTAGCGGTGAAATTAACATAAATAGCGCAGCAAATGCCATCAATACATCTACAACCACACCTACAAGTACTTCAGCAACAGTTGAAAGCAATACCAGTAGTACGAGCTCTATAAATTATTCAAGCAATGCAAGTGAATTGCCAACTTCAACTTCAGTTGCAACAGAATCTGTAATTAATTACCCTGTGCAATATGATGAGCCTTTTGAAGAAAGAACTCTTACAAAAGACCAAGTTCATAAAATGTTGCTAGATAAAAATGAAATGAAAGCTTGAAACTACTATTCACATCCTAAGTATGCTCTTAACATGCAAAGTGTATCAGTTACTGGTGATGGCAGTGAGAAAAAACTGCTTTCTTTAATAGATAATGAAACTAAGCAAGTTGTTGAAGGTGTTAAATGATATCAAAAGACTTCATATCCTGAAGATTTAGTTTTTGATGCAAATCAGGACAATGATAAAACATATTTAACACTTGACGAAAATGGCTATATTTCAGGCAAAAAACACACAAACAGTCAATGAAATACTGAAGTATGAGCCGAATATAAAGGCAATTTATATAGAGCAATTGTTTCTGTTGGAAATGAAGATGAAGACAGAAAATTAAAAGAAGAAAAAGAAGCTAGAGATGCAGCTAAAAAAATAGTAGCTGAGTGAAAAGATCTATCTACATTAGAAAAAATAATTAAAGCACATGAGTGACTAACTACTAATGTTGCATATGTTGATACTGGTGATATTTGAAAAGATCAATCAGCTCATTCTGCGCTTGTTGAAAAAAATGCAATATGTACTGGATATGCAAATGGATTCAATATGCTAATGCATGAAATGGGAATTCCAAGCATAATGATGACTGGAAATATAGCTAGCTGAAGAAGTGTAAAACATGCTTGAAACTTAGTTGAAATTGATGGCAAGTGATATCATGTTGATACAACATCTGACAGGGTTGATTTAACTAAAGGCATAGCAAAGGATAGGATTGACAAGCACAAAGTCACATACAATTACTTCTTAATGCATGATGATGATTTTTCATATGCTAAGGGCTTTTACAACCATTACAAAGATAGAATGGGCAACCGTTTTAGAAATCATAAAAATGCAAGTTATGTTTCTAATGTTGATGAAGCAATGTCATTATTTGACCAAAAATTTGAAAAAGCAAGTGACTTTAGTGATTCGAATTGACTAGATGTTTATGCGCTACCACATAATTTAGAGAATTTATCACGCAAATTAGAAGAGCGTGGAGTAAGAATCGATAAATATCATGAATCTCCTGTTCCTTGAGTAAGTTATAAAAAAATAAGATACGCATTCAAGGACTTTAGCAATAATTTCCAACTTAAAGAAATTAATGCATCAGTAAGTCAAAATACTAATTTAAACAAAACATTTAGCAAATATTCATTGAAAGTGGTTTTAAATCCAAATGAAGTATCTTTAGATAAAGGAAATTTTATTGTTACAAATGCAATGGTTAATAATGTTGAAAAAGTTAGTGATGGCTATATTGTTTATTTAGATCAATTTACAAAATATGAAAAAATTAAAGTTAAATTAGATATTAAAAAATATGGCCATAAATTCAAGATTACTGGCACAAATGAATTTGAATTTAATGTTCAAAAATATGAAACACCACAGGCAAAATTAATTGCTTTAAGTGATAAATCAATAAAATTAACTAATGTTTCTTCTGGTATGGAATACAGAAATAATTTTGGTGAGTGAAAAGATATTACAAGTAATGATTTTGCGGTTGACAATGTTGTACTTGGTTCAGTATCAGTTCGTTATAAAAATGGCGTTGACAAATATGAATCAGATATTCAAGTAATTCCATTACTAAAAGGCAATGATAACAATGTTAGAAACAAAGTTAAGGTTCATAATGGAATAGTTGTTGGTGTTGATAGCACAATGGAATTTCGTTTAGAAAATCAAGGCGAATGAAAACCAATCGTTACTAGAAAACTAGAAAAACTAGAAAAAGGAACTTACCAAATAAGAACAAAGGCAACCGAAAATGCTTTAGCTTCTGAAGTAATAACAGTCACTGTAAATTAAAATTAGTTAGAAAAAACTCCAGAGACGGAGTTTTCTTTTTCCCTGTTTTATAGTATTATTAGCTATTTAATAATTTAGTTTCAATATAGTGTATATGACTATTTCATTGCCATTGCTTTTTTACATATTTCGCATTGTTTATTCTTTTCACAACAAAACATCGGACAGTTTTTGATTTTACATTCAGGTTCTGTCATCTCACATTTTAGGCCAGAACTTTTGCAAAAGTTATTGTGATCCTTCACATTTGTAACTTTTCATTTACTTATGTCTTTATCAAATTTTGATGCACCATAAAACATGAAGCTCATGTCTGTAACGTTTTCTGTATTTCATGATGAAATATCTTGATTAAATTCTTTAGCTTCATAAAACATAGAACGCATTGTTGTCACTTTATCTGTTTTTCAGCCACTTAGCGAACTATTAAATTTTGAAGCACCATAAAATGTTGCTGACATATCTGTCACTTTTGAAGTATCTCACTTTGATATATCTTGATTAAAGTTTTTTGCTCCATAGAATGTATTTGATAAATTTGTTATGTTTGATGTGTTTCAGCTTTCAATTCCAGAAACTGTGGCACTTTGTAATCCACTAAATGTGCTTTCTAAACTAGTTACTACTGATGGTAATTCTTTTGGTACTTGCTTAACATTTTTAGGTAGATTTGGCACTCTAATGCTTCCTTTGTAATCGTGGAAACCAATTTTGGTGATAACAGTTGCATCTAGGTTAGATAAATCTCAACTATCAGTAGTAACTTCTTTGCCATTTTTATCAATGTATTTGGTAGGAACAGTTCCTGATGTGATTTTTCCTAACTCTAATTTAATTTCTGTTTTATCAGCAACTTTAATTTTAAATTCTTTTTGCTGTGACGTGGTTGAAGAAGATGCAGACGATGATCCTGCTGCGCCTGATCCTAAACTTATGCTTTCAGAACTATTATTATTTGTATTTGTGTTGGTCTTAAATGGAGAATCAGGCATAGTGTTCCTATTACTTTCTTCAATAGTAATTTTGCTGTCCTGTCTATTAACTTTTTTTACTAAACTATCAAAAATTTCGCCAAATGTTATAAGACTATGCAATTTATTTTTGAATGACTTCTCTCATGTTGTTTTTACTAATTCAGCTGTTTCATTGTTATATTTTTCTTGTTCGCTATTTGTTCTAGATCTATATTCAAGCTTTATTTCTCCAGAAAAATCATCTTTATTTTTAGAAGTTATTGTTGAACCTTCTTTAGAGATATTTTCAACAGTTAAAGACTGTAAGGCCTGTTCACTTAAGCCAGGATTCTCTTTCTTAACTAAATCTAATAATTGTTTTTGAGTAGGTAAATCACTATCTGTAATTATTAAGCCTAAACTTGCTTTATTAATAAGAGAACTAAGATCTACTGGTTCTGATTTCATTAATGGTGGATGACTTTCAGTCATATTGCCATCATCTATCATTAAATCATTCATATCTTTAGGATTTTTGATAGCGCCAAAATTATTATTGATCATAAGTGGTTTTTTATTTTTTTGATGTAAAGCGACTGGAACTGCAATAGCAGTTGCTAGCAGTGCAGTACCAATTACTGATGAAAGGGCAATAGTAAGTTTTTTCTTCATTTTTACATGTCCTTCTAATTATTAAAATATTCATGCAGTATTATAAATAAGGAGTTTTAGTCAAAAAGCATAATGACAAAAATATCACAATAAAATTGTGGTATTTTTGCAATATTTACATTTTTAAACTAATTTTTTGTAAAAACTATTTCATATTTATTCCATACGGAAAAGTAACTTGGGATATAGTGTATCATTTTTAAAATAAATTGTTGCATTTTGCCCTAAAACAAGGGCAAAATTTTTGCAAACTATACTTAGCAGTATTTTCAATAATACAAACTTTTAGAGGTAATATGAGTTCTGACAACTTTATTTTATCATACAGTAATTTAACTTCTGAACAGCAAAAAATGATTGACTTGGTCAAAGAAAATAAAAATGTTTTGGTAGATGCATGTATAGGTAGTGGTAAGACAACCGCAATACAAGTATTATGTAATGAGTTACCAAGTACAAAGAAAATTTTGTATCTAACATACAATAAGTTACTGAAGCTTGATGCTAAACACAAAATTAAGAATAAAAATGTAGAAAGAACAAATTATCATGGATTTGCATATAGAATACTTAAGCAAAAGAATATAGCAACATCAAGCAGCGGCGCTATAAAAGACTATCTAGAAACTGATATTGTGCCTGGATTTTACGATATTTTAGTTCTTGATGAATATCAAGACATTAACACTGAGATTAGCAATTTGTTAATAAGAATAAAGAACTATAATCCAAATATCCAAATCGTAGCTGTTGGCGACATGGATCAAAAAATATATGATGCAACAACTTTAAAGGCAGATGAATTCATAAGTAGCTTCATGGTTAATTATGAAAAAATTAGTTTCACTCAATCATTTAGAATGCCAAAAGAGCATGGCAAAATGCTTGGCAGGGTCTGAAATAAAGACATTATAGGTGTAAATGAAAATTGTGAAATTGAATACAAAAATAAAGATGAAATCGTTCAATTTTTGTCAACTCAAAACCCTAAGGATATTTTGTGTTTAGGAAGCAGAATAGGAATAATTACAGAAGTGCTTAACACATTAGAAAATAATTATCCAGAAAAATTTAATAAAAAAACTGTATATGCAAGCATACGAGATGAAGAAAGAATAGTAGAGCCCAAAAATGATTCTGCGATTTTTACAACATTCGATAGTTCTAAAGGTTTAGAAAGACCAATTTGTGTTATTTTTGACTGATCATATGAATACTATGAGTGAAGGCTTAGTAGATATAATGTTAACCCCACAATCATTAAGAATATTTTTGCCGTTGCAGCAAGTCGTGGCAAAAGAAAGATTATTTTTTACAATGAATATGACAACCCGCTAAATGAGCAGATGCTTAAAAATTGCGCACTAATTAAGGAACGACCTGTACATTTTTATTCAATTTCGGATATGTTTGATCATAAGTTTAACGAGCATTTAGCTGACATATATAGCTGTTTAGATGTTGAAATAATTGATATAAAAGATAATTCAACAATTGATATAAGTCCAAATGATGATTTGATAGATCTAAGTCCATGCATTGGTATTTATCAGGAAGCATCATACTTTAGTTCATATAATATAAAAGAAGCAATTGAATTTCGACTAAAATCAAAAGATAAGCAATGAAATGAAAAATATAAAGATTTTGTTGCTCGAAGAGACTCGGTTAATGATTTGATTTTGTTCTTAACTGCAATGGAAACAAATCAGATGAGATACATAGAACAAGCAATAGTTGATTTTGTTACTGAAGAGGAAAAAGAACTTATTCATAGTAGAATTAGCACACTGTTAAATAGAGATGAATGAGTTCAGGTAGGATGTAATTTTACATTCACAAATGATCTTAATAACTATAGTATGAATATATCTGGCCTTGCAGATGTTGTAAAGGATGACATTGTTTATGAGCTAAAGTTTGTTAATGAATTATCGCAGAATAATTTTTTGCAAACTGCAATGTATATGTTTGGACTTAATTTAGACAAAGGCATTCTCTGAAATGTTAAAAATAATAAAGCATATAACATAAAAATAAAAGACAAAAATGATTTTGCAAACAAAGTAGCAATAGCTATATCTAAAGGTAATTTTAAAATTGATAATAAAAGAATAAACTATGAAGCATCATGAACTAAAAAATATAATGAAGAAGCCGAATATGATTACTTTATGGCTGAATGCAACAATGTTGCAGTAATTGATGTTGAAACTAATTTTTTCAATGAAGTTGTGTCGATAGGAGTTGTCATAGCAGATAAAAACAACTTCAAATTAGTTGACCAAAATTACTGATTAATAGGTGAACGAGAACAATCGCCATCAATGTATAAAAATGCTTACCATATTCCAGAATTAGAGAAATATGGAATAAAAGATTATGTAGTTAATACATATGATGATGCAATTGAAAAACTTATTCAGTTTTTAGATTACTACAATATAACAGACTGATTTTCATATACAAAATTTGATCATAGGCACTTGCCTGAATTACATGATTTATATAATTGATTTGATATTAGTATACCTGCTAAAAATGTTAAAACTAATGATTTTATACCTAAAGATTCTCTAACATTTAAAAACGGGGCATTAAAATCAAATTGAAAGGTTGAATCAATATATAGACTACTATCAGGAAATAGTAGATATAGTGAAAGTCATAACGCATTGTTGGATGCTATAGATGAGCTTAAAATTATGCAAATGCTTGAATTGACATATGAAGGATTTGTAACTAATACTAGAATTAAAAGAGTAAATAAAAATGATGAATCTGTAGCCAGAGAAACAAATGTTTTAGTAGAATCTAATTATTCGCCAACCATAAATACACCTGAAACAATTTGTCATTTAAATAGCTCTATTAATGAAAGTAATATCGGTTACAACTTACAAGAAATTGCTAAAAAACCTCGTGAGGTTGATGCTAATTTATACACTAATCAAGATTGAAATAATAAAAACTTAATGATAACTGATAATACAAAAAGATCAAATTATAAAAATAAACTCACTTTACAAGCGCAATCAAGTACCAAAAAAGTCGTCAAAAAATCATTAAAAAACAAAAGAAGAAAAAACAGCAAAGTAATATTAACAATATATTTGGTTACTGTTGCAGTATATCTTCTAGTAGGTTTAATAATAGCCTTTATACTCAGATAAAACAGTGAGTATAAATTTTCGAGGTTATTTTTTTTAATAAGAACAGTATTTTAACTATATAAATTAAAATTAAAAAATTAAGCAAAATTTTTACTTCTGCTTAATTTTTTTAGTTTTTCTTGTAATTCTTCAATTACTTTTTTATATGCAAAATATTCATCATTTTCTTTAGTTAACTTTTCGCCAGCTTCTTCTCTTTTGTTTATATATTCATTTAATTTTGATTCATTATCCTTTGTATTTTTCTCTAGATTGCTAATTTCTTTATCGATGTTCTCTTTTGCTATAACTGCATCACGGAAGCTCCCAAAGAGTCTTTTTTCTAATTCTGCAAGCATTTTTTCTAAATCATCAACTGATTTCTCTTTTATTTTATTTTCTTCAGAAGATACTTCAGTAACAGAATTTATTGCTTTTTCTTTCTCTTCGATTATTTCTTTAATTTTTTCTATTTCTACTTTTGTTTCTGTTTTATAGCTATTATGGTCAGACGCAATGAAGTCAAAATCTAGTTTTTCTCAAAATTCGGTGTTGTTGTATCAATAATCTCTTTTTGATTCTGACTTAGCATCTAATTTTGACTTTTCAGCTTTCTTTTTGTCATCTTTTTGTTTGCTTTCTTCATCAACACCAATAAAATCAAAGTTTAGATCCTCTCAAAATTTAGTGTTTAAAAACCATTCATGATTCTTAGATTGCGGATTTACAGCACTATTGGTAGAAGTCCTATTCGAAGTGTTAATAGCACTTTTTGAAATGAATCCATTAATATTGCTTTTATTTGAAGATTCAGATTTGAGAATTTTTTCTACCTTTTCAGCATCAGTTTTTAGCTCAATATTTTTAGGATCACCAAAAGGTTTTATAGGATCAGTAATATTCTCTAATCTAGATTTATTAATTATTTGTGGGGATGCAAATACAGCAGATGTTATTATAGCTGCAACTACCGATACAGCTGCTATAGGTGTTAAAATTTTAAATTTTTTGTTCATATTGTTGATATACCTCATAATGTTCAACATTTAATATACATATTTTTTCAGAAAATCCTAAAAAATAAATATGAATTTCCTTATAAGTCTGAAAAATAGCCACATTTAGCAAAAATAAGTAGGCTGAAGAAAGAAAAATTCAGGCATAAACCTGAACTTTAAATCATGAAAGGATTGCTATTTCTCAATATGCTTATAAATATCATTTAAAGCATTAAGAGCTACTTCAAACATTTGTGAAAATTCTAGCAGTCTTTCATCACTAGTCATTGATTTTCCGGTTATTATATTTTCTGAAACACTTAGCAATGCAGCAGCTTTTTTATTACATCTTTTAGCAGTTGTAAATAAACCAAAGCATTCATTATCAACTGTTTGACATTTAGTTTTCTTTATTGTCTCTTCTAAAGGTCTTAGGCTATAAAACACATCAGTTGTATGACAAGAAACATCAAGTACATTTATTTTTTTCTTTTTAGAAGACTTTTTTAATAACTTAACTATATCTTTATCGGGATATGCATTATGAGTTTTTTCCCCTGTCATTAGCGACACAAAACCTAAGCCATCAGCATATGCTCTTTTGACCAAAACTGGCTGTTTAGTGTCTAATCAGTCAAAATATGAGCCAGTTGAACCTAGTCTTATAATAACATCTACATCATATTCAGTAAATAATTCATAGGCATAAATCCCCATGCTAGCTACACCCATACCGCTAGCACCTATAGTAACTAATTTTCCCTTATATTCACCAGTGTAAAAATAAATATTTCTTACAGAAGAAACTAATTTAGGATTAGTCAAAAACTTTTTAGCCATATATTCAGCTCTTAAGGGATCGCCTGGCATTAAAACTATTTTAGCAATTTCGCCTTTATTACAACTTAAATGTGGTGTTGGCATAATACCTCCTATGAATTTTAAAAACATTCTTTTTTATTATAGCATAAGCATATTTGCTAATAATTTGCAATAGTAAACAAACTAAAGTGTAAAGCAATAAAAATATTTAAAAATGAGCTTGGAATCGGAAAATTAGAAGCCAAATAAATGGTAAAATTTAAAAATAATTATGTTTAATAAGAAAAAAGTTATTTTAGGAATGTCAGGCGGTGTTGATTCGTCAGTTTGTGCATATTTGTTACTTAAGCAAGGATTTGAAGTAGAAGGACTTTTTATGCGTAACTGAGACTCAATGCTTAACAATGATTTTTTAGGAAATGAAAACATTTCGCAAGACATTTGTCCACAAGAGCAAGATTATCAAGATGCACTAAAAGTTGCAAATAAATTAGGAATCAAGCTACATAGAGTT
Source organism: Mycoplasmopsis agalactiae (assembly GCF_000089865.1). GTDB lineage: Bacteria > Bacillota_I > Bacilli_A > Mycoplasmatales > Metamycoplasmataceae > Mycoplasmopsis > Mycoplasmopsis agalactiae_B. Next base: position 506,286 of record NC_013948.1, on the reverse strand, counting down.
GATTTTGTTAATGAGTACTGAAATGATGTTTTTAAAACTTTTATTTCTGAATATGAACATGGCAGAACTCCAAATCCTGATATATTGTGCAACAAGTACATAAAATTCAAGGCTTTTAGTGACTATGCTTTTAATAATTTAGGCGCCGATTATATAGCTATGGGTCATTATGCTAGAGTTACTGATGGAAGACTTTATCGGGCCAAAGATTTAAATAAAGATCAAACATACTTTTTAGCACAATTAAGCCATGAACAATTAGAAAAAGTGCTTATGCCTTTAGCTGATTTTACTTCTAAAGAAGAAGTTAGAAAAATAGCAGAAGAACAAGACTTAATAACTGCTAGTAAAAAAGATTCAACTGGCATATGTTTTATAGGTGAACGTAAATTCACAAAGTTTTTACAAAACTATATTCCAATGCAGCCTGGAGATATTGTTGATATAAAAACTAATAAAAAAATAGGCAAACATGAAGGATGCTTTTATTACACAATTGGCCAGCGCAAAGGCTTAAATTTAGGCGGACAAGCTGAGCCTTATTATGTTTGTGGGCATAATGTTAAAGAAAATATATTATATGTTTCACCAAGCAGTGACTTAAGTTATTTAACTTCTGATGCCTTATTGGCAACTGGATTAACACTTAATCATGATGATTTTGATCTAAATAATTTAAGTGCTAAATTTAGATATAGACAAAAAGATATTCCTGTAACTATTGAACTATTGCCCAATAATGCTATAAAAGTATATTATCCGTCAGAAGCACAAGCTGTAACCCCGGGACAACAAGTTGTGCTTTACGATGGTGAAAAATGTCTTGGCGGAGCTGTGATTGAAAAAATTTATTACAAAAATATAGAGAAAACATACTTATAAGGTGGTGTATTTATGAAAAAGTTAACTTCTACTGAGATAAGACAGAAATGATTAGATTTTTTTAAGTCAAAAGATCACTTAGTAATTGAAAGCAAGTCATTAATACCTGTTAATGATCCATCATTATTATGAATTAATTCAGGTGTAGCAACATTAAAGAACTATTTTTCAGGCAAAAAAGTACCACCTGCATTCAGACTTACCAATAGTCAAAAAGCTATAAGAACTAATGACATTGAAAATGTTGGAGTAACAAGCAGACACCATACATTTTTTGAAATGCTTGGTAATTTTTCTATTGGCAATTATTTTAAAAAAGAAGCTATTGCTTTTGCTAAAGAATTTTTAGTAAATGTTTTAGAAATGGACTTAGAAAAATTATACTTTACGTACTATGAAGAAGACCTAGAAGCTAAAAACTACTGGCTAGAAAATGGTGTTGATGAATCTCATTTAATTAGCGGGACAAAAGATACAAACTTCTGGGATCTAGGTTCTGGTCCATGTGGTCCATGTACAGAAATTTTCTATGACCGTGGTGAAAAATATGATTCTCGCGGGCTTGATTTATTAAAAAATGACATAGAAAACGATAGATATATTGAAATCTGAAACATTGTTTTTTCTCAATTTAACAATGACGGTGAAGGAAACTACATTGAGCTAAAACAAAAAAATATCGATACTGGTGCAGGATTAGAAAGACTTGCCAGCATAATGCAAGATGTTCCTACTAATTATGATTCAGATTTATTCATAAACATAATAAGAGAAATTGAAAAATATTCTCCATATAAGTATGTAATCGAAAACTACTTTGTTAAAGATGCAGAGCAAAATGAAATTAACACTAATTTCAAAATTATTGCTGACCATATCAGAACGGTAGTAAATGCTATAGCTGATGGTGCAAAAATTTCTAATGTTGGCCGTGGTTATATTATTAGAAGACTACTAAGAAGATCATATTATAAAGGTATGCAATTAGGCATCAAGGATTTATTTTTACATAAATTAGTTCATGTTGTTAAAGCTTCATTACCTTATGAATATGATGAAAAAGATGTTATTGAGCAAATTAAAGAAGAAGAGCTATTGTTTAGCAAAACAATTGAAAAAGGAAAAGTTTTACTTGAATCATTTTTAGATAGCAAAAGCAAAATTTTTGATGGTGCAGTTGCCTTTAATTTATTAGAAACATACGGCTTTCCTATTGAATTAACAGCTGAAATTTTGCATCAAAAGGGCATAAGTGTTGATATGGATGCTTTTGAATTAGCTAAAGAAAAGCATGCTTTAGCTTCTAAGGGTGGCAAGGCTAGTGGAATGGACAAGGTTATAAATTCACTAGCATTAATTGATAAAAAAATGGACAATTTTGTAGGCTATTCTGAATTAAATGCTACTACAAAAGTGCTCAAACTTTTAGATGAAGAAAATGAAGTAGAAGCCTTTGAAACAGGAGGATACGTACTTTTAGAAACTACTCCATTTTATGCAACAAGTGGTGGCCAAAGACATGACAAAGGCTTTATAATTCAAGGCGAAAATAAAATCAAAATTGTTGATGTATTTAAAGATAAATTCGGCAACCATATTCATTTTGTTGAAGGTAAAATGAACATTCACGAATCAGTTTCATGCTATGTGGATCCTACAATTAGAATTGGCCTTGAAAGAAATCACTCTGGTACACATTTATTATTCTGTGCACTAAGAAATGTTTTAGGATCTCACATTGAACAATTAGGTTCGGATAACAATGAAGAAAGATTAACATTTGACTTTCCTGCTGATGAAAAACCTAGCGATGAACAAATTAAAGCAGTTGAAGACTTAGTAAGAAGCTATATTAGCAAATCTATCGATAGAGAATACATTATAACTACAGTTGACAAAGCTAAAGAAATGGGTGCTATTATGACATTAGAAGAAGGCGAATATATGGATCCTAGAGCAATTAGAGTCGTACGCTTTGGCGATATAACTAGTGACTTGTGTGGTGGTACGCACTTAAGTAATACTTCTAAATTAGAAAATTTCAAAATAACTAATGTTGAAAAAAAACAAGCTGGAGTATTTAGAATTAGAGCTATAAGCTCAAGCAAATTAGTTAATGAATATTTGACCGATGTTAATAAAAAACTTAATGATGAATTAGCAACAATTATTAAGAAAATTAAAGAACTTAAGAGTGATTACAGCGCACCTGTAGTAAATGAAAATGAATCTGATATTGAAACCTTAAATGCTAATATCATAAAAATAATTGAAGAGTGTAGAGAAGCTTATAAACAGTTATTAAAAGATCATTCAAATGTTGAATTTGACTATGAAACAGTCAAATTCGTCAAAATCAATGATTTTGATGTTTATATTAATTTAGAAGCTGATGCTTCGGATGTTAAAGTCATAGCTGCTTCTGTAAGAGATAAGTTCCAAAGTGGCAAAACAATTGCAATAGTAGGTTCAAGAAATGAAAATGAATTATTATTAGCTATTGCAACAAGAGTAATTGACGCTAATAAGATGTTTAAAAAAATAGCTTCTGAGCTTGATGGCCGTGGTGGCGGTGCTCCTATATTAGCTATGGGAAAAATGAATTATTCAGATAATATACAAAGCTTAATTAAGGACTATTTAATTAATGCGTAAGCTAGCATTTGATTTAGGAACTAAAACATGCGGTTTTGCAATTAGTGATATTTTAGAAATAAGCGCAAATGCAATAGAAACTATATATTTTAGTGAAAATGATTTTAATGCTGTAATTAACAAAGTTAAAGAATATATCAAACAGTATCAAAATTCTATTGATGCTTTTGTTTTAGGTTATCCTTTAAGAAGCAACGGTACTAAAAGCGAAAGAACGCTAATGGTAGATGATTTTGCTAAATTATTAGCACTTAATTTTTCAAACATTTCAATTTACCTAGTTGATGAATATGGTTCCACAATAAAAGCGCAAAGAATATTAAAAGATGTAAAGTTTTCTAATAAAAAAACTAAAAGCAAAAAAGATACTTTAAGTGCTGTCATCATATTAAATGACTTTTTACAATATGGAGGGCAAAAATATGAGCTTTAAGGAAAAAATAGTTCAAAATGGCTTTCCTACTCCTTTAGGTTGAGGCTTAATTGCTTCAGCAATAATAGCTTCATTAATTGGAATAATTACTTCAATTATTGTTTTTGTAAAAGTATTTAAAATCAAAAAACAGTTTAATAAGGCGCAAGAAGAAAGAGCTGCAAAAGCCATAATGGACATAAAAGGCAGTGAATTAGGGACAAAGGATGAATTTATTAATAAAGCCTTTAGCACCAATATAGATGAATCGGATATGCTTCATATTGTTAAGTCTGTTTACCTAAACTATGCAAAAAATGTTTTATTAGACGGATTAAATTTAGAAAATTTATATCTAACACTTAAAACAATGACTTTAGCAAATGTTGAAATTACGCATAGAGCAATTAATTCTAAAATTTGAAATGAAGCTGCACTTAATTTCAGTGACAAAATAACTGAAAAACCCTGTTTTATAGCTTCAGATGATAAACAATATAATTTAATTGTTAGTGTCAATGATAATTCCAGTAATACTGAAATTTTCAATAAACTTTATCCAAAATTATCTTTTGGCGGGCTTTTAATGGTTATTCAAAACCCCAATATTAAAAGTGATTTAAAAGATTTAAAAAGAGATTTAAAAATTAGAAACATTCGTTTTGAAGCTTCTAAAAATAAAGCATTATTTTTATATGTTGTTAAATCAGAAACAGAAGCATAGTATTTTATTAAAAAATAGTGGCATAAATGAGTGTGCTATTTTTTATTTTCGTTTTAAAAGAAAGTAAGTTTTGGATGTTTTGGTAGTGCTTTCCTTCTACCGGAACTTAATTTTTGACAAAAAGCCTTAAGGACAGTACTTTTGGTATTTTGAATATGAAAAAATATTCAAAATAAGCATATTTCTTCCCAAATTAATTAAATTTTGTCTAATATAATTATTAAAAGACAATAACAATTTTATTGTTATGCAATAAAAACAATACTTATGCTTCAAATGATAATTTTAGGGGTTTAATAATGAAAAAAACATTAGTAAAATCAAAAGGTAAATTTAAGCTATTATTAGGCACAATTTCTTCAACCTTTCCACTCACTCTTGTTATATCTTGTACAATAGGGTCAAAAAAGCAAGATGATAAGGCTATTATGGACAGAACAGATCGGTCAAAAATAATAGTAATGCCATCTGAAAATCCTGAGTTAATAAAGCCCAAAAATATAGATGAAATAACTATTGATAATAATTCTGATAGCACTATAAAACAGGCTGATAAGCACTTTTTGTCATTTGCTCAATTAAAAAATATGACACCTCGTGAAATTCACCAAAAAACTAAAACTTATAATGAAGCAAAGAGTACATTTTTAAAATATTTAAAAGCAAACGCAACTGATTATGTATATGAAAATAAATATGATTTTAGTACCAGAACAAATGATAGCAATTATTTTAAACATGTAAAACCATTAGGCGAATATGGTAATGTTGGAGATTCTAAAGACGAAAGAACTAAGTTTTTCAATCCTAGAGTTCCACTATGACACAATTTAAGTCAAAAATATTTAGAAAAATTTAATACTGAAGATGTAAAAGACTTGAATCCCCAATCAATTAATATTAATGATGTTATAAAAATTAATCCCTTTGGATTTTTGCCTTCAAATTTAAGTCAGCTTTTTTACTATGCTAGCTTTGAATCACTAGAAAATTTATTCAATATTAAAAACATTAAGAATATTAAAGCAGTTTTTGATGATGTTAAAGGAACATTTGAACTCTTAATTTTTGCAGGCGATCATAAATATTATTTACGTATAAAAAACGATGGAAAAATAAATAAATCATTAAAAAAGAATTCTGATTTTTTCCAATATATCAACGACCGAAGCATTGAGTTAAATATTAACCAAAAAGTTTGAGTTGATGAATTTGTAGAAAGTACACAAAAATTAGACAAAAGGCTCAATTTTTCGCGTCACTCAGGTACTGCTTGAGTCATCGATCGTATAAAAAATACAGATCCTGATTCATATGAATTTTTACTAGCAACAAATATTCATGTATTTAGTTTGCGTAAAACATTTGATAAAAGTTTGCATACTAATGGAGTGAATGATACTTCATTTGATAGCAGATGAAATGAATTTCCTCCTGGCTTTTATGACGGTGTTCATGCAACTGATACTAGTGATAATAGAAGCACTGAACAGTATTTTAGAACTAATAGAATAGCAGAAAATAAAATAGATGATACATTTGGTATTTTTGAATTAAGCAAGCATAAATATATAAATAATAATAGCAAGTATGTTAATGCGTTTGAAGCTTATTCACAGTACTTAAGTGCTCCTTACTATGTACCAAGATATGAAACAGAAGCTTATATTAAAGGCGAGAAAATAGACCTTAATAATGTTCCTGAGAATAATGCACAATTTACCACCAAAAACTCTGGTGCAGATTTTGTAACTCTTAGATTTAAAATCAAAAAAGATAAGCTAAAAGATGTGTTGCCTAAGCTTAGTGAAATAATTGATACAGATACTGAAAAAGACTGATATATAAACTTTAAAAAAGATAAATTTAGCCCACTATCAACACAATTTTATGCGGGTTATTCAAGATTTTGAGACCCATTTGTTACTTCTTCACCTGCACAATTTAGAGGTATTAAGTCAACTGGCGGATTAATTTCTACTAAAAGAAGAATTATTGATGAGCATGTTTTCAGAGATGTTTGACTCAAATATGATTCTGAATTAAACAAAGAATATAACTCATTAAATGATCATTACAAAAAGTATGAAAAGCCTTTTCTTAAGGATAATAAAGAACACGGTATGCCTTTAACAATAGTTGACCAGTTCTCAACGTTATATACTGATATACCTTTTGGTGAGCTTAATCTTGAAGAAGGCGCTTCAGGCTCAATGGTAATTGATTCATCATTTAATGTTATAGGTATTCTTAATACATCAATTGAAGACATTCCAGGTAGTGAAATGACATACTTACCGCTTTCTAATAAAGATTTTGAAAGAGTAATACGTAAAAGAACTAACGGTGTTGTGCTTTTCCAAAGTTTAAGTTATGACTATAATACCAAGGATAATAAGCCTCCTCATATTTTCGATGGCTTAATTGACAAACTTAAAACTGATAAATTAGAAACTGTTAAGTTTAATCCTAAAGACAAATAAAAAATGCATCCTTGCTGGTGCATTTTTTTGCTACTTGATAGTTTATATATAAAACTGTTTTATAGGCTTTTAGTACATCACAATTATAAAAGACACATACCAAATTATTTGACACTAAATTATTTTTTAATAAAATAAAATTAACAAGTAAAACAAAACTATCAAGAGGCTATATGAAAAAACTTATTGCAATAACAGGTGCTAATTCAGGTATTGGACTAGCAACAGCAAAATTATTTGCTTCAAAAGGGTATCCATTACTTTTAATTGATAAAAATACTAGTGTGCTTGAAACACTTGAATTTAAAAATTGCTTAATTAAAAATATAGATGTAAGAGATTTTGAATTTTTAAATAATGCAGTTAGTGAAGCTGAATCTAAATTTGGATTAGTTGACTTAATGCTTAATAATGCTGGAATTATGCCTTTAGATAAATATTATGATCAATCGTTGCAAGATAAATATGACATTATAGACACAAATATAAAAGGCGTAATTAATGGTATGGATGCGGTGCTTCCATCAATGATTAAAGCTAACAGAGGCACAATAATTAATATTAGTAGCACAGCTGGCAGATTTACTTATGACGATCATTCAGTTTATAATGGTTCAAAATTTGCTGTTAATGCTATAACTCAGCAAGCTAGAAGAGAATTAGCACATACTAATATTAGATTTTCATTAATTGAGCCTGCCATTGTTAATACAAATTTATTAAGCACAGTTACAAATAATAAAATTAAAGATGAGTATTTAAAGTTTCAACAAAGTATTGATAATGGCTTAAAGCCAGAAACAATAGCACAGACTATTTTATATATTTATGAATTGCCGCAAGATGTGACAATAAAAGAGATTTTAATATCACACACTAATGAATCAGAAGTGTAGCATTTACACTTTTTAATTTTTTATATGTGGATAAAAGCTACATATAAAATAAGCAATTCTTAATCATTATCGTATTTCAAACATTACCTATAAGCCTTTTTTATAGTATTATAAGGCAAAAATAAAGATATAAGTAATGTCTTATTAACTTAATATTATGTACAGTCACTTAACTAAACAATATTTATCATTAAACCTAAACTTAAACTAAGTAATTAAAAACTTTTGTTTTTAATATATAATTTAAAATTAATTTTATAGATAGTTATAAGGCGGAATAATTAATGGCATTACTTGGAAATGAAAAGATTTATTTATCTGAAGAGACATATAACAAATATAAAAATGAATATACTGAATTAGTAACTGTTGAACGTCCAGCAGTGCAAGCATCATTAAAAGAAGCTAGAGCTCAAGGTGACTTGTCAGAAAATGCTGAATATGATGCAGCTCGTGATCGTCAAAGCGAAGTTGAAAGAAGAATTCTTGAACTAGAACGTATTTTAGAAAATGCTGAAATAATTGATACAAAAAGTGCTGTTCAAAATAAAGCTGGAATTGGCGCAACTGTTAGATATCTAAATATGAAAACAAATAAAGAATTAGTTGTCACAATAATGGGGCCACACGATAGTAATCCTATTGAAAATAAAATTAGTAACGAATCACCTGTTGCACAAGCAATTATGGAAGCTAATGGAATTGGTGATGTTGTTGAAGTTGAAGTTCCTCAAAAATACAACATTAAAGTTCTAGATATTAGCTATGCAAAATAATATTGACAAAAGAGTTCTTAAAGTTATTTATTCTAAAGAGGAATTAGAGAAAAGAATATTGGAATTAGCATTATGAGTTAACGAAACTTACGCAAATACTGATGGATTAATAATAGTTGGCTTACTAAAAGGCTGTGTTCCTTTTTTAGCTCAATTAATTAAAGATGTTAGTGTTGATCATAAACTAGATTTTATGATAGCTTCAAGCTATGCTGGTGGTTCTAAATCGCTTGGAAGTGTTAAGATAATCATGGACATGGCCGAAGAAATTTCAGGCAAGGATGTTTTAATTGTTGAAGATGTTATTGATTCAGGCATAACCTTAAATAAAGTTAAAGAAATTTTAGAAACAAGAAACCCTAAATCAATAAGAATTTTAACTTTATTAGATAAGCCATATCGCAGAAAAGTTGCACTAAATGCTGATATGTTTGGCTTCCATGCTCCTGATGAATTTTTGGTAGGATTTGGTTTAGACTATCAAGAAGAAATGAGAAACCTGCCTTATATTGGAATTTTTAACAAAGAGTATTTATAATGATAATTGAAAACGGCAGAATTTTAACTGCTGTTTTTTGTATTTTTTTAAATCATTAATTTTACATTGAACGCTGTTTTATGGCGATAAAAGAATAAAAAAATGCCCTAAGCATTTTATATTCTAACTTCATCTTCTTGCATTTGCTGTGTTTTTGGTAATTCATTATTTACTAGTTTTTTATATTCAACTAAATATAAAATTGTGCTAACAATTCCAATAAGAGGAATAGTAACACCTAGTATAAATAAAACTAAATATTTTTGATTATGAGCAATTATTGCAGCAAAAATAAGTATTATAAATGCAGCTATGTATGTAGGAAATACTAATAAGTAAATAATTAGAAAAGCTCATATAGGTCATGTCTTGACTGAATGTTTTAGGTAACTTTCTGGGTTAAAGGTACTTGGATCAATATTATAAATGGATCTTGGAACTTGATTTTTAACAACAACATATGCAACAATAGACGTTAATATAGTAATAACTATCATAGATAAAACTAAAGCTAAGTAAGCTATAGAAAACTTCTTTGTTTTTTCAAGATTTTTTAATTTTTCAGAATTTGTCATGTAAAAATTATATCGTATTTTATTTTCTAATTAGAATATGAAAAATACTTCTAGATAAATAAAAAAGCCTGTTTTATAGGCTTATTAGTATTAATAATATATGGCGGGAGTTAAAGGAATCGAACCCTTGCAAGCAGTTTTGGAGACTGCAGTACTACCATTATACTAAACTCCCATAAGTAAGATTTTACTTACCAAATTTAAAGTGGCAAATATCTCCATCTTGCATAATGTAGTTTTTGCCTTCGCTTCTAACTTTGCCAGCATTACGGGCACCTTGTTCACCATTATATTGTATATAATTTTCATAACTAATAATGTCAGCTTTAATGAATTTTTTCTCAAAATCACTATGAATAAGCCCTGCGCATTGTGGTGCTAGCATGCCATCTTTAAATGTTCAGGCTTTAACTTCCATTGGCCCAGCTGTAAAATAAGTTTTTAATTTTAATAAGTCAAATGATTCTTTAGTTAAGATATCTAGTCCGCTAAGACTTATATTGTATGAATTTAGTCACTCATTTGCTTCAGATTCATCAACTTGTGCTAGTTCTGATTCTAATTGCACAGATATAGGGATAATTTTTTCATCTTGAGCCAATGAGTTTTTAAGCTCATTAAATAATTTATCATTAGCATAATTACTTATTTGTTCAGTTGATAAATTAGCTACATAAATAATTGGCTTAGCAGTTAATAAATGATATGTTTTAATAAGTTTTACTTCTTCTTCAGAAAGTGATTGTAATAATGATCTTACTGGCATTTCGTTTTCTAACGTTTGCCTAATTTTTTGCGCCAAATTGTATTCTAAAAGTGCTAATTTGTCACCTGCTTTAGCTTTCTTGCTAATTCTATTGATTATATTTGTAACAGTTTCAATGTCAGCTAACATAAGTTCATAGTTAATAACATTTTTGTCATTAACTGGATTAACTTCGTTAGCTACATGCATAATGTCTTTGTTTTCGAAACATCTTACTACATGGATAATTGCATCTACTTCTCTTATATTTGAGAGAAACTTGTTACCTAGCCCTTCACCTTTAGAAGCTCCCTTAACTAGTCCAGCAATGTCAACAAAGTCAAAAGTTGCAGGAACTATTTTTGCAGGATTAACAATTTTTGCTAGTTCAACTAGTCTCTGATCTTTAAGCGCAACACTGCTTATATTTGGATCTATAGTTGTAAAGGCATAATTTGAAGCCTCAACTTGGTGTTTTGTGAGTGCACTAAACAGTGTGCTTTTTCCAACATTTGGAAGTCCAACAATTCCTGCTTTTAATCCCATAATTATTACTCCATAATTAAATATATAGCTGTTTTATAGTACTATTAGTAATCAACTATCTGTACAATAATTTTATTTATTTCTTTATTTCTTAATTTAAAATCATACATTATAAGCGAGCCAGTTTCATAAAATTTGTCACTATGATTAGGGTGAAATTCATGGATTAATTCATGCAAAATAACAGCTTCAATTAATCTAATTGGCATTGTTATCATTTTAACATCATATGTTATTTTGCCTAGTCTTTTGCCTCTTTTTATATTTGTTCCTCAAGCAGCTTTTTTTAAGCTTATCTTAAATGTAGGATTTATTAGTGTAAATCCTGCTTTGTTTATTTTTTCTACTAATTCTTCTTGCTTTTTAGCAACAAAGTTTTCTAAAATTCTTGATAGTACATAAATAAATATTTTTTTACGCTTTTCATTATCGTTTTTAACTATTTCGTTGCAATATATTTGAAGCTTTGATTGTTCTAAATCAAAATTATAACTGTAACTAGAGCGAATATGATATTTTCACTCTAAATTAACTAATTGATCAAACAATGTAATTGCATGATTATCTGCACCATAACTTAAATAGACTTGTTTATATTTTGAGCTGTTACTGATTTTGTCTTTTTTATTTTTATGTCTGTTTAATAGCTTAAAAAGTAAATTATCTAACTGAAAATTATGTCAGTTTTCTATTGTAAAATTTTCAATTGGCGAAGTTAAAACTACTTTATTTTCTCTATCATAAAGCACAAGTTTAAAGTGCCTAGATCTAGAACTGTGCTTATAAAAAACTGTAAATGTTTTCGAATCAAATAAAACAGTTTTAAGCTCTATCAAAGTATTGGTTTTCATTATTTTGCGAAATTATTTGATTAAATTTAAAATTATCATTCTCTGATTGAGCTCTATTTTTGGCAATTGCATCTATTATGGCATTTACTTTGAAAGGCTCTAAATCAGGATCATTAGTCATATATGTCTCAACTTCATCTAATAACAAATCAAGGTTACTTTTGGATGCTATTATTGTTGATGGCTCTTGTTTATCAATATCAACAGTGGTTGAATCAGGGAAAATGATTAAGGAAAAAATTGGAACATTTATCTTACACATATTAATAAAATGTCTTATGTGTCTATAGTTTTGATTAAAAGGATTCTTAACTTTTATCTCTTTTCTTTCATCTCTTAAAAGCAAATAATCATCAAAAAATCCGCCATGTAAGTAACCAATATAACGTTTTGCTTCAATTATATAAACAGCCTTAGAAGTTATTAATATCCCATCAAGCTCAAAATAATTGTTTTCAGCATACTTAAAAAGCCCGCCATCTAAAAATTTGTAATTTTTTTGCTCGGCTATATAAGACAATTTTTCTTTAATTGTTTCTTCGAAAATCTTGCCTTTTGTCTTAGTTTGAGTTGTTTTTTTGCTAGATTTTGCCCCAAAGAATATGCCAAGTATAATGGCAGCGGTAACTAAAACTAATGCTAATATAATTCCAATCATGTCTTCCTTTTAGTCCTATAAATTAAGGATTTTCTTCAAATATTGGCCAGTGTAGCTCTTTTTAATTTTAGCAACTTGTTCAGGGGTTCCAGTGGCTATGACCATACCGCCATTTTTACCGCCATCTGGTCCAAGATCAATAATATGATCGCAGTTTTTAATAACATCAAGATTATGTTCAATTACCACAACAGTATCCCCATTATCGACAATTTTATTAAGCACACTAAGCAAGTTAGCAACATCATATGAGTGCAATCCTGTTGTAGGCTCATCTAAGACATAAATAGTTTTGCCAGTAGGTGGTTTTTGTAAATATGTAGCAAGCTTAACTCTTTGTGCCTCCCCACCACTTAGTGTTGTAGAAGGCTGACCTAGTTTTATGTAATTTAAGCCTACATCACTTAAGGTTTGTAATTTATTTTTAATATTAGCACGTGCTTCAAAAAAATCTAAGGCATCTTCAACTGTCATATCTAAAACATCAGCTATATTTTTGCCTCTGTATTTTATTTCTAGCGTCTCTCTATTATATCTTTTTCCTTCACACTCATCACAAGGGACATAAACATCTGGTAAAAAGTGCATTTCAATTCTTAAATAACCATCGCCAGAGCACTTTTCGCACCGTCCGCCAGGGACATTGAAGCTAAATCTTCCTTTAGCATATCCTCTTGCTTTTGATTCTTCAACTGAAGCAAATATGTCTCTAATATCATCAAAAACTGAGGTATAAGTAGCAGGATTACTTCTTGGAGTTCTGCCAATAGGGCTTTGATTAACAGCGACAATTTTGTCAATGTTAAATGAGCCACTAAATGAAGTAAATTTACCCACTTTTTCAGTTTGTGTTTTTGATAAATATTTAGTTAGTCCTTTGACTAATATCTCATTAACTAAGCTACTTTTGCCACTTCCTGAAACACCAGTTACACCAATAAATTTACCAAGTGGGAACTTAACATTAATATTTTTTAAATTATTTTCACTAGCGCCATTAATTACTAAAACTTTACCATTTCCGCTTCTTCTAAAAGATGGTACATCTATTTTTCTTTTGCCACTCAAATAATTACCAGTTAATGACTCTTCACAATTTTTTATATCATCAAGCGAGCCCTGCACAACTACTTTACCGCCATGTACCCCTGCATAAGGCCCAATGTCAACAATATAATCTGCACTTCTGATAGTGTCTTCATCGTGCTCAACAACAATCAAAGTGTTGCCTAAATTAACCATGTTTTTTAGTGTCTGAATAAGTTTTTCATTATCTTTTTGATGAAGCCCAATAGAAGGCTCATCTAAAACATATAAAACGCCTGTTAAATTTGAACCAATTTGTGTAGCTAACTTTATTCTTTGGCTTTCGCCCCCACTCAAAGTTTCAGCATTACGATTAAGAGTTAAGTAGCCTAAACCCACATTTTTTAAAAAATGTAAACGGTTATATAACTCGTTTAAGATAAGTTGTGAAATATATGTTTCTTCACTGTTTAGTTTTAGATTTTCTAGAGCTTCTAGAACATCTTCAACACTCATCCTTGTAAAATCATCAATGTTGTAATCATTTACCTTTATGCTAAGTGCATATTTATTTAATCTTGAACCTTTACACTTTTCACATGTAAATGAACCCATGTACTTTTTAAGTCAGTCTCTAATTCTTTCGCTAGAAGTGTTAAAGTAATCGTTTTCAATTTTTTCTAAAATTCCAGGAATATGTCTGTTTCTTCTAGTTTTATTGCCGCTTGATGAAACTAAAACATACTCAATATCCTCTTTTGAGCCATATTTTATGATATCAATTTCTTCTTTAGAAAGCTGATCAATTGGTGTGTTTTTATCTATTTCATAGGTGTTTAGGAGAATATCAAACTCTTGCCATTCTAAATTTTGACTATTTACTATGTTGGCAAAAATTTTAATAGCGCCATCATTAATAGTTCTTCATTTTTCAGGAACTAAGGCATCAAAATCAGCTCTTAAATTAACTCCTAATCCTTTACATAGCTCACATGAACCAAAAGGTGCATTGAATGAAAAAAGTTTAGTATCAATTTTAGGCATATCAAAATCTTTATAAATACATGAGTGTAATTTAGAAAACTTTTTAACTTCACCTTCAGTTGTTTCAACTTTCAATAATCCTTTTGAATAATCTAAAGCAACACTAATTGCTTCAGAAATTCTATTTTGATTCTCTTCATTAAGCACGACTCTATCAACAACAATGTCAATGTAATGTTTAATATTTTTTTCTAATTTAATTTCATCATCTAGTGAATAAATTTGCCCATCAACCTGCACACGCAAAAATCCTTCTTTCTTAAGTTTTTCAAAAAGGTTTGCATGTGTACCTTTTTCGCCATCTACAATTGGCGAAAGTATGTATAAACGAGTCTGATCGGGAAATTCGTAGATGCTTTTTAAAATATCGTTATTAGTTTGCGTAGTGATAGGAATCTTATGATTAGGACAATAAGGCTTACCAATACGAGCAAAAAGGAGTCTGAAATAGTCATAAATTTCAGTCACAGTTCCAACAGTTGATCTAGGGTTATTATGAGTTGTTTTTTGCTCAATTGAAATAGAAGGGCTAAGTCCTTCAATTGAATCAACATTAGGCTTGTTGGTTCCGCCTAAAAATAAACGTGCATAGTTGCTTAAGCTATCAACATATCTACGGCGACCTTCTTCATAAATTGTGTTAAAGGCTAAACTACTTTTGCCACTGCCAGATAGGCCTGTAAAGACAATTAATTTATTTTTAGGTATTGTTAAATCAATGTTTTTTAAATTATTTTCCTTAGCACCATGAATAATAATTTGATCTCTTGCACTCATCTTAGCCCTCCTTATTTAAACTGCTATTGCCTTCACGCAATTCAATAATAATATCCCTTATTTCCATTGCTCTTTCATAGTCTAATTCTTTAGCTGCTTGTTCCATTTGTTTTCTTAATTTTTCAATTAATTCATCTTTAGATAGCTTGTCATCTTGGTTTTTAGAGCTAGAGTTTTTGAAATAAAATGAAATTGCGTCAGCCATTTTTTGATTATGAATTGGCTCTGGAATTGGTTTAATAATTGTTTTAGGAACAATGTTATGTTTTAAGTTATATTCTTCTTGAATTTGACGAATCTCGCTGTTTTGTAGTATTGTTTCTTGCATACTCTTTGAAACTGAATCGGCATAAAATATGACTCTACCATTGCTGTTTCTAGCTGCTCTACCTGTTATCTGAATTAAACTTCTTGTTGAACGGAAAAAGCTTTCATTATCAGCATCAAGCACCATAATTAAGCTTACTTCCGGTAAATCAATCCCTTCACGTAGCAAGTTAATTCCCACAACACAGTCATAAATACCTTTTCTAAGCTTTCTTAAAATTTCATTTCTTTCAAAAGTTTTATGCTCACTATGAATATAAGCAATTTTTTCATTCTTTTCCATGAAATATCTAGTTAGCTCTTCGGCTAATGACTTTGTGGTTGTTAAGATTAATGTTCTTTCACCTTTTTCTTTTTGCTTTTGCAATTCATCATAAATATTTTCGATTTGACCTTTAGCTGGCCTTACTTCGATAGAAGGATTTAGTAATCCTGTTGGACGCACAAATAATGTGGTAACTACTCCATGAGTTTTATCTAATTCATATTCATCTGGAGTAGCTGAAATATATATTTTTTGAAAATCAAAACTATTTTCAAACTCTTCGAATGTTAATGGTCTATTATCTAAGGCACTTGGCAATCTAAAACCATAGTCAACTAAAGTTTGCTTACGTGATCTATCGCCTTTAAACATGGCTCTTAATTGTGGTATCATCATGTGTGATTCATCAATAAAAACAATAGGATTTTTATCATGAAAGTAGTCTAATAAAGTATAAGGTCTTTGACCAAAAGTCCTGTTATCAAGGTACATAGAATAATTTTCAATTCCTGGACAAGTTCCAAATTCTGCTAATGAATCAAGATCTCTTTCGACTCTTTCTTTAATTCTTTGTGCTTCAAGCAGCCTATTATTTTTTTTAAAATATGCAATTCTTTCTTCTAATTCGATTTTAGCTAACTCAACAGTTTGTTTAAGTATGTCATTATTAACTGTGTATGCATCACCAGGAAAGAGCAAAAATTCATCATAGCTAGCAAAAACTTCTTTTGTTATTGGATGCATAGTTTTAATTGATTCAATTTCGTCACCAAAAAAGTCAACTCTGATCATAAATGAGTTGTCATAAACAGGCTGAATTAAAACCAAATCGCCTTTAACAGCAAATGAACCAAGCTCAGAATTAACATCATTACGAAAGTAATTTCTTTTTATAAGTGAGCGAATAAAATCATTACGTGAAATTTTTTGACCTTTATGAATTGTGATAAAGTTATTTTCATACTCATATGGATTCAAAGCACCATAAATAGCAGAAACAGAAGCTACTACAATAGTATCATTACGGCTTAAAATAGAGTTAACAGCACTCATACGCATCGAATCTATTTCAGCATTACGCTTACTAGTTTTATCAATATATGAATCACTTGAAGGAATGTATGCTTCAGGACGGTAATAGTCAAAATATGAAACAAAGTATTCAACTTTGTTTTCAGGAAAAAAGCCTCTTAGTTCAGTATAAAGCTGACTTGCTAGTGTTTTGTTGTGCGATAGCACTAAAACAGGGCGGTTAAATTGATTAATGACATTAGCAATTGTAAATGTTTTACCACTTCCTGTTACACCTTGCAATACTTGCTCTTTGGCATTATTTTTAATGCCTTCAACTAATTCATTAATCGCTTTAGGTTGATCTCCTGCTGGAGCATAAGATGAGTGCAATTTGAAACTGTACATATTAAATAATTATAATGTTATTATGCTTACAACTGCAGAAAATATGAGCTATGTAATTTCTGACTTTACAATACTGCCAGTTTTTAAATTGACGACAGCATAATGTTTAATGTCATACTTTTCAATATACTTTTTAATTATAGAGAATCTAGGCCTCTTGCCATCGTTTTGGAACTTCTCAAAAGTGCTATTTAAATTTACCTTTATCATTTTCAAATCATCTGTAGGAATCTTATATAAATAGAAGAGATCTTGAGCCTGATCTAATCTAGCAAATTCCAAAATATCAAATTCACTTTTTGGTCCAAAACTTGTTACATCAAAATCTCAGTTTGAAGTGGCCTTAATTTGAACTTTTTTAAAATCGTCTGTAAATGCATCTTCAGAGCCATTTCCCAAACTTAAATAATAGTCATTAACATAACAAACTATTAATTCGCTAAATGATTCAGGAAAATTAACGCCTCTTGTGTATATATTTTTAATATGGTTGTTTAAAAATTTTCAAACAGGATAAAGATTAATTATCTTGTCATATCTATCCTTAGAAACTTTACTAATATTCATTATATAATTATAATGTATTAATAAACTAAGTTCATTTGTTGCAAATTATTTTAAATTAACTATTAAAATTAACATTGTTTTCCATATTAATTAATTAAATTGTTGCAATTTACGGTAGTAAATAATAAAGGAGAGAAATGTATAAAGTGGGTAGCTTGTTTGCTGGAGTTGGCGGAATTGATTTAGGCTTCGAACAAACAGGAAAATTTAAGACAATATGAGCAAATGAATTTGACAAAAATGCAATATTGACATATAAGTCTAACTTTTCTACATTTGTATCAAATGAAGACATTAGAAAAGTAGATGTTAGAGATATCCCAGAAGTTGATATTATTTTATCCGGTTTTCCATGCACATCATTTAGCGTTGCTGGCTATCGTAAAGGGTTCGAAGATGAAAAATCTGGTGACTTGTTTTTTGAAACACTGAGAATAATTGTTTCAAAACAACCAAAAGCATTTCTTTTGGAAAATGTCAAAAATTTAGTTAGCCATGATAATGGCAAGACTTTTAAAATTATTAAAGAGTCGTTAGAAACAAATGGATATCACATAAAGTTTGCTGTTTTAAATGCTAAAGATTATGGGGATATCCCACAAAATAGAGAGCGTATTTACATTGTCGGATTTAAAGACAAACACTCATATGATATTTTCTCTTTTCCACTACCTGTTAAGTTAAAGACATCATTAAATGATTGTTTAGAAGTTAATGTTGATGATGATTGTTTCTACTATTCTGCAGACAAGAATGTTTTTTATAATAAGCTTGCTTTAGAGATTAAAAATGTTGATTCTATATATCAGTGAAGAAGAAAATATGTAAGAGAAAACAAAAATGGTGTTTGCCCCACTTTAACAGCCAATATGGGGACAGGAGGTCATAATGTGCCTTTAATTTTAACTAAAAAAGGCATAAGAAAATTAACTCCTCGTGAATGTTTCAATTTCCAAGGGTTTCCATCTACATTCAAGTTACCCAATATTGTTAAATCGCACTTATATAAGCAAGCAGGTAATACAGTTGTTGTGCCTGTGATAAAAAGAATTGCAGAAAAAATATTTATTGCTCTCGATAAATAAATGCTGGTTAAGTAATATAGCAATATAACAGTCACAATTAAACAAAAATGCTTAACACACTGGTATTTTTATTAAAGCAGAACATAGTTGACAATTATATGTATCGGTATTGTATGAAATTTTCTAACATTTACTTCATTTCTAATTAACTTAAGTAAAAATTAAAACTCTGCATCGCTTGCAGAGCTTTTATTTTTTATTATTTATTTCTTAAACTCACATTGTCATCTTGATTAAACAATCAGGCAACTAACTTTTGTTTTTCATCTTTAGTGATTCAATTTTTTCTCTTGTTGATTAGATTATAGGCATAAAAGGCGAAATATGCTTGGAAATTAAGTAATCATAAATAAGGTTTTTTGCTTCTTCAAGGATTTGGGTCATCTTCCAGTGCTCTAAAAGCTACAAATGATAAGCTAAGCAATTGTAAAACTGGCCCAAGGAATATAAATCAAATAAAAGCTATCACTGAAAGAGAAATAATTAGTCCAAGTGTAACATTAGTTCATTTACGATAAACTAAAAGTGCAATAATAACTGACACAGTGTATAAGAATACTAATAAGCCTATAAAATAGGCAGAATAGAGAAATTTTTTGTTTCTAGAATATGAAGCAAATTTATTTAATTTGTCAATATTTATGCCGTCCATAAAACTCTCCTTTTAACCGATTGTGACTGATTCTGAAATGTAATTGTATTTATAAGCATAATTTTTCTTGCTGGTTCATATTAAAACACTACTGCTTACTCCAAATTGACCAATGAACATCAAAATGCTTAGTACAATTTTAGAACCAACATTTAGCGAGCTAGTAATTCCCGTTGTTAAACCAGAAGTTCCAAAAGCTGAAAATACTTCAAAAAATACATGTGTTGCACTATATTTTGCTCTTGGAATTAAGCCACTGAAGTTATCAAAACTAGACATTACAACTAGTGAAACAAAGCCAACTAAAACAACACTGATAGTTGAAACTATTGTGCTCATTTTAACAGTATCACTATCTACTTGGCGTTTAAACGCTCTAACATTTGGTCTTCCAAAAACCTTACTTATAACTAGTAAAAATAAAATTGCAAATGTAGTGGTTCGAATACCACCACCAGTAGAAGCTGGAGCTGCTCCAATGAACATTAAGGTGCCTAAAACTCATAATGTTGGCTCAGATAATAAGTGTAAATTTAGGGTTGAAAATCCTGCACTACGAGTTGATATAACCATAAATAATAATGATCAGGTTTTGTAGGCATTATTCCCATAGTACTGTAAATTAGACTTAAAAATCGAATCGGTTGACGATAATTCAAATGATATGACAAAAATAAAACCAAATAAAGTGACAATTAAATAAGTAACAACTGAGATCTTAGTAAACAAACTTCAATTGTAATATGCATTTTTATTAATACTTTTAATTCTTATGTAATTAAGTACATCATGAATAACCGGATAGCCTATACCACCAATTAAAAATAGTGTCATAATAATAACTTGTAAGCCAATATTTTTGTAATATGGCATTAGTGAGTTGTCACCAATTATGTCAAAGCCGGCATTGTTAATCGCACTTATTGCATGGAAAATGCCAAATCTAAAACTATGGCCTCAGTTATGATATGGATTATCAAAATTAGCGCTGTTATTGCCTACCACTTCCCTTAAGTGCGCTAATTCAGTTTTTGGACTTACATAATAAAAATAAAACGATAAGCCAATGCTAGCTAAAAGCAATGTAACCATCAAAAAGATCATTGAATCAATAATCATTCTTTTGTTTTTGAAAAAGTCAGAATGCCCTCTTTCGTATGAAACTAATTCAACATCACTGAGGCTCACATGACCTTTCATAAAAATAACATTAATTAAAAATATTTTCAGTGCAAAAAGCCCAAAACCACCTAAAAGAGCAGCAATAGCAATTAAACTTTGCCCAAACATATTTCAAGCTTTATAAGTAGAATGGCTAACTAATCCGGTGTTGCTAAAAGCACTACAAGTTGTGAAAAAAGCATCCCAAAAAGTTATTTTGTTTTCAGCAACATAATCAAGGTTATGAGTTATTTTACTATGTAAAAAAAGAGTGATTATTAAAACTACTAAGGCGTACATTAATAAAATAAATTTAACTTTTGTACCATTTTTAGTTCATAATCTAATCTTTTTAAAAAAGCTTCTGATTTTGCTATTCCTTCACCAGTAGGCAAATTTTTTTGATCTCATCTTATTTAACCGCCAAATAGTATGAAAGTATAATAATATTAAATTATACATTTTAATTATATGTATTAACTAATCATTTTTTATGCTATTTTAACTAAGTAATTATCAAGTTTAATATATTTATGAAAAGGTATAATATTATCATTATTAAATTTATTTAATTTAGGTGGTAGTTTATGGCTAAAAAAAGAAATCAAGACATTTGTATTATCGGTACTGGACGTTTTGGTAGTGCTGTTATTGGGCAACTAGCAAAAATGAATTGCTCACTTTTGCTAGTTGATAGCGATGAGCAAGTTTTAAATGAATATAAAGATGTAGCGCAAAAAATAGTTGTAGCTGATGCTACAAACATTAAAGCCCTAAAAGCCTTAAATATAACTGAAATGGATACAGTTGTCGTGGCTGTTTCTGACAATATTGAAATAGTAGCTGCATTATTAGAGCTTGATGTTAAAAACTTAATTGTTAGAGCTAAGTCTAAAACTCATGCTAGAGTTTTAAAACAAATAGGTGCCAATGTCATTATTCAACCTGAATATGAAGCAGGAGTAAGAACTGCTTTAATAGCTGCTAACCCTAATTTCATGCGTTTTAGCCAAAACTTACAAGAAATAGGCGATAACTTTGTAATGGGAACAACATCACTAAATTCTCAACTTTACGAAGGAAAGCCAATTAAAGAAATTAAATTCAGAGACCTTGGAGTAAGTGTTGTTTTAATAAAAAGAGGTGCAAGAAGCATTTTACCAAGCGGGCTTACAACACTCGAAAGAGGTGATTTACTAACTTTAATTGGTAAAGTAGAAGATGTTACCGTCATGCTTGCCGAGCTAAATAAATAATTTATACGCCTGTTTTATAGATTAATTAGTATTTTTTCATAATTTCATAAGCAAACAAAACAGATTGACAATGAGCCACTCTGTTTTGTTTTTTTACACTGTTTTAGGATTTTTGCAATAAATCACAAAAACTACATTAGTCATTTTTATTATTTTAATAAAAGCGCAAAAGTGTATAATAGTGGTGGATAGTGGAGGAATGTGGAATATGTTTGGTGAATTTACACGGGCTATTGATGAAAAAAATAGAATTGCAATTCCGTCTAAATTAAGAGATAGTTTAGGTAGCAAGTTCTATATCACAATTGGCCTTGACGATGTTATTGAACTAAGAAGCGAAGAAACTTTTATGACTTTTAGCAATAAATTAATTGCTCAAAGCCAGTTTAGTTCAGAAGCACGTTTAATTAGAAGAGCATGACTTGGAAAAAGTCAAGAAATTGAACTTGATTCACAAGGACGCTTTACAATTCCAAAACAATTTTTAGCCCATGCAGCTATCCAAAAAGAAGTTCTACTTATCGGCGTTGGTGATTTAGTCGAATTATGAAGTGTAGAACAGTATGCAAAGTATGAAAATGAATTAGATAAAAACTCAGTTGCCAATGCAGCAGCTAAGTTAGCAGAAAAAAACTAAGATGGAAAATAAGCATATACCGATTTTGTTAAATGAAGCAATTGAATCTTTAAATATCAAAAGTAATGGAATTTATTTAGACCTTACTGTTGGTATGGGCGGTCATTCTTCAGAGATACTAAAAAGACTAAAAAATGGTTTACTAGTTGGTTTTGACAAGGATCTTTTTGCGATAGAAGAGAGTCGAAAAAGATTAAGCAAAATTGGCTCTAATTTTCAATTAATTCATTCTGATTTTAACAATGTAGCAGATGAATTAGCAAAATTGAATATTAGTGCTGTTGATGGTATATTAGTTGATTTAGGAATTTCTAGTCCACAGGTTGATAATGCTGAAAGAGGTTTTAGTTATAGCAAGGATGCTAGATTAGACATGCGAATGAATACTAATCAAGCTCTTGATGCTCATTTTGTAGTCAATAATTATAGTGAAGACGAGTTAATTACTATTTTTTATAACTACGCAGAGGTAAAGCTTGCTAAGCAAGTTGCGAATGCCATTATAAAGAAGAGGCCAATTAACACAACACTAGAGTTAGCTGAAGTAATAAAATCAGCATATCCTGCTAAATTACTAAGTCTAAAAAATCCGTGCAAGGCTGTTTTTCAGGCTATTAGGATTGAAGTGAACAATGAGTTTAGTTCAATTAATTCCATGCTTGTGCAAGCGCTAAATTTGTTAAAAAAAGACTCAAGTTTAGCAATAATTACATTTCATTCATTAGAAGACTCAATCATTAAAAAGTTTTTTGGGAACTTAATTAAAAGTAAGCATCCTTCAAAAATGCCTATTAATGAAGAAAAAAAATACATTGTTAAGGTTTATAGTCCTTCAAAAGCTGAAATTAGCGAAAATAATAGATCAAGGAGTGCAAAATTAAGAGTATTAACTAAATTAATTTAGGCTTTATTTAAAAAAACTAAAAAGGAGGGAGTATGAAAGTTTCTAAAAAACACAACTATTTTGGTGCATTTTATCTTAGTGAAAAAGAAATTGAAGTAGTTGTGCTTTCGTTTCTAGGAACTCGCTACATCCCAGTTTATCAAAAGTCATATAGCTATGATTTTAATGATATTAGTAAATTAAAGTCAAAAATTAGTGAAATTAAATCTGATTTAAACTCTAAGTTATCAATTTTAAGTAAAAGAAGCAAATATTCAATTGAATATTCATTGATTTTATCTGATAAATATGTAGGCTATAAAGAAAAAAGCTTACAGATTAAAAACGATTATATTACTATTAATCTTGCTGAAGGCAAAGTGACAGATAGTACTATAAATCAGTATCATGAGGAAATTAATAAAAAAAATTTAACATCTGATGATTTTATTATAAGCAACAAAACATTCTTATATAAAGTTTATTCAGAGAATAATTATTCAAAAGAATATGTACAAATGCCATATGAAAAAGAAGGCAAGAAATTAGTAACTAATCAATTATTAATTACTCTTAGCCCTAATTCATTTGCAGTTAGTTTGCTTAAGTGCTTAAAAAATGCCGGTTTTGATATTAAAAAAGTATTTTTGGAATCAGAATGCTTAAATATTGGCAAACTGGATAACAAGTTTAAATTTATAGTTAACTTTAGTTGAAATTTTGTAAGCTTTCTTGGTGTTGTTAATAATAGTCCATTTTTTTACAAAAAATATGTCTTAGACATTACAAGAATGAATGACATATTTACAAAAGAAGCTAATGTTAGTTTACATAATTTTGATTTGTTAATTAATTCCGTAGTTAAAAATTACGATTTGTACACTTCCTTAAACGAAAATAATCTAGAAGAAAGAATTTTAGTTGTATTAAAAAACATTGTTACTGAAGTTTCAAAGGAAATTAAAGCATTATTAGATGATAATATTGCTTATCCTGATATAGAAATTCAAGTAAATGGCAAAAATGCAGACTTTGTGTCACACATTTTGAAAAAGGAAATAAGCGGCTATTCAGTAATTAAAGCAGAAAATACTGACATGCTCATATTTGGAACTAAAAAATACTTTGTTGGTGCAGCTCACTTGGCTAGTGATAATTTACCAAAAATAAGTAATACTTTAGAACTATTAAATACTATTCCTTTATACAAAGCAAAGACACCTGGAATAAGCAAAATTTTAAAATCATTTCAAAAATCAGTTAATGCATAATTTTATAAATAACTCTATAAAAAAGGAGAATCGGTCATGAACGATTCAACAGTTTTTCCAAGTTTAAAGGTTAAAGTTTTTGGAATCGGCGGTGCTGGCAATAATGCAATTAACAACATTATTGCTGATGATGAATTTGATAGTTCAACAATTGAGTTTTGAGCAATTAATACTGATTCACAACACTTGCAAGATAACAGAAATAAATGTCAAAACAAATTACTATTAGCTAATCCAATCTATAACGGTTGCGGTGCTGGTGGAGATCCTAAGGTTGGTAAAGAATGTGCCTTAAATTCTATTGATCAAATCAAAGAAATTTTAGCAGACACAAATGTCTTGATCCTAGCAGCAGGCCTTGGCGGTGGAACTGGTACAGGTGCAACGCCGGTTATAGCAGATATAGCTAAGAAAATGGGGATTTTGACAATCGCAGTTTTGACAACACCTTTTGACATGGAAGGGGAAATTAAGAAAAGTATTGCTTTATCTGGAATAAGTGAAATTAAAAATTATGCAAATTCTTACTCACTAGTATCAAATCAACAAATTTTGGAAACATACAAAGACTTCCCGCTTAATATGGCTATGAGAATGGCTGATAAGAAGCTAAAAAACCTTATAAAAAATGTAATTGACATTCTTAATTTAAGCTGATTTATTAATGTTGACTTCCATGATTTAAAAAATGTTTTGGAAAATGGTCAAAATACTTTTATTGGCTATGCTAAAACCAGTGGAACTGACAAGGTTAAAAAAGCTGTTGAAGAAGTTATCAGTGATAACATAAGTGAAATAAAAAGCAATAATAGTTACAAAAATCTATTAGTCTCATTCCATATAGATTCTAAGGGCACATTAACAGAAATTAATGAAGCTATAGAACTATTAAAGGAACACTTTGGTGCTGATACTCACATCAAATTTGGCATTATAAATGATGATTGAACAGATGAAAGAGAAGATTTTTTCACAATTGGCATTATAGCTGGTCAAGGCGAAATGCATAGTGGCATAGAGTTTCATGAAAAATTAAAGAGCAACAGACATAGCCCTTTAATGCATGAACAATCAAATATCATCAATGTAGAAAACACTGATGAATATGATCAAGTTGTTACAAAAAATGAAAAAATCTTAGAACAAAATTCTGATTTAATTCCTGAATTTTTTAAGTAGAACAAGCTAGTAAAAAAATGCATCTTCATGGCTATAAAACAGCCATAGATGCATTTTTTTAATTCTTATTTCATTTATATATCTAAGAATTAAATTAAATTTTTATTTTGTAACCCTCATATTCATAAGATACAAATATTCATTTGTGCATATTTATCAATAATTTCATCAAATATATTTTCTGGTATTTTATCGATTTGTGACAAATTATTATCCAAAAATAAATATAGAGCAAACATAAAATTGTTTTTATAAATATTAACTGTTCTCTTTTTACCATTAAATTCAAACACATCTTGAAAAATGTAATGATGGATTTGACATAAATCTTTAAATGTGCCAATTTCAAAAGTGTCTATAATTCTCTTATCTCACAATTCCAGACAGCGTTTTTACTTAATTCTATTTCATATTGCTCTTCAATAAAATTTTCTTTCACTTTTTTTTAATTAATTACCCTATCAATGATTGATATCTATCTCACATTGCAAACTCTTCTAGTTTGTCATACTCGTCTTTATTAATATCTTTTAAGCGCATAATTCAGTTTTCATCATCATATATTGATAAAACTAATGATGGTGTTTGAATAATTGTTTCATTTATTTTTACAATAGTTGCTTTAATTGGCATTTTAAATGCTAGTTCACTTTTATTTGTTTTAAGCACCATTAATAATTCATTTTTATCTAATACTTGGTTTTCGCTTGCTAATATATTTAATTCACTAATTAAACTAATTTCATCTTGTGCATCAGGGGTTAGTCTTAAAAGATATTGATTTTTGTCATCTAAGTATTCAATTGTAAATTTATCAATTAATTTTTTCATAACTTCTTCCTTCTATAAGTGTATTTATTATCCTATAAAACAGCTTTAAGTAGCAAATTTGTGGAAATAAGCAAGTAGTAACATACAAATAAAGATTTAATATAGGAAAAAAATTAAGCTTGCTTTATGTTGGTTACATAGCAATAAAAAATTATTTAATAATTGAACTTCTAAGGCTTTTTTATAGTATTTTTGGAAATATCATGTTATTTATGCAGTACACCTGGATTATTGAGAATATATTCATAAAACTATCACTTATGTGCAAATAAAACAGTCTAAAATATGGAATGAATTAAATAATAAAGCTGATCAATTTTATAAAAAACAATAAACAGACAGCTTACAAAGCGCGATTCTTAAGAATCTAACATGCTTGTTTTTATTTAGCATAAGTGTTTTAGTGCATTGTAAGTATTTACATATATAATTGAATTAAGTATATTACTTAAATTAATCTCAGAAAGGGAAAATGCATCGATTTTTTGTTGATACAAAGGAAAATGATTACTTCATTCTTGATGAAAAAATAATAAAACACATAAAAAGTGCACGGCTAGCTAATGAGCACTTTTTATGCAATTATTTAAATAAGTTTTATGAATGTTACTTAGAAGGCAATAAGGCAAAAATTATTCAAGAATTAAGCATAAATCATGAATATTTAAATGAAGTAGTTTTAGCAGCTCCTGTTATTAAAATCAAGCGTTTTGAATGATTGCTTCAAAAAGCTACTGAACTAGGGGTTTCTAGAATTATTCCGATGAGTTCTAAATTTGTTGATCAAACGATTATTAAATATGAGTTTAATAAAAAAATCGATCGCTTTAATGAAATAATTAAAAATGCTGCTGAGCAAAGCTTTAGAAACGTTGTTCCAAAATTAGAGAAAATAACGACTTTTGAAGAAATTATTTTATCTAATCAGGACAAAAAAATTTATGTTGCTTACGAGAACAAAGAAGTTGAATCTCAAATTGATAAAATTGAAACTAACAGCATTTTAATTGTTGGTCCTGAAGGTGGATTATCGAAAGCTGAAATAGATTTTGCACTCCAAAACAACTGTTTTATAGTGTCTTTGGGAAAAACTATTTTAAGAGCAGAAACAGCATGTATGTATATGCTTTCAAATGTAAGAGAAAGTAATAAATAGGAGAATAATATGAATGAAAAAATAAGATTAGAAGATGATTTTTATGAGAGCGTTAATGGTGAGTGATTAGCGAAAGCTGAAATACCAGCTGATAAATCATCAATAAGTTCGTTTTATGAAATTCACAATAAAAATGAAAAAGATTTAATGCAAGAAACACAGGATTTAATAGCTGAAAAAAATATAAGCTGAAAGAGAATAAAAGATCCTGTAATTTTAAGTTACGCACTTTTAGCTGATATGGCTTATGATTTTCAAACTAGGGAAAAACTTGGTGTTTCGCCTATTTTGCCTACTTTAAAGGCTATTTTGGCACTTAAAAACAAAGAACAGCTAATTGAAAAATATAAATACTTCCGTTTTAGAGATATATCACTTCCTTTTGAATTTGGCATTATTCAAGATTTTAAAAATGTTGAATTGCAACTTTTATGCCTATCAGGCCCAAGCTTAATTCTTCCTGAAAAATCATATTATGATGATAAGCATCCTGCTAAGCAACAATTAATTGCTAAATTTAAAGAAATGAGTTTAAAACTACTTAAGTTCTATTATTCAGATGAGCAAAAAAATGAAAAAATTGTTGAGCAGGCATTAGCATTTGATGCTTCATTAGTTGAGTTTTCTCCAAGCGCTGAAGAAAATGCTGACTATGTAAAAATGTATAATCCTTATAGCATTTCTGATGCTGCAGCATTGTCGAAAAATGCTGATTTAAAGGCTATTGCGGAAAATTTAGTCAACAAAAATTCTAAAAAAATTACTAATGTTGTTGATAGATTAATTGTGCTTTATCCTAAATTTTTAGAAAACATTGATAAAGTTTTTAATGATGAAAATTTTGAAAACCTTAAGTCTTGAATGTTTTTAAAAACTATTATTCAATTCTCTGGTCACTTAAATGATGAATCAAGAATTATTGCTGGCGAATATGATAGAGCACTAACAGGGCAAGATAGTCCAATGACTAAGGAAAAACATGCATTCTATGTTGCATATAACAAATTTAGAATTCCTTTTGGCACATATTTTGCCAAAAAAACATTCGGTGAAAAAGCTAAAGCAAATGTTGAACAAATGGTAGCCAAAATGATTGGCATTTATAGAGACCGTCTTTTAAAAAATGACTGATTAAGTAAAAGTACAAAAGAAAAAGCTATAGTTAAACTAGAAGCTTTGGGTGTTCATATAGGCTATCCTGAAGAAATTCAACCTTTTTATGAGCAAGTTAAAATAACCAACAAGTTCTTCAAAAGAGATAATTTATTAAAAAATGCACTTGATTATCTTGTAGTTAAAAACACATGAGAATTTAGTCAATATTTACAGCCAATTAACAGAAATTACTGAAGCATGTCTCCTGCAGAAGTAAATGCATATTACAATCCTTTTATGAACCATATTGTTTTCCCAGCAGGAATTTTAAATAAGCCATTTTACTCTATAAAACAGTCAGAAGCGACAAATTATGGCGGGATAGGTGCTGTTATTGCTCACGAAATTAGTCACGCTTTTGATAATAATGGTGCTCAGTTTGACGAAAAAGGTAATTTAAACTTATGATGAAGTGATAAAGACTATAAAGCATTTCAAAAGAAAGCTAAAGATATGATTGCCTTATTTGACAATAAAACAACTGAATATGGCAAATGCAATGGTACTTTAACTGTATCAGAAAATATAGCAGATGCTGGTGGATTTTCATGTGCTTTAGAAGCTGCAATGCTTAATAAAGAAAATGACATAAAAGACTTTTTTACAAGCTTTGCGGTAATTTGAAAGAGCAAATATAAGCCTGAAAGTGCAAAATTATTACTTGCAACTGATGTGCATGCTCCTGCAAAATTAAGAGCGAACATACAAATTCAAAATAGTGATGAATTTTACAAATTATTTAATGTTAAGTCAAGTGACAAAATGTGATTGCCTAAAAATAAACGTGTAAAAATTTGATAGGAGCAAGTCATGAATTTAAATAAAGTTATATTAATCGGTAGGGTTTCATCTGACATTAGATATAGCAAAACTAATAGTGGAATCTCATTTGCTAGAACTAGAATTGCTATAAGCAGAAACTACTCAAGTGATAATGAAGTGACTGACTTTATTCCTGTAATTGCTTGGAGAAGCACAGCTGATTTTTTAAATGGTTATGCGCCTAAAGGAACACTAGTTGCAATTGAAGGAGTATTAGTAACTTCAACATATGAATCAAATGGTCAAACTAATTACAGTATTGAAGTAAGAATCGATAACTTACACTTGTTAGAATCACGTTCTGTTAGAAATCAAAGACAAACAAATGATTTTTCAGTAGTGCAACCTAACTTTAAGAAAAATGATCTAGGCAACGGCAATAATTTTGCTAAAAGCAATAAAGCTTTTGAGCAAAAATTCAATTTAGAACGTAGTGAAAAAAATCAAAATAACAATACTAATAAAACTAGCGAAACACAGAGTGCAAAAGTTGAAGATCAGCCATTTAACAACATTAATTTTAATTTTGATGATGATTTTGAAGATTAAGCCAATTAAAGCTTGTAATTTAATAAGAAAAAGAGTGCTTTTTTCCCAAAAAAGTGCTTTTTTATTATATTTATGCCATATTTTAAGATCATAAAATATAATATTAGATATTGGGGGTTGAAATGCTAAAAGTGCTTGATCATCCATTAATTAAGATTAAACTTACAAACATGAGAAATCGGGAATCTGGCCACTCAGTTTTTCGCCAGAATTTAAACGAAATTGGCTCATTAATGGTTTATGAAATTTTAAGAGACTATCAAACAAAAAGAAAAGAAATAATTACTTCAATTAATAAAAAATATTTAGGCTATGAATTTGACAAAGATGTAGTTTTTGTGCCCATTTTAAGAGCTGGACTTGGAATGATTGATGGCTTATTAAAATTAATTCCTGAAGCTAAAGTTGGACATATTGGAATGAGTAGAGATGAAACTACTTTTAAGCCTATTGAATATTTTTATAAAATTCCCGAAGTGCCGAAGGATAGCTATATTTTTGTAGTAGATCCAATGTTAGCAACTGGAAATAGTGCAGTTGATGCTATTACAAGACTTCGTAAAGATGGCTTTAATAACATTAGCCTAGTATGCTTAGTTGGAGTTAAAGAAGGCGTGGATAATGTTGAAAAGCATTTTGGCCATGATATTAATATTTATTTAGCTGCACTTGATGAATGTCTTAATAAAGACAAATATATTGAACCGGGGTTAGGTGATGCAGGAGACAGAATTTTTGGTACAAAATAATAATAAGGAAAACATTTATTACTTTAAAAACAGGAGCATAAGACTCTCATATACAGGCATGATGCTTGCTATTGCAATATTAGTTAATTTTGCAGGTAGCAAATTATTATCAGTACCTTTTATATCATTTTTAAAATTTGATTTTGCTTTAATTGTAATCACCGCTACAGCACTATGAATAGGCTGAAAATATGCATTTTTGCTTATTCTTTTACTATTTTTACTTGGACCAAGTTATGGCTCACATGGATATAGCTTACCAAGCATCTTAGGGCATTTGATTTTATCAACAACTCAAACTATATATATGACCATTTTTTACTGGTCAATAAAACTTTTACAAAAAACAAAATTGCGTAAAGCCGGTTTATTAATATTACCAGTAATTATTTCAATATTAGTAACTACAGGACTTTTAGTTGTTTTAAATATCTATCTTTTCACTCCATGATACTTTAAACTATTTGGTTTACTTGGAGCTGATCCAGGAAATCATTTTTCAATGATTAAGCATTGAGAAAATATTAGAGGTTTATTTTTAAATATTCCAACATATTATAAAGGTGCAGGCTTAGTTTACCTTGTTTTCAACCTTGTTAATCTTACAATGAACTCAGTTTTCATCTTTATAATATTTAGCTTAAATAGCAAAAATAATTTCATTAACAAAAATATTTCTTATCTATAAAAATTATTCTAAGAGGCTACTATGAAAAATTATGACCATTTATCAATTGAAAACAAATGACAAAATTATTGAGAAAATAGTCATTATTTTGAGCCCAAAAATGATCATAAGTTACCTAAAAAATATATTTTAAGTATGTTTCCATACCCTTCAGGAAACATCCATATGGGGCATGTTAGAAACTATGCCATTGGTGATGCTTTAGCTCGTTTTTATAGAAGAAAAGGTTTTAATGTTTTGCATCCTTTTGGTTGGGATGCTTTTGGTCTTCCTGCTGAAAATGCAGCAATAAAACATAACATTCACCCTAAAACATGAACATACAAAAACATTAGTTCAATGAATGAAAACATAAAAAAATTAGGTATTTCGTTTGCGTGAAACTATGAATGCATCACAAGTGATGAAATCTATACTCGTTGAGAGCAAGAAATATTTATTAAAATGTGAAATAATGGCTTAGTTTATAGAAAAAAAGCCTTATTAAACTGATGTAATAAGGACAAGACAGTTTTAGCCAATGAACAAGTAATTAATGGTTGTTGTTGAAGGTGTGATGAGCCGATTGAACTAAAAGAAACTGAGCAATATTATTTGAAAATTAGAGATTATGCTAAAGAGTTGCAAGAGTCTTTAGAGCTATTAAAAGGTAACTGACCTGATAAAGTTTTATCAATGCAAAATAACTGAATCAACTATAAAACAGGCTTTTTAGCAACTTTTAGCGATTCGTTAAATAAATTAAAAACCAATATCGAGATCTTTGTTAATGATAAAAAAGATCTAGATGTAGTTGATTTTTTATGCATAAGTGCAAATCATGATTTAGTTGATGAATTAATTCAAAAAAATTATTTCACTAAAGAGCAAATTGATCAAATTAACAAAATTAAAACTCTTGCACAAGCAAAAGATTTTTCACTAAAAGCTAGTTTAAAATTGCCGTTTAAGGCTGTTTTAAATAACAATTTAGATAAACCAATTGATGTGTATATCTCTGATTTTGCTTCATTAGGCACTAAGAATAATGCACTTATAATCAATACTAAAAAGCTAGCTAGCTATGAAAAGTTTGCTTTAGCTAACAAAATTGATTTATCAACTTCACGAAGCAATTTTGATTTATCTTCACTATCTCCAAGTCAATCGATTAATATGCAAGACTGAGGAATTAGCCGTCAAAGATACTGAGGCGCACCTATTCCAATGATTCACTGCGCAAAATGTGGCATTGTTCCTGAAAAACTTGAAAATCTTCCAGTTAAGCTACCTGAAAATGTTGACTTTAGTAAAAGTGGAAATCCAATTAGTTCTAATTTAGAATGAATGCAAACAAAGTGTCCAAAGTGTAATTCTGAAGCACTTAGAGAAACTGATACATTTGATACATTCTTTGAATCAAGTTGATACTTTTTAAGATACACTTGTCCACCTGAATTAAGAGAAAAAGTTGCTTTAGATAAAGATTCGGTTGAATATTGAAACTCAGTAGATACATATATTGGTGGAATCGAACATGCTATTTTACACCTACTTTATGCAAGGTTTTTTACTAAAGTTATGTCAGACTTAGGATATGTTTCATTTAGAGAACCATTTAAAAGTTTGCTTACTCAAGGTATGGTACTTAAAGATGGTGCAAAAATGTCAAAAAGTAAAGGCAACACTGTTTCCCCTACTGATTTATTAGAAAAATATGGTGCTGATACTGTAAGATTATTCATTCTTTTTGCAGCACCACCGGCAAAAGAGTTAGAGTGATCAGACGATTCAGTTGAAGGATGCAATAGATTTATTAATAGACTTTTTAATCTATATTCTAAAGTAATACCTATCAAGGATTTTAGCATCATCAAAAACATTGATCACAGCAGCTTAAGTGAATTTGAAAAAAGTGCAAGAATGAAGCTTTATCAATCATTAAAAAAACAAGAATCAATTTATTTAGATAACCGCAATGAATTTGCATTCAACACATTAATTGCCTATATAATGGAAACTCTAAACTCTTATGAAAAAATAGAAAATAATTCGCTTTTACTAGAGTTTTTCTACATTTCACTTAACATTTTAGAACCTTTTATACCTCATTTAGCTTGAGAACTTAGTGAAAAGTTATTCAATTTAAATAATCTAACTGATTTTTATGTTGATAATAAAGCGCTAGAAACTGACCAAATAACCTATGCTATAACAGTAAATGGAAAAGTTAGAGCGCAAATTTCAGTTTTAAATGAAAGCAATAATAAAGATAATATTTTGACACTAGCTAAAAATGAAGTAGCAAAATGAATTGAAGGAAAGACTATTATTAAGGAAATATTTATACCTAACAAAATAGTTAACTTTGTAATTAAATAATTTTTTTAGCACTCGCATTGTAGAGTGCTAAAATTGTATTATAATTGATATTGTATTAGTTGAACA
This sequence comes from Mycoplasmopsis agalactiae, assembly GCF_000089865.1. Classification (GTDB taxonomy): domain Bacteria; phylum Bacillota_I; class Bacilli_A; order Mycoplasmatales; family Metamycoplasmataceae; genus Mycoplasmopsis; species Mycoplasmopsis agalactiae_B. The sequence continues at coordinate 471,619 of NC_013948.1, read as the reverse complement.
GGAGGGCAATATGGGAAGACCTAAAGGAAATAATAAAAGAAAAAGAGGTACTGCTGAGGCTAATTTTGAAAATCTACTATATTTAAATGTATATAGAAGAAGAAACTACACAAAGGCAAATGACCCTGTCAAAAATTGTTTTGTGTTATTTGATCGTGAAGTAGCTAAGTTAGAAATTACTGATGAATTAATTACTCAAACAACATACTGAAAACAAATAATTAATGAGTATACTAAGGATAATTCAAATGGTGCTGAAATAATTAATAAAGCTAGAATCATGCTAGTTTATTACAGACCAGCAGAAGATAACAGTGTTATTTTAGAATCAGAGCTTCAATCTAAACCTACAGCTACATATGCTGATGTTTTGGAAAATGTTAATATTTCTAACTTAGATTCAAATATGACTCTTTGCCAAGTTGAATCAGTTGAAAAAGTCTATGATAATGATTCTCAAAAATGACATTACATTGCAACACTAAAAGCTATTCATAAATACATATTGCAAGATATATACGGCGATGAAGAAACAATTTCTTCATCAAGCATAGATATTGAAAAACTACCGCTTAAATATATTGAAGGAATGGTAGCAACAAGATTTGGCTCAGAAAATAATGGTGATGAAATGGCTTTAGCTGATCCATCACTAGATTTTAATGGTTTTGAAGAAGTAATCAACACTTTAATTTACGACAGAAACTGAAATGATGCAATGCTCCTTTATAGATATATTAGAGGATATTCAGCCAAAGAAATTAGAAACTGAACAAAGGGCACCAGTGAAATGATGCCTGATTTCATTAATGATGATGAATCTAGACTAGAAGCACTAGTTAGAGCACTAACTGGATTTTTCCTACTACCTCCATATGAATTATTTACAATTTATTCAATGCCTTCTGCGCTTCATCAGTTCGAAGCTCTTAAGAGTAATTTCGTGCTAATGGTAAGATTAATCAAGAAATTTATTAATGAATTAAGTCTTGGCAACACTGATAAATTATTAAATATTTACAATGCACTTACTGATAATGAATTATTCAAAAACTCAATGGAACAAATTAAAGAAAACTCTGAGTTAGAAGTTCAATTTAATTATGAAGTTGAAAGAATTTACAAGTGACATAAAGAATACTTGCAATTAGGTTATATAACTGAAGATGATTTAAAATTAATTATTAGCTTGATTGAACAAAATCAAAATAATTTAAGTAAAAGATCTTCTAAAAAAGACACTTCAGCAATGAAAGATCAAATTGACAAAGAATTAAATAAAAAAATTCAAAGCAATTTAGATAAACAACAAAAAGAGTTCTTGCTTCGTGAAAAAATGAAAGCCATCAAAGAGCAGCTTAATGAAGCTGATGATGAAGATGGCGACGATGAGTATTCAAAAATTGTCAATGACCCAGTGCTTAAGCAAATGTATCCTGAATGGATTATTAAAGCAATTAAAACTGAGCGTGATAAGTTAAAAAATATGATGTCATCAAGCCCTGATGCTAATATTACCCAAACATATATTAGTAATCTAAAAAAATTACCTTGAAGAAAAGTTGAAGTTGAAAACTTAGATATAAATAGAGCTAGAGAAATTCTAGACAAAAATCACTATGGACTTAAAGAAGTTAAAGAAAGAGTGATTGAATATTTATCATTAATAATCAATCACAGAAACATCAATAAAGAATCAAGTGAAAAAGATTTAATTAAAATTGATGATCATAACCAAATTGACTTGCAGCTATTTAAAGAAAATACAAAAAATAAAGCGCAAAAGCAATTTAACAACGTGCCAATTTTAACCTTAGTAGGTCCTCCAGGTACTGGCAAGACATCACTTGCTCGTTCAATTGCAGAAGCTCTAGACAAAAGCTATGTAAAGCTTAGTCTTGGTGGCTTGCATGATGAATCGGAAATAAGAGGCCACAGAAAGACTTATGTTGGTGCTATGCCAGGTAAAATCATTAAAGGTCTTCAGTCAGCTGGCGTGTCAAATCCACTTATTTTATTGGATGAAATAGACAAAATGTCAAGCGATATTAAAGGTGATCCTACTTCAGCTATGCTTGAAGTTTTAGACCCTGAACAAAATACTAAGTTTCAAGATAATTACATTGAACATGAATATGACTTATCAAAAGTGCTATTTATAGCCACAGCAAACTATTATGAAAATATTCCTGCTCCATTACTAGATCGTGTTGAAATTATTGAATTAAATAGTTACACAATTAATGAAAAAATTAAGATTGCTAAAGAGCATTTAGTTGAAGTTGTATTAGCACAAGCTGGCTTAAAACCTGATCAATTTATCATTGATGACAAAGCATTAGAGTTTATAATTAAGCACTATACTGCTGAAGCTGGTGTTAGGTCATTAAAAAGAAATTTAGACAAAATAGCCCGTAAAATAGTCACAAAAATTGTTTCTAGCGAAAAAATTGATAAGTTTGTTATAGACCAAAACAATATTCCTGAATTATTAGGTACTCCAAAAATTAGTGAATCTGAAAAAGAAATGCAACCACAAATTGGCTCTGTCAATGGCTTAGCCTTTACATCAATTGGTGGGACAACATTACAAATTGAAGTTTCATGATTTAAGTCAAAACAACCTGGTATTAGACTAACTGGACAACTTAAAGAAGTAATGCAAGAATCAGCCAAAATTGCGCTTTCATATGTAAGAGCTAATGCTGAAAAGTTTGGTATCAAAAACGTTGATTTTGATACAACTGAAATTCATGTCCACGTGCCTGAAGGAGCTGTTCCTAAAGATGGCCCTAGTGCTGGAGTAACATTTACAACTGCTTTAATTTCTGCTCTAGCTAAAATTCCTGTCTCTCAAGAAGTTGCTATGACTGGTGAAATCACACTAAGAGGTAAGGTCTTAGAAATTGGCGGACTAAAAGAAAAGTCATTTGCTGCTTTTAAAAAAGGCATTAAAACTGTCTTTATTCCAAAAAATAATGAAAAGAATTTAAGCGATATTCCTGAAGAAGTCAAAGAAGCAATTAACTTTATTCCTGTTTCACACTATGAACAAATTTGAGAGCATTTATTTAAAGGAAAAAAGTCTGAAGAAAGTGAAACCGAAAGCAAAAAGAAAAAGCAATCTAAATAAATAATTTATTGCCTTTAATTCTGCAAAAAAATGCACATTAGTAGTGTGCATTTTTAACTTTCAAAATTTAATTGATTATTAAATGTGTAAAATAATACAGTATGAATATACTGTATAGCATTTTAATAAATTTAGCATTATTTTTACTTGGATATCTACTTTTAGGATCTTTTAATACATCAATAATATTAAGTAGAAGAGTCAAAAATGATGATATTAGAGAACATAATAGCAAAAATGCAGGGGCAACAAACAGTTTAAGAACTTATGGAGCTAAATTTGCATTAATTGTCTTTGCTACAGATGTACTTAAAACACTTCTTCCTATATTAATAATTTCAGCTATAGTTAATCATGTACCAGCAGTAAATGCATTTTCACACGCTTCATACATTAGCCCGCAAGCACTTGGGCTTGGGGTAGTGATTGGTCACATTTTTCCTGCTTATTATAAATTTAAAGGTGGCAAGGGAGCAGCTTGTACAGTTGGCTTAATAATTTCTATTAATATTATTTTATTTTTAATAGCATTTTTAATATTCTTACTAGTTGTTGGAATAAGTAAAATTGTTTCGCTGGGTTCAATTACTGTTGCATTCTCACTGCTTTTATTTGTGTGAATGCCATGAATGATTCAAGGCTCAACTGGATACTGAACTAATGCTGTTGAATATACTAATTCATTTACAACACTTGTAAATTACTGATATGTTAGCCCAATAATTTATACTTTATGTGCTTTTCTAGTGCTTGTAAGTCACCGTGATAATTTCAAAAGATTGATTAACAGAAGCGAAAGAAAATTTGCAATCAAAAAAGCTGCTTAGCATAAAACCGGCAGCTTTTTTTATTAGCATTTATAATATCAACAAATTATTAACAGTATAAATTTTGCAAAAGTTTAATTTTTTGCCAAAAAAATGGCCTAATTTAGCACTTTTACCACTTATCTACAAAAAATGCTTGAGGGAAAAAGTTGTTAAAAATTGGCCCTATGTATTTTTTAAAATAATATTATGCAAAATGAAAGTAAAATAGAAGAAAGCAAAATAGAAGTATTACCAGTCTTAAAACCAATATCATTATTTCCTGAATTTATAGAGAAAATTGATGGAGAAAACAAATTAAAGTCTAATGTTATAACATTGGTCGCAATAGATAATAATGATGTTTACTTTGTCGCAGGACTATTAGAAGAAAATAATGATATTTCTAATGAAAATATAATTAATATTGATACAGAAGACGGCATACTTGAAAATGGAAAAAGCGCTAAGGTTCTACTAGCTAAAGCAATTGATCTGTCAGTTATCTACAAAATGAATTATGACGAACTTATACCTAAAATTCAAACTAGCTGAGAAGATATGGCTCGATTGCCTTATGTCTCGCTTAAAGATCAATTGAAAATTGTTAACTGAGTCACAGCCAATTTAGCAAATCAAGGAAGCGTTCCTAAACTGGTTGTTATAAGAAAGAAGCGTAGAGAAGAGGGCAGCAAAATAAACGGAGCAGTAGTTTAACTTTTGCGACTTTTCCAAATTTTGCATAGCTTGCTATATTAAAAATAGCAAGTTTTATTTTAATTTGACTGTAAAAAAATAGATATGTTGATCTTCTTGTGTAATAGGGGGTGCATTTAAAAAGATTCATAAAAAACTTAGAAATAAATCAAGGGATTAATATGTCTATGATTAAGTTATGATAAATTATCAAAATAACAAATCTTTACGTGATTTTGTTTTTGGATTAATGTAAGAAAAAGGCAAGTTTAAAAACAAGTTATTTTAATTTTTAAACTGTAAAAGCGAAGTATGACTAGCCCCCTATTCAATCAAGGGGGCATTTTTATTCACTTGTTTTAAGTAATTAACTGCTTCAAAGGTCATATTTAAAAAATCAGTTTTTAGACATATGATAAACGTAGAGACAATGCAATAAACAACTATTTTTTATAAGCAAACTATGAAAACCAAAAATATAAAACTAAATTTAGCATCAATTTAACTACTTTTAAAAGCAAGCCAAAAATTGAATACAAACACTTAAAGAATTTAAGGTAGGAAAAGTGTTCTGGAATTACTAGCATTCATAAAACAATCAGGACTAGTGTCAAATTTGTTTCAATATCCAAATTAAAAAACATTAACTTTAAGCGTTTTATACAAATTGCACAATTAAGCTTTTGCAAACTTAGATATGTTGAACATAATAAAAATGCACAAAAAAATAATTCGTTTTCTAAAAAGCATAATTCTATTCAAAAATGAGTATTAGTTCCTTAATTCAAAAAGAATTATGCGAGCATTTAGTTCTTTAAAACTAGATAATAAGAGAATTTTAATAAATTCAATCATCAACTAGAAGGTTATAGAAGGTATATGAAAGACAATAACTAGAAGGTATATAAAAGGTAATAAAAACTAGAAGGTTATAGAAGGTATATAAAAGACAACTAATAAAGACAGTAACTAGAAGGTATATAAAAGGTAATAAAAACTAGAAGGTTATAGAAGGTATATAAAAGACAACTAATAAAGGTAATAACTAGAAGGTATATAAAAGGTAATAAACAGAAACAAAATAAAAGGTAAATATGAAAAATAAGATACTAGAAAGTATTGAATCAAAAGCTAAAAATACTTTAAAAGCTTTAATTTCTGATATTAAGCTAGAAACTAAATATACACATATGCATTATTTAGTAAACAAGGACTAAAAATTGTATTTATATTTTGAATTTGCTAAGCCTAAGATGAAAAAGAAGCCTAATAAAAATACTCATAAAATTCATGACTATGAATATTACATTAGCGGAAGATATATAGACTACATAAGCAGGCCAAGTGCTGTATATATTCAAAATGATAATGATAATAGAACTACTTTATTAGCTGAAATGGATAGTAAAAAACTAAATGTTAATTTGTTTATGAATTCTAAATTGCTAATGAAGCAATTATCAGAAAGCATAGATAGATATGGACTTAAAGAAGGATCAAAAAAACTAGAAGGTAAAACTGGTTTACACAAGCTTTTTGAAAAAGATCTTATTGATATTGATCCTGATGAAGCTAAAAAAGAGTTTAAAAAATTAGAAAACAATAATCAATTTATCTGAGAAATGACTCTTAATCCTGGCCAATTAGGTATTGACAATCAAATGGTAGATAAAAATGAATGAAACGAAATACTTAATAAGCATATGAAATCATTGCTTAAAGCTAATAAGTTAGATCCTAACAAAATAGAAGGCTACTGGGCATTGCATGCTAACAGTAAATATCCACATATTCATTTAGGCTTTTTTGAAAAAGAAACTAATCATAACAATAACTTTAGACCATCTGGCAAGTTTAGCTCTAAATCGGTAGAACGCTTTAAATATTTATTTGAAAATTCAATTAAGACTCAAGCTGAATATCAAAATTTATTTAACCTTAAAAATAGCATTTGAAACAATAGAAAAGAAATTAAAGAACTATTTTTAAGCGCCATTGCTTTAAATAATAGGCAAGAAGCTAAGAGTTATGAAGCTTTAAATGAGAATGAGTTAAAAATACTTAATGCATCATTAGTTATTTCCAATTTTTATAAAAATTCTAAAAGTAAATCTTATGCCGCTGCTAAAGATAACTTAGAAGTTAAAGAAGCTATTAATGATATTTATGAAGCAATAGTAGAAAACAATCCAAAACTAGGGCTAACAATTACTAAATATAAGCAAGAGTTTGAAAGTATTAGTAATGCAAAATTTAGCAATAAATACAGTGCTGGACTAAAAGATGAATTTGTCGCTAACGAAAAAGATGAATTCGAAAAGCAAATAGGCAACATTATTGTTAAGCAGTGTTTAAAAATGAATGCTAATGAAAAAGAAGAAGATAAAAAAATTAGCTACAAAGAAAAGGATCTAAAAGAAGACTTTAATGAAGCCAAATTACCTATAGGCCTAAGTTTTTATCCTAATAAGTATGATGAAATTTCTAAACTTAAGAGAATGATATGAAGTTTAAATTATGAATTTAACCGCTTAAGCAGAAGCCAAAAATTCCAAGCTTTAAGAAAGTACAAAAAGAATATTTCCGAAGTAAAGTCGAAAGTTATTTTATAAATGAGTGACCAAAAAGCAATTAAGAAAAGTAAAGTTCAACATATTTTAATTTATACATTTGTTTTTATTATCTGACCTAGCTTATGTTTATTACTACTACCTATACTTATGCTTTTAATACAAGCAAAAAGTGCAAGTATTTTCGAAAGTTGAGTAAAAGGACAACGCAGTTTTATAAACGATATATGGCTTTTTTGAAAAATAAGTACTAACTATAGAAACTATTCATTCTTAATTATGTTTGCAGGTATGTTATTTTGATTCATAGCTTTAAGCTATCGAATATGGATAAGATGAGTAATTTATAGAATCAAGAATAAAAAGAATTCAAATAACGAAGATAACTGAACTTATAATCAATTTACTAATGAAGGAAGTAGTAAATTACTCCTCAAAAAGTTTAAAAGTGGCAAGGCAAATTTTATTTTAGGAAAAGTAGATAAGCCTATATGAAACAATCCTTATATTGTCAATAATACTGATGCACATGGGATAGTACTAGGTATAGCTGGTAGTAAAAAAACTGAAAAAATTGTTATACCATCAATACACTATAATGCCAATTTGAACTATAAAGAACGCCCTAATATGATAATTTCCGATCCTAAAAAACAAATATTAGCTAGAACAGGCAATATCTTAAAGCAAAAAGGATATGAAATAAAAGTATTTGACTTTATAGATCCTAAAAATTCTTTAAATTGAAATCCTTTACAGCAAATATGAGATGAATTACATTCAATTAAAAAAGAAGACTTAAGTGATGAAAATTACAATAAGGCATTTGAAAAAATTATTGAAATTACTGATTCATTGCCCTGGCCTTTAGAAAAAGACACAATTTGAGTTAATCAAGCTAAGGCAACAATTAATGTGGTTATAAAGTTTCTACTCCTTTATAGCTTAGAAGATCCTAATTTTACAATTGAACACTTTACCTTTAGAAATGTCGCGGCTTATACATCAGTAGCAGTATTTAAAGATGGCAAATGAATTTATTCATTAACGAAGTAAAAAGCACCACAAGTTAACTTGCGGTGCTTTCTATTGCCTTTTGTTAAAATTTGAGTAACTAACTTAAAAAGAAAGGCTTTTAAATTATATATGATTAGCAATGACAAAAATACTAGTTATTCAACTGACATATGCTTGTTTAAAAAAAACTAAATTTGCACAGCAAGTACAAGTTTAATTATGTACATTATGTGATTGATGAAACACATTGAGATGAAATACTAACTAAGTCAAATCTCAAAACCAATAAAAATAACATTAGCCCATTAAGACTTAAAGAAATTCTTGAAAGACTAATTGCAGGCTATGATATGAAAACTGTTTCTAACATCGTAGGGTTTAAATCAAGATCAATTTATAACTTATTTGACAGAATTAAAATTGAGACAAAGCGTGGTTATGCTAAATACCAAAAGAAATGTAAATTGTGTGGTATGGATTTAAAAGGCAAAACGATATATGTAATTAGTGCTCTCAAATTTTTAAACTTAATTGAAACAAGGAACGATTCAAAAAGATTAGAAAACAATCCTAAATTGCTGATGAAGCACATTGACTTTTTTAAGTTTTACGAGCAGTTACTATACTTTTATTTAAAGAATAGAAATAGTTTTAACTTGGAAAATAAAGCCGTTAAACAGTCTGTTGCTAGCATTATTTTTAAATACATAAGAAAACTAGAAGCACAAGGAAAACTTCAGAATTCATATATTCCATCAGTTCAAAACTTTTACCGTATATTGGCTAAACATAGTACTTTTGGTCTAAAATTAGATATTCTTCCATATAAATCAAATGGCAAATATGGAAGCCGCACAACTGTAAAGCACGAAACCAAGAAAAAGACAATAGGCAAACTTATTACTGAACGTCCAGAATCAGTTAATTTAAGATTAAATGACAACGATTATGAAATGGACACTGTAATTGGTTTAAGATCTGATAATTATTGCATTCTTACATTAATCAACAGAAAATCTAGAATGTTTTATTGCACTCTATCTAGAAGAAATGCAAAAGCAATAAAAGAAAATTTAGAGAAATTGATTAAGAACAATAATCTTATTATTGACACATTAACTATTGATAACGGAAGTGAAAATTACAAACTTCCAGAGATAGAATATATCAGAGAAATTTTTCATTGCCACCCTTATTCATCATCAGAAAAAGGTAGTATCGAAAATGCTCATAGACTATTAAGAAGATACGTTCCAAAAGGAAAATCTATAGATAGATATGTTGGTCAAGATCTAAAACCAATAGCAGATTTTATAAATTCACACCCAAGAATTTATAAAGGAATTTCTGGCTTTAAATGTGCTAAGCAAATGCAATAAAAATTAACATCAACACAAAATTCCGCACTTTTGAGTACTCAAAAGTATCTTTTCTTTATTTTTTTTTACTCTTTTAGTCATTCTCTTGTTAGAACTTCCAAAAATTGGTATTATTTTTCCGATACTCAAAAAAGGCGCTTTTTACTTTAAGAATTTATAGAATAAAATTAAATAAAAAATTTATGAACTTTTTAAAATATTAATATATAATTAAATTACCTTAAGGAATAGGGCGTTGTAATTACTTTTGCCGTCCTTCTATGGTATCTTGGTAACAAGGTCGTAGATAGTAAAAAAAAGAGTATAAAACAGGCTTTGTTTAAGTCTGTTTTTTTATAATTTTCATAAAAATTTTTGATAGATTAAAATATGTGTTATAATAAAATTGTTCTGAATAAGAACTATATTGGCAGTGTGGTTCGTGCTGGCCCTGCCTACCATTCGAGATGGCGAAATGAAGAGATCGAACCACTATAGGCATTTATGTCTATAGTTTTTTTATATACCTTTACATAAAACATTTTGGTAAATTAAAAATGTGTGTTATAATAAAATTGTTCTGAATAAGAACTAGATTGGCAGTTTAGTTCTAACTGACCCTGCCTACCATTTGAGATGGCGAAATGAGGAGATAGAACTACTATAGGCATTTATGTCTATAGTTTTTTTATATACATTTACATAAAACATTTTGGTAAATTAGAAATGTGTGCTATAATAAAATTGTTCTGAATAAGAACTACATTGGCAGTGTGGTTCGTGCTGGCCCTGCCTACCATTCGAGATGGCGAAATGAAGAGATCGAACCACTATAGGCATTTATGTCTATAGTTTTTTTATATAATTTAAGCATATGACAAATACATTAATTGGTAAAGTTTATAAACAAAGAAATAAAGAAAATAATCTCCCTATTGGGAAAAACAAATTTGGTAACGATATATTAGGCCACGGTATAAATAGGCCTTACTTAATTTTTTACTCTGATGATAAAGTCTATTATCTATCTGCAAAGTCTGTAACTGATAAAAATAGAAAAACTACTGAAGATGATAAAGGTAACTTAATTTTAAAAACTGATCTTTATGGTAATGATAAAGAAATAGCTATTAACTGTTCTGTTATAAATGTAATGGATAGAAAACTTTTTGAAAGTCTATATGTTGAAGATAGCGAATGAAATAATGTTCAAACATCGGCTGTTATATATGACAATGTAATGAAAGCTTTATATGCAAATTTAGATAGCATCAAATTTTTTGAAGTAAATAGCATTACTGATAATGCTGTTCGTTGAAAGAATATGGAAGAGTCCTTAAAAAACAAAAAAGTCTGTGAAGCAATAATCAAAAAATATTGTGAATACTATAGTAAACAACTATCTGATGAAATAACGAATAATATGAACGACCTATTCTTTAATATTTTAGAATACAAATTTAAAAATATTATCTATGAATCTCAAAAGGAAAAGCGTGGCTTTACTTTATAAATATAGAATACGCTAAATTTAAGCAAAATAAGCCCGAATAAGGCTTACTTTTAATAAAGATGAAATTTTATCATCTTAAGCAAGAATAACGATTTTAAAGGCATTTAAAAGCCTTTTTTATTTTGCAGGTTTTAGTTCCAAAAGTAGCTAGGCATATAATTTAGATATTATGAATGAATTTGATATTGATATTTTTGATCAAGTCTTAAACACTACTAAAAGTTTATACGCAGCTAAAGCTAAAGAGTTAAATGATAAAGAACTTTACTTTAGAACAGTACTAAGAAAAAGTCTTTATCCTGACTGAGCAATTTTTAGAAAAACTAGTAGAGTCTGAATTACCTTAGGCGGTATTTTTACTCTCAATATTACAATGTATGAAACTACTGATACTAATGGAAAGCGTAAGCGTTTTACATATTATCACTATGAAAAATTAAAGCAAATATCTAAGTTTAAATATGATGAAGATGTTATTAAATTAGCACTTAAATTTTATTTTGAAGGAAACAAAATTCCTGATAGTTTAAAAAGAATTTTTCCTAGTAAGCAACTAGTAAATTATTATCTTAAAGCATTTAATCTTAAAGAAAAAATAGAGAAAAAGAATGATGAAATATTAGCTAATATTGAATCTAATTTACAAAAAACTAATAGCAAATTAATGTTAGAAATGGATGACTTTTATATCTTTCATAAAAGCGAAAGAATTAGGAAAATGAGAGTAAGACAGGTAATAATGCACACTGTTAATGGAAGCAAATTATCAAACATAATCAATATGTTTTTTACTAAAAATATTGATGAAGCTACTACAAAATTTAATGATATGCAGTTTATCAAAACTACAGTAAGTAAGCAATTAAATAAGTTTAATAGCAACAGAGAAATTATTGTAAATGGCGATGGCGCTAGATGAATAAAGCATTTAGCAAATGAATTAAATGCTTCATATTCCTTAGATCTTTTTCATATCAAAAAAGCAATTAATGACACATTTGGCACAAATAAATTTGCTTCTAAAGAGATTAAAACATACTTTAAAAACAATATAAATTATTGCTTAAATAAGCCATGAAAAAATGCTTTTTCTGATGCAGTTTTTACTAAAAATGAATTAATGTTTCATACACTTTATAATGAATTTTTTGCTTATTCTAGCATTATAAATATGCCGAAAGTTATTCATCAAAAAGTACAAAATTTTTATGAATTCATCAAAAATAACTCCCTAACTGTCTTTAAAAATAATGAAAATGATAGTTCATATACTGAGCATTTTGTCTACAATTCATTCAAAAAACACATTAAAAAAGACCAAAGTTTATACTGTTTTGAGCTTATAAAGCTAAGAGTAATTTACAAAAATATTGCAAAAAATCAAGCCACACTTTTTTATTAAAATTCAAAAAATGCGAAAAATTTTCCACTAGAAAACTAAAAAATTTGCTGTCTTTTTAACTAAAAAAATATCAATTTCAGACTTAATTTTCTATATAAATTTCAAACACTTTCTATCAAGTTTTGGGAAAAACATTATTTTTTAATGTTTCAAATAATTGACACGTTAATAAATTCTTTCTATCTAAATATTAGATATTTAGATAAATACACAAATTATTTCGCTATACTTTACTATGTAAAGTATAAGTACATCTAATTTTATTAAAATATCTTATATTTTAATACATATAAGCTGGCGCAAATTTATTATTTTTTGACACTAAGAAAACTATTAGGTGCATTTGTGACAAAAAATTCTATTAATATCTTTATTTTTCTAAAAAATAAAGAAAGCATAAAAGTGTCGTCCGGTAAGGACTTTGTGACACTCCCTTATCTTGCCTTTAAAGGCAAATAAAAAACTAGGCAAAAAAATTTTGAAACCTAGTTTTTCGCAATTTGCCTCCAAAAAATTTTATTTGAGTTTTATTACAAAACGATGTAAAATTTTAATGATTGCATAGGGTTAAAAAGCTATCGCATACTTAAATTTTACTGTTCCTTTAGAATTTTAGAAGCTGCAGTAATAGTGTTTTTATGCTTTTATCTATGTAAAAAAGGTAAGAGACAAAATTAAATACTATAATGAAATATATCACTAACTCTAAAAATTTATGATAAAATACGTTTGTTCTTAATAAGAACTATATTGGCAGTCTGGTTCTAACTGACCCTGCCTACCATTTGAGATGGCGAAATGAGGAGATAGGACTACTATAGACTATTATGTCTATAGTTTTTTATAATATACAAGTAAAATAGTGTTAGAACTATACCTAGAAACACGGTTTCTTGTTTATGAGTGGTTCATTTTACTACTGTCGAATGCCTGGTCATTCAAAAAAACAAAAGATACAGCTGTAAGTAATTGTGCTTACAATTTTTTATTGCCTTATAATATTTAGAAATGCAAATAGTGACATAAGCTTTTAAAGGTTGTTTTATATAATCAATTTATTAGCTAACAAAATAAAAAACTACCTGGTTTTAGAGCCTAGGCAGTTTGTTTTTTTATTCAAGTGACATTGCTATTTTATCGATACAGTTGATTCGTTAGCTTTTTCTGAAATTTCAGGAGCAGTATCTTTTCCCTTAAATTCTCCGACTTTATATTTAATTGTAATGTTTTCTTTTTTCTCGTCAATACTAAAGTTTAATTGGGTAGATAATTTATTTTCACTATGTGTTGGTTTTGTGTCATTAACTAATTGAAAATTACCTGTAATTTTACTTGCTTTGTCATTAAGTGTGAAAAGAACTCATTTTTGCCCACTAAAACTTTTACCAAAAGGAGCCTTTGTTCCTTCTGTTATTACAATATTATGATCTTTTCTGTCATATCAAAGGGTGTATTTACTGCTGTTTTCCTTTAATTTCTTTAGAATGTCATCTTTTTTGCTATCACTAGATAAAGTTAGAACATCTTTTAAATCTTTTACAATTGAATTTACATCATTAGTTTCAGTTGTAGTTGTTGTTGCGGGTGTATCGGTTTTGTTACCTTCTTTATCTTTTTTCACTTCAGGTTCATTGCACTTTGCGGCAATCAATGGCAAGGTTGTTAAAACACTAATGCTTCCTAAAGCTGATAAAAACTTACTACTCTTTTTCATCTTAAATTTTGAACTCATCTTCCTTATTTATCATTTTTATTATTTTGTAATTTCTACACTTTAATTTTACTCTTATTTATTGATAAATCCACTTTGATGAAAAAAACCATCAATTGTAGTTTGAAGGCTTAAAATTACTTAATTACTTAAGATTGATAATTTAAAAAAGTCTTTAAGTTTACCTATACCACTATTTTTATTATTAAGGTCAGCTAAATTAAGTATGTCATTAATTTCATTGTTATAAAACTTGAACCAAAATATTGCACATCATTTGTTTTATTTTTATTAAGTTTTAAAAGTAAGATCGTCACATTGAAATCAATGTTCTCAAATAAATTGATTTCTATGGAAAAGTAAAATATGATATTAAAGCCATTTTTTAATCTGATAGCTTTTTCTATTCATTAAAAAGTTAGATATTGTATTACTTTGCTTATTTCGTTTTTTGATTCTATTTTTTATTCCGAGTTTATGAAATAAAAAATAAGATACATTTTAAGAATTATAATTCTTGGTGGCTTATTTTGTCTATTTATTTATTAAAATGATTAGGGAATTATTTAATTTGTATTGTTATTGAAACTGTTGATTCATTAGATACGTCTGACGCTTCTGCTTCACTGCTATTCAAAGACTTACCAACTTTGTACCTGACTTTAACATCGAATTTGTCATCTCCGCTTTTATTAAGTATTTCAAAATTCAATTGGTTAGATAGGGTGAATATATCATAGCCATCTTCATTTGATTTATTTAAGGGGATTTTGTCGTTTACAAGTTGAATATTATCTTTAATTTGATTAGCCCCATTGAACTCAAATAATACTAATTTATCGACCTTCTCGCCATTTTCTATGAAAGGCGATTTATTTCCTTTAACCAACAATATTGTCCTGTCCTTATTATTGTATCAAAGGGTATAGCCACTGCTATTTGAACTAAATTCTTTTAATTCAGGATAGTCTTCTGTTGATGCTGCAAATTTAAGAATGTCTTTTAAGTCTTTAGCAATTTTATCAAGCTCACTCTCTTCTTTTTTGCTTTCTGTTTCTTCTTCTCTTGGTTCATCTGCGGGAGGCATTTCTGGCTGAGGTTCTGGTTTTGGTGCAGGGACAGACGGTGTAGAAGGTGGGGTTTCAGTTTTTGGACTTGGAGTTACTGGCTCGCTGCTGCTATTAGAATCATCCTCATTCTTTTCACTCTTCTTGTCTTTTTTATCTTTTCCATCATTTTCGCCTTTTGGTGAATCGGGAGAATTCTTGTCCTTATTTCTTGGATCTTCTGAATTCTTTTTACTTATTCCATCAGTTTTTTCATCTTTTTCAGTTGCTTCATTGCTAGATGATCCTGGATCATTTTCCTTTTTATTATCATCTGCTTTCTTGACATCATCATTAGGTTTATGCGGCTCATTCTTTGTTTCAGGTTTTTGATTTGTATTCTTGTTTAAGTCTTTTTCTGGACTGTCAACTAAGTTATTGATTATTTTTCTTTTTTCTGATTCATTTGTATCGCAAGAGGCTGCTAGAAAAGGGGCTGCAGTTGCTGAAATTGTAGTTGCAGCCAATAATAACTTAAAACTCTTTTTCATAATAAATTAGTATTGCATTATCCCTTCTTATTTTTTTATTGTTATTCATTATTTCTCTTATTTTTGTTTGGAGCCATAAAAATTTAAAGATATAGAAATCTTATCAAGACTATTAGTCAAACTTATTTTTGTTTTACTGATTTAAAAATTAAAAAACTAATATATTTTTTAGTTCACCTCTATAGATAATATAAGGAATTACCTAAGCTTTTGCTAAACCACTTTTAAGTACCTTTTTTAGTCTAAAAAGCAAAGAAAATAAGTGCTTCTTGTGATAACCAGAAAATACAAAAAGTACTTAGGTTATAAAATCCTAGAATTTGTTGCACATATTACAGTAGTCTTAAAAGGATTAATAAAAATTAACTATAAAATTACTTAATAATTAAAAGTCAAAACCATTATATGTTTCAAATGCAAGTTTATATAAAGCTAATAACAAGTCTTTATCTAAACTTAATAACTCTTCTAAAACCGAGTCCTTTTCTAGTTTATAATAAGAATTATTATTGACAATTTTTTCTATTGTTATAGGAAGCTGGAGACAAAGATTCTTAAATGCATCTTTTTCGCCTGTAACTATTTCGTAGAATTTATCAATAGAAATTCTTCTTATTTTCTGATTAACAATTCTTTTATTGTTAATGTTTCTAATTCAAGGAATGTCTTGAGAGTATGCTGCAATTACTTCAACTAAAGCACATATAACATTATCCTTGTTTCCTTCACTAAGTAATTTATCTTGCATTTTAATAAAAGTGTTTGATGAAGAAGAACTATTTAGAGTATTGTGCTTATTCTTTAGTTCAACATAATAAGTAGTAATATTATTTTTGAAAATAATGTCCCAGCCGTGCTTGGGAACAGTGCAGTTTTTTATATACTTAAAAATGTTTTGATGAAAATAACCAATAAGATTGTTATTTGTTTTATCTCTTTGTCTAAGTATTTCAAGTTCTATTATTTCTTCAAACGTTTTATTGAAAACATTTTTATCAAACACCAATTTTATAGGATCAATTAAATTTTTGTTAAATCTTTTTAAGTTATAAATTCTTAAAGTAAAAAGCGCCTTTTTTGAGTATCGGAAAAATAATACCAATTTTTGGAAGTTCTAACAAGAGAATGACTAAAAGAGTAAAAAAAAATAAAGAAAAGATACTTTTGAGTACTCAAAAGTGCGGAATTTTGTGTTGATGTTAATTTTTATTGCATTTGCTTAGCACATTTAAAGCCAGAAATTCCTTTATAAATTCTTGGGTGTGAATTTATAAAATCTGCTATTGGTTTTAGATCTTGACCAACATATCTATCTATAGATTTTCCTTTTGGAACGTATCTTCTTAATAGTCTATGAGCATTTTCGATACTACCTTTTTCTGATGATGAATAAGGGTGGCAATGAAAAATTTCTCTGATATATTCTATCTCTGGAAGTTTGTAATTTTCACTTCCGTTATCAATAGTTAATGTGTCAATAATAAGATTATTGTTCTTAATCAATTTCTCTAAATTTTCTTTTATTGCTTTTGCATTTCTTCTAGATAGAGTGCAATAAAACATTCTAGATTTTCTGTTGATTAATGTAAGAATGCAATAATTATCAGATCTTAAACCAATTACAGTGTCCATTTCATAATCGTTGTCATTTAATCTTAAATTAACTGATTCTGGACGTTCAGTAATAAGTTTGCCTATTGTCTTTTTCTTGGTTTCGTGCTTTACAGTTGTGCGGCTTCCATATTTGCCATTTGATTTATATGGAAGAATATCTAATTTTAGACCAAAAGTACTATGTTTAGCCAATATACGGTAAAAGTTTTGAACTGATGGAATATATGAATTCTGAAGTTTTCCTTGTGCTTCTAGTTTTCTTATGTATTTAAAAATAATGCTAGCAACAGACTGTTTAACGGCTTTATTTTCCAAGTTAAAACTATTTCTATTCTTTAAATAAAAGTATAGTAACTGCTCGTAAAACTTAAAAAAGTCAATGTGCTTCATCAGCAATTTAGGATTGTTTTCTAATCTTTTTGAATCGTTCCTTGTTTCAATTAAGTTTAAAAATTTGAGAGCACTAATTACATATATCGTTTTGCCTTTTAAATCCATACCACACAATTTACATTTCTTTTGGTATTTAGCATAACCACGCTTTGTCTCAATTTTAATTCTGTCAAATAAGTTATAAATTGATCTTGATTTAAACCCTACGATGTTAGAAACAGTTTTCATATCATAGCCTGCAATTAGTCTTTCAAGAATTTCTTTAAGTCTTAATGGGCTAATGTTATTTTTATTGGTTTTGAGATTTGACTTAGTTAGTATTTCATCTCAATGTGTTTCATCAATCACATAATGTACATAATTAAACTTGTACTTGCTGTGCAAATTTAGTTTTTTTTAAACAAGCATATGTCAGTTGAATAACTAGTATTTTTGTCATTGCTAATCATATATAATTTAAAAGCCTTTCTTTTTAAGTTAGTTACTCAAATTTTAACAAAAGGCAATAGAAAGCACCGCAAGTTAACTTGTGGTGCTTTTTACTTCGTTAATGAATAAAATCTTTTTAAGTCCATAGACTTTAAAGATTCTCTATATTGCTTTATTGTATTAAAAACATGTTCTTCAAAATCTTGTTGAGATATAAAGTTGAGAATAAATGGCTTATTCATAAATTTCACCTTTTGAAAGTGCTTCAATAATGCTACTGCCAATTGCTTTTGCTAAATTGACAGGTACTCCATTACCAATTTGTCTGTATTGACTAGCAATACTACCAAAAAATTGCCATTCATCTGGGAAAGATTGTATTCTTGCTGTTTCTCTAATTGTTAATGGACGTGTCTCACTTGGATGACACCGTTCAGTTTGCTTCATTTGCGGCGTAGTTAGAATAGTTAAACTAGGCTCATCAAAGCTAAGTCTTCGCAAAATTCCAGTTCTGCCACCATCCATATCTCAACAGCTTTTCATATATTCTTTAGATATTTTTGGATCAATATCTTTTCAACATCCGCCAGGAGGCACAAGCTTAAATATATCTTCTTTAGCTTTTGAATATTTAGCACCTTCACTTTTGGGGACATCTAACAAAATATCTTTTAAAACAAGTTTATTTTTACTTTTTGTTGGAAAACTAAATTTGATTTTGTTTACAATGTCATTTCTTATCCCGATAACAATAAGACGCTCTCTTTTTTGAGCAACATTATAATCAAGTGCATTTAATACTTTGTAAGTAATTTGGTAGTTTTGTTGCTTAAAAATTTGACAAATAGTTTCAAAAGTTTTGCCTTTATCATGCGTTAGCATTCCTTTAACGTTTTCAAACAAGAACATTTTAGGTTGCAGCTTACTTAAAAAAAGAGCATAGTAATAAAACAAAGTTCCTCTTGTGTCTTCAAGTCCTAGACGCTTTCCAGCATAACTAAAACTTTGACAAGGAGCTCCTCCAGATAATAAATCCAGTTCATATTTTTTTATTTTGAACTCTTTTTCTAAATCTCTTAAAGCAATTTTTCTTATATCTTCTTCATAGACATTTCAACTGGAACGATTATTTCTTAGCGTTTGACATGCGTCTTTATCAAACTCAACTAGCCCAATATGATTAAAGCCAGCTTTTTCTAGCCCAAGCGCAAGTCCGCCAGCGCCAGCAAAAAGTTCTATACTTTTAAATTGCACTATATATTAGCCTCCTTGTACTCCAAGTTTTTTGAAATGCTACAATACATCTTAAAACTAATTGTAAAAAGAATTTTAAGCCAAACTATCTTGGTCTAGAGTTTTTTAATTTCTATCGCTATATAAAGCATATCATTAGCCCGATAAAAGTATTATACAAATTTTAATTTATAATGCTTTTAGTAAAAATGAGTTTATTTAATTTCTCTTTTTTGATAGAAGGATGAAATTATTGAGTTGCAAGCAATAATATTCAAGAAGCTAGCTAAATGTAAAATCAAGTGCAATACCTAAAGGATAAAACTTTTTAAATTTTCCTAGGCGGCACTTGATTTTATAATGTAAATAACTCTCTCAATAAACTAAGTTTTTGTGTTTATTTCCTATGCCATAGCTTTTTTAAGTTCTACATTTTCATTTTTGCTATTAGCTTTGTCTTTTTCAGACTTAGCTGAGCTTGCAATAACATCATCTATAGCTTTTACAAATGGTCTAAATAAAATGAAGAATAGCATGTAAGGCGCAATTGGCAATATTACTAGTCCTAAAACAAATGCTGTAACAAATAATCTTGCATTTTCTTTAGTATCTGTAATTATTTTAAGATCAACCATATCTTTGTAGTATGGTAAAGGTTTTACTCTGTGTGATAAGTACATAAAATTTATACCTCTGTGCACTGCTTCGTTTGAAGTTGCAGCATAAACAACTTCATTTAATATTACAGTTGCAACAAAGATAGAAACCATAAACACTATGTGATATACATAAGTTCTTCAACTACGTAATGGTAACTTACCTTTAAGTATTAAATAACATCCTAATGAAAATGTTAGTGCAGATTGGAACATGTAGTAAACATTGTTAGGTGTATTATTTGAAAATACTACTGCTGGATAAACTAATAAAATTGCTCCAATTGTTAAACCTGAGATTCCAATAAATGGTAGCATTGATGCTTCTCATTTTTTATTTGGTATAAAGAAATAAAATGGTAATACTCAAAAGTACAATGAAACAATTTGCACTGGCACATATGCTAAATTATATTTTGCACCAATATGAACTTTCATTCATGCAATTTGACCAAATTGTCTGAAAATTAGTTCTGAAAGGAAAATAAATATCCACACAAATATTATTGCACCACGAACAACATTTCTACTTGCGCTTTGGAAGACAAATAATAAAAATATTGTCAGTGCAATGGCGGCACAAATGAACAAAATGTGATTTAGCCCAAAAATTTTAGGAACTTCAACAACTTGATTGTATCAGTCATTAAATTTTACTCACATTCTCCCCCCTCTATCTGACTTTAAATCTATATTTTAATTTTATACTATTTAAGCAAACAATACTATAAAATGGCATAAAAAAGCATTTTTTGAATACAAAAAACCCCACAATTTGGGGTTTATGATTACTTATGTTGTGAAACATTAATTCTATTAATTGCTTTTTTAAGTTTTATTTCAAAACGTGAAATAACTTCAGCATCACTGTTGCTACTTAAAATATTAATAGCTTTATCTCTGTCACTTTCAGCTTTTTTAAGATCAATATCACTATTAAGGATAATATCGTTTGTAATTATGTTGATGCTAGATTTATCAGCATATACTATGCCATCGCTAATTGAATACACTTTTTCTTTGTTATCTGGATAATCTTTTATGACTAATTTACAGATATCGATGGTTGTTAATAACTCACTTCTATTAGGTTGCAAAACTATTGATCCACCACTTTTAGTTTTAAGTTCAACACTTAAAACAGGACCATTGTAAAAAGTTCTAGCTTGAGTAACTATTTTTAAGTTTGAATAACTATGCATAAGTGTGTTAAGTTATTAAATACTTGCCTTATCATTATTTGCACTATTTTGGCTTAAATAGTTATCATAGTTTGCTTTAACTTCTTCAATTGAACCTACATATAGGAAAAATTCTTCAGGGCAGTGGTCATATTTACCGTCTAAAATTTCTTTAAAGCTTCTTACAGTATCATCTCTTTTAACATATTTGCCAGGTTTACCTGAGAATTTTTCAGCCACAAAAAATGGCTGACTTAAAAAGTTTCTGATTCTTCTTGCTCTTGCCACAACTTTTTTATCTTCTTCGCTTAATTCGCCTATACCTAAAATTGCAATTATGTCTTGTAATTCTTTAAATCTTTGCAATATAGAAACGACTCTTCTGGCTGTTTCATAGTGCTCTTGGCCAATTACGAGTGGATCAAGTAAACGCGAAGATGATTCAAGCGGATCTACTGCTGGATAAATACCTAAAGCCGCAATATTTCTGTCTAAAACAGTTTTAGCATCAAGGTGGTTAAAAGTAGTAGCAGGTGCTGGGTCAGTTAAGTCATCAGCAGGAACATATACAGCTTGCACTGAAGTAATTGATCCTTTGTTAGTAGAAGCAATTCTTTCTTGCAATTGCCCCATTTCAGTAGCTAACGTTGGCTGATATCCAACAGCACTAGGCATACGGCCAAGCAAGGCACTAACTTCTGAACCTGCTTGAGTAAATCTAAAGATATTGTCAATAAACAATAAAACATCTTGCTTTTCTTTATCTCTAAAATATTCAGCCATTGTTAGCCCTGTTAAAGCCACTCTCATTCTAGCTCCAGGAGGTTCATTCATTTGACCAAATACTAAGGCTGTTTTTTCTAAAACACCTGATGCAAGCATTTCGTTATATAAATCATTACCTTCTCTAGTTCTTTCGCCAACACCGGCAAAGACTGAAAGCCCACCGTGTTCTCTTGCAATATTATTAATTAACTCTTGCACTAAAACAGTTTTTCCAACACCAGCACCGCCGAAAAGACCTATTTTACCGCCTTTTACGTATGGAACTAAAAGATCAATAACCTTGATACCGGTTTCAAAAATTTCACTCTCAGTGCTTTGTTCTTCATATGAAGGCGCAGGAGCGTGAATTGGCATTTTTTCAGCATCAGGAGCATCTTTTAAATCAATTGGATTGCCTAGAACGTCAAACATTCTGCCTAAAACTTTATTGCCAACAGGCACACTAATTGGCGCACCAGTATCATAAACATCAATGCCACGTGGTAAGCCACTAGTTGAAACCATTGAAATTGCTCTAACAGTATCATCACCAACGTGTTGTGCTACTTCAAGAGTATAAGTATTATCATCATAGTTAATAATTAAAGCATTTAGCAAAGAAGGCAATTGACCTTTAGGAAAGCGCACGTCAACAACTGGGCCAACAATTTGTACAACCTTGCCCTTGTTGCCAATGTTATTATTTTCAGAGTTCTTTATTTTATCTTGTTTCATAAACTCTCCTTAATAAATTTTTCTTTTAGCCCTATAAAACAGGCTTATAGGAGCTAAACAGCATCAGCACCAGAAACAATTTCAATTATTTCATTAGTGATTTTTGCTTGACGCTTGCGTTTAAATTCCATATCTAATTCAGTTATTAAACTATCTGAATTTCTTGTGGCATTTTCCATTGCACTTCTGCGAGCTGAGTGCTCACTGATAAGCGAAGTTGCCATTGCTAAATGTAATTTAGAATCAACAAAAAGTGGGATAGCATCGGCTAGAACATCTTTAGCGCTTGGCTCAAATTCAAGCTTATAGTCAATTTCTTTACGATCAATATGTTCACGAATCATTTCTTCATTAAAAGGAAATACTTTTTCGCACAATTCTTCTTGAACTAAGTTGTTTATGAATTTAGTGTAAATAAAATTGATTGAACTAACTGTGCCATTTCTGTAGTATTTAAAGGCTCTTTTGATAATTTTTGAAACTAAAGTACTTGTTCTTTTGCTCATTGTTATGTCACTAAGATTAATTATTTGCTCATTATATTGGTGTCTTAATGCTCTAATGCCATATGAGCCAATAATTATTAAATAATCATCACTTGTTACTGTTTCTTTAACTAACTTAATAACATTAGCATTATAAGCTCCAGCAAGGCCTAGATTGCTTGTTACAATAATATAAAGTTTGCTTTTACTATTGTTTCTTGATTTCATTAACTCTTTTAAATCATCATGGCTAATGTTTTTAAAAATTTTGTTAAAAGTTTGATCAATGAGTAAATTATATTTTTCAACTTCATCAAAAGCAGTTTTTGCTTTTTTGAGTTTTGAATATGAAACTAGCTCCATTGCATGTGTTATTTTTCTGATTGATTGAACAGTTTTAATTCTGCTTTGTATGGATTGAATACTAGACATTATTTATCTCTAAATATTTTGCAGGCATAGGTAGCTCTGCTTCAGGTTTATAATCATGCAAGGATGCTATTATTTTATTAACTATTTTAACTAAATTAGTTGTAATTTCTTCTTTAATACTGCTATTTAAGGCATTATTATTTTGCTTAATTTTTTCACCAATTTTTATGCCTTCTAATTCTTTAGTCATAAATTTGATAACTTCATCTCTATATCTTCTTAATTGACTGGCAGGAAGTGGATTGATTATTTTTTCCTTAACACCTAGTAAAATAGCCGTTTGCGCCAATTGATTAATTGGATAATATTGCTCTTGCTTAAGCAATTCATAAACTTTATGACCATGTTTTAATATGGCAATAGTTGAATCATCTAGGTCAGAACCAAATTGGGCAAAAGCTTGCATTTCGTTGTATTGAGCAAGTTCAAGTTTAAGTGAACTTGATACTTCTTTCATGGCTTTAATCTGCGCACTTGAACCAACTCTAGAAACACTAAAACCAACGTCAACAGCAGGCCTTTGACCTGAGTGGAATAAATTTTCACGAGTAAAAATTTGACCGTCAGTAATTGAAATAACATTAGTTGGAATATAAGCAGAAATATCTCCTTGCTGTGTTTCAATAATTGGTAAAGCTGTAATAGAGCCGCCGCCATAAGAATAATTAACTTTAGCAGCTCTTTCTAATAATTGTGAGTGAAGATAGAAAACATCACCTGGGTAAGCTTCACGTCCGGGTGGACGTCTTAGTAAGAGTGATAGTGTTCTATAAGCAATAGCATGTTTTGATAAATCATCATAAATAATTAAGCAGTCTTTACCTTCAGACATTCACTCTTCAGCAATAGCAGTGCCTGAATAAGGAGCAATGTATTGTTGCGGTGCTAGTTCAGAAGCTCCAGAAACAATCACGGTCGTATATTCCATTGCACCTGAATCTTGTAATTTTTTAGCAATTTGTGCTACTGTAGAATTTTTTTGTCCAATAGCTACATAAATACACTTAACATTTTTATCTTTTTGGTTAATAATTGTGTCAATTGCAATTGATGTTTTGCCAGTTTGTCTATCGCCAATGATTAATTCTCTTTGACCTTTACCAATTGGAATCATTGAATCAATTGCAATAATGCCTGTCTCTAGCGGTTCATTAACTTCGACCCTGCTCATAACGCCAGGAGCAACTTTAAAAATTTCTCTTCTTTTAGTGCTATTAATTGGCCCTTTACCATCAATTGGATTGCCAATAGCATTAATAACTCTGCCAGTTAATTCATCACCAACAGGAACTGCAATAACTTCGCCAGTTCTTGTGCATAAATCACCTTCACTAAGCATATTAGCATCACCAAAAATAGCAACACCAACTACTTCTTCTTCTAAATTTAAAACTAAGCCAGTTATATTGTTTTTAAATTTAACTATTTCACCATTTTTAGCATTATCAAGGCCGTTAACTAAAGCAATTCCATCACCAATAGTTACAATATAACCGATTTCAGAATAGTCTATTTTTGAATCAAAACGTCTAATTCTATCTTTAATTATTGCGCTTATATCAGTACTTTTACTAGTCATTTAAGCCTCCATTTTTGTTGTTGATTAAAGATGAAATTTTTTCTAAGTCAGCTTTGGCATTTTGCTCAATTATGTCATTGCCTATCACTATTTTAAAGCCAAAAATTAAGCTTTTATCTATGAATGTAGTTAGCTTGATTTTTTTGTTATATTTGTTTTCTAATTTTTCAATAATTTTAATTTTTGTTTGATTATCTATTTCAAAAGCAGAAATTAATTTAGCTCTTAAGACATTAAGTTCGCTTTCAACAAGACGAATGTATATTGATAAAGCTTGAAGCAAAAGGGATGAATTATTTTTCGAGATCAAAAGCTTTAAAAAGTTAGCAAAAGTTTTTAAATTTTTATTCTCTTGCCCTAATTCATCAGCTATCTTGTATTTTTCCTCTAAGCCTATTTTAGTGCTATTAAAGAATGAAAACACTTCTTTGTCATTTGATAAAAGTTCATAAAATGAAAGAATATTTTCATAAGTGCTACTTACATGTTTTTCTTCTTTATGCAGGTCATATAATGCTAAAGCATAACCATCAGCATTAGCTTTAACAAACATGATTATTTATCCTTTAAAAAGTTTTTAATTACTTCGTCTTGTGACTCTTTTGTAACTTCTTTTTGCATAATTTTTTTAGAAATTTCAATAGCAGCTTTGGCTATATTAGATTTAGAATCATCGACCATTTTTTGTCTTTCTGATTCAATTTCCATATGAGCTTTTTCAATAATTCTCTTTGATTCATTTCTGGCTTTGTGTGTATATTCATCAATAACACTTTCGCCATGAATTTTGGCATTTTTAATTAATTCATCTGCTTCAGAATAAGCTTCAGCAAGCCTTTTGTTAGCTTCGTTTAATTTTTGCTTAGAAATATCATTAGTTAATTTTGCTTCATCAATATTTTTTTGTATATAGTCTTGTCTTGCTTTCATTGCCTTTTTTATAGGCTTATGAAGCAAAAATCATAAAATTAAAACTACTAAAATAAATGCAATTAAAGTGGCTAAAAACATTGGCCAGGTTGGGAAAAGTGTTTTAAACTTATCCTTTAGCTCATCTTTTATTCCGCCGCTTTGTGCACTTAAAAGCATATTAGCTTTTAATGAAAAATTGTAAAATAAGTTCATATTTTAATTGAATGCAAACATTAATAGAATTGATATAACTAATGCATAAATAGCAGCAGATTCAGCAACTGCTTGACCAACAAGCATCATTGTTCTAATTTTGCTTGCTGCTTCAGGATTTCTACCAACTGCTTCAGCAGCTTTACCAGCTGCAAGTCCTTGACCAAGACCAACTCCAAGGCCTGAGATCATACTAATACCAATGCCAATAGCGATTAATCCTTTTTCCATAATAACTCCTTAATAGATATTTTGAGCAACTTTAAGTTGCTTAACTTTAATTTGATTTGATGAAACATTGCTTTTTTCATCAATTTTCACACTTTTTTCTTCTACTTCTGCTTCTTGCGCTCACCATATTGTGGTCAGCGAACAGAATACTAATGCTTGAATGAAGGCACTAAATACATCAAAATAAAGGTGTAAAACAGGTGTAAAAATCACTGCTAAAAGTGGTAATGGCGGTGAGCTAGGAATCATTTTTGTTCAAATATAACCAAAAAGTGAATAGATCATAACCATAATGATGCTTCCGCCAATAATGTTTCCAAAAATACGGAAACTAATTGAAATTAATGGTGAGAACTGGCCGATTACTTCAATTGGATTTTTATATTTAGCAAAAAATCTTCACTTTTGGTAAATTAAACCGGTTACATAAATACCTAATCACGACATTAGTCCAAATGTTAGTGCTATAGAATAAGAAGTAGTAACTGGTTCTAAGCCAATTAGCCCTAATAAGTTACCAATAATTAAAAAGGTAGCTAATCCAAAAACATAAAATCTGGCTTTAGGAATCCTTTTGTCAGTATTATCATCAAAAGCATTATCAATGTAATTGACATAGCCTTCCATCACTAAAATAATTCCGCTAGGTGCTTTATCTTCTTTTGCGTATTTTTTAATTTTAATAAATACATATAAAGAAAAAACTAAGCAAATTAGCACAACAGTAATTAATGACAAAAGCTGCTTTTGATTTCAGTCTGCATAGCCGCCATTAATTCAATTTTGAAATATATTAGATTCAGCTTCATTTTTGACTGTAGTCATCTATGCCTCCTTTCTTTCTTTATTTATAAAACATAATAATAAACTCATTTTTAAAGTTGTTAGGCCAAAAATGTAAGATATTAAATTTATTGGATAAAAAGCAATTTTAAAGCTGTTTTTTGTGTAAATATTATTCATATTTTTGACACTTAGCTTGTTGATAAAAACTAAAATTACTGTTAAGCCGGCTATAAAAATTAATGAAATAATAAAACTTAATACGCTTAAGCTAGCTGCCTGGCTTTTATTTTTGCCAATAATTAAATAACTAAAAGATTCTTTGATTCAAAAAGTTAAAAATGATGCGGATGCGCCTATTGCATAGCCCAATAGTAATGACAGTTTGACAAATTTATAAAAATAGGCAAACACTGCAGAGAAATATAAAAAAATAATAAAAAAGGTTATAGCAACTTTTTTGCTATCTTCATATTGCATCCAATCTCCTAATGTTATATAAATAACATTTAAATTATAGTACTTATTAAAAGCAAAAGATAATTTTGATAGATACTTCTTTTTATTTCCTTATTTAAAGTTTAAATTTTTACATATTTGCATTGCAAATATGGTTTTTCAATGTTTAAACGTTTGCTCTTTTTATTTTAAAATTATTAATGAATTAAGTTAAGAGGTGGCAATGAGCAAAAAATTCCTTTTTCAGGATTTAGAAGAGTTAATGAATTATTCAAATAATTATAAAGGTTCTGATCCGTTAATTAAACTTCCTAATATCATTATTCAAAATTTAAATAATTCAATTGCTTTAAATAAGTATGAAACTGAAATGATTAGATTTTTGGCGACTAACTATAGTAAGAAAAGTCAAAAATTTCCAATTAAGTACTTAGTAAATATTGAGGATGAAATAGTTAAAGAGCATTTTTTGGCATTATTAATTCTTTACTTTTACTCGCAAAAAAATAATAATTTTGTAATTTTAAGTAAGAAGGAAAATATTCAAGAGTTTAAAAACTTGTTTGTTAATAATGATTCAAAATCATACTTATTTGCCTATAAAATACAATTTATGGGCAAATTAGTAGATATAAAAGAAGTTAATGAAATAGTTTCAAATAAAAATAAAGAATCAATCAATTTATACTTTAGCACACATAGTGAATTTTTAAGTAAATATAGTTCAAACAGTATAGATAGTGATTTTTTAATAATTGATGATGAATCAGTTATTGAAAATTTTGATAAATTAAAAAACTATAATTCTGTTCATATTTTTAGTGAGTTTGATTTTAGCCAATCAGCCTATAACACAGGCATATTGGATAATTTTATCTATAATTATGATAAAAAGAAAATTCAGTCAATTATTAAAAATAATTTGAGTAGTTCAAAAAAATGTTCTCTAAAAGAAGGTTTCAGACAAAGTGATTTTTTTAAAAATGGCTTCATATTTTTAAATAAAAAAGAAAAATTAGATAAAAACATAAAAGTTTTTCCAAGCCAAGATGGAAAATATATGCATCACAGCCTTAATGAAATAAGCAAAGACTTTTTGTATTCAAAAACATTAGAACTTAAGAATATTGATATTTCACTTATTTCTAAATATGTAGATAATTATCGTGAATTTAAGTTAGAAAATTTAAAAAACAAATTCAATAAAATGGACAATGTTTTAGATCTGTTTACTACTAGTGGCTATTTTGGCGACAATACAGTTGAAGTTTGTTTTAATAATGAAAACGATTATGATGAATCATTAAATTATTCAATCAATACTGCACTAAGTAATATAGCTAGCTATATTCATAATTTTGATCCAGTCTTTACCGGTTCAAAACAATTTTATGCTCATAATTTATCAAATATTTTTGATATTGAAAATACTTGTTGTGATGAATCGTCCTATAAAATAGATTTATCTGACCAAAAATGATTTGTAAGCACTTGCGATTCATTTACATATCAGCAACACTTATTTATAAACTATTTTAAGAATCAAATTGTTGATCAGCTAAATCAAAAAAGCATTAAATTTTGACTCATAAAAAATAACATACAAAATGAAGCACTCATTTATACATTTGATAATGCAACTGAAATAGTTCCTGACTTTTACTTATTTATTGAAAAAAATGATAGAAAATACCAGGTCTTAATTGAAACTAAGGAAAACTCAAAGTGAATGTCAGACTACTGACATGAAAACTTTTTTGCAGAGCTAAATACTTTTCCAGCATTTAACGAAAAAGATGACACTTATAAAATTTATGCATTGCCGCTTGCAAATTTTGATATTAATGAAAATGAGTTTACAAAAGTATTTAGTAATTTTATTAAAGAGATATAGAAACTAAAAAGCCTATAAAACAGGCTAATTCATCAAAATAACAACAAATAAATTCTTAATTTTAACTGTAAAATTTAAAAAATGTGCTTAATTGTTAGGCACTATTTTTTTACATAAACAGTTAAATGTCACTATCTAGATGGTAGTGTTTTTTTATAAATTAAATAGAAAAACAACTATGTGTAATTTTGATCAAATATACAAAACTGCAATTCATGTTTATTTATTAATGCTTAGTTATTTTTTACATCTGTTATTTCCCAATATATCTATGTAAAAGCTTTATTGGCAATGTATAATAAAGCAGTTTTAAATAAAACAAGGGGATGAACATTTATGAAATTAAAACTATTACTAAATTTAGGAACTGCTCTAACAGCTACATTCTCAATTCCATTTGTGGCTGCAAAATGCAGTGAAGATGACAAAAAGGAAAAAGTTACAAAACCTAATAATGAACCTACAAAACCAGTAGATAACTCTAAAACTAATGATAATTCAAATGAAATGGTAGGGGAAACTAATTTAAGTAATTCTATAAATTCTAGTAATTCATCCACACAAAATCATTTTGGAGCAGAAACAAATGCAAAAGAATCACCTGCTCCAAGTGATTTAGATAGTGAAAATCCTGCTACACCTATTTCAAATGAAAAAGGAATAAAAGAATCGTCAGAAGGTTCTAAAAACGAAGGAGATAAGGTTATAGCAGGAAAAGAAGCAACCTATAAAGACATTGATTTTGATATTTCTAAAATTAAAATTACAATTAATAAAAAAGATATAAAAGATGAAGATTTAATTTCGTCTAAAAAAGGTAGTAATAAACAACTTTTCTTTAATACCTATAACTATAAAACAAATGTAAGAGGAAAATTTGAAAAAGGTCAAAAGCCATGAGATGGAATTGCAATTGGTTCTGTTACAGGATTGCCAAAAGACTATTCAATTTCCAATGCTGACAGTCCATTGTACACAAGCAAAAGAGGTAAAAAAGGAACAGCTAATCCTAACGGATTTGTTAATGTTGAAAAAGATGGAGGCAATTTAAAAATCAAATTTAGATTCTTTAAATTTAATAAGGGCAGCAATCCTACAGTTTCAACACAAGTCTATGAAGCTATTATTTCTTAATAGAAAAAATCTTGCTGCGCGCAAGATTTTTAAATTTTTTTACACCCTTTATTTGTTCTAAATTAATGTTAATAATTTTTTCTAAGTCTAAATAATTATGTTGTTGGTAGTAAGGTGTGAATCACTAAAATTGTCAGTAAATTTAATATTCAACAGCTTAAACTTATGTAAATTAAGTATGAAGGAAGTGGAAAAATAGCAAACAGCTATATTGAATTTACATAAGTTTGGTTGTTTTATCGAGGAGTTCAAAAGTTCAATAAAAATTATTAACAGTTAATTTTTGAGCCATAAAATATTGTTTTATGACTCGGCAACATTTTAAAGTATGTTTTTAATACTTAAGATATTATTAATAAAAAAGATGGAAAACGGTATGGATATTTTCACATGAAGATAGCTAGCTTATAGATTTAGATATAATGTTGTTATAAATATTTTATATTTATAAGGAAGTGAAGTGTAATGAAAACTAAGAAAATATTAACTATAATTGGGGGGGGGTTAGCTAGCGCTGGTTTCCTTCCTTTAGTATCTGTGTCCTGCTTTGATACAAATAAATCAAAAGATGAAAATAGTACTACAGTTGAAAAATCACTATCAAAAATCTTCAATGGCACATCTTCAATCTCAATTAGTGCTAAGGATGAAAAATCAGTACTTGAAGCACTAAAATCAGGCAATAATTCTTTAAAAATTGATGACTTAAGAATTACCATTGATGAAAAAGAAAATAAAATCACAATTGAGCCTAAAGATGGCACAAGTAGTTACAGCGACAAAGTTGTCATTCCTTTTGTAGTTAAACCTCAAGACAGCCATGCTCCAGTTCAACCAGAACCAGGACAAAAGGAAGAGGAAGATGATGAAGTTGAAAATACAATGGATCTTTTAGAAGCATTAAAGGAAGCTGAAGATGAACGTAAACTAAACACTCCAATCGAAGAAGCTAATTATAAAGAGTGAGCAAGGCAAGACGCATTCAGACGTAAACGTAACAAGGAATTTAAGGAACGCAAGCTTGGGTACGAATTTTTCGAATTCTTAAGTCCTAATTGAGCTCATAATGAAGAACACGAAAAACAATGAGCTGAATGAGAAAAAATTGTTAACACTCCTTTAGAAGAAAAAGCTTACCAAAAATGACTTTTAGATCAATGATACAAGCAAAGAGCTGAGAAAGATTTCAAGGAAACACCTATTTCAGGTGAATACTTAGACTTTATTAGTCCGCTCAATGCTGCTGATATAAGAGCTGAAATTGAAGCAGAATTTAAGGATCCTGAATTTAAAAAGCTTGATGGAGAAGCCGCAACAGAACGTATAACAAATGCCCCAGTGGAGGAAGAATTTTATAGAGCATGACAAGGAGCTGAAGAAGAAAGAATATACTGAACTAAGTTAGAAGAAGAATTCTATGACGAAAAGGAAGCTGAGATTCTTGCTGACAAAGAAATGGCAACTAACACCATAAAAGAAAAAGAATTCTTTGATGAAAAACTTGCTGAGATTGATGCTGAAAAAGAAATGATGATTAATACAGTAATAGAAACCGAAAACTATGAAGACTGGTTAAATTTCCCTAAAACATTAGAAGAAGCAATTATTGAAGAATATCACAATTCACCATATGAAAAAGCATATTTTGATTCAGAACTTGAAAGATTAACCAATACACCAGTTGAATACGAAGATTATGAAGACTGGTTGGAATTTCCTAAAGCGTTTGCTGAAGCAAATGCAGAATACGAAAAATTTGCTAAATCTGATGAGACTAAGAAATGAGAAAAGGCTGAAAAAGCTGCTGAATTTAAAAAGAAATATGATGTTGATCTTGAAAAATTAGAAAAAAACAGTGAATCAGTGCTTGATAACTCTGCTGCCGCTAACGGAATCTCTAAGTGAGAAGGCGTAAGTGATGAATCAAGAAGACATGTGACTGATATTTCTGATTCGATCATAAGCAATTCAGATTGATCAAGAGAACAAGATGGTAATGATGAAAACTAATTGTTCAATAACAATTTCAAGCATAAAAACACCAAGATTACCTTGGTGTTTTGTTTATTGTATAAGTCTATAAAATAGCCAAATCCATATTTTATATCTTGCTATTTTGTTTATTTTTGTTTAGAATTTTATCTTCTATTTTGCCTACAGCAATATTAGTTACTATTGCAACTAATATTCCAACTACTGGAGCAATTATATATTTTATTCAAAATGGCATTTGTGCTAAACACAATCATATAATTAATGAAAATATTATTCCAAAAGGAATTGAAAAATTAAAGCTTCTAATATTTAAAAGATTTGTTAACACAAAAACAATATTAATTACTATTGATAAAGTCAAAATTAAAACAGGACTAAGTATTATTCATAAAGTCTTTGTTATTTTAACATTACCAAATTCAGGTGCAACTAGTATCCATACAACTGACATAGGTATAATTATAAAAAGTGCAACAAACAAAACAGTTAGTAGTGGGCTATATGAAATAACTCTACTATCTTTAGTTGGTTTTTTCGACTTATTCATAATTGTTTCTTAATTTCTTAAGCAATTTTATAAAGTCATTTATAGAAACTGTTGTAGTCTCTTCCTTTCCATATTCACGATATGAAACTGTATTTGAGTTCATTTCGTTTGAACCCAAGATAAGCTGGAATTTTGACTTAGAAACTTGCGCATTTCTAATCTTTTTATTCAATCTTTCATCTGAATCATCAATTTTTACTCTAAAGTCACTATTTAAAAGCTTTTTAGCAACTTTCTTAGCATAGCTTAAGTTTTCTGATAAATTAACAGGAATTATTGTTACTTGCTTAGGAGCAATTCAAAATGGTAAGTTACCTTTTGTTTGCTCTAACAATATTGCAACAAATCTTTCATATGTGCCAATAAGGCCTCTATGAATCATAATTGGTCTTACTTCTTTATTATTTTTATCAATGTAACTTAAGTCAAATTTTTCAGGTTGTAAAAAGTCCAATTGTATAGTAGATACAGTAATTTCATGACCCAAAGCTGTATCGATTTGAATATCAATTTTAGGTCCATAAAATGCTGCTTCGCCTTCAACTTTTTTGTACTTTACTTTCATATCGTTCAAAGCTTTTTCTAACATTGACTCAGCTTTATTTCAAATTGAATCGTTATTAAAATACTTGTCTTTGTTATTTGAATCTCTTAATGAAAGTGAAATATAGCTAATTTCTATGTTAAAAATAGATAATATTTCTTTTATTTGCTTGTACATTCTTTTAACTTCAGAAGCAATTTGGTCATATCTAACAAACAAGTGACCTTCAGTTAAAAGCATACCCCTAACTCTTTCTAAGCCAGTAAGAGCACCCGACTTTTCATAACGATACAACTGAGACTGTTCGCTATATCTTATTGGCAAGTCTCTGTATGAGTGTTTTTCAGTGTTATAAACAATTATGTGATGTGGACAAGTCATTGGTCTAGGAATTAAGGTTTCATTTTCCACCAATAAAGGTTTAAACATATCATCTTTATAATGCGCTAAATGACCACTAGTTTTATAAAGTAATTCAGCACCAAAATGTGGAGTTAAAACTTCAGTAAAGCCATATTTTTTGTCTAATTTAAGCACTAAATTTTTTATTTCATTATGAATATACATTCCATTTTCTAATCAAATAGGAAAACCTTGACCAGCTAAAGGACTAAAAGTAAAGATTTTCATATCTTTACCAATCTTACGATGGTCTCTTTCTTTTCTATCAGCTAAAAGTGCTAAATATTTATCTAATTCATCTTTTGATTCTCATGAAGTGCCATAAATTCTAGTTAGTTGCTTGTTTTTATTATCACCTCTTCAGTAGGCTCCGGCTATGCTTAGT
The DNA here is from genome assembly GCF_000089865.1 of Mycoplasmopsis agalactiae. GTDB lineage: Bacteria > Bacillota_I > Bacilli_A > Mycoplasmatales > Metamycoplasmataceae > Mycoplasmopsis > Mycoplasmopsis agalactiae_B. The sequence continues at coordinate 436,815 of NC_013948.1, read as the reverse complement.
AATTTAAAGTTCTTAATATTTTTTGTGCTTTCAATATGATTACCAGCACATAAGTCCTTAAATACTATTTCTTTATTAAGAGGATCTTGCAATGCATAAAAAGTTATCTCTTTGCCTTGAGACTTTAATTCGTCATATAACTCTTTTTTATAGGGTTTATTGGCAAAATCATATTCATCTTCACTAATTTTAATAGTTACTAAATTTCTGCTTGCTAACTTCTTCATTAGCTTTTCAATTTTGCCTAATTCATTTTCACTTAGCGCTTCAGCAAAATCAAAGTCATAATAGAATCCTTCATCGGTAGCAGGCCCAAAACCTAATTTAACATTAGGATATAATATTTGAACTGCAGCTCCCAAAAGGTGGCTAGTTGTGTGATTTAATGGTTTATTAGCTTCAATTTTCATAATTCCTCTATTTGAATCCAAATTTTGAAAGTATTTTTTTTGTTATAGGTGCACAAATTTCTTTTGCTTTTTGTGCTCCTGTTTTTGTGACTGAATCGACTATTTTATAAGCCTCTTCGTATTTTGCTTGAATTTTTATTAATTCATTTTTTACAACAGTTGCTACTGCAGTTTTAAATTCAGCATAATTCGAATCTTTAAACTTAGTTTCAGCTTCAATAAGTGAAATATTAGTTAAAGCTGCATAAATATTTAATAAGTTCAATATTCCAGGCTTATCATTAGAAATATAAACCTTATTTTCTGAATCGGTCACTGACTTCATAATTTTTTTATAAGCTACTTCAGGATCATCATTTAAGTAAATTGTGCCTTTTGATGTTTTTTCGCTTTTTGACATCTTAGCAGTAGGATCTGATAATGATTTAATTCTAGCGCCTTCTTTAGGAATAATTCCAGTTGGAATTTTAAGGTCTAATTGATACTTTTTATTTATTCTTTCAGCTAGCATTCTAGTTAATTCTAAATGCTGAACTTGATCATCACCAATAGGTACAAAGTCAGCATCATAAATTAAAATATCAGAAGCCATTAAGACAGGATACATAAACAAGCCTACTGGTATTTTTTCAGTGCCATTAGCTTGCTTAAGTGCACTTTGACTTTTATCCTTATACTGAGTCATTCTACTTAATTCACCCATTGTTGTTTCACAAGTTAAAAGCCATTGAACTAATGTATGTTCATATATGTCTGATTGATAAAAAATTGTGCACTTATTAGGATCTAGACCACAAGCTAAATATGTTGCAACTATTTCTTTTCTTCTTTTTTCTAATTCTTTAGCATCATTATCACCCATTGTTAGCGAGTGTAAGTCTGCTACAAAATAATATGCTTCATATTCATCTTGCAATTTGACAAAATTTTTAATTGCACCAATATAATTTCCTAGAGTAAGATCACCTGTTGGCTTAATTCCGCTTATTAATCTCTTAATCATAATAATGATCCTTAAAATATTTAAATAATAATATTATAGCAATGTTTAATTTGCTGTAGTTTATTTAGATTATAAATTCTATTTATTAAAAAAATAAATATAGTTATAATAGTTCGCATGCAAAATAAAACTACGAACAAAAATGTAAGATGATGATTGCTTGGTTTTGGACTGTTTGTGATATTAACAACCCTTTTCTATTCCTTCTCTTATGTGATTTGATATGATGCAAAAGATGAATTAAATAAAACTGGTGCACCAACACAGTTTGCAGTTTTTAAAGGCTGAGGTTCATTTTTATACTATACATACTTATCAAACTTTTTACTAGGTTTTGCCCTAATTATAGCCAGCGTTCTATGAACTAATATGTATGCTAAAAAAGCATTATTTATTTCTGTTGTTTCAATAACTATGACTTTTGTTGTCTATTGAGCATTGCTATCGTACCAAAAGTCAACATGGACTAGTCCATTAAATGCTACCCGCTCATTGATTACACATGCAATAAATCCTATCTTAGGTTTTGTGGCTTTGTCTTTAATCAAAAAAGAAATTATTGTAACTAAAATTACATTTACAATTCCAGTGCTTATTTCAACTGTATACACAGTTTTTGCAATGATATTATTCTTTGCTACCTTTGACAAGATAATTGCAGGCAGAGGTGCAGTTGTATATGGATTTTTAGACTTCAAAAACCCTTATTTTTATAAAGGCAATAATACAGGAGTAATAGTTGTTCTGGACTTCCTTCTTTATGCTGTTTCAATAATAACTCCATTATTATTCGGAATTATGTGGAAGTTTATTTATAAAATTAAGTATCAAAAATCTACACCTAAAAAAACCAAAGTGGTTGCTGAAAACAATAATTAGTCATAGCGATATTGCTATGATTTTTATTTATTCTGGCATAAATACAGCTTCTGCATTACATTATTTTTGCTAATTATGCGTATAGCATACTTTCTTCAAAAATGTTTAGGTAGTTTAAAAAAATACAAATGTCATATAAAAACGACATTTGATTTTAAATAAAATTCCTTAAAAATGCATTGTGTTAATTAGAGAATCTGTATATTCAATTTTTTTGTAAACCTATTAATTTATAAATTTAGGTGCCAATTTATTTTCTTCATTTGCAAAACCAGAATTTGTAGAGAAATGGTTGTGATTTTCAACTGATTTTACATTTCAATTTGAAATATCTTGATTAAATTTTCTTGCACCAAAAAACATAAATTTCATATCCTTTACTTTTGAAACGTCTCAGTTAAGACTTTTATTTGCGTTGTTAAATGCCTTAGCATCAGTAAACATACTTTGCATATTTGTTACATTTGATGTCTTTCAGTCACTTAGATTTCTATCAAATTTTGATGCATCATTAAACATTGAGCTCATTGTTTCTACATTTGATGTGTCTCATTTTGAGATATTACCATTAAAATTTTTAGCACCTCAAAACACACCAGACATATCAGTAACATTTTTAGTATCTCAATTTTCAATTCCTATTATATTATCGCTTAAGTTGTCTTTAAAAGCATTTTTTAAGCTATTTATATATCCTGGTAGTGTAGGAACTTTGTTTACGTTTTGCGATATTTGTTCAATTTGAATATCAAAATCCTTGTTTACAAATCATCCAATTACCTTTAATTCTGTTTTATTTTCATTATATTTTGGTTCTACTGCATAGCCTCAATATGAAGTTAATTTTTCTCGAATTAATTCTCATTCATTATCAAATTTGACTGTTTTATAGCTTAGTTCATCAAGTATATTTTGTTTTTCTAATAGAAGATTATTTAAATTTTGCAATGACATCAATTGTGATTTTGAAACTAAGTTAGAAACATTATTTAATTTATTTTCTATTTCTGTATGAACTTTATTGTTTGTTTTTGTTGGCAATTCTTTTAATTTAGCTTTATACCTATATGCCTCTGCAAGTTTATATCTTTTTTCATCTTTTACTAGTTTGTCTTTATGTTCTTCAATTTTGCTAAGTTTTGCAGCATAAAAATTATTATTTTTCTGCTGAGAATTTATTTTTGCATTAAGTTCATTATTCTTTTTTTCAATTTCTTTTATTTCATTCAAAATAATGTTACTTATTTCTAATACTGACATTTACATTTTGCAAATTTAGCGGTCATTTTGATTTTTCATTTTCTATTAAAGTTCTTTTATTTCAGTCATCATATCCCGTTTTATCACCTTGGAATTTTTCTAACCTAGTAATGTTAATATCTCATTTTGATAGATCTTGGTTAAATGATTTAGCTCCATATAGTACTCTACTAAATCTAGCAACATTGCTTACATCTCAATTACTAATATCTTGATTGAATTTTTCAGCTCTTGAAAATGTGCGATACAAATATTTTAAGCTTTTAGTTTGTCATTTACTTATATCCTGATTAAATGACTTGGCGCCATTAAACATATCATGCATATTTGTAACACTTGAAACATCCCATTTTGAAATGTTGCCATCAAATAATTGTGCATTACTAAATAAGCCTTTTGTATTCATTATATTTTTTGTGTTCCAAGATTCAATGCCTTCTATTTTTGCATTGGTATTACCACTAAAAACTTCAATTAATGCCGTGATTTCTTCTGGTAGTACTGATGGAACTTTGTTGACATTTTTAGGTAACTTGACCATCTGAATGTAATTATATTTAACCCCGTGTTTGGTTAGGTAATTGTTTCATTCATCATCATAAAATCCAATTTGTGTGATTTCCTTTACATTTTCAAATTGTTTAAGCTTGCTTAAATCTTTTTCTAGCGTATCTTTAATTTCACCAGTTTCTGGATCTTTATATTTAGTTGCTTGCTGACCATAAGCAACCTTACCTGCTTCGAGTAATAAGTCATTGTCATTAACTTTTAAAGCTAACTTTTGAGTTAATTTCGCTTCAATATCTTTAGAAAATCTTTTCTTTAAATCATTTTGATTTGCTAATGATATTTTCAAATCTTTGTTACTATTAAGTAATTTGATTAGTCTATTTAAGACTATTTCATAACTTTGAGCACTATCTAATTTATCTTTGAAATTTTCATTTCAAACTTTTAAAACAGCAATCTCGTTTGATTTATTTTTGTCCTGATTTAATTTTTCAGGATTTTTCTTTTCATTATTATTCGTCTGGTTTTGAGTGTTATTGCATGAAGCCGCAATAACAGGGAGCGAAATTAAAAGCCCCCCCCTAATAAAGAAAATTTCTTTTTCATTAATACCTCTATTTTTTGATTAATTAGTTAGTAGATATTTTATTGTTAACATAATTGACATTTAAAATAATTGATTATTGTGGAAGAATTTAATAACATTTATGAAAAAGATTTTAATATAAAAAATATTTTGATAGTATAAGACCATAAAACCTATAAAACAGGGATATTTGACTAAATAATTTGAAAATTTATAATTAATAATGAGCAGTATTTCTCTGGTTTAATTTTCAAAACAATATATGTTTTTAATACAAAAGAACTGTTGGTTCATTCTACTGTTTTTTCATTTCACTAGTTAATTAATTTTTATAGATTTTTGGAAAATTTATCAATTTAAAAATAACTAAAAGTTTCCCAAAAAATTAACTATACAAGATTTTTTCGATGAGCTCCATACTTTTTTTGGGGGCTCAGTTTCATATCAAATGTCATTTTTATATGGCATTTGTATTTTTTTATATTGCTTAAATATTTTCATTGCATCACGATAGGTTTTAGTCTCTAAAATTTTTGAGTCAGCAAATTTATTCTTGATTCTGTTTCCGATTATAAGAGTTAACATATTCAAAAACTCATCACTATAAACACTGTAGTCATAATGTTGTCTAACAGTTTCTAACTCCAATGTATTTTTATAAAAATCGTTAAAAAGCTCTATTTCTCATCTTTGCTTGTATAAATTCAATGCAACTCCACAAGTGATATCTTGATCTGATACATATACAATTGTTCCGAATTTGTGCTTAATTTTTTCATATCTTTCAATTGAAAATTTTTTACTTTACATAAAGTCTTGTTCTTCTTTTGATGCTCGCTTTAAATTTCTAAAAGCATAGTAATAAAGACCATTGTGAAATACCTTCTTACATCAGGTTGGTCCATCTTTGCTGTTTATTTTATATTTCATATTGTATGCATCAATTTTTTTAAGAGTTTTAATGATCTTTTAAGATGATGTATAAAACCTACATTAGATATTAGCGCACTGCTATTTATGCATTTATCGCCTATAATTATTCCTTTGTTTATACTTTGATGTATTTACCTATTCTATACTAATATTTGTCCTATAGAAACATTTCCATAAAAATTATTTGCTACATTACATGTTTTTTGGAAATTCTTAAAATTAACACTTGCAATAATATAATGAAACTAATATAGTCATAATTTTGAGGAGCAGTATGAAAAAGATAATGACCTTATTAGGGGGGGGGGCTTTAATTTCGCTTTCTCTTATTTCTGTTAAGTGTAACGAAGATTCGTTAATAAAAGAAGCTAAAAATTTAATAATAGAAGATCCTTTTTCAGGGAATAACAGAACTATAACTGATAAAAGTACAAAATCAGAATTAAAAAAGACAAATTTAGAAAATATTAAGTCTGCATTTTATACAAAGTTTCCTAAATTTGATAGTTTAGACGCAAAAGTTGTGTTTGATACTTTCATTTCGCTAAATCAAAAATCATAGATGATTTAAAAATAAACTTAGATGATTTGGAATATTCATTGCAAAACGATTCATTTACAGTTGCGGCCAAGCCTATTAGCAAATCACTATTTGGACAATTTAGTTTTAAAGTGCATAAAAAAACAGATATTGGTGATATAAAATGGCACTTTGTAAATTACTGATATAGCTTTGATGAAATAAATGAGACAATTTTAAAAGACACATTTATTACCAAAAACAAGGAAAAACTAAGAGAATTAAAAATAAATTCTTCTGATTTAGATTGCTCAATTGATAATGATAACAATAAGTTTACAGTAAATGTAATGCCTTCCAACAAAGATTTCAAAGGTTCAGTTAGTTTTTATTTTTATGTTAAGAATGACCTTAAAACCATTAAAGATAAACTCATCCTCAATTTACCTAAATTCGATACTTTGTCACATCCAAAAGACTATTATGCTTTCGAAACTTTTATTGAAAAAAATAGTAGTAAACTATCACAGTTGGGTTTGGATAAATGAGATCTGAAATGATCATTAGAAAATAATTTGCTTACTATAAAAGCCAGAGAAGATTCTAATCGCTGAAAAGGCGAATTTAGTTTTGAAGTTTATACAAAAAGCAATATAAAGTCAATAAATTGAGAATTTCCAGATTCATCTACATATAGATTTGAAAGTTTAAACGAAAAGGAATTAGCCGAAACCTTTATTAAAAGCAATAGCAAAAAATTAGATGAATTAAAACTTAATGCTTCAGACTTAATTTTTACATTAGAAGGTAATATTTTTACTGTTAAAGTCAATTCAACAAATGATGAATTCACTGGAGAAGTAGAATTTAGAGTTGATGAAAAATATAATCTTGAATCTATTCTAGATAGACTTAATACTGACATGCCTAAGTTTAAAATATTAGACAAGGATGAAATATTTGCAACTTTTTATCGTTTGAATGAAGATGAATTAGAAAGAGCCAACATAAGCTCTAATATCTTAGAATATTCATTAGATGGTGATGTATTTACTATAAAAGTAAAAGGAAATTCACGATTATGAAAAGGTGAAATAAGTTTCAATGTTTCTAAAAAATCTGACATAAAAACCATCATAAACAAATTCGAAACTAATTTAGGAAAATTTAGTGAGTTAGATGCACGACATATATTTGAAACATTTTATAGAACTAATGCAAATGTACTAGAGGAATTGTATATATTAGAAAGTGATTTGACATACACATTAGTTGAGGATAATTTTACTGCGAAAATTAATGATACAAATAAACTTTGATTTGGTGAAATTAGTTTTAAAGTATATAAAAAAGAAGATATAACTACTTACTTAGATAAATTTGTGCTCAATTTACCTAAATTTGATGATTTTAGTGATAACGTTATTATAAAAGAATTTTTAAACATAAACAAAGAAATAGCTAAAGAATTAAATCTTGATGAAAGTCATATTAAATTAACAACTGACATAAATGATGATTATAAAAAAACTTTAGAAATTGAACACCCAGATTACATAGGCTCAATTAAAACAAATGTTTACGGTAAAAGAAATGTTAATTCAGATCTAAAGGAATTAATTAATGTTTTTGAATTGAAGCCAGATGACAAATTTGATATAGATTTTGCATACAAGAATTTTATAGAGCAAAATAAAAATGCTATTGAAAAATTAGGAATAAAAGAAGAGCAACTTTCAAAAGAATTAGATAACAAAAAACTTATTATTAAAGTAATAAATCATTATGAATACACAGGTTCACTTAAGATAAAATTCTTTTACAACATTTTTGAAAAATATATAAAAAATAGAACTCTTGACATTGGAACGCTATTTAATGACACTAAACAAGAAATTGCAGATAAACTTTGAGCAACAAATAACTACTTCTTCCAAAAACTCGGAGTGCAGAAAGATGATTTATCAGTTATTAATGTTTGAAGAAAAAGTAATAGTGCTACAATTCTAGTTGAAACAAACAAAGTTCAAGGAATTATGTATGTTAAGTATGATCTTGATGACATAGACAGATATAGCACATTTCCTAATAACCAACTTAAATCTAACTTAGGCCAAATTATTATCGATAACAACTTTTTAGACAAAAGTACAATATCATCATTAATTTTTAATACACTTTTGGGCTCACATCCTTCGGATTCTGGTATACATTCAATTCATCCGACTATTTATTTGCCTGAAGGCAAAAAACAGTTACCGTTAAAAAGTATCAAAGATGTAAGCATATCTCCTGGTGGTTTTTTTGCACACAATAAAATATCATATGACATTATTGTTTTAGAGAATAATATTTAAACGCATAAATAATGGTGTAGGCAAAACTATCTTGTAATCTTTGCTTTTAATTACAATATATATGGAAATGAAGCGCCTATAGGAAATGCCATTAAATGTTCAGTAATTAATGTAATGAATAAAAATCTTTTTGAAAGTTTATTTGAAATAGACAATAAATGAAATGATGTTGAATTGAATGCCAAAATTTATAAAGATGTAATAACTAAGTTATACTACACGCTTAATTCTAATAAAGTTAAATTTTATCAAGTAAAAGGTTTTGGCAAATATAAAACTGAATTTATAAAAGAAAAAAGATTGATAATGAAATTAAAACTGTTGCAATAAGCTTTATAAAAACATATTATGAATTACTTAAGATTTCTTTATGCAAAATAAATGAAGAATTATCCAAACTGCCAAGTGAATACAGTATTCTTAGGAAACACTTTGTGAACTTAGCGAGGCACAAAGAAAAAGAAAATATAGCACATACTAGCCAGATTAATTCTACTGAACATAATGAAAAAATAGAAGAAATTAATCCCTTAGAAGATGATGAAGGCTTAATACTCTAAGATACTTCATTAAAACAAATAAAACAATTATAAATTCTTAAAGTAAAAAGCGCCTTTTTTGAGTATCGGAAAAATAATACCAATTTTTGGAAGTTCTAACAAGAGAATGACTAAAAGAGTAAAAAAAAATAAAGAAAAGATACTTTTGAGTACTCAAAAGTGCGGAATTTTGTGTTGATGTTAATTTTTATTGCATTTGCTTAGCACATTTAAAGCCAGAAATTCCTTTATAAATTCTTGGGTGTGAATTTATAAAATCTGCTATTGGTTTTAGATCTTGACCAACATATCTATCTATAGATTTTCCTTTTGGAACGTATCTTCTTAATAGTCTATGAGCATTTTCGATACTACCTTTTTCTGATGATGAATAAGGGTGGCAATGAAAAATTTCTCTGATATATTCTATCTCTGGAAGTTTGTAATTTTCACTTCCGTTATCAATAGTTAATGTGTCAATAATAAGATTATTGTTCTTAATCAATTTCTCTAAATTTTCTTTTATTGCTTTTGCATTTCTTCTAGATAGAGTGCAATAAAACATTCTAGATTTTCTGTTGATTAATGTAAGAATGCAATAATTATCAGATCTTAAACCAATTACAGTGTCCATTTCATAATCGTTGTCATTTAATCTTAAATTAACTGATTCTGGACGTTCAGTAATAAGTTTGCCTATTGTCTTTTTCTTGGTTTCGTGCTTTACAGTTGTGCGGCTTCCATATTTGCCATTTGATTTATATGGAAGAATATCTAATTTTAGACCAAAAGTACTATGTTTAGCCAATATACGGTAAAAGTTTTGAACTGATGGAATATATGAATTCTGAAGTTTTCCTTGTGCTTCTAGTTTTCTTATGTATTTAAAAATAATGCTAGCAACAGACTGTTTAACGGCTTTATTTTCCAAGTTAAAACTATTTCTATTCTTTAAATAAAAGTATAGTAACTGCTCGTAAAACTTAAAAAAGTCAATGTGCTTCATCAGCAATTTAGGATTGTTTTCTAATCTTTTTGAATCGTTCCTTGTTTCAATTAAGTTTAAAAATTTGAGAGCACTAATTACATATATCGTTTTGCCTTTTAAATCCATACCACACAATTTACATTTCTTTTGGTATTTAGCATAACCACGCTTTGTCTCAATTTTAATTCTGTCAAATAAGTTATAAATTGATCTTGATTTAAACCCTACGATGTTAGAAACAGTTTTCATATCATAGCCTGCAATTAGTCTTTCAAGAATTTCTTTAAGTCTTAATGGGCTAATGTTATTTTTATTGGTTTTGAGATTTGACTTAGTTAGTATTTCATCTCAATGTGTTTCATCAATCACATAATGTACATAATTAAACTTGTACTTGCTGTGCAAATTTAGTTTTTTTTAAACAAGCATATGTCAGTTGAATAACTAGTATTTTTGTCATTGCTAATCATATATAATTTAAAAGCCTTTCTTTTTAAGTTAGTTACTCAAATTTTAACAAAAGGCAATAGAAAGCACCGCAAGTTAACTTGTGGTGCTTTTTACTTCGTTAATGAATAACAAATAAAACAATATAAAAAATTAAACAAAAACAAAAAATATGCACTATAATATTTATGAGATAAATATCTCTATTATTAGGTAGATTATAGTTTCGAACTACCCTCGGGTGTCTGGTCACTCGGAGAACAAAAGAAACAATTGTAGGTTTAAATACCTACATTTTTTATTGTTTTATAATTTATATTAGTATGAATAGTAATTATATAATGTTTGGCAAAATTTATAAAGTTCGAAACAATAAAAATAATCTACCTATTGCAATAAACAAAAATGAAAATACAATTGGAACTATCAAAACCTATAAACTTAACCGTCCTTATGTAGTCTTTTATTCTAATGATAAAGTTTATTTTCTGCCAGTTAAAACTATTCGAAACAGCAACAGGAAATCAACCAATGTAGATAAGAAAAATGTAATAATCTCCAATATTAATATCTATAGGAATGAAGCTCCTATAGGAAATGCCATTAACTGTTCAGTAATTAATGTAATGGATAAAGAACTATTTGAAAGTCTCTTTGAAAAAGATAGCAAATGAAATAATGTAGACCTAGATAATGAAATTTATTATGAAGTAATGACTAAATTATTCGCACTTGTTCATTCTAACAATGTTAAATTTTCTCAAGTTATAGGTTTTACTAAAACTAAAACTAAATTTATAAAAGATAAAAAAATAAACCAACAAATTAAAGATGATGCTTTCAATTTTATAAATACATATACTAAATTGCTATACACTCCTATATACTTTATCGATAAAGAATTATCTAAACTTCCCGATACATACTTAGGGTTAAGAAAACATTTTATATTTCTCAGTGGTCTTGAAGAAGATGAAGTAAATAATGCTATGAAAAAACCTAGCAAGACCAAAAGACAAAGGGAAGCTAAAAAACAAGCAGCTCTTCTTGATAATCATTAGAAACAAGAAGTCAAAGACGAAATTAGCACTCTAGAAGATGATGCAGGCTTATTGCTCTAGAATGCTTTTGTTTAAGTAAATAAAGCTTTCTAGAGCCATTTGAATATACAAGTAATATTTTATATATCTAAACATATTAACAACTCTCATAGGCTTATAACCTGTGAATTTTTTATACTAAGTTTTTTAATAATGCATTGTTTCATATAATTAATATGCTATGGAAAAATTAGATGTAGATATATTTAATAATATCCTAGAAACTACTAATAAGTTATATGCAAACAAAGCAAAAGAGTTAAATGATAAGGAAGAGTATTTTCGAAACACATTAAGAAAAGCCCTTTATCCTAACTGAAAGATATTTAGAAAAGAAACTAGAAAATGAATTACTCTAGGCGGTATTTTTTTTACTTAATATTACAATGTATGAAACAAAAAATGATGAAGGTAAGATAACTCGTTTTACTTATTATCACGATGAAAAACTCAAGCAGATTTCTAATTGTAAATATGATATTGATAATCTGAAATTAGCTGCGAAATTCTACCTAGAGAATTCTAAAATTCCTTCTAACCTAAAACAATTATTGCCTAGCAAGCAACTATTAAATTATTATCTCAATAAGTTAAAAATTAAAGAAATTACGGAAATGAAAGTATTAAGTGGGTAAGATGATAATTCAATTCTTACTTCAATATTTATTCTACTCTATTTTAGTTCTGACATAATAAAAATTCACAATATTTTATTATTGTGTTTTTTTTATCCCTGTTTTATAGTGCTTTTGGTCAAATTATATGATTATTAAATTGTGGTTTGTTACAGACATTATTGTTCTAATGATTGTATTGATTGATTTAAGCCCAAAATTCTTTCCTATATATCTTTTTAAGTCATGATAAACAAATGTTTTGGCATTACCGCTTGTGTAATATTTGTTTGTTATTGTCTCATTTATAAACTTATTATAAGTGTATAAAACCTTATAAATTTCTTTATATCATTGATTTTTTTGCGCTGTTTTAGGCTTGGATGAAAATGAATTAATTGTATGCTTTAAATAATTAATAAACTCATTAAAATTGCACTTAATAGTGCTAATAATAATTGTATGGCAGAGCGTCAATATGTTTATCATCAACTGATTTAACATCATCATTTGGCGGTTTAAAAAGGCATGAAATGTTGATCTTTAATTGCTTTCTGCCTAAACGAATATTTCAAAATTTGGTAAAATATTTTTGCAAAAATTGGTAAAGTTTTTTAGCTAAATTTGGTAAATTATTGATTTTTATGTAGCATTATGAACAAGAAAATATATAAACCTAGAATCATTGATAAAGTAATTAGTCGCTATTTAAAAATTGCAGGTGCAATTTGCATAGAAGGACCAAAATGGTGTGGAAAAACATGAACTTCTAGACATGCATCTAAAAGTGAGTTTTTAGTAGGCAATCCTTATAACAATTTTGCAAATAGACAGTTGGCTAATTTGAATCCTTCGTCAGTTTTGATGGGAGAGAATCCTAGAATGATAGATGAATGGCAAGAAGCTCCTGCAATTTGAGATGCAGTCAGAGCAAAAGTTGATGAAATTGGCGAAAATGGTCTATTTATACTCACTGGTTCTTCCACTCCAAAGTACAAAGGCATCTTGCACAGTGGTGCTGGTAGAATTAGTAGGCTTAGAATGAACACAATGAGCTTATATGAATCAGGAGATTCATCTGGCATAGTTTCACTACAAAAATTATGTGCTGAAAATTATAATTTCCAGCCACAATATGTTGAAGAACTAAGTTTTGATAAGTTAGCTCATTTAATTATAAGAGGCGGTTGGCCAGGTGGGATTGATGCTCCATTAAAAGATTCTCGCATAGTCGCTAAGCAGTATATTAATGCAATTTTAAGTCAAGAATTAGTTGATGAATTTGGCAATAAATTTGACTATGGCAAAATAAAACTCATTTTAAAATCACTAGCACGAAATGTTTCTACTACTGTTTCTGAACGAGCAATAATTTCAGACATTTCACAAAATGAACCAGAGAATATATCAAGACCAACATTATCCAAGTATTTAGAATTTTTAAATAAAATGTTTTTGTTTGACAACTTAGAACCGTTTGCTCCTAACTATCGCTCATCATTAAGAGTCAAACAATTAGAAAAGCGTTATTTTAGTGACCCTTCATTAGCTTGTGCTTTGCTAAATTTAACTGCTGAAAAATTGACCAAAGATGTAAATTTATACGGCATTTTGTTTGAATCATTAGTTGTAAGAGATCTAAAAATATATGCTAGGGCAAATGATGCCGAGGTTTATCATTATCAAGATTATAAAGGCAATGAAATAGATGCAATTATTGAACTTAGCGGTGGTGATTGATGCGCTATTGAAATAAAACTAGGTTCTAATGTTGTTGATGAAGCTGCTAAGAAATTAAATAAAACAATAAATAATATGGTAGCTAATGGCGCAAGTGAACCTATTTTAAAGTGCATAATTGTCGGCTTTGGCAACTTAGCATACAAAAGAGATGATGGAGTTTTCATTGTGCCAATTAATGCATTAAAAGATTAGAATAATACTTTAAATTAATGCTATAAATATTAATGTACAATATTTCCATAAGGATTAAGTTATGACAACAGGCGATAAATGAAAAATAGCAATGCTTACAATATTTACATTTGGCTTTTGCTGACTATATTGACGCATCAAAAATAATAAAGTCAAAAAACTAAAAAAGGGCGAAATTAATAGGCTAGATTCAAGTATGGACACACTTGAATTAGTTAATTTATTAGGTGGCAAAAACAACATTATAAGCGCTTCAAGCACTATTTCTAGAATAAAAGTGTTTATCAATGATAAAACAGCTGTACAAAAAGATAAATTGGAACAATTAAAATACGTTAGTGGCTTAATGATTTCATCAAATAATATCTCAATAGTTGTGGGAGACTATGCCAAAAAGCTTTGCGAAGAGCTAAATAATGAAATTATTAAATAGTCTTTTAAGACATAAAACAGGATTGAAAATATAAAAATAAAAACTTGTTGTGGTTTGGTGTAACAAGTTTTTATTTAATTTTCATTAGGTATGGCAGTGTTTTATTTTTAAGTGGCAGTGAGCTTTTATACTCATCTTTTAGTTCGGCTTTTTTAGATTCAATTATGCTTTTATCATAGCCTTTAAATCCTGTTAAATTAAATTTATAGTCTTTTGAAAGCATCTTTTCATTTCTGTGATTTATAAAATTAATTGAAATTGGAATCGTGCCTAATCCATTTTTAGATGCTTCATATTTATCTGAATCAATAAGTTTTACTTCAACTTTTTTTATTAAGCCATCATCAGTTGAATCATTATTAATGTTATACAAAAGCGTATATTGTGAAAAGATTATTGATAGTCATTTTTCATAAAAACTCCTGTGTTTCAGAACTTCTAAAACTGGTAAATTTGACATTGAATTATTTTGTCAAAGCAATAAGTTGTTTTTATGCTGATAGATCAAAAAATTAGCTATGTCAATAAATGAATTTTCTATAAAGTCAATAGCTTTTATGCCTTGTGGAAACTTTAAATTTCCTTCATTATCAAAATTATTATCATTAACAAGATAGCTAAAATATGTATCTTTTGTCTTATTTATTGAGCCTAATTCATTTTTTAAATATAAGCCATTTGTAAATATGTGCTTATGCGGTGTAAAATCAATTGAATATCAGTTATACTTTTGTTTAGTGTTTGTTTCTTCTATAGCTAATTTACCAATAGCAAATGAATTATTTAATAGCTTGGTTTTTTCGAATTTTCCTATTTTAAAGGCAAATTGGTCAGGTACATTACTTATTAATATATCATCTTTTAATTCAGCTAGAATCATGGCTGTATTATTTAGATTATAAGCTTCATAATCTCTTGTAGGATGCATCAAATCATCAATATTTTTATAGCCTAAAGGATTTGGCTTAAATTTTATTTCAGGATTATTTACCAGTTCATTAAATTTAACTTCATCAAAATCTATTGTTAGCTTGCTTTTAGTCTTTAAGTCAAAATATGTATCACTTTGTCCTTTAGAAAAATTTGATAATTTAAATTTTGTCTTTTTCTGATTTTCATTTAAAAGAGAATTATTCTTATTGTCCAATAAGTCTATATTTAAGGTTATTACGTTATTTTCAAGTTTAAGATTATTAAATTTAACATGATCAAAAACTAGTTCATTGGCTTGAAAATTGTAAATCTGTAATTCATTAGAAAGTCTTTTTTCAAGTAGTTTTTGCTGAAATTCTGATCTAATGAAAGCCTTACTTCTTATGTTATTTGCTAATGATTGTTCAGGATATTGCAAACTACTATTAATTAATGAGCTTTGCAACATATATTGTAAATCAGGGATGCTAAAATCATCCAATATGCCTTTTTTATAGTGATTTTGGAAAATTTCTTTTTTGTATTCAAAAAAGTCAGAATACTTGATTTTGCTTTCTAATTTTAGTTTATAAAGAATATTAATGTCAGTGACATTATTAATTTTATTAGCCCGTTTGACAACATATTTATCGTTTTCTTTTTCATATGTAAAAGGTTTTAAGATTTCATCAAAGCTAAAATTTTTGATTTTATCTACTACCTTTTTTAAGGAATATTTTTTATTTTTGTAAGTAAAAATAATGTCATTTTTACCTTTATTTAAGGTAAATTCGTCAACTTTATCAGGTAAATTTAATGAAATAGAACCTTTTTGCAAATCATTAAATAATGAATGCAAAGTATAAGACTTTAACTGCGATAAAAATGTTTTATAAAAAATGTCACTTGCTTTAACATCGCTATTTTCTTTTAAATTAAAAATATCATCATTACTTTCGCATGATGCTGCTATAAAAGTAGTAAAAGCGCTAAAAGCCAAAGGTATAATTAATTTTGATTTCAACTTCATATTTTTGTTTCTACAAAATGCTTTTATTTATTGTATTTTAGCATTTGATAAGCACATGAGGCAATCATTGCTCCATTGTCTGTTGCATACTTTAAATCAGGGATTATGGCAATATTGCTAATTTCTAAAAATCTTTTTCTTAGCTCACTATTGGCACTAACTCCGCCAGCTAAAACTAGTGACTTAACATTATATTTTTTAAGTGCTTTTTTAGTTTGATTAATTAAGTAACTAACTGCACAATCTTGAAAACTAGCTGCAATTTGATTAGTATCAATTGCTTCTTTTTTTTGCATTTTATTATGATAGTAATTTATAACTTGCGACTTAAGTCCACTAAATGAAAAATTATATTCGCCAGGAGCATGAGGCTCAGTGAATTTAATAAACTCACCATTATAATTTTTATATATTTTATCAATTATAGGGCCACCAGGAAAACCTAATTGTAATTTTGAGCTAACCTTATCAAAGGCTTCGCCAACAGCATCGTCTAATGTTTGACCTATTATTTGAAAATCATTTGGATTATTAATAAGCATTAATTGAGTATGGCCACCTGAAACTAATAGACATAATGAAGGATAATTTATTTCATGATCTATTGCACATGAATAAAAGTGTCCGGCTAAGTGATTAATAGGAATTATTGGCTTATTGTAAGCTAATGAAACTGCATTAGCGAATAAATATCCAATTTGCAGTGTTCCAACTAATCCTGGCTCTTTAGTATAAGCAACATAATCAATAGTAGATAAATCATGTTTTTTTAGCAATATCTCTAAAATTAAGTTTATGTTTTTAACATGCTCTCTTGATGATATTTCCGGAATTGTGCCACCAAATTCCTTAAAAATATCAACTTGACTAATTGTTTCTAAGGCAACTACTTTATTATTTTCTAAAATCGCAATAGAAGTGTCATCATGACTAGTTTCAATTCCTAATATTTTCATATTATTTTTTAGCTCCTATCTGCGGCATTTTTATGTAATAAGGCTCAATTTTATTTAAGTCATCATAATCAATAAATAATTGTTTGTAGTTTTTAAAATTATTTAAAAACTGCTCATAATTTACACTATCATAATTGTCTTTTACGCCTGTTTTACAGGTTATTTGGCTAGGATCAAATGGTTCTTGATTTACTAAATATTCAAAGTACTTTTCGCCTTTTGCATTTATATAAAATGCATTTTTATCTTTATTTTGCTGGCTTAAAATTTGCATTGTGCTAACTGTAAAAATTTTAATTTTTTTAATTGTTGCAATTGTTCTTAAATAAACTAAAGAGATTCTTACTCCAGTAAAATAACCAGGACCTAAATTTGTATAAAATTCATCAAAATCGCTAATTTTTACATGTAATTCATTAAGCATTTCGCTAATGCTTAGTGGTATTAATTCAACTTTTTTTTGATACTTTTGCAAAACTTTAGAATACTTTAAGTTGAAGTTTTCATCAAAGGCTGCTAAAACAAAATCATCGTTAGCAGTGTCTAAATATAATTTCATTATTCAACCACCTTTATAGTAAAAATATGATTATTATTTTCATCCAAAACAATGTCTACACTTACATAATTTGAATAATAATGAATTATTTTAGAAGGTCATTCAATTGCAATAATATCATTCTCATTAGCATAGTCAATAAATTCGTCAATCTCACCAATAAGATGATATGCATCAATATGAACTAGCCCATTATATGTTTTCATATAGTTAAAAGTTGGTGAAGTGATAGGCTCTTTTATTCCAATTATCTTAGCTATTTCTTTTAATAATGTAGTCTTGCCAGCACCTAATTCCCCATTTAAAAGTAATAATTTACTTTTAGTTAAATTATTCAAAACATAATTAGCTACTTCAGTAAGACTTTGATTTTCTTTTGTGACAAAAATTTTGCTTGGATGCATATTTACCTTTTATAAATCTCTTTAATATATGTGTTTAAATTATAGTTTTATAAATATATAAAGTGCAAAAAAATAACAAAAAAGCAAAGAATCCTTTGCCTTTTCTTGTTTTTATAGGTTAAGTAAGTGTATTTTATGATTTACAAAATTAACTTATATGCCTATAAAATAGCCTAATTTATTAAGTAAATAAATTATTTAAGAATTTTGGTTACAGAACCATAACCAACTGTTCTACCACCTTCACGGATTGAGAACTTTGTTCCTTCTTCAACTGCGATAGGTGCAATAAGTTTAACTTTTAAGTTAACATTTTCACCTGGTTGAACGAATTCACGACCTTTTTCAAATTCTAGACCACCTGTAACGTCTGTTGTACGGAAGTAGAATTGTGGTTTATAGTTAACAAAGAATGGAGTGTGACGGCCACCTTCTTCTTTTGTCAGTGCATAAATAGCAGCTTCAAATTCAGCGTGAGGAACAATAGAACCTGGTTTAGCAAGAACTTGTCCACGTTCAATAGCTGATCTTTCAACACCACGAAGTAATAAACCTGCATTGTCACCAGCTTGAGCTTCTTTTAAGTTCTTTCTGAACATTTCAATACCTGTAACAACAGTTTTCTTTGTTGGTTTAAGACCTACGATTTCAACTTCTTCGTTTAAGCTTAGTCTACCACGTTCAACACGACCTGTAGCAACTGTACCACGACCTGAAATTGTGAAAACGTCTTCAACTGCCATTAAGAATGGTTTTTCAAAGTCTTTAACAGGGGTTTCGATTCATGTGTCAACTGCATTCATTAATTCAAGAATGTTTTCTTCGTATTCTGGTTTACCTTGTAAAGCTTGTAAAGCTGAACCACGAACGAATGGAGTGTTGTCGCCATCAAAGCCATATTTTGTAAGTAATTCACGAACTTCCATTTCAACAAGATCGATCATTTCTGCATCTTCAGGCTTGATCATGTCACATTTGTTTAAGAAAACAACCATTTTTGGAACACCAACTTGTTTTGCAAGTAGAACGTGTTCTTTTGTTTGAGGCATTGCACCGTCTGTTGCAGCAACAACAAGGATTGAACCATCCATTTGAGCAGCACCAGTAATCATGTTCTTAATGTAGTCAGCGTGACCAGGACAGTCAACGTGTGCATAGTGACGTTTTTCTGTATTATATTCGATGTGTGATGTATTAATTGTTATACCACGAGCTTTTTCTTCAGGTGCATTGTCAATTGCATCATATGATTTAGCTTCTGATAAACCTTTTTTTGCTAATACTGTCGCAATAGCAGCAGTTAAAGTTGTTTTACCATGGTCAACGTGGCCAATGGTTCCAATATTAACGTGTTCTTTGCTACGGTCAAAATCTAGTTTTGCCATATTAAAATCCTTTCGTAAAAATATTGAGTAATTTTAGCGCTAAAACCTACCTCAGCATGGCCTTTCATCCATGTCCTATCCAAACTTTTAATGCTAATACATAATAAAATAGTATTGAAATTTTAACAAAAAATAACAAAATTTTAAAAATATTGCAAGGCGCCAAAATCATATTTGAGCACTAAAAATAATACTATCAAAACCTCTTCTTTATTAGCAATCTAATTCTTTTTATAACCAATTTTACCTAGAACCCTGTTTTATAGCTGTTTTAATGCTTATTAACCCTGTTTTATATATGTTTATATTTCCATATTTATGATTTAGCGCTATCTTGGCATAAATTCATGCTGTTTTAAATGTTATATAATAAAAATATATTTTATTTTGGGGGAAATAATGCCTATTATAGAGAGAATTTTAGCTCGTGAAATATTAGATTCACGTGGCAATCCAACAATTCAAGTGGAAGTTACTACAGATTATGGAACTACTGGTGTTGCAAATGTACCTTCAGGTGCTAGCACAGGAAGTAGAGAAGCACTAGAATTAAGAGACAAGGGCACAAAATACGAAAATAACTGATTTGGTGGCAAGGGTGTTATGACAGCAGTTGACAATGTCAATGAAATAATAGCACTAGAACTAGAGGGATTATCAGTTTTTAATCAAAGAGAAATTGACAAAATAATGATTGATTTAGATGGCACAGCAACTAAGTCAAAACTTGGTGCTAATGCTATTTTAGGTGTTTCATTAGCAGTTGCAAGAGCAGCAGCAGCTGAACTAGAAATGCCTTTATATAGATATATTGGTGGTGCTAATGCACATGTGCTTCCATTACCTATGCTTAATGTTTTAAATGGTGGCGAGCATGCATCTAATACAGTTGATTTTCAAGAATTTATGATTATGCCAGTTGGTGCTAAATCATTAAGACAAGCGTTGCAAATGGCTAATAAAGTTTTCCATAATTTAGCTAAATTACTTAAAAATGCTGGCTATGGAACACAAGTTGGTGATGAAGGTGGTTTTGCACCAAATTGTAAGAGTCATGAAGAAGTTTTAGACTACTTAGTTGAAGCGATTAAGATTGCTGGCTACACTCCTGCAACTAAAGGTAAAAATGCTATTGCAATTGCATTAGATGCAGCATGTAGTGAGCTTTATGATGAAAAAACTAAAAAATACACATTTAAAAAACTTAAACAAGCTATTAGTGAAAAACGTCCTGGTTTTGAACACTTAGGTGATGTTAAGCTAGAGTACACAAGTGATGAATTAATTGAATACTTTGGTAAATTAATTGATAAATATCCAATTATTTCTA
Organism: Mycoplasmopsis agalactiae; assembly: GCF_000089865.1. GTDB lineage: Bacteria > Bacillota_I > Bacilli_A > Mycoplasmatales > Metamycoplasmataceae > Mycoplasmopsis > Mycoplasmopsis agalactiae_B. The sequence continues at coordinate 415,725 of NC_013948.1, read as the reverse complement.
TTGAAGATGGACTAGCTGAGAGCGATTGAGAAGGATTTGCTAAAATGACAGCTAAATATGGTCACAAAGTGCAAATAGTTGGCGATGATTTAACTGTAACAAATCCTAAGTTATTGGAAAAAGCTATTGAACAAAAATCAATGAATTCTATTTTAATCAAACTTAATCAAATTGGAACTCTTTCTGAAACAATGGATGCTATAAACAAGGCTCAAAAGGCAAATATGGCTTGTGTTGTTTCACACCGTTCAGGCGAAACAGAAGACACTACAATTGCCGATTTAGCCGTTGCATTTAATACAGGTCAAATCAAAACTGGTTCAATGTCTAGAACTGATAGAATTGCTAAATATAACAGATTGCTAGTTATTGAAGAAGAGTTAGGTGAACAATCTGAATTTGAAGGAATAAAAGCATTTTATAACATAAAATAATGCAGAAAAGTCGCACAGGCGACTTTTATTATTCGCCTATAAAATAGCAAAATTAGTAAAAAGAGTTCTCGTTCTTTAACTTTTGCAAAACACAAACATAATTCATAAATGAATTATGCATAAAATCTTAATAATATATAATGTTAATATGATTAAAAAAGGCGATGTTTTGAATGGCTTAGTAAAGAACATTAATTCACATGGCATAATTGTATGAACTTTTAATGGTATGAAATTTTTTATACCATTAAATTTGATTACAGACTTTACAAAAAGCAAACTTGAAAGCATTTTTGAAATAAATCAAAAAATAAACTTTGTTGTTGAATCAATAGATATGGATATGCAAACTGGTATTGGTAATTTCAAAGCCAACCATCCACTTCACTCACGTATGCCTTTTAAAAACAAAATTAAAGAATCTAAAAATGGGTTTAAGAAATTAAAAGAATCAGTGCTTAAATTAATAAGTGAAGCGGAAAGCAGCAGTAAATAATGGAAGCTATTAATTTAGATTTTATTAATTTTAGCCCTGATTTTAAAAATGAAAATATGCAGCCTTATGCTCTTGAGCTATTTAATAAAATTAAAAAGAAAGACAATGATTTTTTTGAACAGTTTGGGTTTAATGAACTTGTATTAAATTTTGATTTGCAAAACTTAAAGGAATTAAACAATTTTAGTGAGCTTTTTCATAGCCAAAATATTAAGAATATAATCATTTTTTGCAAAAAAAGTGATAAAGATAATTTCAAAGCTGCCAATGATTTTTTAAATAAAAATGATATCTTAAAAGATCAGAAAATAAAATACAGCTTTTTTTGTGATGAAGAGCCTGAAATTTGGCAAAAACTATACATAAAAAATCAGGAAATAATTAACAACTCTAAGACTGCATTTTTATTTATCGGTCAGTCATTGTATTCAGAACCATTTATTGAAATTATCAAAATCATGATTAATGATATTCAAGAAAAATATGGATATTATAGAGCACTAAAAAGATGTTTTATGATCTGTAAGCAAAAATTGGAAGTGCAGTTACAAAACTTTGAAATTGATGAAAGAAATAAGTTAATAATGCCAAATGTTTTGACAAAAAATTACTCATTTTTTGCTGAAAGCAATTTGTTTTTACTACTTTTAAAAGGCTGTGATATTATGAGCTTAGTTTCTGGATATCAAAATTTATATCCTGCTTTTGTTTCTGACAATTTAGAAGAAAATATAGCTTTTCAATATGCTTATGTTAGGTCATTAATTAGCAAGAAAAGTAAGTATAATTTCATAATTAATGATAATAACGTTTTGTCTAATTTGCTTGTTTTACAGGCTAATATGGAAAATAATTACTATGATAAATTTAATGTTTTTTCATACATTGCCTCATTTACAAATGATATTTATACATATGGGCAGTTTTTAATAGATAATTATCAAAAAATGTACATTTCTTTTTATAAACTAAAAAATGAAAAAATAGATTACAGACTAAGTGATGAAATTCATTTTAGTGATGGGCTAAATCAGTATACTTTTACGAAAATAAGTGATTTTAGGAAAAGTGCAAATAATGGAGTTCAAGAAATTCTTACCAATATTCTTGGTATGCCTTATTGTTTAATTTCAATTGATGATAATAGCGAATATTCACTAGGAGCCATAATTGCATTTTTATATTGAAGTTTTATATACAGATGTATGCTAAATAATACAAATCCATTTTTAATTAACCACAGGAGTTAACATGAAATATATAAATGTTGATATTTCTCATGCTTTAGATCTAAGCGAGATAAATAAATATCAAGAACAGGTAGCTAAAATACATAGTGATATAATTGCCCAAAAGGTCAGTGAAAAAGAGTGATTGGGCTGAATTCACTTACCAAATAATACAAATAATTTGAAAATGAAAAAGATGAATGATATTGCTAGTGTATGAAAAAAACAAAAAGTAAGCACACTAGTTGTTATTGGTATAGGAGGCTCATATTTAGGTTCTAAAGCTGCTTATGATTATGTTTTTGATAAATACAAAATGACTGACCCAGATATTGAATTAATTTTTGCAGGCAATTCATTAAGCAGTGAGCAGTTAGTTGCACAACTTAAGTATGTTGAAAATAAAAAGTTTGCTATCAATGTTATTTCCAAAAGTGGTACAACAATCGAGCCATCAATTGCCTTTAGAGAATTTAGAAAGCTTTTAGAGTTTCAAGTGGGAGCACAGTATGCAAAGGATTATATTGTTGCAACAACCGATTCTGAAAAAGGGGTTTTATATGAGCTTGCTAAAGCTAAAAATTATGAAACTTTAATAATTCCTAATAATGTAGGCGGTCGCTTTAGTGTGCTTACTCCTGTTGGACTATTTCCATTAATTTGTGCAGGTGTTAATGTTGAAAAATTACTTAATGGTGCAACTGATGCAAATAATGATTGCAATAATTTAAATCTAAATGAAAATCAAGCATATAAATATGCAGTTGCTAGACATGTATTAAGCAAAAAATATGACATAGAATTAATGTGTTCATATGAGCCAAAATTATCATTTTTCATCGAATGATGAAAACAATTGTTTGCTGAAAGTGAAGGCAAGGATAACAAAGGATTATGAGTTACTGGTTCGACTTTTAGCACTGATTTACACTCGATTGGGCAAATTATTCAAGATGGTAAAAAGATATTATTTGAGACAATTTTAGTCTCAAAAGAACCTTTATATGATATTTTGCTTTCTAAAGAAAAAAATGACGATGATAAGCTTAATTATTTAGATGGTAAAAGCGTACATAAAGTAAATTTATCAGCTTTTAAAGGTACGCTAGAAGCTCATTCGAAAACTGCCTTGGTACCTAATATTGTTATTGAAATTGCAAAGTTAGATGAATATGCACTCGGATACTTATTCCAATTTTTTATGAGAGCACTAGCAATTAGTGCCTATTTACTAGGAGTAAATCCATTTGATCAGCCAGGAGTTGAAATATATAAATCTAATATGTTTAAAATTTTAAATAAGGAAGATAAATAAGTATGCCTGAATTGCCAGAAGTTAAGACAGTAGTTAAAGCACTTAAAAGTAATATTTTAAATTCAACTATTACTAATGTTATTGTCAAGCTCGATAAGTTAATTAAAAATGCTACTCCTAATGAGTTTAAAAACTACTTGTTAAATGAAAAAATACTTGATGTTTACAATGTTGGTAAAAACATTATTTACAAGCTTTCAAATAATAAAAATTTAGTAAGTCACTTGCGGATGACGGGCAAATATTTTACTGATATCAGCATAAATAAAACAAGAAAACATGACTATATTATTTTTGAACTAGATAACCAAATGTTCCTGTTTTATAATGATTCTCGTCAATTTGGAACTTTTCATATTAAAAATGATAATGAGCTATTTTCATCTAAACCTCTTGATAAATTAGGCAAAGAAGTTGACAAAATTGATCCTAAAAATTTATATGAATCGGTTAGAAACAAAAGTATTCCTATTAAATCATTTTTACTAGATCAAAGCTATATTTTAGGCATAGGAAATATTTATGCTAATGAAATATTATTTTTATCAAAGATAAGTCCATGAACTAAAACTAATAAAATACCTTATGAAAAGTTTAAAGAAATGTTAAGCAACACTAAAATAATTTTAGATAAAGCAACTGAGCTAGGCGGCTCAACTATTGTTGATTTTTCGGGCCTTAATGGTGCTGAAGGCCAGTTCCAAAATCATTTACAAGTGCATATGCGCACAAACATGCCTTGTAATAAGTGCAATGCATTAATACAACAAGAATTTATTGCACAAAGAATGACTTATTATTGCCCTATTTGTCAAAAGGAAAATTATGAGCAAGAAAAATAAAAATAGTGCTATTTACTATGACAATAATGACTTCTCAAACATAGTTGATTTGCACGGATTTACAATTCCAGAAGCACTTACACAAGTGCAACTATCATTAGCTAATGCCTATGAAGATGATTTTTATTATGACTATATTACTATAATAACAGGCAAAGGGCAAGGTGCACTGATGGCAAATATTGAAGAGTATTTACGCGATTCTAATTATGATTATGAAATATCATTTGATGGTGCATCAATAAAGGTGTATTTGTAAAAATAAATTATTGCTTTCTTTTTGGGTTAAAAAAATATTTCCCCTTTATAATATTTCAATTATAAGTAAATGTAAAAGGAGTTAATTATGCAAAAAACAATTTATTTAGCTGGTGGATGTTTTTGAGGTGTAGAAGCCTATTTTAAAAGGGTAAAAGGTGTTTTAGATACACAAGTTGGATATGCAAATGGCAAAGATGAAAATGCAACATATACTAACTTAAAAAATTCATTGCATGCTGAAACTGTTAAGGTAGTTTATGATTCTGAAATTACTTCAGTAGAAGAATTAGTATTGCATTTATTCAAAATTATTGATCCTACTTCATTAAACAAGCAAGGTAATGATATTGGAGTTCAATATAGAACAGGTGTTTACTACCAAGATGTTAATGACTATTTAACAATTGAAAAACTATTTAGCTACTTAAAAAAACAATACAATGAATTTCATGTTGAATTAAAAGTTTTAAACCACTTTGTTGATGCTGAAGCATATCATCAAGATTACTTAACCAAAAACCCTACAGGATACTGCCATGTTAACTTAAATACAGATTATTCATTAACTAAAGATGATTATCAAATTATTAAGCAAGTTAGAAACGAATTAAAACTTAGCCAGCTTAGCTATGATATTCTTAAAAACTCTGCAACTGAAAGACCGCATACATCAGTTTTAAATAATGAATACCGTCGTGGAATATATGTTGAAAAAATCACTGGCGAACCACTTTTTTCATCAAGCACAAAATTTAACTCTGGCTGTGGATGACCAAGCTTTTCAGAACCAATTTTCAAAGACACTGTGAAGTATTTAGATGATACATCACACAATATGTTCAGAATCGAAGTAAGATCAGGTCAAGGCGACCATCACTTAGGCCATGTATTTAATGATGGTCCAAAAGATATGGGCGGTAAAAGATACTGCATTAATGGTGCTGCAATTGATTTTATTCCATATGAAGAAATGGATGAAAAAGGCTACTCAGAATTTAAAAAGTTTGTTAAATAATTAATTTTTGTATTTAATAAACCAAATTAAAAATAAATAATGAAAAAGAAATTTTTTCCTTTTATATTAATAGGGGGATTATCATTTGCATCATTGCTTAGTGCATCTAAATGTATTGATTCGCCTAATAAGACTATAAAACAGGAAAATAAAGCAAATAGTGAATTGATTGATAAAGTCAATTCATTATTTCAATTATTAGATTCATCTAGTCAGAAAATTAACGATGAGAGCCATGAAGCATTAAATTTAAAAAGCAAAATAAATGAATATATTCAAAATTTAAAATCATTTGACCTTAATATTTTAAGCACTGATCAACTAAATAATTACATTAACTCTTTGCAGTCATTATTGACTGAAGCTAATAGTTTTTTAAATAAAAACAAAAATGAAAGTAATGATAAATTAGATTCTGAAAGAGATACAGTTGAAGTCGACGAAATGCCTTTAAACCCTATAGATAAGATTCCAATGGAAACTGAAGTTCCTGCAATACCTGCATTGCCTAATTTTCCTTTTGGCTTGTTTAACAATGCAAATAAGCACAAATATCCTGAGCATGCATCTAAATTTAAGACAGTTGATTCAAAGATTCTATACAAAGAGTTGTATGACAGAACTTTTTCACTTAAATACTTAACAAAACTTTCAAATGGAGATCTTTTAAGTGATGGCACCGGTACTGCTTGATTACTTGATTATCATAAATATACAAATTCAGGCAACAAATACAAGCTATTTCTTGGTACTAATTTGCATGTTTTAGCTAGATTCAGCAACTCATTAGAAAAAGAGCAGCAAGAGAAATTAAACTATTATGACCCTACTAATGATAAAGCAGTTGCTGTTGCACTAGGCAAGAGCTCAAATGTTACTAATTTTGACCAGAAACCTAATAAAACAGGCCCAAATGGTACATCTGCTGCTTCTTATTTTACTAATAGCCAAGAGTTTATAAACTATGAAAAATTGAGTAGTATCAATTCAACTACACAAACAAACGCTATCTCAGAACCAAAATTAGTTTTTGCTGCCGTTGATTTTATGAATGATGAAGCAATTAAAAATATTCAAAGTGGGCTTAATGAATCAGCTTCACAATACAAGCAGTATAGAGTAAGTTCTAATGACATTCAGCACTATAAATCAGCCTGAGACGACTTTGATAGTAAAAATAAAGTGCCTATTACAGTTGATTTTGCTGTCTTTGAAGTTGATATTGATTTAGAAAAAGCTGATGAAACTTTTAAAAATTGAGTTAATGATGCTATTAAAGGTTTAGATAACTATATTGATAGATTAGAAAAAACCGAAATATTGCCAAATCAAGACAAAAATGTTTCTAAGTATATGCAAACAACTGATTATGTATCAGCTTCATATGATAAAAGCAATCAAAATAACTTATGAAATGCTAAAGATATTTATATAGCAGGTTATCCTAATCAAAATAATACTGCTAAATGAATGCAAAATAATCCTAGTGAGAGATATTCAGATTCAGTATCTTCATATAATAGTGGTTTAAAAAATAAAGACACTTTTGCTTTTGCAACAGGCAGCATTGAGGAAAAAGTTGGCGTTGCCTCAAATGCAATTATCAATGATAATTATTGAAATAGAGTAATGGCTAGCTGATATGGTTTTCAATATGGCATTAACTTTTCATCCCTATATTATGGCGCTTCTGGCTCATTAGCTTACAATGAATTTGGGCAAATGGTGGGAATTTATAACTCCGTAACAGCTAGTGTTGACTATGGTGATTTATTAAAATCAGGTGGCATAGCGCCCTTTTTACAATCTAGCGATATCCAAGCTGCAAATAATACAATTTATGCTTACAATTTAATTGACGGAAGCAATAAGTCAGTTTACAAAAATCAAAAGAACTCATTTAGAGAAAATCTAAAATTCCTTTATCCAAATGGTTTTTCAGATGGATCTAAACAAACTAAATTATTTAATGACTATTCTGGGGAAAAATAACGATTTTTCCCTATTTTTTACTCTTTTTTATAACTTTTTAGATAGCAAACATATTAATAAAATATCTAATTACTTTATAATGTAATAATTAAAAAATATGATTTTGTTACTGGGGGAATATGCTGAAATTACTTTCTAAATTTCCACTAAAAGTCAAGCTTATGGCTCTTTTTGCTGTTATATTAAGCACACTACATCCTTTTTTAAGCATATTAATCCCCACAGTCACAAGGCAGTTGATAACTTACTTAGCTAATAGCAACATTAATAGTGAAGTAAGTGTTTATATTTTTAAATCTTCATGAATAATTGGCTCATTTTCCTATGCAAACGCTTTGTGGGTAATTGTTGGAATTTCTTTTGCGCTAGCTTTTATATTAGTAATAATTTCTTATGCCTCTAACTTTTTAGCTGCTCAAGCTAAAAATTTAGGTGTGTATTACACTAGGAAATTATTATTTGAACACTTGCTCACTTTATCACATAAAAATATTGAAACTATAACACCAGCAACTTTATTAACTCGCTTTAGTAATGATGTACAAAAATTAGAAGATGGTTTTTATATTATTTTTAGAAACATTTTTGTTTTTCCATTTTACACAGTTTGAGGCTTAATTTTTGCTTTGCTAACTAATTTATACTTATCAATTTCAATTGTTTTTGTTGTCCCTTTTATTGTTACACTTGCAGTTGTAGCTATTATTAAGTTATTCCCTTTATATAGAAAAGAAAATATAATGCTTGATGCAGTTAATGAAGTAATTAAAGAAGATTTTAATAATATTTCCTTAATTAAGTCATATAACTTAGAGCAAAGACAATTTTTGCGTTTTGATGAAGCTAATAAAAATTTAGAAAAAGTTTCTAGAAAAGCAAATACATATGGCGCAATTAACTGACCTTCTATTGACTTATTTATTCTGCTTGGTAATGTTGTAATTTTTTCAATTGTAGCAGTGATTATTAACAAAAATGATAATACTGACATTAAGTCATTAGTTGGTGATATTTACCAATTTATTACATATATGCAGCTTATTTCATTTGGAATATTTTCATCACTTTTTATGACAAACAGGCTTATAAGAAGCAATATTTCTGCTAAAAGAATTCTGGAAATATTAAAGTTGAAAAGCGAAATTACATCTAAAAATAGTACTCATGCACAATCAATTTGCGGCAAAATTGAGTTCAAAAATGTCAATTTTGCTTATGATAAAGCCTTAGTTTTAAAAGATGTTTCATTTGTCATAGAACCCTATGAAACAGTGGGAATCATCGGAAAAACAGGTAGTGGAAAGAGTACTTTAGTTCGTCTTTTAACTCGTGAATATAAAATTAATAAAAATAGTGGTGAAATATTAATAGATAACAAAAATATTTATGACATTGACCAGCAAGATTTTTACAAAAATGTTTCAGTTGTATTTCAAAAACCATTATTGCTAAGTGGCACTATTAAATCAAATGTGATGCTTGGTGCTAATTTAGAAAATGAATCGAATTTAAATAATGCTTTATTGAATTCTAAAGCGGACTTTGTATTTAAACTTGATGATTCAGTTGAGCATAAGGTTTACCAAAGAGGCAAAAACTTTAGTGGTGGACAAAGACAAAGATTAGCAATTGCACAGGCATTAATTAAAAGTCCAAAAATTCTTATTTTGGATGATGCAACAAGTGCATTGGATAACCAAACTGATAAATTAGTTAGGGAAAATTTAGGGAAAATTTCTAATAATACAACCATAATAATCTCTCAAAGAGTTAGTTCAATAAAAGATTGCGACAAAATAATTGTTATGGATAATGGTAGTGTTTCTGCAATTGGAAAGCATAATGATTTATTAAATACTAACGCAACATATAGAAGTATTTATGAAAGCCAGGAGAAAGAGGTGCAAAATGTCTAAAAGTGCTGTTAAACAGGCAAATAAGCCAAAATCTCCTAACTCTTTCAGGCTTTTTATAAAGCTATTTAAAGATTATTCAGGTAATAGCTTAATTTTATGGATGCCTATATTTTTAGGGCTTTTATTAGCTGGATTTATTACGGGCGGTGTGTGGCTTTTAGGATATATAATTGACCACTTTTTTAAAATAGATTTATTCGATCCTGCGTCATTTAATACTTCCCAATTTGCCTGATTTATAGTACTTTTAGCTTTTGTTTATTTACTGCAAAAATTAGTTTTAATTACACAATATTTAATAGTTAACAGAGCCAGTGTAAAAATAGGTTCTCGTATTAGAGTAAATATTTATAAAAAGCTTCAAATAATGTCATTAAGTTATTTCGAGAATGAAAAAACAGGTGACTTGATGTCAACTGTTACTAATGATATTCAAAATGTTGTGCAGTCTATGATTGATGTTATAAGCAACATTATTACAGTCTCATTTACCTTATTAATTACTTTTGGTATTCTAATTTCATACTCATTTATAACTGCTTTCATTGCTTTAATTATTATTCCAATTAACTTTATTCCAGTATTAATAATTATTATTAAAAACCAAAAATATTTCGTTTCCAAACAACAAAATTTAGGCAATTTTAATGCTTATTTAGAAGAAATAATTGACGCACTTCCTATAATAAGAATAAATAATAAGCAAGAAGCTGTTGCAAAAGACTTTGACAAAATCAACAAAGTTTTACTGAAAACTAGCACAGCTATTTCGGTAAGAATTGCCTGGTTATATCCTTGATTTTACTTTAGTAAAATACTTAATTTATTAGTAATTGTCGGGCTAACTGTTTTATTGAAAAATAATTGATTATCAATGCCTGGTAGAGACAATATAACTAGTGGCGCAATATTATCAATTTCAATTTATGTTTTTACAATTAGTGATAAATTAGGTGAAATTTTAGAAATTGTTTCGAACTTACAATTAGGTTTAGGATCTGTTGTGCGTGTTAAAAAATTACTTGACTTAATGCCTTCAGTTGATGAATCAAAATTGCCAAACCTAAAAAATGGTGATGGTACAATTGAATTTAAAAATGTATGATTTGCTTATCCATCTAATCCTGATAAATATGTTTTAAAAGATATTTCATTCAAAATAGAGCCAACAAAAACATTAGCGCTAGTTGGCCACACAGGCTGTGGCAAAAGCACAATTGCAAAACTGCTTTCTAAATTATATGTTCCAACTAAAGGTGATATTTTAATTAATGGCCAATCAATTTTTGACACAAATGAAAAAAGCTGAAGAAATAATATTGATGTTATTCAGCAAGAAACATATTTATTTAAAGACACAATCAAAAATAATTTAACTTGTGTTAGACCTGAAATTTCGGATGAACAGTTAATAAATATTTCTAAGCAAGTGGGGCTTGATGAATTTATTCAAAAATTCCCAAAAGCCTATGAAACAGAGCTAAAAGACAATGGATCAGTTTTAAGCGTTGGCCAAAAACAACTTATAGCTATCACTAGATCAATGATAAGCAGCAAAACAATTTCTATTTTAGATGAAGCAACTAGTGATATTGATACAATCACTGAAATTAAGATTAAAAAAGCTATTTCAGTTTTAAGTAAAAATAAAACGCTTTTAATAATTGCCCATAGACTAAGTACTATAAAGAATGCCGACAATATTTTAATGCTTGAAAATGGCGAAATAAAAGAACAAGGCACACATAGCCAGCTAATGTCTAAAAAAGGCCTATACCAAAAAATGTACATTAGTGGAATTGAAGAATAAAAAATCAAGGAGTTGCCTTGATTTTTTAATATGGTGCCCGAGACAGGACTTGAACCTGCATGAGTTGCCTCACTAGATCCTTAGTCTAGCGTGTCTGCCAATTTCACCACTCGGGCAAAAATGCATAATTAATTATATAGAGAAAATAATTAAATATGCAAAATAATCATTATTTAGGTGAAATAAAAGGTAATAAGTCAGTTGTGCCTAGTCAATCAAGTAAACAAATTACGCCAAATGCTATTACGCCAAGAGTTATAAGAGCTAAAATTACATAGCCAACAATTCTGCCAACTGATTTTTGTTTTTTAGATTTTGGCATTGCAGTTGACATTTGCATTGATGAATCTGTTGATGTGCTTTTTGCTTCTTCTGAAATCATAATAGATTCTTTATTATCACTAGCTTTTGTTTCTTCAGTCATTTTGCTGCTTGTCATAACTTCTTTTTCTGCAGCTTCATTTTTAGCTTCGGGCATAACTTCTTTTTCAGAAACTACTTCAGTTTTCTTAACACTCATAGTGTTTTCTTTAACACTAGCACTAGGTTCAATAATTATTGTATTAGTTACTGATAAATCATCTAATTCTTTTGCAGCTTCAGAACGAGAATGTCTGTCAAGATCAGATAAGCCAGCTAACTCAATTTGCTTCATTTTGACTTTTGCATCAGCATTTAGATACTCTTCTTTATCTCTTTTCTTGATTTCATATCTTGATTCAAAATATGTTTTAGGATCTGCACTATATGAGAATTTTAAATGTTTAATGTATTCATCAATTTCTGCATCAGTATTTAGTTTGTAAAACTTAAGTGGGTCAATTTCAAATTCATCACATAAAGAAATGTATGTTTCATTAGCATCTAAACCTGATGATTGAGGTATCATAATAAATTTATTGTTGTAGTCTGGATCTTTGATATATGCAATTTGTCCAACTTGTTCATTTTTTTCATTTAACAACAAAATTAGTGTTTCAAGTTTAAAACTTATGTATCAAAATACAGCATCTTTTCTACTTTTGAATTGGCCAATTATTTCTTCTTTTTTAGGATGTTTTAAAACTCAAGGAAATTCTGTTCCAGCGTTATAAAATATTGCAACTCTCTTCATATAGTACTCCTTATTTTTAAACTTTATCAATTATATAGAAAATACTAATCTTTTGTACAATTTGCCTATAAAACAATGAAATAATGAAAATTGAGTGCTGAAAATAATTTCAAAATTTGCTAAAAATTTGTTACATTTAAAACGTTAAATTGACTCCATTTTTAATTGAATTTCTTTCATAATTACAATTTCTAATTTATAATTTTTTAATATTAAGATAAAAAATTAATGCTAAATATAAACTAAAACTAAAATAAAAATAATTTTTGGGTTAGTTTATTAATAAAGCATTTGTACAAAAACATCTATTTTATAGGCCTGTAAGTATTAAGGAGAGTCAAGATGATTAATGTAAATACTTTTAAACCTGGAATTACTTTTGAAGATGATGGTGATATTTTTGTTGTTTTGGAAGCTCAACACTCAAAACAAGGTAGAGGTCAAGCCAATGTTAAGGCCAAGGTAAAAAACCTAAGAACTGGCAGCACAGTTATTAAATCATACACTGGTGGTGTAATGGTTTCGCGTGCACACATTGATAAAAGACCAATGAGCTACTTATATTCTGATGGTGAAAATATTATTTTAATGGACACTGAAACATATGAGCAAGTTGAAATTCCAGTTTCACATGTTGAATGAGAACTTAATTTCCTTAAAGAAGGAATGATTGTAAAAATTAGAAAATATAAAGAAGAAATTCTTGACATTGAATTAGATGCTAATGTTGTGTTAGAAGTTACTGAAGCTCCAGATGCTGTTAAAGGCAACACAGCAAATAATCCACAAAAGAAAGTTAAGTTAGAAACAGGTTTTGAACTAGAAACTCCAATGTTTATTAGTGAAGGCGAAAAAATCATTGTTTCAACCGAAACAGGCAAATACGTTGGAAGGGCAAATAAGTAATGAATTTTCTTTCAACTTCTTTTGGAACTAATGAAAGAGTTTCTATTACTGAAAAAGCTCTTTTAAGCCTTATAGATAATGCTGTTGCAGAAATTAAAGGAATTAAATTAGCTAATATTCCTAGAATAACATTTCTTGCAGATCAATCAAATGCCACTTTTATTATTGATGTTAAAGTTAAAAGAGGCTATTTGCTCAAAAATACTATTGAAGGACTAAGAGAAGAAATAACCAAGAATTTTGAAACTCTTTTAAATTTTAAGCCACATAATATTCGAATTTGTTTTGTAGAGTTTTATTAATTAAAGCGCCTAAATTAGGTGCTTTTTTAAAATAAATAAAAGCCACAAAGTAACTTTTGTGGCTATAAAATAAGCGTTTTGGACAACTAACTAAATGATACTAATATTCCGTATGTTATACCAAAAGTAATTAAAACTGTTATAAAATCAATTACTAAGTTGAGCAAAATAACTGATGCAGTTGAAGGGTCTTTTTTGGCTTTAATTAGTAAAATTGGTAATAATGAACCAAATAATGATGAAAGAATAATTGATATAAATAAAGCAACTGAAGTTCCAATTATAAGTGCCAAATATTTAAATTTTTCATTTGACAATAATTCTTTAGTAGCAGCAAAATATGCGCTTAATCTTGCAATATTAACTACTGCTAATACTAATGCAAGCACGGTGGCTGCTAATAATTCTTTTAAAACTACTTTTGTAAAGTCTTTTTTGTCAATTTCATCTAAAGCAATAGCACGGGAAATACTAATATTAGACTGCAAGCCCATATTTTTAACACTGTTATTAAGCACAGGGATAATAGCAGCAAAAGCTACTGTTAGTGATGTTGCAAATGAAGCACTATTAGCAGCTTTTTGTGTAATGTATGTTGAATGCAGTGCTCAGTGGATAATAATTTGGGTAATAGTTGAAAAAATTAGTAATAATGAAAGCCATAAAATACGTGATTGAGCAATCTTATATCAAGGCATTTTCATGTAATCATTTTCAATAACCTTGTTGCTGATTCCAGCTATTTTATAGAGGTCTTCGGTAACTTCATCTTGAATTACATCAATAACATCATCGCTAGTTATCATACCTATTAGTCTTTTTTCATGGTTAACAACAGGTAAAACTGACATATCCTGCTCACTAAATACTTTAGCTGCGTTTTCTTTCTTTTCGCTAGTGTGCACAAATGCTACAGGTGAGTAAATGTCTTCAATTTTTTCACTTGGTTCAGCAAAAGTGATTTCTTCTAAAGTAAGCACACCTAATAATTTATTTGTTTCACTTACAACAAAATAATAGTGAACTAATTCTTTTTGATTTTTCTTGTAATCCCTACGTATTTTATTAAGTGCTTGTTCACAAGTATATGAGCTAGGTAAGCTAGAAATGTCAATGCTCATAATGCTTCCGACTTCATCATCATTGTAGCTTAAGAGCTTGTTTAATTCATTTCTTTTTTCGGCGCTTGTGTAAGCTAAAACTTTACTTGCAACATTAGAAGGCAATTCATCTAAAACGTCAACTAATTCATCAGACTGAAGCTCTTGTAATAGTTTCATTCCTCAGTCTTCAGTAAAGCTTTTAGCTAATTCAACCTGTACATCTTCATCTAAATAACTATAAATTGAGGCAGCTGATGAAGTTGTTAGTAAACGTAAAAATATCAATTGTTCATTTAATTCTAATGATTCTAATGATGATGCAATATCTGCATCTGGATATGTTTCAACTATTTCTCTAGCGCCATTAACATTAAGCGTTGCTATTACTTTTTTTAATTCGTCAGTTCCAACCTCGAGGGGGGATTCATATATCTGATCTTCAGTCATTTTTAGTCCTTTAAGTATTTAATTAATTGTTCTTGGAATTGTTCAATCTTAACATTGTAAAAAATTCCATTTTTGATAAGTTTGATAAACCCTGTTTCTTCAGAAACTACTATTGTGGTAGCATCACAAAGCTCACTGATACCCATTGCCGCTCTGTGACGCGCTCCATATTGATTATTAATTGATTTTTTAGTAATTTTATAAAACGTAGCAGCATATAAAATTTTATTATCTCTAATAATTACTGCACCATCATGCAAAGGAGAATATTTATTAAATATTGAAATTAGTAAGCTAGATGATATATTGGCATCAATTATTACACCATCAGTTCTCAAATTTTCAATATTGTCATTGTTTTCAATTGTAATTAAGGCGCCTATTTTATTTTTTGACAAATACTCCACCGCCTCACGAAGCTGATTTATAAGCCTAATTTGACTGCTTTTGCCTAGTTTGTCATAGCGTGGTTTTTTAATTTTTGCATTAAAAAGCGATATAAGATTAGGCAATGACACAACTAGCAAAATAACTGTTAGTAAGCATAAAATTACAATAAGTAAAATTAATTCACTGCTCATTTATTATGCCTTTTCGCTTTCTCAGTTTCCAAGTGTACCTATTGATGCTGCAATTATTATTGCTGCAATTATTACTAAAATGCATGTTACTATTGCGATTCATTTAAGAATTAGCTTCTTACGTTTTTCATCTTTAGGCATTGTTTCTAAAGCAATTTTGCAAAATGGATCGTCGCAATGTTTGTGGATTGGAACATCTTCATCACGGATTAATGCAGGATTGCTTAATTCATTAATGTTTTGCTCATGAAGTTTAGCTAACATTGCTTTTCTTTTTTCGATTCTAGCTTTTGCAACTTCAGGGTCTCTGTCAATTAAAGCCATAATACTCCTTTGATTATATATTTGTAATATATATATTTTATTATATTAAAAGTTATATTACTTAAAAATGAATTATTAGCAAACTTTTAGCAAATAATTATGCTTTATAAATAAACAAAAAAGGCTGTAAAACAGCCATATTAGTTAAATTAAGCACTTGCAGTGTTTAAAGTATCACATTTGCTATCAGTGCTGTATTTTTTCTTATAGTAGTAGTATAAAATTATTTGCACAATGTATACAACAATTGCTAAAGTTGAGAAGATAACACATACAAATCACATAGAAGATTTAAAAGGTAGTAATGTTCCCAAATATACTGCTAAACAGGCGTTAATGAGCATTCCAATATAAAGCATCAGTATACTTAATCCTGCAGCACTTTTAGTTTTTAATGTCTTAATTATTTGCAATGTAAAGGGTAACGAAGTGCAAACTGTGGCACATACTGTAAAAATGGTTAATAAAACTGAATCTGGGCTTAGATTAACTCTAAATTTATTATTTGAATAAGCTAAAATGAACCAAATTGTAAAAACTAAAGATATTATTCATATACAAAAGCCAATTGAAAATTTAAATGCTTTTGTTTTGTTTTTATCATAAATTAAAAATGAAGTAATAGTTGTGGCCATCAGTACCATAAATAGCCAGTTTCCGACAATATTTACTATTGGATCTGAATCGGGATTTTTAATACCGTCAAATTCAAAAGTGCCTATTCCTTTTTTAAGCACCATAATTAAAATAAATAAAGCGCCACCAAAGAAATAAATTAAGAAAGTTCCGTAAGATATGTTTCCAACTGACTTTGATTTTAAAACAGAAATTAATTGTGGAATGGAAATTATGACCATTAATGATGATGCAAGAACACCAAAAATCAAATTAACTATAGTTAATGCTGACATTATTTTCCTTAGTTATATAATTAAAATAGGATAAGTAAATGACATATAAGCCAATAAAACAGCCATTTATATCAATTACTTATAAATTTTAGTCTATTTTCCAAAAACTTTGCATAAATAATGTTTTTGCTTAAATAATTTTGATTTTGTTTTTTTGTCTTCAATGGCTGTTTTATAGTACTTTTAGTATATTTTTATATTATTTTTACGCTATTTGCAAAATCTAGTAATTAAAAGTAGCTTATTTTTAAGAAATGCATCCATAAAATGGATGCAAAAGCTAAAAGAAACAAGGTCATAATGTGGTAGAATTAATATATACTTAATTTAATATATTTACTTTAATTTAATCTTAATATTAATTAAGGAGCGTTTATGAGTGAAATTGCAATAAAACACGTTTTTGAAAAACCAAAACAATACAAAGATACTGATGTAGTTTTAAGAGGCTGAGTTGTATCAAATAGGGGCAACAATAAAATCAGATTTTTAACAATCTCAGATGGCTCAACAGTTGAAAGCATTCAGGCAACACTAAAAGGCGATGAATTTGATTTTAAGCTATTAGATGAAGTAAGAATTGGAGCTGCTGTTCAAGTTTATGGAAAAATTGTTTTGACTCCAAAAGCAAAACAACCTTTAGAAATTTTGGCTTCAAAATTTGTTTTACTAAAAAATGTTGACCATGATTTTCCTATTCAAAAGCAAGAAATTAACCTTGAAACCTTAAGAGAAATTCCGCACCTAAGACATAGGACAAATTTGCTAAGATGTGTTATGTTAATTCGTTCAACTTTAGCCTTAGAAATTCATAAATTCTTTGCCGAAAATGGTTTTTTAAACTTTAGCGCGCCGATTATCACAAGCAATGATGGAGAAGGAGCTGGCGAGCAGTTTTATGTAAATGATGGCAACAAAAAACAGCCATTTTTTGGAAATAATAATGCTACTCTAGGAGTAACAGGCCAATTACATGCTGAAAGTTATGCAATTGGTTTTGAAAAAGTGTACACTTTTGCCCCAACTTTCCGCGCTGAACACTCAAATACTAAAAAACATGCTGCTGAATTTTGAATGATAGAACCTGAAGTTGCATTTTATGACTTAAAAAAAGTAATTAATCTAGCAGCCAAATTACTTAAGAGTGTGATCAAAAACACTATAAATAAGCATCTTAGGGAATTTGAATACCTACAAAACAATGTTGATAGCTCGCTTTTAGAACGTCTTAATTCATTCATAAAGAAAAAGCTAATGATTCTTGATTACAAAGATGCATTAGTTGAATTAGAAAAAGTTAAAGATAAATTTGAAAACAAAGATATTAAGTTTGGCCTTGATTTTGCAACTGAGCATGAAAAATACTTAGCTGAAGAAATTGCACATGGACCAGTTGCTATAATCAACTTCCCTAAATCATTTAAAGCTTTTTATATGCACCAAAATAGTGACAATCAAACAGTTGCGGCCTTTGATTTACTAGTGCCAGGCATTGGTGAATTAATAGGTGGAAGTCAACGTGAAGCTAGATATGAAAAACTTTTAGAAAGAGCACTAGAAGTTGGAATAAGTAAAGAAGAATTACAGTGATATTTAGATCTTCGCCGTTTTGGTCACTCAGGTTCAGCAGGTTTTGGAATAGGATTTGAAAGACTAGTTATGTATATAACTGGTGTAGATAACATTAGAGATGTAATACCATATCCAAGAACAAGTGGAAACATTAAAATGTAAGGAGAGAATATGGAATTAGCACTAATTGTTCCAAACATTGGTAATAGCATTATGCTTAAAGATGTCTTAAGCACTTTAAGAGAACAAGATAACCAAGATTTTGAAATTGTTTTAGTTTTAACTAACACAGGTAAAAATATGTATGCTGCTTTAGAAAAATACTTGCAGTTTTTTGGCTCGCGGCTTAAATTTATAACAAATAGTAAAAGGCGCAGTATTCATAAAGATATTGTTGCTGCTTTTCACTTAATTAAGGCAAAACACTCATACATTTATTTCCCTGACAATGATGGTTCTGTTTCATTTGTTAGACAACTTTTAGAAACAATTAGTAAATATGACGCTGATGTTGTTGAATTTAGACCACGTTTAATTAATACAATTAGATGAAAACCATTTCCAAGACTAGAAGGCAACAAAATTTTTACTTTAAGTAAAAATCCTGAAGTTATTGCATACTCATATCCATTTATTTTCAACAAAGTATTTAAAACAAAGTTATTAACAAGCTTGCCTAAATTTAAATTAAGAGAGCTTAATGACACTAAATTTCAAGTTTACTTAAATTACTTACTTTTAATTAATGCAAGCACATATGCTTACACCAATGAAGTTATTGTTCGCGAAAATATTCAATCTGATATGTGATTAGCGCCAAATAATTTTATTTATCAATTTAATGAATTATTAAGCTATGTAAAGATGAACAATTTAAAATTGCAGCAAGAAATTAAGTATGCCTATTATTACTTTTTACAAATCTTTTTAGCTGGACTACTTAAAACTTGAAGAGCTCGTTTTTCTCTTTCAGTAATAACTGATTACATTAACTACAATGAAAAAAGGTCAAAAAAATTCGCCGAAGACCTATATAGACATTTGCAAAAAATGCACAATGATGATAAATTGTTTTTCGAAACAAACATTTATATGCTCAAGTCCAATATTGAAAGCAATTCATTAAAATACTTGCCAAATATTGACAAATGAAGCGATATTTTAGGTGAATTATAATATGCTTCATAAAAATGTAAATTTTTGAATAAGGCTATTTTATAGGCTTTTAGATCTAATTACATTCTTTTCACTGATTACACTATTGTCTTATTTATGTGTTATTAAAGCTACTAATAATAAGCACATTCCACTATTAAATTATTATTATTTTTGATTTAGCACCATTATTGTTTCTCTTGCTTTATTTATTATTATTCCTTTTGCTTTTGAAGGCAGAACAATTTGAATGATTGCATTTAGGGTTCAGATTTTATGCACAAGCACTACTGAAAATGAGAGCACTAAAAAATTATTAACTAAATCTTATTTACTAAGAAGTTTGTTTTCTTTTTGAATATGACTATTTATAGTTTTACTAGTTTTTGCTTTCATTATGCCTTGGCAAATTGATAATTTTTATAAATTTTTAATATCTCCAAAAACTGATAATGCTCCTATTAATTTCATTTTTTTAGAAAGATTTTTACAAACAATAGTTGGGCTATATTTTCTATTTTTATTCATTGACATATTAGTAATTATTGTCAATAAAAAAAATTTAGGTATCATCGATTCTCTTAGTAGCAGCAGAATTGTATGAATAAAACATTACAGTAATGATGAAAATATTATGCCTAAATTACTTCCGTTTAAAGCTGATAATAAGCCTTTTAACATTATTTCCTAGTTACTCTTAGAATGAGGTACCACACATGATTGAAAATAAGATTATTGAGATTCAAAAAGCTAAAATTTTTGAAAGTTTGAACGAAGAGCAAACTGAAGCTTTATATTATTTTGATGGCCCATTGCGTATAATAGCTGGTGCTGGCAGTGGAAAAACTAGGGTTTTAACTAGAAAAATTGCCTACCTAATTAATGTTTTAGGTATATCGCCTGATCACATTTTGGCTGTAACCTTTACCAACAAAGCAGCTTCAGAAATGTCAGAAAGAGTTAAACAGTACACAAACACTAAGTTTAACAAAGGCACAGCAGAAATTTCAACATTTCACTCATTGTGTGCAAGAATTCTAAGAGAAGAAGCATTCCATATTAACTTGAAAAATGACTTTCAAATTATTGATGATAATGACAAAAAGAAGATTTTAAAAGATATTTATAAAGAGCATGATTTAGTACCAACTGATTCAAATTTCAAAAATTTAACTCGCTTTTTTTCATGACTTAAAAACAAACTTTATGCAAGTGATGAAGAAATAATTGACTTTATTAATTCTGACCCTGAAAGTGAGTTTTACGGCGATGGCGAAACTGTTGTTAAAATTTACAATTTTTACAATGAGCAGCTTAAACATTTACAAAGCTTAGATTTTGATGATTTATTAATTAAGGTTAATGAACTTTTTTACAAAAATCCTGAAATTGTAAAAAAATGAGCTTTAAAATACTCATATATTTTAGTTGATGAGTTTCAAGACACTTCAGCAATTCAATACGAAATCATTAAATATTTATCATCGCAAAAAGCTCAGCTTACAATAGTTGGCGATCCAGATCAAACAATTTATCGTTGACGTGGTGCTGATGTTAACTTAATTTTGTCTTTTGAAAAAGACTTTGAAAACACTAAAACCATCATTTTAAATAAAAACTATCGTTCAACTAAAAAAATATTAGCTGCTGCTAACAACTTAATTAAATTTAATCGCAACAGATTTAATAAAAATTTAGTAACTGATAATCCTGATGGTGATGAAATTGAATATATTCATGCCTTTAGCCCTGAGGCTGAAGTAAGATGAGTTGTTCAAAAAATTAATGACTTAAAAAAGCAAAAAATTCAACTTAAAAATATTGCTATATTTTACCGTTCTAATAGCTACTCTAGAAATTTTGAAGAGCAGTTAATGAATGAAAAAATTAACTACAGAATTTTCGGTGGTGAAAAGTTTTATCAACGTAAAGAAATTAAGGATGCTTTAGCATTTTTAAGAGTTATTTATGATGGAAATGACTTACAGCTTAAAAGAATTATCAATGTGCCCCCAAGAAAAATTGGCGAAGCTTCATTAAACAAAATTGTTAGCTTTGCTAATGAAAAAAATCTTTCACTTTATAAAACTTTAGTTACTCATTATAAAGAATTGCCAGTGCCTAAAGAAGTTATCATCAACATTATTGCTCTATTAAATTGTGTTAATAAATACAAGGCAGCTTTACGCCAGGGCAACAAAATTCATGTGGTTTTAGAGAGCTTTTTAAAAGAAATAGGTTTTCTTAAATATGTCAATGAAGATGTAGGCTTAAAGGGTACCGGAGAAGAAAACATTAGAGCGCTTTTAGAAGGTATTAAGTCTTGAGAAATAACTAATCCTAATAAAGGGCTTAAAGAGTATTTTGAATACATTTCTCTTATTTCTGCTTCTGATTCTTCGGATGAATCAATGAGCTATGTTTCATTAATGACTGTACATGCTGCAAAGGGACTTGAATTTGATAATGTCTTTTTAGTAGGCATGTGCGAAAATATTTTTCCAAATTACAGAGCATATAAAGTTGCTGAAGCCATGGAAGAAGAAAGAAGACTAGCTTATGTCGCTATAACTAGAGCTAAAGAAAAATTATTTGTCAGCGACTCTCGTGGTTTACTTCTTTATTCACAAACTGAGAAAAAGCCATCACGCTTTTTAAAGGAAATGGGTATAGACATTAATAAGCATATATTACAAAAAGATAACTCAATCTTTGTTGATGGCGAATTAGAAGATGAAGAACAAATTAGAAAAAGAAACAAAAAAATAATAGCTGGTGATGTTATCAGTCACACTTTCTTTGGTGAAGGTGAAGTTTTAGAAGTTAATGGTGATACAATTACTGTTCACTTTGCAACTACAGGCATTAAGTCTTTAGCTAAAAACCACCAATCAGTAAGATTACTAAGAGATAATGATTAATTTTGGAGAATAATAATGGTCATGAATGTTTTACAATTGTTTTTATGAGCAATAATAGCACTATGTTTTAGTGCTTTTGTAACATTCATCGCTGTTTTAACTTATTATAAAATTAGATACATAAATTCAATAAACACTAATGGCGTAATATTTTTCAAAATCAACTTAGAAAAAAATAATGTCATAAGACTAAGCAGTGATAATCTTAGTGGTTTAGCTAGCTTTGACGATGATAAAATTGGCATTAAGAGGAACCAAACAGTTGATTTATCAGATTTTTTGAGTTATTTTGCACCTAAAAGTAGAGAAAAACTTGCAAAATATATTTTTAAAGAAAAATTGACTTCAAGATATAACTTATACTGTAATCTTAACATTGAAAAATATGCCAATTCTACTATAAATAAATCTTATAAGCACTTTAATATTCATTTAGGCAAGAAACAATTTTTAGTAAAACTTTATCCTTCTGCTGATAAAAAATTTATATATTGCAACATATATTGAAACTTTACCCCGGATTACAGTGATAAAAATATGTTTAATGCTTTATCTGAAGAGTATGACATACTAAAGTTACCAAATAAATACTATCTATCATATGCATTAACAGTAAATGAATTTTATTTACAAAATGGACTTAACAACAGTGAAATTAGCCACATTATTAAAATGATGGATTTAACAAAACATGCAGGATGACATTATTTTAAGGATGGAATTTTACACCTAATCATAGGAACTAACTCATTATTATTACTTAATAAATTTACCAAAAATGCTATAAAAAAGGTTAATAAGGTTAATTTACTTAATTCATTTAATCCGTTTTTTAACAGCTGTGCACTTTTAAGCTTTAAAATGCCTTCTGAAAAAGAGGAAATTACTGAATACGATATTAAAGCAAAATATTTGCTTCATCACTTAGATAACAATATCTTAAATTATAAATATTACAATTGATTTTATGATAATGATAGCCATTTAGAGCATTATAGCGAATTTAAAACTAAGTTAGAGGCTTTTGAAACTAAAAATACATTAATGGAGTATGCTAAAGATCCAATCTATGTTTTAAATTATAATGACGGTGCTCAATCTAACATAAGATTTTTAAAAAGTCATATTTTAGGTTTTACAAACAAAGATATGGATTTTTTCAAAAATGTACCATGACACAAATTTTTATATAACAATTTATGGCTAGAACACTTGCTCTCTTCTGAAACTAACAGTGAAGATTATGTTATTGTTGAAACAAATAATATTAATTTAGACAAAGTTACAAAATACCTTAATGAAAATACTATCTTAATGCTTAAATATCATTATAGAGACTTTAATTATGAGCTTCTTTCTAAGCTTTTAAATCAGCTTGGCAATGATAAAAATTTGAAAAAGCTTTCTATTGGACTATATATTGATAATTTAGATGAAAAGCTATTTAACTTCATTGATTTTGCCAACATCAACACTTTTATTTTCTCAAAAGAGATATGCGAAAATGTTTTAAAAAATGCCGAAACATACTTAAAATTACAGGTATTTGTGCAAAAAATATCTAGCATGAAGAAATACTTAATTATTTATGAAAATATTCCCAAAAATTTAGAAAATATTGTTGTACAAAGATTAAAAATAAAATATTTTTATAATGTATAATAACACATATTTTTTAATAATTAATATGAAAGGTCAATAAATGAGTAGTAAAAAATTAGGCTTTGTTTTTGATTCATTTACCTGCATGTCTAAAGACTTTTTAGACAAGCACAACTATGGCTATGCCCCATTTATAACCACCATTGATGATAATTCATATGTTGATGGTATTGAGCTAAGTCAAAAAGAAGTAATTGAAAAAATTAAAGCAGGTAAAGAATTAAAATCATCTATGCCAACAATTGAAAGCTTTACTAAAGCAATCGAAGCTAAAAGCAAGGAATGTGATGATGTTTTAGTTTTAGGAATTAGTAGCTGCCTTTCTTCAGCATACAATACAGCTAAACTTATAGCTAAAGACTATCCAAACGTACATGTTTATGATAACACTTGGGGTGCTGAACAATATTTAGTTATTGCTGAATATATTAGTAAAGTTTATGAAGCTAATGATGGAAACATGGATATCGTTTTTGCTGAATTAGACAAAATTCAAGAATCATCACTTATTTTTGTATTGCCACCAAATGTAGATTATGTAATTAAAGGTGGTAGAGTTAGTTCACTTAGAAAATTCTTACTTTCAGCAATGAGACTTTTAACTCTAAAGCCTTATGTTAAGTTCTACATGAAAAAGGCAACAACCGGTGGTATTGCTAAAAGTATGAAATCAGGGATTAAGCAAATAATCAAAAAATTTATTGACTTTGCTAACATTTCTTCAAACAAAAATAATGCCAGTGACTGGCTTTTCCACATAGCACATGGTGTTAATGATGAATATAATCAACAAGTTTTAGATGCTTACAAAGCTGAAGGCTTAGAAATTGCAAGCAAGTGCTATGTTTCTTCTGCAGTTGCCGTTCACACTGGTCCAGAAGCTATTTGCTTTATGCTTATGCCAAATTTATCGAAATGACCTATAAAATAGGTCAATAACTCTTTCTGAGTTATTTTTTTAACTTCTTATAATAATGTACAAGGACTACTTATTTTAGCAATGAATAAAAAGAAGCTAAGGCCATTTTTCATTAATTTAGCATGTCCATTGTCGTTTTCAAGCTTGCTTTTATCATCTTGTATTAATCAGAATCAAGCAAATAAAAATCCAGATATAGATGTTAAATTGATAAACAGCAATATTAATAAAGCAGATGTTACCCTCAGTGATTTTGAATTTATCTATGATAAATCAAAATATGCTCTTGAAAAGCCTATATTATCTGTATTAGAAGATAAAGTTATAGTATTAGCAAGGCTGCTATTTAAAGATACTAATTTGCGTGCTTTATCAAAGACTTTCAGTTTTGATTTGCCTAAACCTAATACTGCAGAAAATCACGAAGATTCTGATGTTGAACATAAAAAGCATGATGAAACTAACAAAAATAATGATAGTGACGCTGATGAAATTGTAATAATCCCTGATATACCAGATTTGCCCATTAATCCTATAAATCAGCCAGAAACTGCTAATTTACAATCCAAGCATTCTTTTGCAGCCAACTATTTACTTTCTAAAAATCCATATGAAATAGCTACAGAGACAAATGAATATAAAAATGCTTTTACTAACATTAGCAAGTGATTAAATACTGCTGATAATGACAATCCCGTAAACTTCCGTTATGGTGGTGTTAATTCAAACAAACATTTGCTTGATAAATACTGAGAATATACTAAAGACATTGGCATATATGGCAATTACGGAACTTCTCCTGAACAAAAGGTTGATTTTTATAATAATACTCTTTCATCAGATGGTATGTATAGTCAAAAATTCTTGGATAATTTTAATGAATCTGATAAGGAAAAAGCTATTAAGCTAGATGTTAATTTAAATGACTTAGTGCTTAAGAATCCTTTCGGATTTTTACCATCTAATTTAAGTCAGCTGTTTTACTATATGGACTATAAATCAGCCTCAGAAGTATTAAAAATTAATAAAAAAATTACTGATCTTAAAGCCAATTTTGATGATAATAAAGGCTCAATTGCGCTCTTAATAACAACAGCATCGAATAAGTATATTATCAATCTAAATAAGGATAATACAAATAATTTAAAAGCTGATTTAGACTTTTATCAATACATTTATGATCATAGTTTTTCATTAAGAATAGGCACTGTTGAATTTAGAAGAGATCCATATAGATCTACACCTGATCATCTTGCTACTTCTCAAACTGTAGGAACAGTTTGAGTTATGGATAGAATTATAAGTCCGGAAGCTGAAAAGGACGATTCATATGAATTGTTATTAGCCACAAATGTGCATGTTTTCAATCTTAGAAATGCTTTTGATAGATCCTTATATTTTGATTCTGATCAATCGCGCAATGTTAATAAATGATATGGCGGTTTTTGGGACATAGATAATTTTTATGATAGCGAAACTGACATATATAGAAAACGCCAAAACATCTATTTTATGGGTACAAAAGCAAAAGATGATAAGCTTAGCTCAAATACTGCTGAAATAAGCGGAGATCAGTTTAAAGAAACTAATTTACTTTTTAAAGCATATGAACAATATTTAACTGCTCCTTATTACACACCCAGATATTATGCAAATGGAATAATGGGCCATGATATTGCAATAGCGCCTCAATATTTTGATAAATATGATGAAGAATCAAGAATTGGTGAGAGTAAAAATGCTGGCGCTGATTTTGTTTTATTACGCTTAAAAATTAAAAAAGCAAACTTATCAAAAATACTTCCTGAATTAGCTAAAGTTGTTGGAACAGAAAAGGAAAAAGACTGGCACATTGGAGTTGGGAAAAATGGCAAGCATCATCCAATTAAAACCACTCTATATGGCGGATATCCGGCAATAGATAATACAAACTTTCAATTCAAGGCTGCAAAATCACAAGGTGGTGTAATTAATGTTCAAAACAGAGTTATTAGTGATTCAAGCATAAACAGCTTATGAGTTAAATACAATGAAGAGCAAAATAAGGACTTTAATTCAATTAATAATAATTGATTAAAATATACTAAAAGCTTTATAAATAAGCCTAATACGCATTTTGATGATGAACATGGAATGCCACTTACAACAATCAATCAACATTCACACATGTATACTAAAGTTTTAAATAATAATAATAATAATGAAAATGTACTTGAAAGTGGCTCATCGGGTTCACTTGCTATTGATTCATCGTTTAATTTAGTCGGCATTAATTATCTTCATACACATGATAAACTTTATAATACTTATTCTAATGCTATTTCCTTAATGGAAGGACACGGTACATATAGTAATAGTTTTGATGGCAACTTAAGAAATGATATTAAAAATAAACTAATTAAAGACAGTGTTTATACTGTTAAAATTAATCCTAAACAATAGTAAACAAAAAAGCAAAGCTGATTACTTTGCTTTTTTTATAGGGGTTTTGGTCAAATCTGATTTTGAAGCTTCTAGCTTTTTAATCTTTTCAACCAATTTATTTATTTGTGGAACTAATGAGCTAACTTCATAAAACACTTGATTATATCTATGACTTAGACTAGGACGGAATAATGATTTAAATGAAAATCATCAATCATTATTATACCCTTCTAACTCTTTACGCAATGGTTGATATTTTCCATTTAATGCTTCATATTCTTTTGTATATTTGTCAATTAAGAATATAAGGTGTTCTAGGGCTTGACTGTTTGAACCGTTTATTTCATTGTAATACTTATTTGCTAGGAATAAGTCTTTTTCACCAAGTTTATCAGCTTCATTTAATCTGTATTCAACTGATAAAAACACACTGCTTACTAATTTTAAAACCACATCTAAAACATCTTTTATATTTTTTTCAAAATCGTTTATTGACAACTTTTCGAATTTACTCTTAAGTGTAAATAAATCTTTTTTGCCTTGAATTGTGCCTAATTCATTGCTATCTAACGTACTAAGCAATTCACTTTGCTCGTTTATTATTTCATTAAGAGTACTTAGAAATTGCTTAACTTTATCATTTGATATTTTACCAGAATCACTTAACTTACTAATTAATTGTTCTGTAAGAGAGATACTTTCATAAAGATCATCATAATTTTTAGAAGTAAAAAATTTATTTAATAATTCTGTTGCTGATTTTGAATTTTTATCAAAAATTTCCTTAACATCCTCAAATGATTCACTCAAAATGTTTGGATCTATATTTGGAGTTTCAATAATAAGGGGGGGGTTGTAAATTTTCCTGATTTTTCAGGATTTTTTGGGCCTTTTGAGTTGTTGTCAGTATTATCGTTTTTTACAGTAATATTTTGGTTTTCAGCATCTTTATTACCTAATGTAGCATTGCTTTCTGTGCCTATATGTTGAGCTGTCCCAACCTTTTCTATAGATTCACAAGAAGCAGAAATAAATGCAAATGTTGAAACAACTGAAAGTGGTGAAAGGGTTAAAATTGATAATTTCTTAATTTTATCTCTTTTCATATATTTACTCCTAATTTGTTCTTAAAGTCCTAATTCTTTGTCAGTTTTAATGTTTAGTGCTGAACCCACAAAAGCAAATATTTCAGGGCTTTGCTTGATATATTCACCATTAACAATTCTTATAACGCTTTCTACTGTTTCACTCATAGGTACATATTGACCTGGTGATTTTGTAAAGTGCTCAGTCATAAAGAAGTTTTGGGTAAAAAAGTTTTCTAATTGTAAAGCTTTTTTAACAATGATTTTGCTATCAGCATCTAATTCATCAAAACCGAGAATTAGTATAACATCTTCTAAATCTTTGTAAGCTTTTAATATTTTTTTTACTTCAATTATTGCATCTAGGTGTTTCTTACCAATAATTGTTTCATCAACTGAGTTTGATGAGCTAGCAAGGGGATCAAAAGCTGGCAAAATACCTTTAGCAGCTTGATCACGCGAAAGCACTAAGTTACCATCAAGGTGGTTGAAAACAGCCACAGCAGAAGGATCGCTTAAGTCATCCATTGGTAAAAATACTGTTTGGAATGATGTTATAGCACCATTTTTATTTTTGAATAATCTATTTTGAACATTAGCTACATCACTCTCCAAAGTAGATTGGTAACCACCAACAGAAGGCTTTTTACCTAAAGTTGCACTAACTTCGTTTTCAGCTTGCACAAAACGGTAAATGTTGTCGATGAATAATAAAACATCTTCTTTTTGCTTATCTCTTAAATATTCAGCAGCAGTTATACCAATAGGTACAATTGACATTCTTGCACCAGCTGATTCATTCATTTTTGAAATGTACATTGTTGAATTTTGCATTAAGTTTGATTGAACTAATTCATCATAAAGCTCAATACCTTCTCTAGAACGTTCACCTGAACCTATGAAGATATTTGAAGTGTTCTTGTTTTTATTATTTACATTGAAAATTATTTCTTTCATTAAAACGGTTTTTCCAACACCAGCACCGCCAAAAATGCCTAATTTAAAGCCTTTTACGATTGGTATGAAAAAATCAATTGCTTTAATTCCAGTTTCAATTAATTCGAATTTTGTATTTATTTCTCTATCATTATTTATTAACGAGTTCATTTCTACATACTCAGGGCTAGGAGCAGTAGGATTATTTAAAGAAAGGCCTTTAAAGCTATAAATATTACCTTTAGCTAAAGGACCAACGGGCACCATAAAACTTCTCTTTGTATTTACTACCTTGTCGCTTAATGAAATTGAACTAAATGAATAAATGATTATTGCCTTGATAGTTGTTTCATTGATAACTGACTTAACTAATAAATAAGTTTGGCCATCATGTGTAGTTAGCAAGTGATTTACTAAAGGTAAATTGTCTTTGCTAAACTCAACTTCAACAACATCTCCAAGTATGTTTATAACTCTTCCATTCATTATTTATCTCCTAATTTAAGTGCAACTTCATTCAAGAATTTTTCTGAAATAGGCAAGAAACTGTGTTCATTTTGTAATTCTCAGCCTAAATTTGCATAATTTGAGTACTCTTGCAAGGCAAATGCAAAGTAACTTTTCATTATTTCATCATCATAGGTAGTATTTGATTTCATTATTTCGAATTGTTTTTTTCCATCAGCATAATTATTGATAAATTCATCAATAAACATTAATGCTTTTTGTTCATCTTTTACATTTTTAATTAATGATCATTGAATAATTTTGCTCATCATAAGTACAAAATTATATGAATAAAGTGAATAACCTCTTTGTGCAAAAAGTTTATCAACCATTTTACCTTTATACATTAAGTTAGAAACTTCTTTGTTTAATTCATAATCAAGCATTGAAAGCTTAAGGTGTCTTTTGTATTTTCTATAAATTTTATTAATTACTCCAGCAACTTTAGCTATTGTTCTATCTTGAACACTTGAACCTGTTCTTGAGACTGAAAAGTCAATGTCGATAGCTGGTAAAATACCTTTAGCAAACAATTTAGCGCTAGTTACAATTTGTCCATCAGTTATAGAAATAACATTAGAAGCAATTAAGCTAGTAATATCGCCATCAACTGTTTGGATAATAGGAAGAGCTGTAATAGTTTTTTTACCTTTATATGAACCTGCTCTTTCTAATAATTGTGAGTGAGCAAAGAACATATCGCCAGGCATAGCTTCTTTTCCAACTGGTTTATTGCTTAATAAGGCAATTTCTCTTAAAATATTAGCATGCTTTGTTAAGTCATCAAAAATAACTAGTGCATCATCAGTTGCTGAAATATTTTCAGCATGAGCCATACCTACATAAGGTGCTAAATATTGTTCATAAGCACTATTAGCAGGAGCATCAATAATAATTGTGTTTTTTAGTGCATTGTGCTGATTTAAAGTATTATAAATTCTAGAAATGCTTTCTCTTTTTTGTCCAATAGCTACATAAATACACTTAGTTCCCTTAGCAGATTGGTTAATAATTGCATTAAGTGCTATATGTGTTTTACCTGTTTGTCTATCACCAATAATTAATTCTCTTTGGCCTTTGCCAATAGGAATTAATAAATCAATTGCATTAATTCCTGTATATAGTTGCTCATTTAATCTTTGTACTTTCATTAAATCATGTGCTAGCTTAAAGATTTCTGATGAAACAGCAGAATCATCTTTTTGAATTGTTTGTGCAACTGGCAAAATGGCATTGCCATAAATATCAATAACTTTGCCAAAGTGTTCCTTTGAGGTAAATACTTCATTTGTTTCATTTAGTAAAACTATTTGGTCATTTATAGCTAATTTTCTGCCTTCTTCGTTACTTAATAAATAAGCTGTGTCAGAAAAAGCACTAATTAAAAATAGTCTTGCATTTTTGTTTTTGCTAGAAGTGAAAACTTGTTGTTGTCTGTAATTAAATTTTCCCTTTACTTCTATAATATAGTCAAATACAGCACTTATTCTAGGCATATCATTAGAAGCTGATTTGACATTTGTAATAATGTTTATATTATCATTTGCTTTCATTTATTATCCTTTAAGTCCTAGTAATATTAAAATTATTCCAACAAGAGCCACTATAGCTGAAACTGAAATTGAAATACCAAAAGCACCTTTAATTGCTTTATTTAATTTGTTTTTATACTTAAGTGTAAATATTAAGATATTTGTTAGTGATAGAATTAGTCCTATTATTAATAGCGCGCCACCAATAGCATAATATGCTCTGTTAACACTGCTTTTACTGCTTTTTATTTTATTAATAGCTTTAGTATAGCTATCTTGTAATTTTTTAAGCTCTTCAGACTTTTCAGATGGCACTGCTGGTTCTAAAAAGTCTCTTAAAAATTC
The DNA here is from genome assembly GCF_000089865.1 of Mycoplasmopsis agalactiae. Taxonomy (GTDB): domain Bacteria; phylum Bacillota_I; class Bacilli_A; order Mycoplasmatales; family Metamycoplasmataceae; genus Mycoplasmopsis; species Mycoplasmopsis agalactiae_B. The sequence continues at coordinate 383,669 of NC_013948.1, read as the reverse complement.
AATATTTTCTCTTACATCAGCTACATTTGCTGTATATTCATCAAATCATTTGCTATATTGAAAACTTTTAGCTCAGTTATTAGCTGATGCTCTTAGTTTTAGCAATGAATCATTTAATAAATTAAATGTGTTATCTAATACTTTAAAGTCTAATTTAAGGGCTTGAAACTTACTTATTATTTTTGCTCTAGTTTCTTTATGATTAGCTATTTCTCTTAAATCACTTTCAACTACTAAAAGTGCATTAACTAATGAATTTCAAAATGGCTGATTGTTTAATTCAGAAGCACTTAGTGCTTGAATTAATTCAGCAATTACAACTTCACTTGAAGCAGACACAACATTTTTGTAATCATCATCGCTTTGTGGGGTGTCAATTCTTTCAGCATATTTAACAATAATATTGTTTCATAGATCAACAAATTTTTGGTCAGTAACTATCTTAGTTGCTGTATTAACCATACCAAAAAGTGATAGCTGCAATTCATTATGAGCTAGCTTTGAATAATCAATTTTTTCATCTAGCATTAAGGCCTTATATAGCTGTGTAAATTTTGCACTTAAAGTTTCAGATTGTTTTTGGAATAAAAACATATATCTTGGATCTGAACTAAAGTTATTTTTTTGAATCTTGTATGTTCTTGAGCTATTTTGCTTAGCTGTATCGGTGATTTTAACAGTTGCAACACCTGAGCCATCAATATCATTAACAGTATATTTAAATCTTGTATTTATAGGATTATTGAAGAAAAATATTTTTTCTTTATCAGTGCCACTAGAATTTCTAAGCAAATTAGCTAAAGCGCTAGTTGAACTACTTGAATATCTATAATTAGCATATGGTTCTAAATATAATAGTGTTTCTGACTGTTCTAAAGGGTTAGCTGTCTCATTATTTGTAGGCGGTTTGCCAGGAACTAAAGGCTTATTATTAATATCAGGCAAGTTAGGTGGATTAACTTTAGGTGAAGGCTGAGTTTCATCTATCACTTTAAACTCTTGATTTTGTTTTAAGTCAAAATCAACAAATTTAGGCTTAATGCTTTTTACAATGTAATCATCTCAGCTTTGGCTATTTTGTGGATGCTTAACTGTAAAACCTTCTTTAGCATTGAATGTAGCATCTTCTAAAAATATATCTTTACCAAATTTTGGAATTTCTTTAGGGTTATAAACCATTTCCAAAATAGATTTATTCAAGTCTTGTGTATATTTATTTAAAGCAGCTTCAAATTGTGGATTTGAGGCAATGTTGTCTTCTTCGCCTGATTTAGTTATGCTGTCCTTATTGTTAGTCTCAATAACTTTAGAATAGTCACGGTCAGATTCTTTACCAATTTTTATATCTTTATATTCCTTGCCATTATAAGTTACAGTACCAACATCATATTTTTTATCTTTAGAAATAACAAACGGGAAAGTTACTGGAAGTCCTAATTTTGCATAGTCTTCAGCTTCTTTTAGAGTGTCTTTTTTTTCCTTAAAGAGCTTATTTAAAGCCTTTAAGTACACTTGCTTCTCTAATTTTTCTAAATAAGTTTCTTTGCTTCCTTGGCTCTCATCTTGTGGTTTTGATAAGTCAATTTTATTAAGTTCTTCATCAGTAAATTTAATAACTTTATCAACAGCTTCTTTTAGTGCCGTATCAACAGCTTTTTTAGCTTTATCAGCAAAAGAGCTAAATTGAGGACTTACTCCTTTTCTTCCGGATGATGAACCACTTGCTCCATTTGAGCCATTATTGCCGCCATTAGAGTCGCCAGAATTATTGCCAGGGCTAGAGCCTGAATTTCCATTTCCGCTGCCCTCAGCGCCATCTAAACGCTTGTCTAAATTGCCTCTAGCGCTTACAGAAGCTAAAGCAACAGGAGCAGTAAGTGCTGGGCTAATTGTTTTAGCAAATAGAAGTATTTTTTTAATCTTCATACAGCTCCTCTTCCTTTAACTTATGTATATTTTTCATTTTTAAAATGTATTTTTCTTCTTTTAATTTATTAAACTCTAATAATTGGTCAATGCTCATTCCTAATTGTTGCATAGCTTCTAAAGCAACAACTTTTTTGTTTACTTCTTTATATTGTTCACTGTATTGTTTTTTGACTTTTGTTTCTATAAAAAAGGCTAATTCAGAAAATGTATAAATGTTAATTGTGTTGTTTGAAACTGTAATATTTGTATTTTTTGCAAATATATATTTACTAATATTAGTATTTAAATCAACTATTTTAAGCAAGATAATTTCATAACCTAAAATTGAATTATCAACTAACTGAACTCAATCGCCTTCTTCATCAGCATTAAAATAAACTAATGCATTATTGAAGACTACTTCCTTATTTCCTATAAAGTTGATAACAACATTAAAACCTTTTTGACTCATTAGTTATTACCCTCTCTAGAAAGAAATTTTTTGTTATTGCTAGTTAGTAAAACAATTTCTTCAATTTCATTTTCGCGTCTAATTCTAATTATTTTCTTGCCTATTTTCTTCATTTCTTCATCAATTTCATTGATGATTTTGTTTGTTGAAACTAATCCAATTTTTGACTTGTAAAATGATGATTCAACTAAAAGTGATTGCACTGAGTTTTCTATAAATGAATTTATTTGACTGCTAATGTATTGGTCAATATTTGGGAAAATTTTAAAATTCCTAATATTAACTTCTTCTGAATCATAACTTGATTCACTCAATATGTCTATATTAAACTCATTTACAGGCAAAATGGTAAAATTGCCATTTATGTTTTTGTTTGAATTTATCACAAAGTGTAACGATTCATAATTCTCTTGAGCAAATAAAAATTTAATAATTTGGCATAGTCTTCATGATAAGTCTGAATAGATATCTGAATTATCAATTTCATAGACAATATTTAAATTATTAGCTTCACAAAACTCTTGTGCTCTTTTACCAATTGTAATAAAGTCAGCACTAACTTTTTTAGTGTTACTTAAAATATTATTTTCATATCTTGAATATAAATCAGTTGCATATTTTTGCTCTTCAGTTAAGTAAATTCATAATTCTTTGGGTTTAATGAATAAATTTCTTATTTTTTTGATAATGGCTAGTGATTTAAAAGGGTAATCATCTTTTGAAACTAGCAAACTTTTAAATGAATATTCATTTCTTAAGGCTAAAATCATATTTTTATTATGTCTAGCATTTTTTACATAAAATGAAAGTAGTCTATTTTGCTTCATTATGTCAATAAGCAAAATATTTTTATCATTATTAACCTTTTGCTCAATTCTTTTTAGATTGTCTAATTTATTTTCTAACTTTTTTAAATCCATTATTCACCTCTGAATAATGCACTTTTTGCATCAAAAAGAACTTTAAGTGATTTAGTGTTTTTAGACCTAAAAACAATGATATTAGGAAATAATTCAACATATTTATCAGCTAAAATTAAATCATTAACTAACTTGTTATAAAAATTTAGTAGCTTATTAAATTTTTCATCATTAGCACTTTTAAAATTAAATGCTTCAGTATTAGAATCTTCATTAGCTTTTAATACAGGCACTAAGGCATCAGCACTAAATTTAAGATTAACATTGAAGCTAATTACAAACTTTTCTAAAACAATGTCATATTTTTTAGCAAATGCTTCATCAAACATTTTGCCAAATTTAACATACTCATCTGAGCTAAAACCAAGATTGCACTCTAGCAACACTTGCGCCATTAATTTGTTGTAATCAACAAAAGCACTACTTGCTTTAGCTTCTTCATATTGATTATAAATATTGAACATTAAATTGTTTTCATTTTTATGCGTTTTCATAGCTTCTCTTTTCTGTAACTTCTTGATTAAGCACTGAAGTTTTTTTAATCACTAATATTAATTGAGTAAGTGAGTATGTTAAATAAATCATTTGGAATAAGACAATAATAATTGAAATTACTTGCGCTACTGATAAATTAGTGCTTAGTATGATTAAACTTTTGTTATTTTCGGCCAAAAGCACTTGATTAAAGCCAAATACTAAAATTAGTATGAATAATAAAATGGTGTTTAAGCTAATTGCAAGTGAGTTTGAAATTGCACTAAGTTTGCTTTTTCTAAAGTAAAAGTAGAAAATAATTAATGATGATAAAGCTGTAAGCAATAAATTAATTAAGGCAATTGTTGGTTGTTTATTAATAAAGTTAGCAATCATATAACTTATTCAAATTACCCATTGAAATAGCGCCATAATTGTAGTTTTAATTAAGATACTGTTAAGCTTAATTTTTCTTATAAATAATAAAGCAATAAAACTTGATGCAGCTGCCACATTAAATATTCCAAAAAGAATATTTAAATATTGCAATGATTCAGCTTGACCAAATAATTCATGTGTTGGTGGATATTTTAATTTAAATAAGCTAAGTAATCAAATAGCTGAAGCTAAGATTCCAACTAGATAAAGCTGTAATCTATCTTTAAAAATCTGTGATCTTACTTGCTTATATGCTAGTGATCATATTGAATAAATTTTAAGTCCTAGCATTAATAAACCAATTACTAATGACATTAAAATTACAAGAATGAAATTAAGCACACTTTTAACTTTAAATAACTTAAAGGCAGCATTATAAAAAGCATTGTATGGAATGTTTTGATTTCTTTCATTAAATAAAGCAAACATTCTAACAAAAGTATTGGGAGCGCCTGTATATGTGTATGCTCAAGCAAAAAAGACTGCTAGAGTAATCGCTGTAAGTAAGATTCTTGAAGCTAAATCAATTAATAATGGAATTTTGCTTGAATAAATAACTGGTTCAGTTTTCTTTTTAGTTTTAAAGTTAAATAAAGTAAATGAAATGTCAGTAACTAAGTATATAACTAGAACAAATAGAACATAAACTAGTTTTTTAACATCAATTATGTGCAAGGTAAAGAATAATAGAAATCCTGTTAATGACAAGGCTCAGTAGATGCTAAATCATAGTGCATATATTTTTATGTGCTCTTTATTTTTATTGATATTTAAATAGGCTTTTAGCAGTCCATAAAAATATATAAATCCAAACAGGCACAGTCTAAAAATAAATATTCAGTTAGCATCTAAAGTGGTTAGAATTGAAAAGTCAAATATGAAATTATATGAGCCAATTATTTTTTTACTAAATAATCCATGAGGCATTAAAAATAGTAAGCATAGCATTGAAATAAAGAAATATGATAAGAGCAATGATTTATAAAGCGAAGCAATAAAACTTTTTCTTTGTTTATTTGCTAGACTTTGGCTATCATCATAAATTCTTTTTTCTTCAATATTAATGGATTTTGAATGCATTTTGCTCCTTTGCTAATATTTTATTATTTCACTAATAAAGCTGTTTTATAGGATTATTTGGCATTATTGTTGTTGAATTTGAATGCTTCAGGAATATTGTTATCTTCTAAACCATCACTAAATAATTTGGTTTTAAAATTGCTATTGCTTGACTTATACATTTTTTCTAGCGCTTCTCTATATGAATTCTTTTGCTCCTTACCGCCACCATAAATTAAGTCATATTGTGGAAGGTTGTATTGTCCAAAAAGTTTATTGTAATCTTTACCAGGAGATCTAAATATAGCAGCTAAACCAGTTTTTGCACTGTCATTTGATGCATGATATACAGCAATTAATTCATTGTTTTTGTTTCTAACACTAGAACCAGATGCACCACCATTAGGAGCATAAAATCTAGGCATTAAGTGAAGTCCATAATTGACGTATTTCTTTGTTTTACTGTCACTTTTGTCAGTTATTGAATAGAATTCACCACCAATTGTAGGAGCTGCTAAAAAGCCATCAGTTAAGCCAGGTTTATCAGTAAAAGTTCTATAACCTATTTGATATGATAATCTGCCACCATTATTAACTGAATAATCAGGAAAAGCAGGTTGCTGACCTTCAGGCGTAGCTAGTTGCTTATATCATTTATGATCACCATTAACTCATAATGAGTAATTTTCTTTAGCAACTTTTATTTGATCTTCATCAATATATCTATCTAGATAGAAGTCTTTATCAGCACGAGGATAACCTAAGATGAATAAACCTTCTTTTTTATTTCATTTATCGATATCTTCTTGTTTTTTATCATTGATAGCTAAAGGAACATCAATGTCATCGTAGTTTTCTAAGTAAGATTTTGATTTGAATTTTATGTGGTTAGTTGTATCGTTTTGATAATCATTTGTGATTATCTTAATAAGTTCATCTTTGTTATTTTTGTTTGGTATTTTATTGCTTACATCTATGTTTTCACTTCAAACAATGACTTCAGAAGGATTCATTTTTTCAAAGTCAATTTCAATTACTGCAAAATCAATGTACTCTTCCACGTCTTCATAATCTTGTTTTTGACTACTATCAATGTAATCTTTTGGACTTGTATTTAAAAAGTCAACAGCATCAAAAACATTATTTATCATCCCATTAGGTTTAGTAAAGCTAAACCTCTTGAAGTTCGGGTCTAAGTCATTAAATTTAAATGTTGAATGAACACCAACATTACCATCAACTCTAGAAAGAGAAAAACCTGTTAATTCATGTTCTTTTAATATTTTTGCGACGTGTGAGTTAGTTCCGAAATAAAATTTTGTAGCTTGTTTTCCTGAATCAGGAAGTTGGTAGTCCATAATTCAAATTGTTCCGGAAACTCTGTCACCGAATTGGTCTGAATTCTTCTTCTCTTCTATTTTTTTCTTTTCTTCATTCTGTCAATTAATTAAATCTTGTTTTTTTCAAGAAGAATATTTATTTTTTTCCTCTTCATATTGCCTGTTTTCTTCTTCAATTTCTCTTTTGTGAGCGTCTTCTAAACCTTTTTTAGCTTCATCTGATAATGAGGCTCATTTTTTCTCTATTTCTCTGAGAGCAAAATTATGATTATTTGTTAAGACATTGATTTGTGTTTCTAGATAATCCTTAATTTGTTGTTCATTTTTGTCTTGGAAAAACTTAATATTCTTTTCAATTTCAGCTAACTCTCTTTTAAAGTCTTTTTTGAAATTGAATGTTATTTGATAAGTTTGCTTTGCAATTGTTTGGTAAGTTTTATTAGGAATTGTTCTAGCAAGTCCATTTGTTTTAGGTAATTCTCTACCTAAAGTGTCAATATGTGAAGCTGATTTACCTACTTCATTATTAAATAATTTAAGACCGCTTACATTACCATCAGTACCATAAACAGGAAGAGAAAAACCTTTTACTGCTGCATTTTCATAGCTATCAAAACCAACACTTTTAGCTATTTCATCAAATTTTTTCTTTTGATCAGCAGTTGTCTTATCAAGCCCACGTTTTGCTAATATATCACCGCCGCCTCATCAGCCCTTGATACCATCAACATAAAGCTTGTTGTCATAATCAAAACGCTTCTTTTGATCTCAACCTAAATAAGTTTTAAAGCCACCAGCACCTTTAAGAGCATCATTTGGATCTCTTTGTAACACACCTGAATGGTGTAAACCATTATTAGATTTTAACCCTGTGACCCTAAATGCTTTTTCTGCAGTTTCATTTGTTTTCTTGTTCTTGAAGTTAATAAAAACATTTAATTCACCTTTAGCATTAGAGATAATAGTTGGCAGCTGTTTTTCAGTTGTAGCATTAACTACATTAGCATCAATGATATCAGCATACTTTTCATTAACAACTGCACTTAAGTTATGATAATTATCTTCAATTTGTGAAGGCAAAAATTCACTTAGTGGTCTGCTGCTCTCAGGTGAGCCAAAAACTAGTTTAACTAATTGTGAATAATCACCAGTTTGAGCTATTAATTTTTGAAACTCTTCACTGCTTAAATCTTTAACTCTTTCTACAGTTTGTGAATTTTTCTGGCTTGTGTTGCACTGGGCAGCAACAACTACTGAAGCAGGGGTTAGTATGCTTGCAGAAGTAATTAATAAAATCTTTTTGTTTTTATTCATAGTATGTTTCTCACTGTTTTATAGGTAAATTAGGTATATTGTAATCCACTATCTTCTTCAACCTTGTAACCTAAGCCTGCTAATTGTTGTTTTAGTTCAGTAGCACTAGAATCAACCTTGATTGATTTATTTCCTGCTTTAAGCGAATCACTATAAGCATAGAATTTACGAAGGTTTTCTATAGCACTGCCATCTAGTTGTCTAGTTCCTTCTTTTAGCTTAATCTTGATTGATTTTGTAGTACCACCATTACTAAAGAAAATTTTAGGTGGTTCAGGTTCTCCAATTGCTAAGTTTTCAAGTCCTGCGACGCTTAATTCATCTGAAGAAATTTCAAATGAATCGCTTGTATTAGCTAAAGTAAGTCTTTTAACTTTTCTAGAACCATTATTAGGTTTTTCAATATCATGGAATACTAAACCTTTTAATGATTTAATATTTGGCACTCTTGAAAAGTCTAAGCCAGTTGGATAACTGTTTCCGCCTTCAGCAGTATCAGGTTCAAGCCCTGAACCATGTCTTCCTTGGAAAAATGGTTCATTGTTTCTTACAAAATAAACCATTCTTAGGCCGTTGTTGATTCTTTCATAGTCGCCGACTTTTGAATAATCCTCTTGATCAAAAGCAACTGTATCAAATGAAATTCTAGTTGCTATAGGTGTATTAGGTGGATATTGTGCACTAACGTTGTAATCATTTGTATTAATTCATTCAACCTTATTCAATGATCAAGGGTTGAATGATCATGAATCTAACAATGAATTACCCATTGTATATAATGATAATTCTTTAATATTTTTATCTTTAAGCGCAACTAAACTAGATGTATTAGTTGCTTGAGCTGAGAAGAATAGTTCTAATTGAGGAAGATTATCAGGAAGTGATTTTAATATGTCTTTAAACTCTTGACTAGGGCTAGTTACTCCCATATTGAAAATTCTGTATGAAGTTATTTCTTTGTTATTTGCCTTGAATTTTTCAACTAATTCTTTTATTTTTCCGTATCCTGAAGAATTAGCAGCATCTATTTCAACTACAATACCACTATTTCTTTTACTTCCATCATTAACTGGATTATTTCTAGTTAATTCAAATACTTTAATTCCATCACTAGGTTGGATATTGTAAGTTGATTGATATTCAGAAGACTTATCAGTTTTAGTTCATCCTGGAAATTTTCCTGAAACAATAGAATCAGATGAACGAAGATATCACTCATCATAATCAAATGCTCTTCTAGTTGAATTATCTCTAGATAATCTAGAAGTTACTGTGTTGTATTGATCCGGCACATCTCAACCTAATGAATCTATTTCACCATCAGCATTGATAATTGCATTTCTTGGATCAATAGCTAATCCTTGCTTAAGATAATTTAATGACTTTTGAGATATCTTTGTAAACTTACTTTTATCTAGGTTGATAATTATTCATAGTAGTTTTTGATTAGGAGTTTTAAAGAATCCTGATTTAACATGGTTTTCGTATTCTTCGCGCTTGCCTTCTTTTAGAAAATCTCTAAACTTCCCTGAATCAATAAGTTGCTTGTAACGATGTATTTGTTCGTCTCAAGTGCCTGGATTTTGCTTAACTAAAACATCTTCAGCTTTATCTAGCCCTTCGTATGTTCCTATTGCATCAGCAATATTGTAAAGATTATTACTAAATAGTCCAATACCTTCGCCTTTATTGCTACCTAAAGCATTTTCAATGACTTTGTTTTTTAAATCTTCTGTTACTTCAATCCCTAGCAACTTAGACACAGTAACATTTTGGTAAGGATTAACATTAGTGATTCCTAATTTTTGATCCCTTTCTGAAACAGGTCTATCAGGACGAGCTAAAACTGTTGCGTTGACTTCAACACCAAAAATTATGACTTTTTCAGTTCTTTCTACTAATGCAGAAATATCAGGTTTATAGTTTCTAATTTCAGGAGTAATTCTAGGAGGTTCTGGAGTAGAAGCTGGTTCAGCTGGCTTAACTTCTTCAACCTTAGGAGGAGTAATTGTTTCTTCAGGTTTAACTTCAATTTTAGGAGCAACAATAGGTTCTATATCTTTAGGTTTTTCTAAAACTTTTGGCTGCTTTGATAATTCTTTAATGTTTTTATCAGTAATTGAATTAACACTTCTTGAGTAATCAACATTGCTTGAAGGATGAAGCAATGAATCACTTTCACTTGAGAATAATAATTTACTTAAATTATTGTCACTAGCAGCGTTATAAATTAGCACACCAGAAGAGACAGAAGCTACTATTCCAGCTGTGAGCGAAATTAGTAAAATTCTGCTCTTTTTCTTTTTGAAAATACTCATATTACTCCTAAAATTATTATTTTATGAAAATTATCTAACTTAACTAAAAACCCTATAAATAGGGCGTACAGCAATAAGTGTAAAGGGAAAGTGTTTTTTTAAAAGCACAAATAAATTTTTCTGTTATAAATATGGAAAATTTGTGGAAATAACTAAATAAGTAGTGTTTTGCTAATCAATTTATTTAGAGTTTTTTAGATAAATTTACTATGTAAAAGTATAGCCTTCTGTACCAACTTCAACATTAAATCCAGCACCCTGTAGTTGACTGATTAATTCACTAGCACCTTCAGGAACTATTATTTTCTTACTTGCTCTAAGAACATCATTTAATTGGAAGAATTTATTTAAGTTTGTAAGTCCTTCTGAACTTAATCTTTCTTTAGAACTAATTTTAATTGTGTTTGTTGTATCGCCATTACTAAACATAATTTTAGGTTTGTCACTATCGCCAGGAACTGGTTCCATTATATGATGGAAACTAGCTTGATTAAGTTCATTGCCTGATATTTCAAAAGTAGTTAAATTATTAAATAATGTTAGTCTTTTAATTTTTCTTGCTTTATTGCTTGGATTTTGAGTATCATGAAACTCTAAACCTCTAAGTGATTTAATATTAGGAACTCTAGAAAAGTCTAAGCCCACAGGATAGCTATTATCACCTTCAGCATGGTCAGGATTTAATCCTGGCCCAAAGCTTCCTTGGAATGCTCTTTCATTGTTTCTAGCGTAGTAAACTAATCTTAATCCGTCATTAATTCTTTCAAAGTTATTCTCTGTTTTATAGTCTTCTTGGTCAAAAGCTATAGTGTCAAAAGTTATTCTAGTTGCTAATGACTTGTTTCTGCCATATTCATAACTTACATTGTAATCATTGGTATTTATTCAAGCAGTGTTTTTAAAAGCTCATGGGTTAAATGATCATTTTTGCAATAATGAATTGCCTAATGTATAAAGTGAAAGTTCTTTAATTTTTTTATTTTCTAAAGCAATTAAACTACTTGTATTAGTAGCATTAGCTGAGAAGAATAATTCTAATTGTGGTAAGTCATCGGGTAAGGCAGCTAAAATTTCCTTAAATTTTTGAGCTGGATCTGCTTCGCCCATATTTTTAATACGGTATGAAGTAATTTTTTTGCCAGCCTTTTTAAGATCTTCAATTAACTTCTTGGTTTTAGCATAACCATCAGGATTTTTAGCATCAATATTAACTACATAACCTTCATTAATTTGGCCATTTTCTTCCTTGATTTTTTCAATTCTTTCCAATTTATGTACTGTTATGCCATCGCCTTCTGAAACTCCATATGAACTAAACTCACTAGTTGCATCTGTTTTCTTTCAACCTGGATAATTGCCTTCTTCAGTATCATCAGGTGAACGTCAAAAGTATGAATTATAGCCAAAAACTCTTTTTAAGCTATTGTCTCTAGAATATCTAGAAGTTACAGTATTAAATTCAGGAGAAGGCGATCAAGCATGTGCGTCAATTTCCCCATTAGCATTTATTTTTGCATTTCTTGGGCTAACAACCAATCCTTCATTTAAATACTTATCAGATGTAGAAGCTAATTTTGTGAATTTGGATTTGTCCAAATTAGCTATTAATCAGATGTATTTTTGATTAACAGAAGCAAACTGCTTGGTTGGATATTCACTTTTAGCAGGTTCTTTTAAAAAATTAACAACATTCTCTGAATCAAGCAATTCTTTATAGCGAAATAGATTACTTTCTCATATTTGACTATTTAGTTTTAACACGCCTTCAGCAACTTCCAATGAATCTTTGTCAACATTGATTAAGTCATCAATAACTTTGAAAAATGTGCCATCAAAAAGTCCGTCACCTTCACCACTAGTTAAAGCTTTATTGACTGTGCTTGTTCTTAATTCATCAGTTACTTCAACTGATACTAATTTATTTACTATAGTGCTTTGATAAGGTTCTCTATTTGCTATTCCCTTTTTTATATCATAGTCAGTGACTTTTCTATCTGGAGTAACTTCGACTATTGCAAAAACTTCTACACCATTAAGATTTATTTTTCTTCTTTCAGTAGTTGGACTAGCAATTATAGGTTGAGATTCAACTGGTTTTGGAGCTTCTTTAGGTGGTTCAATTGTTGCTGATTCTTCTACTTTAGGAGTTTTAATAATAATTGGTTCAATCTTAGGCTCTTCAACCTTAATAGGTTCAACAGCCTTTTCAGTTACATTTTTGTCTCTGATTGAATCATTAGTATGCTTAACATTATTACTATTAGCTAGTTCTGAATCAAATGAATCTGAAGAGAAAATAGATTTTGCTAAGTCAAAATCTGAAGATGCTTTATAAATAGCTGCTCCAGCAGCTACTGAAACAATGCCACCTGATAAAAGTGAAAACATTAGAATTTTATTTTTCTTAGTCTTTAGAATCTTCATATTTTCTCCTCATTTTTATTTTTTTTAAAAGGGAATGAAAGTATTAAGTGGGTAAGATGGTAATTCAATTCTTACTTCAATATTTATTCTACTCTATTTTATTTCTGGGCATAAGAAAAATTCACAATATTTTATTATTGTGTTTTTTATCCCTGTTTTGTAGTACTTTTAGTCAAATTAAATGATTATTAAATTGTGGTTTGTTTCAGAAATTATTGTTCTAATAATTGTATTGATTGATTTAAGCCCAAAATTCTTTCCTATATATCTTTTTTAAGTCGTGAGAAACAAATGTTTCAGCATTACCACTTGTGTAATATTTGTTTGTTATTGTCTCATTTATGAACTTATTATTAGTTGTATAAAACCTTATGAATTTCTTTATATCATTGATTTTTTGCACTGTTTTAGGCTTGGGTGAGAGTAAATTAATTGTATGCTTTAAATAGTTAGTAAACTCATCAAATTTACCTTTATTATACAAATAATTAAGCTCTTTAAAATGGTCTATGCCATCAAATATTCTCTTATTTGCCTTGTTTAATGTTTCATTAAAGCCATATATTTTAAATAGTTCTCTAATAAAGTGATATTTATCAAATACTCTAGTGCTTTGTAGTGCTGTTGCTAATGTAGTAATAACTTTAGCTCCATCTCCTGAAACAATTATTTGCTTATTTGCATATAGTTTAGATAAAGCATTTTGGATTGCATTATGAAATCCTGCTTCATTTTTCTTAATATCTTGCTTAATTCCTAAGTTACTAATTTGCATTATTGTAGTTTTATTTTTTATTTTGTTATCTCTATTATGTTCTAGTGTATGAATTGTAGCCATTCTACATCTAAATTTAGCTTTATATCCATTAACTCTAGCATAAAAATATGAATCATCTGTATCAATCTGAATTGCATCATATTCTTTATCTTTGTGACATTTTAATTCATCCATATTTGCCTGTTTTATAGGGGTTTTGTTTCTATGATATGCATAAATATAATAAGGTATTTTATTGCTTTTGACTTTGCCTAATTTTTTGTAATTACGTTCATAGAGCCTATCATTTAAGCATCTTTCTATATCATCAATGTAATATTTAAGTCTCTTATTATGTTTTAATATCTCATTATGATAGTAAACAAAGCATTTTCTAGTCACTTTGTGTCTATACATATATAGAGTATAGTAATATGCTTCGCCTTTTACTATGATTACTCTTGTTATCTTACGTTCAACATGATATTCTTTTTTACGTTCGGCACTGTTTTTGTATTCTTCAGCTTGCTGGTCTCAAAGCATAAAAAGTTCTTGCATAATTTCCCCTTTATGCCTTTATTATAGATAAAAAAGGAAAATTATCCAAATTAGTTTTTTAACTTATTTAGATATCTTTTCACTAAAAAATATATGTCAAAGTAATTACTTTATACTTACAGTCTAAGTACTTAGTAATTAGTTACTAGTTACACTGTAATTACTTTTAAAGGGCTTTAATTAGCTAAATTATCAATAAATTTTTTACCAAATTATGAAAACTTTTGCATTCCTAGCTAACTAATATAATTGCAAAACACTAATAATTGTTCTTTATGTGCTTAAAATTGGTTATTAAATAAGTATATTTGCAACAACTATAGACAGTAATTAATTTATGATTGCTTGTTAATTAAGTTGTTGTTTATATTAATGAAATATATAAGTCAATTCGATTTAAAAAGTGCATATATTTCTTATGTTACCTAAAGTAAAAAGGTAGTTTTACCCTGTTTTTTATATGTGTATTGTTGTGCTTTTTTATACATATGCAAAACAAAATATAATTACAAACTAATTACATTCTAATTAGTAGCTAATTACTTTCTAATTATTTTATAATAGATTGTAATTATAATTACACATACAGAAACAAGGAGATTAATGACTTTTTTTACTTTCCATTCCAATAAGGGGGGAGTTGGAAAGACAACAATTACACTTAACATTGCATATGCTTTAGCAAAGCAAAATAAGAAAGTTTCTAAGAAATTTAATATCTATAACTTAGACAATAAACAAATATTTGAATTATGTTTTAAAAGCAATTATAGGGTTTATAATAATGAAAAATATTAAGCCTGTTATTAGTTATTATGGGTCTAAATATAGATTATTAAAAAATATATTTAATGTCTTAGAGTTAAACTCATCAGATATATTTTTAGATTTATTTGGCGGTTCAGGAATAGTTGGAGTTAATGCTAAGCATTTATATAACTGCCAAACTATTATTAATGATTATGATAATGTTTTGCCCTTGGATTTATCTTATGCTCTAAAAAACATCTTAAGCTTTGAAGGCAATTTAAAGAGCTACACTAAAGCAAGGTTAGATTACTTTATTAAAAGATTAGATAATGGCTGATTGGATAAACTAAACATTTACAACCAGATATTGCAAAATATTAAAATAACTCATTGTGATTACAAAGTCTTATTACAAGATATTATAGATAGTCAAGACAAGATCACAAAGTTATATGTTGATCCACCTTATTTTAATAAAACTCAAATGTATAAAACTAGTTTTACAAAGCAAGATCATATTGACTTGTTTAATATGTTATCTAAGTTAAAAGGACATACCAAAATAGTTATCAGTTATAACAATGAACCTTTTATAAAAGAGCTTTATAGAGACTGAACTATTAATGAAATTGATAAGACTAATGTTTGTGGAATTAGCAAGACTTCATCAAAAGTTAAAGAACTATTAATTACAAATACTATTTAAATAAATTAGCTATTGATTAAATAAAGAATTAATGTCAAAATAAGCATTATAAAAGCCAAGTTATAGTATCCTGGCTTTTTCTTTATTCTAATTACATTCTAATTACTTTATAATTAGTTTCTAATTAGTTTATAATTATATTGTAATTACTTTCTAATTACAAATTAACATATAGCAATAAAGGAGATTAATGACTTTTTTTACTTTCCATTCCAATAAGGGGGGAGTTGGAAAGACAACGATTACACTTAACATTGCAGATGCTTTAGCAAAGCAAAATAAGAAAGTTTTAATCTTTGACTTTGATAGTCAAGGTTCATTATCAAATGTTCTTAAAAGTAATATAAACTACAATGAAGATGATTCAGGTAAATGATTAAAAAGAACATCAACAGAGCAAGAATTAGCTAATACTATTCAGCATTCTAGAATTAAGAATATATATTATGTACACACCAATTCTTTATTAAATAATGTAAGAAATTCATTGCTTAATACAACATTAAGAGAACTAGTTTTAAGTTCAAACTTAAAGCTAATGAATAATTACTTAGTTAAATTAGGAATTGATTATGTATTCTTTGATCTAAACCCAATCTTTGATGATATAGCAAAAAATGTTTATATTGCTTCAAAGACAGGTATCATCCAAGTTGTAGAACCACATATTTTTAGCTTGCAAGGACTTAATGTTATGCTTTCAGAATGAAAGAATAATACAAGAGAACTTGGTCTTAATGACAATATCCAGGGCATTATCCTAAATAGAATTAAATCTAATAAGTTATCAAAAGACTTCTTCTTTTTCTTGCATGAAGAATATGGGGACAGAACATTAAAAACATTTATACCTGATAATATAGGTATGGCTACAAGTACAATTAGTTTATCTTTTTCAAGTGATATAGCAACACTTAATAAATGAAAAAGACCTAAATGAGTTTTAGAGAGTGACTATAAGGACTATATCAAGGATGGCAATCCAATAGAAAATTTAATTATTGAATTACAAGAAAGAAAGATCCTATAATTAGTTTCTAATTAGCTACTAATTACTTTCTAATTATTTTCTAATTACTATATAATTAGTTTGTAATTATAAAGTACACTGGAAGTGATAATGGAAAACAAAAATATATTTAAACAAGTAGCATCACAGACTCAGAAATTGCAACAAGAAAACTTTGATAAATCTAAAAAACTAGATAATGACCAAGCAGTAGATAATTTATTAAACCAAGCAGATAAGCTTTTAAATAAACCAACTAAACAAGTTAAAGCTAAAAGAGAAGGTAAAGCAACAGGATTGTATTTAACACAATCTTTAGTTGATGATATAACCAAAGTACAAGAGCAAGCTATTAATTTAGGCTTTGGAAAAGTAAGCATTCCTGACTTAATTAAATATGGCATAGTTTACTTTAAAAGATTCATATTAATGAATTTAGTTGAGTTGCCTAAAGATGATAAGTAAATAATTTCAAAGATTAGTACAAAAAATCAAATAGGACTAATTTAATAAGTAGCCCTATTTTTTCCTTTTTCTAATTACTAGCTAATTATAAAGTAATTAGTTTGTAATTATATTGTAATTACTTTCTAATTAGAAATACAACTCATAAGACAAATGCAAAGGATTAATTAATGACAATCAAATTCATAGTAAAAGACAAAAAAACAATTGAACTATTAGAAGATGCTAAAAAGGGAGATCTTATTGATTTATCTAGTGCTGAAACAGTTGACTTAAGTATTATCAATAAAGCAATTGATGAAGCTAAAGACAATCTTTATAATGAGAAAATAGCAACCTTAAAAAAATTATTATTTACTGAATATAAAAGAAAGCTAACAGAAGAAATAAGTGCAATCAAAGACAGGCTGTTTGAAACAATAAATGCTCAAAAAGATAAAATAACAAAATTAGAGACACAAATTAGTAATTTTGAAGAAAACCATAAGCTAGATACTATAGTTAAAGTTGCTGAAGCAATTGAAGGCAAAAATAATGAAATTAATAGGCTTAATGATAAAGTTAAGGACTTAGCACACAAAATTAATCTATTAGAAGTAGAACACAAAAATGAAATAAGCAATAAAGTTATTGAAGCTAATAAATTAAATGAACAAATTAAAAAGTTAAACAGAGAAAAGCTAACTAAAAATGTTAAGGTTCTTGGAGAAGAGTTAGAGAACTACTGCATAAATGAATTTAATAATGTATCTTCTTATGCTTTTAGAACATCAGTATTTGAAAAGGATAACACTGCTATTAAAGCAGAAGGAGAATTTAAAGGTTCTAAGGGAGACTTTATCTTTAAAGTTTATGCTGAAGAAGAAAGAAAAACTCCACTACTTGGTGTAATGTGTGAGATGAAAACAGAGTTAGAATCATCAGTGTATAAACAAAAGAACCAAGATCATTACAAAAAGCTTGATAGTGATAGAGAAAAGAAGCAACTTGATTATGCCTTGCTTGTTAGTGAACTAGAGTATCAAAATAGTGATTGATTAGTTTATAGAGTGCCTGAGTATAAAAATATGTTCGTAGTAAGGCCAATGTACTTTATTACTATGCTTGGTATATTAGAAACAATAGCACTTAAGTATAAAGAAATTACATTAGATAAGCAATTTAAAGAAATTAGTTTTTCTGAAAAACAAAAAATATTAGATGACTTTAAAGACTTTAAAGATAGCATTCTTGATACTACATTAAAATATATTGAAACTAAAGTTAGTGAAATTAATAAATCAGCTGAGAACATTAAAAAAGAAGCTCATAAGATTTTAGAAGGAACAGAAGTAATAATTGACAGACATCTAAATGCAATTAAAAACAAAATTAACAGCTTTAGTATTGGTTCAAGAGTAATTAAACCAATTGAGAAGCTAGCTAGTAAGTAAATAAAGAAAGCCAAGTTGTAGAAACCTGGCTTTTTGTTTTTCTAATTACAATGTAATTATAAAGTAATTAGAAAGTAATTAGCTAATAATTAGTTTCTAATTAGAAGTAAAAACAAGCAACTTTTTTAGTTGCTTGTTGTTGTTTCTTTAAGTCCCTTTCATTTATTTAATCATTCTTTATAAATTTCATTAGCTTTTTTCTTGTACTCTTCTGTTTTATGTTTCTCTTGTAAATCAGTGTTATCTTCTATTTCTTTAAAATCTGAGAACTTGTCTTTCATTACTTTGTTTACATAGTAGGTAATATACTTTTTAATATTTATCTGATTATTATTATTAAGGACAAGCTTTGAAGGTAATTTTCCAAATAGAGCTACATAAATAGGGATAACTTCTTCATATAGTGCTCTATGTGCTCAAACAAATGAGTGTTCATAGTCGGCTTTAGTTATTAAAGCACTAAGCTCATCATTAGCCACTGGAAACATTGACACTCTTGTTTCATTTTGATTGTCTGGCTTTTCAACTTCTTTACCTAAGACAGTTTTTGTGGTTGCTATTGTCAGTGTAGAGACTAAGTCATTTAACTGTGTTTGAAATTGTTCTAACTCTTTTTTATAATCTTCTTCTTGTGTTTTTTTCTTTTCATCTTCTTCTAGATTTTTTATTTCTTCTTGTGTTTTAAATGTATGCTTAAATTCCATGAACTTTAATAAAAATAATAAATAGTCTTTATAAGTCTCAATGTTTGTTTGGGTATCAAGATATGCTTTTGCCGGGTCTGAGAACTGATCTAATAGATTAGGAGTGCCTAATACATCATAATAACTTTGATCTCCCCTTTTTATTCATAATTTATTTTCATCTAACTTACTATATATGTCTGAGATGTCTTCAAATGCTCTAGCTTTAGAGAGTGAAAAAGGCAAAAATCAAATATTTTTTTTATCTTTTGTTTGGACGTCTTCAAGCATATCCATATAATCTCCATGAGCTGTGTTGAATTTTATAAATTGATCTTCTCTTTTTATTATTTTTTTATTATAGTCATAAGGAGATTCATCATAACGGTCATTAAATTTATCTATAAAAGTTCCATATGTATCTGAATTTATTGTGAAGTCACGTCTTATCATGTTGTCATGCTCTAAAAATTTTGTCATTTTTTCTAAAAAGTCTTTATGCTCACTTGGTGTTAACTGTACACTACCTTTTAAATAATTTCTAAGCAAGTTATTAAACTCAACAGGTGGAATATATGTATCACTTAATTTCGATCTAAATTTTTCTGATCCAGGTTTTTTAAATAAATCTTCTTTTTGTTCTGGTGGTATAAAAATCATTGGCAAATACTCATCAGTTTTTCAGTTATCATTTTTGTATACATCTGAACTAATTGCTTTGTCTTCATGTGTAACTTTAGCAAAATAGTATTTATTATTCTCTTTTAAAAATGGCTGTGATTCTTTTGAAGTATCTACTAATAAGTGGCCTTTATATTTATTAAATAAGTCTTCCACTTGTTTTCTGCTATCATTATGATTAAATCCTGCTGGTGGCTTAGCATCATCTGTTTTAATAATTGTGGCTGTTGGTTCTAGAATTTTAAACACATTAAAACAAGAAACACTTGCTAATGCTGGTGCTACTGTTGTGCCCAGTAGCAGGGCTATATTTTTTATTCCTTTTTTTATTCTCATAATATTAATTCTAATACAAATATTAGGCAAATAATAGCTATTTTGAAAACAATTTCATATTGTTTTGTAGCATTTACTTAGTTTCCTTCACAAGGTAATTTTATAATTAGAAACTAATTACTATCTAATTATAAAGTAATTATATACTAATTAGAATATAATTAGAAGTTGCCAAAGTCAAATTTAATAGCAAAGTAAACAAATTTTTAACATTATGAATTTTTTTCATATGGCAATTATTAGTACTTAAAACTAAACAAAAAAACTACGGAATTCCATAGAATTTGCTTTATAAATTATTGTATTTAATACCAAAATTAATCTCCTGAATAAATGCTTCTATAGTAGGTTTTCATATCTTCAGTATCAATTAATTTAGTTGATGGCTCAAACTCTCCTAAGCCCTTTCTTGCCTTTTTCCAAGGCTCTTCTAAATGTGTAATAGCTTCTAGTTCATATCCTGATTTATCACCATATGTAGTTCAAACTGCATCAAGCAGTTCTAAAACATTTTTATCTAATTTGCTTTCATCAAAAACTTTTTGCTTAATCTCATTTCAGCCATATTCTTTATAATCATTTCATAATTCAGGAGAAACTGGACTATGTATTCAAGCCTGAAAGGCTGTGTCATTTAATATACCATCATCAAGCAAAGCATAAGCTCAAGCTTCAGCATAATATGTTAGTTTTTGAAGCTTTTTAGGAGTCATACTTTCTTTAGATAAGAACCAATTTGATATATCTTTATAACTATATTTTTTAGCCATTATTATATCTCCTTGAACATATTTATTAACCTAAAAAATTAGGATAAGTATACAAAAAGTAATTAGAATATAATTACTATTTAATTATAAACTAATTAGTTTCTAATTAGATTTGGCTGTGTTTTAAGCAAATATAATAACTTTATAGGTATAAATTACTTTAAATAGCTATATCTTTATTGTGTTAATATAAACTGTTATATGGCTTAGTATATATCTTATTAGTTTACATCCAATTAGCAAACATATAATTAACTTATAATTAGAAAATAATTAGCGACTAATTACACTCTAATTAGATTGTAATTACTATGTAATTAGCTACTAATTAGAGCAAAGAAAAAGCCAGGTTGTTATAACTTGGCTTTTTTAATTTAATTATCTTTGTAAATTCTAATAGGTTTTTGCTTTTTCTTTTGTTTCTTAGTAACACTCTTTCCAGCCTTAAAGCCTTTTTTGTTTAGATAGTTTCTAATACCAAAAACAGTTCCTGATATTAGTCCTAGTGTTGCAATAGCTCCAACAGTTCAACCTGCATAGCTTGCAACTTTGCTAAGAGTACTTCTTATATCTTCACCATTTATATCTTTTCTATGTGGATCTTTTTCCAACTCAGAAATTCATTCAGGATCTTTAGTTGGGTCAAATGAACTGCTAATGTTATTAATAACTGGTAAGAATGCAAAGCCTATAGCATTTTCTTTAGGAATTAGTATGTATATTTTGCTTCTAACTTTATTATCAAGCCCTTTATTAAAGTTTCTGTTCTCTATCTCTTTAATTTTATTAGCTATAGCTTCTTCATATCTTAAGCGTAGTTTCTCATCACTAATACTTGTTGGGATTAATACTTCTTTGCCCAGAATAGTTACTTTATTTTTCTCTTTAAGAACACTATTTACAGCACGATCATATTTTTCCTTAAACTCTTTATTCTCAGGCTTATTTAAGTCTTCTATATCCATTACCAAGTCTAAATTATAAAATGCTGTGCTTAGTCAAGCAATTAAATATTCTTTATTAAATCTATAGTTTAATGGCTCAGTTATCTTTGATACTTCACTTACTATTTTATCTTTTATCTTACTTAATTTAGTTTCACTGATAACAACAGGATTATTCAAGAATATCTCATTAAGCAGGCTTAAATCTACATATTTACTTGAATCAGGATTATATCCTGAAGGTCAAGTTCCTGGATTGTTAGGATCAAAGTTTGACCTGCCACCATTAGGATTATTTTCATCAAAGCTTGAAGGTCAAGTTGAAGGGTCATTTGGATTATATCCTGATGGCCAAGTCTTTGGATCATTTGCATCAAAACCTGATGGTCATGTTCCTGGATTGTTAGGGTCAAAGTTTGACCTGCCACCATTAGGATTATTTTCATCAAAACCTGATGAAGAATTGCCAGGGTTATTATCCCCGTCTGGTTTCTTATCTGGATCAGATTTTTTAGGCTTCTTTTTAGGATCAGATATATTTTGAAATTCAAACACTATTTGATTGTGCAAGTTGGCATTTAGTGGGGTTATGATAACAGTAAAAGTGTTGAACTTATCATATTGACTAGTTTTAATATTTAATTCATATAAATTAGATATTTTAACATCTTTACCTATTTCAATAGGTGTGGTTTTACTTTGATTATATTTTTGAAATTCATCATATATTTTAGATTTTATGAATCTACTAATTTTCTCAGCATTTTGTTTATGTGTGCCTTTTGAATAGTCAATGTTAATTGTATGCCTTGTTTCAATTGGTAACTTGCTTAAATCAATTGGTGGGTAGTAAATATGATGGGCATTGTTTTTAAGATAAAACTTCTTGAAACTAAATTTTTTGTACTTTGGATTGGTAGGAACAAGTGTAAATTCAACTCCTTGTGATTTAGAAGCATCATTTTTTTCAACTTTTAGTGCACTATCTAGTCAATATTTTTTATCATGACTACTTCATTCTTTAATTTCTCATCCTGAGTTTTCATATATGTTATGTTCTTTTAAACGAGTATTTCCCCTAATATGGCTTTTAATATAGTTTGTAACTATATTTTCAACTTCTTTTCTATATTTCTCTTTAACTGTTTCATCTTGTTCAGTAGCATATGTTAAACCATTTAAATTTGGCAATTCATTTCAGTGAACAGCTGTTTCAAATATGTTTTCATATGTAGTATCTTTAGAATCGATATCTGGAAAGTATTTTTTTAAATCATATTTTAAATTAATAAAGTCTAAGTATTTGTATATAAAGTCATTGTATGGCATTTTAGCTAGCTCAGCAAATGTTAATCCCGTTGTAGCTGTTAAATACTTAGCTAAAGGCTCAGAAATTCAGTTATTTGAATGTAAAAATGGTTGGAAGTAATTTTCTAATTTAGCTCCCCTTTCATCATATAGTCTGTCTTTAACTGTTTCATAGAAATAAGACTTAGGGTTGTTATCTTCATCAATTAAAACTAATGAAGCATTAGAAAATGTTGGTATATCTTGACTATTATTAGTTGCATAAACTAGTCAAATTCCTTCATCAGAAAAGTATGAAAACTCACTATTATTATTTTTTAATGGCAATGGCTCAGGAAGAGTATCACTTTTAACATATGTAACAACTTTTTCACCATTTTTATGTTCAGTTTTTTTATTAAAAAGCTTCTTTTTATAGTATTTAACATTTGTTAATGCCTTATCATATTCTAAATTTCTAAGAGCGCCTTTACCTAATACGTGAGAATCAACATATATACCAAAATCTACCTTTTGTTTAATATCATAAAGCAATGAAGGATATGTAAAGTGAAGTTTATCATCTAAGCCATGATTTTTTAAATTATCATTACTTATTCATAAAATTTCTTTCTTAGTTCCTGTAGCTGGATCAATGAAAGGATCATAATTAGGGTTAGGAATTTCTTTCTTTTTATCATCTAAAAGTGGCTGACCTTTTTTATCAAGCAAAATTTTTGATATTAATTGTTTTTGGTCAGGGTTTTTATCAGGATCCCAAGCATATCATTTAATAATTTGTGTAAAGAACTTTTGAATTATTTGATATTTAACAATATATTGCTCATCAATATCTCCTGAGTTGTTTGAACCTGTTTTAAAGCGCTTTAAGTGAATTTCATATTCATTAGTTGGTTGCTTTTCTTTTTCTTTATCTTTAATTTCTTTAGTATTAGCAACAACTCTAAAGTCTATTAACTTTTTCTTAAATTCTTTATTTAAGACATCAACTTTTTGCTTGTTAATTAGCATAATATCTGTTTCAGCATTGTCAGAAATAAATTTGATATCTATTGGTGAGCCAACTAAAAGAGTTCCATGATCATATTTATTTTTCTTATCTGGTTTTTTTATTTGCTTAGCTTCAGTTTGTTGTCAAAAATCTAATTTTCTTTCCTTGTTGTAATAGTTTGCTCATTCCTTAAGAGTTTTTATTGCTTGTGAATATCCATACTTTATGGTTAAGTTATCTCTTAAATTTAAGCCTTGTTCTTTTCTATCAGTTTTATCTTTGGCGTTCTTGTACTCTTTATATAAATTTGATTCAGTGAGATTAACTTCTAGTTCATCATAAGTATTAATACCACTTCCCAGTTCTTTAAGCATATTAGCAAACTTATTAATATTGTAGCTTTGAGCTTTAGTAGCTGGGTTTGAAGCATTTTCAAGAGTTTTTATTAATTCTGCTGTTTTATCACTTCCATTTTTGGAAACACTAACTAGTCTTTTAACTATTTTTGCTGTTTTTTCTTTTGAGCTTACTACTTCAGGAGTTTCTGAAAGCTTTATTTTTCAACCATCAGATAAACTATATTCTTTAGTGCTGGTTTTTTCCTTTAACTTTTGTACATTAGTTTTTAATGGAAACTTCTTACTATCAATGTCAACAGGTAATGATTCATCTAAGTCTCCCATAACATCAGAATCTATTGTTATTTTGCCATTATTTACAATTGATGCACTTTCTGAATAAGCTTTCTTTAAGCCATTAAAAATAGTGTTTAAGTCTTTAAATTTAATACTATCGGATAGGTCATAGTATTCATTTTTAGTTGAGTCGTATTCTAAAGTGACTTCAACTTCTGGATTGGCTGTGTAAGCTCAATAACTTCTGATAGTATTTAATATTTTATGTGATTTATAAAAATCTGTTTTTTCTCAAGGTCTTTCATAGTTTTTAAGCTTATTTTTGGATTCTTCAGTTAAATCAAAACCTACAATCTCTATATTTTGAAAAGCATTTGGATTAGGAGAATAATCGCAACTTATGCTACTAAAGCCTTCTCTTTCGCAGTTTGTTTTAATTTTTGGATTAACCAAATTATTAATTTTTTCTTCAATGCCTGAAATTTCTATAGTAGGATACACATAGTAATAATCTGGATATGGTTTAATATTACCTTCTATGTAACCTTGGTCTCATCAAAAAAAGTTTTTTGCCTCAGAAGTTAAAGATCTAGAATATGGGTAAGCTAGCCCAATAGCACCATGCTGCTTGCCACCACCACGAACAGATGGGTTTAATATAATTCTTGGTGGGTTATGAAAATATTTAGTTCCGCTTGCTGGAAATTGAAATTCCTTTCCAAACACATTGTATTTTATGTTTGTGCCTCTGGGTCAGTCAAATTGATCAACACCGACTAAATATGGTGAATCTGGTAACAAAAAATTCCACTTATAAGTAAATGTTTGCTTTTCTCTTTTTTTATAAACTCCTGACTTAAACTCATCGATTTGACTAAACCTATTATCTATATATGATCTATTAAAATTACTGTCTGATCCTGATAATAATTTATTAGTAATCAAAAATGCTGAACTAGTGCTTTTTAAAGAACCAGCACTAATAAAAGCAAAAGGGAGTAAACTCCCTAATGCTGGCACTAAAATATATCTATATTTTCTACCTTTCATTATTATTACTCTCCTTTATCAAAAAATAGTTCTTTCTCTACATCATTAAAATGTAAATTGATTGCATAACGTTCATTATTTGAAATAGTTGCTAATACCTTTCCCCTTTGTCTTGAAGCAATGAATTTAACTTCTGAATCTAATAATTGATTAGAGTTTTTATAGAAGCCTTTAACAGTTTCAATATCATTGTCTAACAGTCCAAAAAAGAATGAATAAGAACAGTTATTTATTATTCTTGAAGCCATTTCAGCTACTGAAGCTGTTTGCTTATAGTCTGAAGGGTTTTGAGTAGTATGTATTGTTCCACAGTCTAGCTTACGCACTAATTTAGTAGTATCAGCAATATACTCTAGTGTTGTAATATTCTTTTCATTAATGTATAAGTGCTCTTCATCAATACATAATGCAGAATATTTAATAAGTTTCTGCATTTCTTTCATACTTAAGATTCTTACATTATTCTTTTTCTTGTATTCTTTAATAATAATTTTGTTATTTAAAGCATTATTAAAGATAAATTCATTAATTAAGCTAAGAAGCACCATAATACCCAATCTAGCTGTTATTGAGCCTTGTGTATCAGTTAAGTTGTCATTTTTGAACACAACTACATCATTATTAATGCTTACTGTTGTATGGCCATTATATAGCTCTCTTAAGTTACCATTATTTTCAAATTCAATGCTTAGTAGCTCTGCAAAGTCTAATATCTCTTTATGTCTTTGCTCTCTGTCATGATGATCATCAGGTATTTCATACTCTCTCATTGATTTAATTAAGTCTGACATTGTAGGTCACTCTTTGTATGTAAAGTCTGACACTTTATTTAAGTTATAAATACCCCATTTTTCATACAAATGAATTATTTGTTGTCTTAAAATAGCTGATTTTTTGCTATCTAAATTATCAAAAACAATTGAGAAAAACTTATTTAGTCAGTTAAGATGGTTATTGACAATAGATTTAATATTAGCATTATCTACTTCATCTTCACTTCTTGCTATAAATGATCTTACTTGTAATGGGTTAATTGTTGTTCCTGAGCCACTTCCTAGGTCAATAATTTGACCGCCTAAAGTATTAGCTCATTTTAAGTATTCAGCTTGTGGGTCAATTACAATTGCAATATTACCTGCTGATACAGCATTAGTAAGAATTTTCTTAGTAAAAGTTGACTTACCCATACCAGGTGTACCTAATATCATTACATTATGGTTTGTTCTATATTGAGTAAGCTTGAACATATTTCATACTAAAGCTTCATTACTTTCTCTTAATTCTTTACCAACTAAAAGACTGTTACCATCATTAAGTAGCTTTCTATGAATTGGATAGCCTACAGCTTGGTTTAATGATGTTATTTGGTAGTATTCTCTATCTAATTTAGTAACAGGAAAGTTTATAACGTCTAAAAATCCTTCAAATTGTCTAAATAATAAAGAGTTGATACCAAAGTTTTCTTTTGCTCAAGTATTTTTTAACTTAATATTTCTTGCTCTTTGTTCTTGCCTGTCTTTTACAGCATCAAAGACAAAAATGTTTGCATCAAATAGCTTGTAATTCTCTTGCTGAACTTGTTCAATCATAGCAATTATTGCTTGCTCTTCAATGCTTGATGAAAACTTACCAACTACTGTGTGATCCACACTCATTGAATCTTCATTTCTTTTGGCCGCCTTATCAAGTAATTTATTAATAGCATTTTGATCATTGTAAGGAAATAAATTTCATACAACAGTGCCTGAAATTGTAAACATTTGCTTAAGTCATTGAGCATTAAGTCTGTTGGCTGTTTTTCCAACACATTTAACACTATATTGATCGCCATTTATAGAGATGATATCTCTATTAAAGATAACTTCTTCATAGGCAAATAACTGATCTAAGCTATCTTTTTGACCATAAATACCACTTAAATTTAAATAGCTATGAATTTGTTCATCACTTTTACCAAAGCGGTTTAGTTTATTTAAGAACTTAAGCAGTTCAAAGTCTTGTAATTTATTGTAAGTAAATAGCCCTAAGTCATTAATTTTTTGCTCAAATGTTATAAACATTTCTTCAAGTGAATCAATTGTTGGGGCATTAATTACTAAATAGAAAACACTTGTTGTAGTTTCAGTTTCTAATTTTGAAAAATCATTGATATTAGCTTGATAATATCTATTTCAAAACTCATTGTTTTTATTTAGTAATTGCTTATTTTTAGATGAGTTATTAATAAATTCTTTGTTTTTGTCATACTTAATTTTTTCATCTAATTTAATAATGGAAATTTTATGTTTAAAGCTGTCTAAGATTCTTGCAAAGTTATCAATTAATCTAATTTGTGTATCAGCATTTTCTTTTCAAATATCCTGTCCATTTATTTGCAAAACCATAAAGTAATTATTGTGTTCAGTTTTGCTAAATAATTTATTGGTAAATATTTTGTTTTTAACAACATCAGATGAAACTAATGATGAATATGGGTTTAAATCAGCACTGTCTCTTTCTTTATTGTTAGATAGCTCCTTTGCAAACTTATGGGGCATTGACTTGAATTTAAACATTCTAATCAAAAGCTCATATATCTTACAATTCTGGCCTGAAGGCAATATAAGTATTAATAAAGTGAAAAACATAATAGCAAATACTATTCACTTATATTGCAATGCAAAAGGCCTAAATGCTAAAAAGGATACTAAAAAAGAGATTAATATAACAATAAAGAATTCAATAACATCTTTTCAAGAGAAAACTCTTGTTATTTTAATTTTCTTATATTTTAGTCTATTAGGTTGTAGCATTTGTTCCTTTTCCTACATTAGGTTGATTTGATTGTTTAGTCACTGTAGCTAAAAGCATTGAGTTTGTGTTTTTGCTTTCTTTGTTGAATATATCAGCAAAGTTTACTCTTGATTGTTTTTCAAGGCTCTCTCAGTACATGTTTAGTTGTTCTTCATGTGATAAGTGGGTAAGGTTGTTTTCTTTTGCAAACTTAGCAACTCTTTCATTATGTTGCTTAATTTGCTCTTGTTGCTTTTGCAACTCTTGTTTTTCTTTTTGCTTATTTTTCTTTTGAGAAACAGTATTTTCTACTGCACTATAAACTGCAGTTTTAGCTTTTTCTCTAACTACTACTTTAGCTATACCTTTTAAGTTAAACTCTTCAGTTTTTATTTTAAATAAGTTAGCTGTAATAGTAGTTCTTAATAAATTTTGTGGTTTAAACACGCTAATAGCACCTGCTAGATTACCATCACTAATAGCTTTTAATTGCTGTTCAGCAATTTTAACTCCTACACGTGCTACTGGTTTAGCAAGTTTTCCAGCTGGGATGAAATTTAGTGCAAACTGCCCTGCTTTGGAAGCAAGGCTAATTATTTTTTTCCTATGCTACCCCCTTGAGCTGGCGCTGCTTCTGGTAATCCACAAAATCTCATTATTACTGATTGTAATTTCCCTAAATTTCTGTAACCTATAATGTTTATTATTAAGGAAACCATTACACTGTGAAATCCTAAGAAATAATCAGTTAATTCAACCATGTTTTCAACTGCTCAGTTGATTATGTAGAATGAGAAGAAAAATAACACTAAAGATAGATAATTAGAGATAAAACTGTCCTTTCATGCTCTTAATTTCCTACCATTATCAGCAAGAGATAATGCCACTATAATAGGGAATATAAAGTATAAAAGTACAACTGGTACAATTCTTCCCGCATTTCTAATCATTGTTTTTAAAACAGAACCATAAATAAAAATGACAGTTATGAATGTAAACAATGCTCCTCTAACTGCATATCCTATTGCACCACCAGAAAGAAATATTAATGCTGGTATTTTTGAATGAACAGCTGATATCACTGATCATAAACCTGGAATTGAGGCAATGCCCCACTTAAATTCATAGCCATTTGCATCATTTCCAGAAACGTACTATTGAGCCTTCAAAAGGTTTTTCCATCAATTACTTCTTGAAAGTTAGGATTAAATGTTCTATTTATAAAACCTACTCCAGTGCTTCCATGTTCGTTTCCATCTATAAGTTTAAGAATATTTATTATAAATTCATTAAATAACAAAATGCCTACTTGAAAACCTAATAAAAATAAAAGACTAATTACACTTTGTTTTACAGCACTACGTAATAATGCTGATGAACTACGAAATTCTGAAATAGAAAATTTAATAATTATAAGAAAGAACATTACTACTCAAATTGCTGTACTTACAATCAATATGTGAGCAAATATGCTTGGGGTAGTGAAATTAGTAATGTCATCATTAGGTTTAAGGCCAAACAATATAAATTTTGTTCCATCAAATACAATGTATCTAGCAACCAATAATGCATAAACAAAAAGTGTTGCAAAAAGCAATGCTATAGCCATTATTGGCATTCATATAACCATACCAACTGGTATTGCCGCTAAGTAATCAAATAGCCCCATTAATCTATACCTTTAAGTTGTAGTAAATTGGTTGAGTAAATATATTTAGTAATCTAGCTACTCCCGGTGATGGTTGGCTAGTATTATTGACAGTAGCATGTGTATTACCTTGAGTATTTCTTATAAATGATGTTAATCCCCATGCTAAAACAATTAAAACTAAAGCTGCTGCACCCCACAATATTTTGTGAGTGTTTTGTTTTCTTTTCATAGGATCTTCTTCTTGTTGGTTTTTAACCATTGCTCAAATTAAAAGAGCAATAACTATAACAACAGTTATACCTGTGAATATACCAAACACAACATTAATAATTGAATCTATACCTGATTGTAGTTTTGTTAATCCAGCTGTATTAATTGAATCATTCATATTTATCTCCTTTGTTTCTTTTTATGTTTTTTAAATCATCAAATTGGATATATCAGTGCTAGTGATATATATAAAATCACTGCTCCAATTAGCAAATTAAACTTGATTGTTGTTAGTGCTCCTTGTTGTACTAAGTATTGTCAATAAGATACACAAAGTAACAAAAACCAAATTAAAGCTACTTGTAAAACAATATATGTTACTAAGATTGCTATTGAAGCTTTTTTAGATATTTTTCTCATACTTAATTTTTTCATTTAATCCTGTTTTATAGTCCTATTTGTATAATATTATTAAAAGAATTATGCAAATAGCAAGCAGACAAAAACAAATAATTCCTGTGGTAATTAATAAGCTTTTGTACTTAGGATTTGGCTTTTTAATTTTTTTCATTGTCTTATAAAATTACTTTTTAAATCCTTGTAATATGCTTTGTTTTACAGCATCCATTGATGCAGTCTTTTTAACTTCTTGTTTTGCACTTTCAATGTTTTTGGTATCAAAGGCATCAGTTGCTTTTGGGCTTTTAGTTGCTTTTTTAGCTGGCTCTTTAGCAACTGTAGGCTCACTTTTTAATGCTTTTGTTGCCTCTTCCTTTGACTTGCTTATTTGATTACGAAGTTCATGTTTTAACTCTTCTTTCATCTCATTTAAGTCTTTTCTGCTGAAGTTTAATTCTCTTTCAGGGAAGTCATTTTCTCTTTGTATTGTCTTGGTTCTTTCATTTAAAAAGTCATACATTCCTACACCACCAACAACTAAAAGTCCTGTTGATAATGGGAAAGCTACAATGGCTACTATTGCAAATAAAGACAGAATCGCTGTAGATGGCTTAATTAATCATTCACCAAATCTTTTAAGTTCTTCTTTAGCCTTTGCTTTTGGTCTTGATTTCTCTCATTTTTTATACTCTTCATCAGTTGCAGGAGTATTAGCTATATATTTATCATTTGATATGACTTTTCCTTCATTATCATATGTTATATGTGAGCCTGTTTTAAGGCCTTTAACTCAGTCAGTAGTTGACTTTAGTTTTCCATTTTCAAAGTTTTTTTCTTGTCCATGCTCAAGATTATTTTTGTAATCTATTTGCCTTTTAATTTGTCCTGTTCCAGGTTCATATTCAGTTAATGTACCATTTAATTTGTTATTTTTAGCTTGGCCAGTAATTGATAAATTACCATTTTGTACTCAGTAAAAATTACCATCAAACTTATTGTTTTTAACTTCATAATAACCATAATTGCCTTGCAATTCAGTAAAGGCAAATTGTTTACCATTTTTATAAGTAATAACATCAAAATTCTTGTTATTTATTTTTTTATTTTCCATTGATACTCTTGATTCATAACCAACAGGATCAAAGCCGGGATTAACTCATGCCATATTATTCTCCTTTTACATATATGCCTGTTTTATTGGCATATTAGTATTTTTAATCAAATCTATTGACTATATCTAAGGCTATGCTGTATAAGTCATTTTCTTGCCTTACTTTTTCATTTATTTCAGTTTCTCTATCAATATCTTCACTTTGCTCTATCTCTTCACTTACACTATCTTGTGCTTCACTATTAGTTAAATTGCTTAAGCTTCATTTAGTAATTTCACTAGATGTTTCATCACACTGGTGCACATAATTATCATTTGTAAAATGCTTATATGCTAATTTAGTTTTAATAAGCATTGGCTTATAGCCAATAATTGAAATAATGGCTAGGTCTTTATTCTTAGACTTTATTTCACTAACACTCATTAATGGTTTTTCTTCAATGTTTTCAGTAGTACCTGATGTTGAGCCTTTTGACCTACTATCATATGAAGTAGATTTTGATATTTTCTTAACTTCTTTTTTACCTAATGATTCTGATAATTCTTTAAGTGTGTCTTCATCATTACTATTTAAAAAGTAAGTAAATTGTAAGTTTGAACGAATTGTTTTATCAACTCCATCTACCTTGTCATTGTACTTTTTAAGCTGGTTGTAATCTTGAAGCACAAATTGGAAGAATATATTCCTGCTTCTTGAAATAGTTACTTTATTATCTAAATTAATAATCTTTGGTAAGTTTCCTGCTTCATCAAGTAAAAATAGTCATTTTCTATCTAGCTTTTCTGATAGATATATGCCATATTCATCTTTTCTTTTACCATTTTCATTAGCTTGGCTAACTAATGCTTGGTAAATTTGGTCAATTAGCATACTAATTAAGAAGTGATGAGATGGTTTATGGTCTGGATAGTGAATAAAGATAGCTACTGGTTGTTTTTCTTTAGCAATTAAGCTTAAGTCAAAGCTTTTTGTTTGTGCAATAACTCTTTGTACAAATTCATCATTAGTAAAGATGGCTAATGCACTAGAAACAAATGACAAAATACTTTGGAAAGTTTGTGCATTTTTAGCTTCTGATAGTAATGCTTCAACTTCAAATCACAATTCTTTTCAAATTAAGTCTTCATCAGCTTTTAGTTTAACTATTGATATTCAGTCTTGATTTGCATCCCAAGCAGGGGCAACACACAATTTACCTACTGAAATTAAGTTAAAGTCTTGAGCTGAAACTAAATCAGGTCTTTCTAGTGATACCAATAAAAGGAATTTAGTTGCTGTATTGATAACTCTTTTAGCATTATCAGTTCAAAACTTTTCATCAGTGTCTGATCAAGGCAATTGCTCTATAACATTATTAATTTCACTAAAGGCTTTATAAATGTTTTCAATATAAGCTTTTTGATCACTATATTCTAAATGAGCTTGCTTGTATACATAATATAATGGGTTTCAACCATTGCTATATTCAGGCTCACTAAAGTCAATTGCAAATATTTTATAGTTTTGGTCACTTAGCTTTTTGCCTACAGCTTTAATTATTTCTTTTTTAGGGTCTGTAATAACAAATGATGCCTTGTATTTTGGCCTTAAATGGCTGTTATATAGTATGTTTGGTAAAATTACTCTTTGTGTTTTACCACTACCAACACCACCAATTACGACACTGTTGATATCATTTTTACCGTTATTAATTCATCATTTTTTTAAGCTATTTGCATAATTAATTACTCAGTTACCATTATTTTGATTATGTTTATAGTCAGGAGAAACTAAGAACTGCTTTTTAAAAAATGATCTATCGCCAACTAAAAGCTTATCGTTTCAAAGTCAATATTTACTTTCATTTGTTTGTTCTTTTCTTTTTCTAAAGAACACAAAATATACAAGTGCTCCTGAAAGAATAAGAAATAACATTGGAGTAAATATTATGAAGAAGTTTGCATTCCTTACTATATTATGCTTAGAAAGATTAATGTAATCACTAAATGTTTTGACCTTAGAAAGATCATCATATGTTCTTAAATTAATAAAATTAATAACTAGCAGAAAACCAATAGTGGTAAAGATAATTGAAGCTATAACAATAACAATAATTTTTATTGCTATTTTTTTCATTAATGTTTAACTCCTTTTATTCTTTTATATAAGTCAATTTGCATTGTCTTATTTGGTTAAATACAAAAGTGTTAAGTAGTTAAGTTTTTTAATGCTAATCACTGTTGCTTTCTTTAATTCAAGAAACAATATGTCCTTGATCCAAGTGATTATCTAAATAATCAAAAACTCAATCTCTTTCATCCACAAGGAATCATTCATATGGATTATTACTATTTCCAGTGTAAACTAAATCATTATCACTTGATAAACTGTTTAATCAAGGCAACTCTTTATTTCTTTTCTTAAACAGAGTATAGAGTTCTCAATCAATTCAGTCATAATGTTCTTGTTCATTTAGCATTTCTTTTAAGGCAAAAACTGGCTCAATATCAAAATCAATTAGAAAATTTAAATAATCAGCGCCACACGCAAAATTGTTAAAGTGCTTCATAAAAACTGAATTATCAAACTGTAATGCTATTTTTGTAAGTTCTAATAGTTTTTGCAATTCAGATATTGTTAGTGCTTGTGATTCAATTACTTTGCAAGTGTTAAAAGCAAAATTTGTTGCAGAAATTGGATATCTAGCAATTTTTTCTAGATTAATAAAAATGCTTTTAACCAATTCAACATATTGTGATCTTTCCTGTTCACTTTTAAATGAAGACGCATTTTTATTTAAAGTTTTTAAAAAATACTCTTCATTACTAATTAGATCCTTTTCTAATAATTTCTCTATATCTTTATATTCAAAATACTTTTCCATATTTTGTTCACTCTCCACATAATTTTTTAATCATTTTTAATGAAGCAGTTGCTTACTCATCTAAATCAAATTCTGTTATAAAACTTTCTTCATCATATACAAATGGGCAAATTTCATATCAATCTTTATCTAATAGCCAGTCTACAAACTCTGAGTCAAGATCAAAAATTGGTTTTGCTCTGCCATAGCCATCAATTTTAATTGGGAAAGATGTATCACTTAGTTCCAATAAGTCTACAAGTAAATCAAGGTTTGTTTCAGTTCCATAGGTTTTTAAGTCAATATCCATTTGTTCTCATAATTCATCAAATGAGTGTATATCGCTTTCTCTATAAAAATCATCTAATATTTCATATTCATCTTCTTCATAGGCAATTATTTCACTAACAATTAAGCCTGTTTTATAGATACCTGCAATTTTGTCTAAGTCAGTTGTTTTGCTAATTTCTGCATATATTTTTTGCTCTAGTTTTTCATCATAGCCACTAAAATCAATGTCAGCAATTTCATCAATTATTCTTAAATAAATTCTTTGTTCACGTTCACTTTGAAATCTATTGGCTTTTTCTCTAAGTTTTGCATATGTTTCATTATGTGTCTCTATTGGCATCATTTCTCCTTATAAAATAGTTATTTAGCACATCTATTACTTTGATATTTTGTTCTATCAAATTTAGCATTCTTGTCTTTATTTCACTCACTTATTCGTTCTCTTGCATATTTATTTTGCATGTATCATTTTTCTTTTTAAGAACTATTAATTTTGATGACTCATCATTTACTAGTTTTGTCACATAATCTGCCAATTTAATTGAATCAGCTAACCCTAAGTAAGGTCTATCATCTCAATTGCTGTCACTTAACTTATCAATGAATTCTTTTAAATTCATTTTATATAATGCACTTGTATCAATACCAACTATGCCTTCTTTAATAGTTACATCCTTGCCATTTTTGTCAATAGCCTTAGCTAAATCTATTAAAAAGTGCTTACCTGTATTTTCATACTCATTTTTTCATTCAAGCAAGCCATTAACAAAGTAAATTTCATCTTTATCTATTGCAACTGGAACTGTGAATTTACTTAATTTCTGGTTATTTTTCTCTCAAAACTCGCTTTTTCACTCTAAAACTTTTAATGCTAATGAATCCATTTGTTTCTCCCATTACATTACTTTTTTAAATTTCTTTTACTCTCTTAGCAAATTATTAAATGCAAGAGTTGCTATATCAGATGAAATATCTAAATAAGAAACATTAGGAAGCAATTCATCTAGCTCCTTTTTACTTAATCAAGCTAAGTAAGAAAGCAATAAATTGTTCTCATAAAACTCTCTTGCTCTACCTTTTTTATCAAGCTGTACCATTGCATATTCATTACAATCTCTTACTAAATCAATATAAAGATTCATTTCAGGGCTTTTAGTGCCCAATTTATTAATGCTTTTAGTAGCTTTATCCATTAAATATTTGTATTCAAATATTCGATCATATTCCATATACTCATTAAGACTAAAGTTAACTAACTTAGTATCTTCTCTATTATCAATATTTAATAAGCTTCAGTTACAAATTAATTGATAGATTTTGGTTAGTCTATTAACTTCAGTTAAACCTTCATATAACTCTTTTAGTATCTTTTCTAAAAGTTTAGAATAAACTCAAGCTTTTTCCATTGCTGGTATTCTTTCATTAATAGCTAATATGATGTTTATATATGTAGTTCTGTCACCAAATTTATTGCTGATTGTGTTTGCAATTTCATTGAATTTATCAATAATTTCTGATGACTTAAGCTTCCTAGGCATTGATGCATACAAAATATTTTTAATATTTTTCTCTGTAAAATAATCCATATTATTACTGCCTTTTTAATCTTCTATATAGAAGGTGTAAATATTGTCTTTAGAGTGCTGATCTGGCTGTTGAATAGGGGTTTCAAAATGATATTTTGACATTTTTGATAATAAAACTCTGTTTGCTTTAATGTAGGTTTTATAGTACTTTTTGTCATCTTTAGTGTATGAATTAACTAGTAATTTTCCTGTTATTTCTACTAAATCACGTCTTTTAATGTTATTTAAAACATAGTCAACAACTACTGGATCTCACACAGCTATTTCAATAAAGTTAGGATTGCCATTTTGTATGTTGTTTATAGTAAATTTAATGGCTTTTTCATTAATGTTATATTTTGATTTATATTCAATTACTGTAAAGCTCTCGCTAATTACAAATCCATAAATACGGATGTGATTCAAAAAATTAGCTTGCATTTAGATTACTCCCTTCCCATTAGTTCATTTATGCTAGCAGTTTCTCTTAAATTAGCTTTGTCCACATTAATTTCTATTTCATCTAAGAAGTAGTTAAAGTCATTAGCAAACTGTTTTGAAGCAAAAATTACACTATTAATTCATTTTTTACGCATTTCTTTAGTGGAAGTATTTACTCAAGATCTAAATGCATCAAAGCTTGATAGTTCAATTCCTTTTAGTCTAAAGCTTTTACATATTGCATAAGCAACTAATTGAGCTTGATATCTATTTTCAATATTGTTTATTGCTGATATATCATGGCCTAGCAATGTGTGAGCATATTCTTTAACAAGTGAATATATATTTTGAGTAATTGAATTTTTATCATTTAGCCTAATTCAGTGCTTAATTCCATGGGAATTCTTATCATAAAATCTTTGCTCACTAGTACTTAAGCCCATTGTGGCATAGGTTATTCCAATATTATGTTTGGCTATAAAGTTACATAGCAAACTCAGCAACTTAGTATTTGGATTAATATTTTCATTATCTTCTTTTATAAAGTATGAAAAGTATTGTTTTGGGTATTGTGCTTTAGGAAGTGTTGTTTGTGATATGTCAAATACTTTAGCTAAGGTAAAACCTTTTGTATATGTATAAACTTCTAGTTCGTTGTTTTTAACTAACTCTTTTATTTCATTAGTTCATTTATCTTTTGTAACTTTTGTATTGTTATACACAACATACTCAATGACTTTAGGTCTAAATATTGATATTCCTTTTTCATTTTTCCTTACTTGAATATTTTCTTTTTTCCAACTGCTATATGACTTAACTATTGACGCCCCAGGAAACTGAGTTCTAACCAAATACATATTAATAAAGCTATACTTGTTGTCTAAGTTAGCAATGAAAGATAAGAACTCTTCCATCTTAGTACTATCATATAAGTAACTACTAAGAAGCAAATCTGTTGTAATTATTGTGCTTTCTATAAATCTATTTGTTTGTTCTTTTCTTAATTCTTTTTTTGTCATTTCATAATGTCCTATACTCTCCCCCATACCCCCACACAATAAACTGGGGGCAATATACTAATTTAAATTAAACATACTAACACTGCCCCCTGGCTCATGCATTATGAGCCATCTCCCTGTTGTTCAATGGGTTTGAACTACAGAGACATATAATTTGAACAGTCTTTCATTACTTGATTAGTTATTTCATACCTAATCAAACAATAAACTTGAATAAGTTTTAATAAGTACTCAAGTTTTTTCTTTATAGTTAGTTATAAACAAGCTATGATAAGTAATCATTTTTGGACACTTAATTAGTTTTTTGTCTTACTTAATTCAATAGTAGATACGAACAAGTTATGTTAGGTAATTAAGTTTTA
This sequence comes from Mycoplasmopsis agalactiae, assembly GCF_000089865.1. Lineage (GTDB taxonomy): Bacteria > Bacillota_I > Bacilli_A > Mycoplasmatales > Metamycoplasmataceae > Mycoplasmopsis > Mycoplasmopsis agalactiae_B. Next base: position 345,262 of record NC_013948.1, on the reverse strand, counting down.
ATATTTAGTTAGTTATTTGTATTCTTGGCATAGGTTTTTATAATATGTTTGAAATAATTCATAACAATAAAAATTAGTCTAAGAATTCATAACTTTAACTATTTTCAATTAATCATTTTTAAAATTATCTCTAACTAGTTAATTAGTTCATTGACTACTTACAATTAGTTATTGAAGACTTAATTAAAATTTCATAAATATTAATATTTATATGCAGTAAGTTATTATTTAATATTGTCTTAATACTATTTAAAATAAATGATTTCTACTATAGCAATTTAAAAACCTAAATGATTTATGATGGTGTTCTCTTGGCATTGGGTTTTCATAATATGATTTAAATAATTCATAACAATAAAAATTAATCTAAGAATTAATAACTTTAGCTATCACTAATTAATTATTAATTTAATAAACTTTGAATTAATCAATTAAGTATCACTACTTAAATTAGTTATAGAATACTTAGTTAGACTTTTACAAACAATTAATATTTATATGCTGTAAGTTATTATTTAATGATGTTCTTATATTGTTTAAATTAATTAAATGATTTTTGTGATATTAATGCAAAAACCCAAATGATTTATATTTGTTGGGTTCAATTGGATTTTTTAATTTTCTTTTTTTAATTAAAATCAATCAATGCCCTACTGTTTGAATGTTTTTTTGACTGTTCGTTGCTTCCTTATTACGATAAATAGTTATATTTCATATAACATTTATCTTTATGTTTGTCATTTTAGCAAGTGAATTTTACACTGACCAAAACTACTATAAAACAGGCAAATATGGCAATATTAAATATGGATATTATGCGTTTCACACATATCCTAATTTAGTATTTTTAATTTAATTTTTGGCTTATTTTATTTTTTTAAATAAACATATATCTTTCAGTTACAAATTGATTGTTTTTGAATTCTTTTAAATACAAGAACCCTATATCAACAAATCCTTTTTTGAAAAACTTAATACTCTTTGCTATTGTGGCATTACTACCATCAAAGAACCTATTTTGAATTTTTAACAAACTATTTTTTGATTCATTAGCTACTGTTATAAACATTTTTATATTTTTAAAAGTTGTGAATTTTTTATATTTAATATTTCTTTTTTCTAACCTATAAGGCCTTGTTTCATAACCTTCACCATATTCAATGTTTCTTAATAGTGATTTGTCAGCTTTTGAATGATTCTTTTTATATGCTATTATTCTTGTTATATTTCAAAGGGTTGTTGCTGATCCATCAAGTAGAAAGTGCATTCACAATTTCTTTGATGATATTTTCATAAACTTTTCTTTTTTAATAGTTCATGGCTTTTTAGCTAGCTTAATTGCACCTTTTTTATTGTGTTCAATATAGCCAAGTTTTGATAGATGTTTGATAGTTTCAGTTAATGTTGAACGTTTGAAGCCTAATTTTTGCAAATACAAAATAGAAATATAGTTAGCCTTAGCACCTAATTGTTTAATAATGGCCAAGAGTTCAAAAGCAATTTTTCTTTCTTTTAATTCCTTGTACATTTTTTCACCAATCATGATCTTACTTTTAAATAAGATTTTAAGTGCTTTTTCTGTTAGCTTGTTATATTTCTTTTTATTGTACTTTCTTAAAAAGCCAAGTGTAACAACTGGTTTTTCCTTCTTTTTTAAAAACTGGCTTTCCATTATTTCTCCATTTAAACTATCAAAGTTCTATTAACTAAAAATGTTTTTGAACTTCAAGATATATATAAATGAAGCAAGAATTAAAAAAAGTGGGGGGATACCCACTTTCTTATATCAGTTCCTTTTAAAATGCTTTAAACCATTGTAAAACAGCTAAATTAGTCATTTTGTGTGTTTTATTTGGCAGGAGCGCTTGTTTCGGTAAATTTGAATTGTGGTGGAATTTGTTCTTTACCAAAACCGTTTGGAAATAGATTTGTTTTATATTGATTTCCATTATTCTTATATTTTTTCTCTAATTCTTCTCTATAAGAATTTTTTTGACCAGTTGCACCGCCATAAATTAAGTCATAAGCAGGTAATTTGTAATTGCCAAAAAGGCCTTTATAATCATAACCATATGATCTAAATACAGCAGCTAATCCAGTTTTGGCTGAACTATTAGAAGTGTGAAAAACAGCAATTAATTCATTTTTCTTGTTTCTTACACTCGAGCCTGAAGCTCCGCCAGTAGGTGTATATGATCTAGGCATTAAATGTAGTCCATAGTTAAAATATTTTTTGCCATTAACTGAGTAAAGGTCATTTCCAGTGCGACTAGCAGCTAAAAATCCATCAGTTAAACCAGGTTTATCAATAAATGAACGGTAGCCAATTTGGTATGAAAGAAAGTCGCCTCTCTCTAAATTTTCTTTTGAATGATTTGCTGGAGCCCCTTCTTGGACAATAACATTTTTATAATATTTATCATCAGCATTAATTCACATTGAAAAGTTATTTCTTACTTCTTTTTGCTGATCTTCATCAATATAGTTTTCTAAGAAGTAATCGCCAGTAGATGATGGATATCCAAGTATGTATAGACTTTCTAAATTATTAAATTTTGAAACTTCATCGCTATTTTTATTATTCACAACTATTGGTCTATCAATTTGCTCATAATTTTTTAGATATGAATCAGCTTTAAATTTAATATGCTTCTCAGTTTTATATTGATAATTATTAGTTATAGACTTAACAACGTCTTCAACACTTCTGTCCTTAAAACTATCTGATAAAAATTTGTTATTTGACACAATTCCTAGGTTATTTTTACCATTTTGTAAAACTTTTTCAAAGTCAATTTCAATGACTGCAAAATCCATAAATTCTTCTACATCTTTAAATTGTTCTTTTTGTTTACTTTCTAAAAAGTCTGAAGGTTTAGAAACTAGAAAATCTGTTGCTTCAAAAATAACATTAACTGCTCCGCTAGGTACACTGTCAAATAAGAATTTAGTAAATTTATCATCTAAATTACTTAATCTTAGAGTTGATCCAACACCAACATTTTCATTAAGTCTTGTCATTGAAAACTTAGAAGTGTGGTTTTTTATAGCTCTGGCAACGTGCGAATTGGTTCCAAAGTAAAATTTAGTTGCACCTTTACCTTGTTCAGGCACCATAAAGTCCATTATTCACATTGTTCCAGATTCAGTTGTGTATTTAGAAACACTATATTCAGCAATTTTTTTATCAATTTCTTTTTTTAAATCATCATTAGAAATGTTAGCCAACCTGCTGTCTTCAGATTTATACTCATTTTCAATCTGGTTTTTTCTATCTTCAAAACTTTTCTCTAAACCATGTAGTCCATTAGGCCCTAATTGTTTCTTTTCTAATTCTAAATTATAAAGTTTGAATTCATAATCGGCTTTAAGCGCTGCTCTATCTTTAAAAGTAAATGCATCTCTTTGCTCTTTAGTTCAGTTAGTAATTTGATTTTTTAAATTAGTTAATTCAGCTCTTTCTTTTTCAAAGGTATTTAGGCCAGTGAATGAAACTTGATATGTTTGCTCTGCAATCATTTTATATGTTTCATTTAACACTGTTCTAGCTAGCCCATTTGATCTAACTGGATTTCTGTTGACTGTGTCAATAGGAGATGGTCCTTTATTTATTTCAGCTTCATCTAAAACATTTAATTTCACTTGTCCATTTTCATATGTAGGTACTGTAAATCCTTTTAGTGCTGAATTTAAATATGAATCAAATTTAACACTTCTGGCTTTTTCATCAAATTCTTTTATTTGTTGCTCATTGATATTTAAGCCTCTAGATTTTAGAATATCAACTTCTTTTATGCCACCGTGGCTTAACATATTCTTTAGCTGATTTATATATGAATCATTATCTTTACTAAAACGTTGTTCTTGACTTAACTTGTGATATTCAAGCAACCCTTTTTGACCACCAATTGCTGCATTAGGATCGCCAGATATGCCTCCTCTATGGTCGGCACCAACTGGATTACTTGCCAATCCTGTTAATTTAATGCTTTTAAATATTTCTTTATTAGATGCCTTATTTATGAAAGTGACAAAAACAGTTACTTCACCTTTTATATTAGAAACATTTCTGCTTCTGTCTCTTTCTGTTTTTGCATTATTTAGAATTACATTTATGCTGTCTGAATACTTATCATTAATGCTAATTTTTAAATTCCCGGGATTTTCTTCAATTTCAGTTGGCAATGTTTTATTTAAAGATTTACCAGGCCCAAAACCAGAATTAAAAGTTAATTGTGCAATATCGTTTAAATTATTTGTGTTATTAATCAAATTTTCAAATTCAGCATCACTAAGTAAGCCTATTTTCTTATCATCATTGCTTTCATTTTTTGATGAATCATTATTACACTTAGCAGCAATTAATAATGATGAAAAAAGTGAAGCTGAAGAACTAATTAATAAAATTTTCTTTAGTTTTTTCATAAATTAATTTCCTTTTTAAAAAAAGTAAATTCTATGTGTATGTAATATTGCCATCGCTACTTTCAACCCTGTAGCCTAAATTGATTAATTGATCTCTTAGTTCAGTTGCATTTTCAGGAACTTTAATGCTTTTTGTTGACTTAAGTTTTTCGTTGTACTCAAAAAACTTAGATAAGTTTCATATAGCTTTTGAATCTAACTTTTTAGAATCGCTTATTCTAATTGAATCAGTTACATCACCATTACTAAACATAATTTTTGGCTTAGAGTACTGATCCATAGCATCAGTTGCGAAGTGTTCAAAACTTGCATGAGTTAGTTCATCTGAAGAAATTTCAAATGAAGAATTATTGTTAAATAAGGTTAGTCTTCTGATTTTTCTTGGGGCATTATTTGGATTAACTACGTCATTAAACACTAAGTTTCTTAGTGATTTAATCTCTTCAATTCTTGAAAAATCAATTCCCATTGGATAGCTATTATTGCCTTCATTATGATCAGGATTTAGTCCTGGGCCTAATCCTGCTTGGAAAAATGGTTCATTATTTCTTGCAAAATATACCATTCTTAATCCATCATTAATTCGCTCAAATGATTTATTTGCAAAGTCTTCTTTATCAAAAGCAATTGTGTCAAAAGTAATTCTTGTTGGTATTGCTACATTAGGTAAAAAGTCTCTGCTTACATTGTAATCAACTGTATTAATTCACTCAGTTTTTCTTAATGCAAGAGGATTAAATGATCATTTATGAAGCAGTGAATTACCTAAGGTATAAAGTGACAATTCTTTGATGTGTTTGTTTTCTAGTGCAATTAAACTGCTTGTATTTGTAGCTTCGGCTGAGAAGAATAATTCAAGTTGAGGAATATTATCTGGCAAAGCTAAAAGAATATTTTTAAATGCTTGGCTTGGATCGCTAGAACCCATATTCTTAATTCTATAAGAAGTAACTTGTACTTTGTCATTTTTAAGCTTATTTATAAGCTCTAAAGTCTTACCATAACCCGATGAATTAGCTGCGTCTATCTCTACAACTAACCCTTCATTAAGTGCGCCAGCACTAGTGTCAGTTTTTTCCCTAGTAAGCTTTGTTATCTTAATTCCATCAGCCCTGCTTACATTGTACTTTTTGTATTCTTCTTTGTCAGTAACATCTTCTTTTCTTCAGCCTTCATATGAGCCTTCTCAAACACTATCAGGTGACCTGCCATATGGTGAATCATAGCCAAAAACTCTTCTTTCACGGTTGTCTCTTGAAATTCTTGAAGTTACTGTGTTAAATTGATCATCAGGCGCAAAACCATGTGAGCTAATTGTTCCATCTTCATTGATAATAGCTGATCTAGGTGAAATTGCTAGTCCTTGACTTAAGAATGCTTCAGCATCTTTAGCTAGTTTAGTGAACTTAGACTTATCTAAATGGTTAATAAGTCAAATGTTTCTTTGAATTTCTGAATCAAACTTCTTTGAAGGATATTCTTGTTTACCTTTTTCAGTTAAAAAGTTTATTACGTTTGGACTATTAAGCAGTCTTTCATAACGATGAACATTGTCTCTATAAACTCCAATGTTTTGTCTTACAACTGCTTCAGCAGAAGCTAAATCACTACTATTAGTAAAAATATTTTCAAGTGTTTTGAAAAATGTACCAGCAAATAATCCTGTGCCATCTTTGCCATCAAGTGCACTGCTTACAGTCTTTTCTCTTAATTCATTAGTTACTTCAACATTAAGTACTCTACTTACGATTATATTTTGGTAAGGATTTATATTGTTTATGCGTCTATCCATATCATGTTTAGAAACGGGTCTATCTGGAGTTACTTCAATAGTTGCTTTAACTTTAACACCGTGAATAACAATATCTTTTGTAATTACATTTGGTTTAGCAATTAGTGGTTCAGATCTTTCAGGAGTTACTGTTGTTCTGTTTATTTCAGGAGCTGAGCTATTTTCACTAATTGTTTCAGGAGTTTTAGGAGCAACTGTTTCAGCTGGCTTAATAATTTTAGGTTTAGTACTTTCAATTACATTATTATCTTTAATTGAATCAGTTGACTTGCTAATGTTGTTTTTATTATTTGCTACTTGAGCATCTGTTGAGTTATTAAAAAGTATTCTTGACAAATTTGAATCAGAGTTAGATGAATAAACAACTACACCAGTTGATGCAGAAATAACTGCTCCTGCAGCAAGTGAAAAAATAATTACTCTATTTCTCTTTTTCTTAAATACGTTCATAACTAGCTCCATTTAAAGATATAGCAACATAAAAAAATAAAAATCAAGCATATTATATATGCCTGATTAGTTTAACAATAGCCAGGGGCATATATATATATATATATATCACCAGCTAAATATTAAAAATAAAAAAGTAAATTGATTGGAAATTATTCCACATTTTGGTTTCATATGCTAAATTAGCGACAAAAACTACTGTTTTATAAGATCATAAAATTGTTCTTCATTTATGACTTTTGTGCCTGTTTTATAGGCTTTTTCTAACTTACTTCCTGCATCAGAACCAGCTAATAAATAACTAGTTTTACTTGATATTGCACTGGAAACGTTTCCACTGTGTTCTTCTATTAGTTTTACAAAATGACTTCTTGGCTCAGATAAGACCCCAGTTATAACGAAAGTATAGCCGCTTAAAATAGTACTTATAACTTTTGCTTTACCCTCATAATTAAAAATCGCATCCAAAAAAGCTAGTAAATCTTGGTTTGCTGGACTTGAAATAAATTCAATTAAGCTCTCAATTATTTTAGGACCAATATTTTTAGTATTTTGTAGCTTTAATAAATTATGATCATCTAGTAGTTCTGCAAAATTAGCATAGTTATCAGCAATTAATTTAGCAGCTCTTTGCCCTATATGTTTAATGCCTAAAGCAAATATAACTTTGCTAAATTTTTTATTTTTTGCACTTTCAATGCTATTTAAAATGTTATCAACCTTTAAGTCTCTATATCTTGGGAGCTTAATTAGCTCAGCTCTATGCCTGTGTAAGTCAAAAATATCTTTAATATTTTTTATAAATTTAGGATAAAAATCCTTAACAGTGCTTAAGCCTAAGCCTACAATATTAAGGCAGTTTCTAGAAGCAAAATGATAAATATTATTAATATTTTTATCAGGACACTCATCATTAGTACAAAACTGATCAACAATGCCTTCAAATTCAACTAATTGTGAGCCACAAGAAGGACAGTTTGTGGCTTTTTTATAGTAATCCACGTAATTTTTCTCTTCTTTTAAGCTTATAACTTTAGGTATGATTTCACCTGCTTTTATAATATTAACTTCATCATTAATATTGATGTTCATATCCTTAATAAAATTATGATTATGTAATGTAGCTGCTTTAACTGTGGTTTGATTTAATAACACAGGTAAAATGTTTGCAATATAGGTAATTTTTCCAGTTCTTCCAACCGAAGTTAATATATCAATTATTTTGCTTGAAGCTATTTCAACATCATATTTAAAAGCAATTGAGTGCTTGGGGAACTTGGAAGTTTTGCCTAATTTGTCCCACATTTGTAAATCATCAAGCTTAATGACCAATCCATCTGCATCATAGTCTAATTTGTTTTTTATTTCGGCAAAATCATTAATAGATTCTTCTAATTCTTCAATTTCTACAACTTTTGAAAAAGGATTGGTTGGGAAATTTAAATTTTTCATAAACTCAAGCGCTTCATGTTGATAATAAATGCCATGCTTTTCAGGTTCAACTATTTCATATAAAAATGCACTAAGATTTCTTTCAGCAACAATATTAGCATCTAATTGTCTTAAGGTACCACTAGCAGCATTTCTTGCATTAGCAAAATTATTGCTTTCATTTATTTTTTTAAAATCATTTTTAGTTATAAAAACTTCGCCACGCACTTCTAGATCATTTAAGTAATTAATAAGCTTAGGAATTGACTTAATTTGGTAAATGTTTTCAGTAACATCTTCTCCTTCAGAGCCATCTCCTCTAGTGGCTGCTTTGACCAATTTGCCTTGTTTATAGTGCAAGGCGATACTTAGTCCATCAATTTTAGGTTCAATATTAAAGTTTATGTTTTCAGTCGGTACAATTTTTGAAATATTGTTTATAAAACTATTAATATCATCATAGTTATAGGCTTTAGCTAAAGATAACATAGGTTTTTGGTGCACAAATTTAGTAAATTTTTCAGAAGCAAAAGAGCCAATTCTAAAAGTTGGGCTGTTATTAAGAATTAAATCAGGATGCTCTTTTTCTAATTTTTCTAGCTCTAACAAAGCTTTATCATATTCTAAGTCAGAAACGCTAGGCTTATTTAATTGATAATATTCATAATTTCATTGATTTATTGTTTCAACTAGTGACTTAATTAACTCTTTTGCTTTTTCTTTTTGCATCATTTCTCCCAAAATAAAATGTTTTTTTAAGTGTTTTAGATATCTTTAAATATTGTATTTAATTAATGCATTTTGAATTATAAATATATAATTTTAATATCTTTGCTTATTAAATAATTTAACAAAAAGGGGGACTTATGAGTAATTTTAATTTAATACTTTCAAGAGAAAAATTTAATCATCAACAATATGCTCCTGTTAAAGGAATTGTTAAAGCTAAATTAAATGAATATTATGCTGAAAAGAAAAATAGTAGAAAAATTAACCTTGCAACAGTTGGTGCTTATGTAAGCATTCCGCTATTTATTATTGCAGTTATTTTGCTCCTTTCATCAGTTGCAATATCTTTTGTAGTTATCTTTAAAACTGGAAATAATTGGTTGCTACAACCAGATCATTTTCGCCCTTTACTAGCTTCACTTTATAGCTTAGCTTTTGTATTTTTAATAGCTTGATGTATTCTTTATCCAATAGTATTTAATGCTAGAGTGTTTTTAAAAAGGGACATTGTAGCTAGTGTTAATAATAGAGAATTAACTGACCATTTACTTGATTATATTGGACTAAAACCTTTATATAAAAATGACGAAAATGACAATAAAATAGTCAATTTTGCAAATATTAGCTTCTTTAAGAACACATCTAATTTCAAAAACTTAAGCAAGTTTAATGTCATTAACAATAAATATGAAATGTATGAAGCTGTTTCAAATAAGCAACTTATTAGGATGCAAAACATTGAATTTAGAAGCGAAGAGTGAATTAAGCTTAATGATTTAAGCAACAAAGAAATAAAAAAATTAAAGAGCGCTAAATCACTTATTTATAAAGACAAAATTCAAAAAATAGAAAACAAACTTTACTTTGGCATTGCAGCTAAATTACTAAATTTAAATAAAAATGTTAGCCTAACTCTTTTTGATGAACTAAATAATTACACTCCTGAAGGCTTTAAAAAAGTTGAAGTAAAAGATGAATTCATGACTTTAAATATTAATTCAGAAGAACCTTCATTAATGCAAAAATGAGCAAGCGACACAAACAATTTATCATACCTTAGTGACTTAAAAAATGAATTTGACAGCATTGCTATAAATAGCTCTATAAGCCTTAAAAACAGCCGTAAAGATAAATCTTTCGCTAAAGATTTAGCAATCTTAATCAAAAATCAAGAAGCTTTTATTTGATTCAAAACTCCTACTCAATTGTTAGATTTATACTTCAAAACACCTACATTAAATAAAGAAACAGTAACTGAATTAATTGTTAATAAAATTTTAGATGAGTTTTACTTAGTTTACCTTTCATTAATGTTTTTAGCTCCTTTTGGCTATGATAATGTAGTTTCTATAAGTGAAAATGAAGCAAAAGAAGAATCATCAAACTAAATAGCCTTGCGCTATTTTTTTATTAAACACAGCAAGCAAGCCATCTAAAAGTCTATAATATAAGTAATATACAATAGTTTATAATTTATTGTACTTTTAATACATTAAAATAGGTTAATTAGGAGCGAAATGGCTAAATTTAAAAGAGTTTTCATGATAGTTACTGATGGTTTAGGCATTGGACCAGATAAAGATCAAAAAAAATTCGGTGATGCGGGGGCAAACACATTATATTCTGCATCACTTAGTTCAATGTTTTTCATTGACACATGAAAAAAATTAGGTATTGGTAATGTTGCACAATTAGAAGGAAATTACCACACTAAAAGTCCGCTTGCTTATGTATCAAGAATTCAAGAAGTTTCAAATGCTAAAGATACATTAGCAGGTCACTGAGAAATGATGGGAATTAAAACTGAAGTGCCTTTCCCCACATTTACCGAAACAGGCTTTCCAGCAGACTTAATTGCTGAATTAGAAAAAGCTTTTGATAACAGAAAAATAATTTGCAATAAAGCTGGTTCAGGTACTGAAATAATTGATCAATATGCTGAAGAACAAAAGCAAAATGGTAGCATAATTGTTTACACTTCAAACGATTCAGTACTTCAAATTGCTGCTCATGAAGAGTGAATTGGTTTAGATAACTTATACAAATATGGTAAAGCAGCTAGAGAAATTTGTTCATCTAAGCCTGAGTGAAACGTTGGTAGAATTATTGTTCGTCCTTTTGTTGGTGAAAATGGCAAATATACTAGAACATTTAACAGACATGACTATGCAAATGCACCAGAACCAATGATTTTAAATAAATTGCAAGAAGCAGGAATTGAAGTTATTGCTATAGGTAAAATAAATGATATTTTTGTAGGCCAAGGAATTTCTAGAGCAATTCACTCTAGCGGTGATGCTGATGGTATGGACAAGGCTATTGAACTAGCTCAATTAGATGAAGAAAATAAATTTATTTTTGTAAACCTAGTGCAATTTGACTCACACTATGGTCACCGTAGAGATGTTGATGGCTTTGCTTCAAATGTTGCCACATTAGATTCCAAACTTGGCAAATTGATACAAGTTATGAAAAAAGACGACTTGTTAATCATGACTAGTGACCACGGTAATGATCCTGCTTATCCAGGCTTTAACCACACACGTGAAATGCTACCTTTAACTATTTATTCAAAAATGTTTAAAGAGCCAAGAGTTTTAAATGACGTTACAGGATTAGGCACTACTGGAAACATTGTAGCTCGTAATTTTGGAGTTGAAACTGTTTCATTAACAGGTGAAGATATTTTTGATAAATTAGTTTAATAAACAAAAAGGGCAAAAGTAATTTTATGCAAAATTCTTTTGCTTTTTTTATAATTATTTATACATTACTTTTTTAAAGCAGGTGTTTTTAATGAATTTTACAAAAGAAATTAAGCTTGAAATATTAAATAAAAAAAGAAATAATGAAGATGCTAGTGAATTTTTAAGAGGTTATATATATTCAAAATGCATTATTGAAGATGATATTATCAAGCTTAGAATTTATGACAATTTGACCAAAAGCACTGTTTTAAAGAGCTTAAATAAAATTGGCATACAATATGAAAACAAAAATTCTGTTGTTTTAATTAACAAAAATGATTTTTCATTAGTGGAAGAATTTAGCTATCCTTCTTCATTTTTCCAAGGTGTTTTTGTTGGCAATGGCTCAATTAGCAACCTTAATAATTCGTCATACCACTTGCAAATTGCTTCAAATTATGAACATTTCATTGATGTTATAATCAATAAACTCAATGAATATGATTTTAATTTTGTTAAAATCAAACACAATAAAAAATTTATAGCTTACATTAAAAAGCACGAAAAAATAAGTGATTTTTTAAAAGCTATTTCAGTCACTACATCATTTTTTAATTTCATGGATAACACTATAAGCAGAGACTTTTTTAATAACACTAATAGACTAAGAAATATTGACACTTCAAATATAAATAAAATAGTAAATGCAAATAATAAATACATTAAAAATATCAATTTAATGTATGAGCTAAATCTCGAAAATAACTTCAGTACTGAGCAACTAAAACTCTTTAATCTTATTAAAGAAAATCCAAATGAGAGTTTGTCTTCTATAGCTTATTTATACACCTTAAGGGAAAATAAAGAGATTACCAAAAGTGGCATATATCACTGGCTTAAAAAATTAGAAAAAGTTACTGTGCGATAATAGAAATAAATAGCAGTTTTCCAAAATATAAGCAAATTAAAAATCGCCCTGTGGCGATTTTAATTTTGTTAATTATTATTAAGCAGCTGCAGCTTCTTTTTTAGCTTTTTCAGCAGTTGCTTGAGCTGCATTTGCTGAAGCAGCAGGTGCTAAAACACGAATTTTATCCTTTGTATAAGGAATTAAAGCCATAAAACGTGCTCTTTTAATAGCGTTTGCAACTTTTCTTTGGTGTCTAGCACATGTTCCTGTTGAAACATGAGGTTTGATTTGACCAATACCTGAAATAAATTTTGTTATAAATTCAACATTTTTGTAGTCAACATATTCAATGTTTGTTTCACACAATTCACACTTACGTCTTAAGTTTCTGCCTTTTTTAACTTTTTTAAAATTAGCCATTATTATTCTCCTATTTAATTTAGTCTTCAATAATTAATTCAGCAGTTGGGATATCATTATCAGAAATTACTTGTGCACTATCTAATTTAGAGTTTTCAGCAACATTTTTATTGCTTTTTGAAAGCACACTAATTTCCTGAACATTTACATAAGTTAGTTTGACCGAAGTTCCTGCTTTGTTTTTAAATCTGTAAAGACTTAAGTAGCCTTCTAAGGATACTAATGTTCCTTTAGAAACATTTTTAGCAATAAAATCAGCAACATTTTCTTTTGCAATAATGTCAATAAATTCGACAGCATTATTTGCATTATTAGGCTTTTTTACAGCTATTGAAGTTTTAATTGAACTAGCTCCATTTTGCATTTTACTTAGCTTAATATCACTAGCTATTCTGCCAACTAATAACACCTTATTCATTATTTATCTCCAACTTTTGAAATGAATTTAAAAATAGTTAGTTGCTTTTCTTAACTTCTTTTTTAAAACCAGGCTTTGCTTTGTGTGACATTGTTTTTTCTAAGTTTTCAATTAGTTGTTTAACACCTGTGCCTTTGTTAGCAACTTTAGCGTCTTTAGCAATTCTGTGTTTGAATGCTTTCTTTGATCTTTGAAAACCTTTTTCAGTATCTAAATTTATAACCATTTGTCTTCAAATGAATTTAGCTATATTTGCTCTACGAGTAAATTCAGCAATTAATTCACTTTTAGCTTCAAGTGTGTAAACTATGTATTGAGCTTTTGATGATTTGTTAATTGGGTAAGCTAAAGTAGAATTTTCTAATTTAACTACTTTATTTATGTTCTTTTTGTCAAAAACTGATTCAACAATTTCATTAGCCATTGCCATATCGATTGCTGGATCAATAATCAACATGATTTCATACTTATTCATTAATAAAAATCTCCTTTTGGACATCTGGATCATAACTTATGATCAAGGAGTATTTGAAAAATAACTTAAAAAAGTTATTTAGTCTATATAAAATACTCATTGTTAATTATATAAGAAAAATATTTTTACATAAGCATATTTATTTTATTGTTAAATTGACCAATAAGGCTTTTTTATAGTAATAAAAGTCAATTAAAGCTTTTAAAAATCAAATTAATTTTGTTATCGCTTCCTAAAACATATGAAAAATATTTTTTCCACATTTGATTTATTAATATATTAATAAATAAGAAATATGATATTAAAATTTTAATTTTATATGAAATTTTAAAGTATATACTTTCCATAATTATGAGTTATAAATTGGTAATTGTTGAATCCCCAAATAAAGTTGAGACTATAAAAAAATATCTTGGAGAAAATTATAATGTAATGGCTTCAGTCGGCCATATTGCAAGATTAAGTAAAAAAGGATCAATGGGCTTAGGCATTGATATGAGTAAATGAGAGCCTGAATTCGAAATTGATCCAGCTAAAAAAGAGATTGTAAAGCAGCTAAAAACTGCTGTAAAGGATGCAGATTTTGTATATATAGCAACTGACCCTGATCGTGAAGGCGAGGCTATTGGCGATCATTTAGTTAAGTATTTAAAATGTAAAGAAGGTAAGTTTGCCAGGATTAAATACAATGAAATAACTAAGGATGCTATTTTATATTCAGTTGAAAATCCAACTCAGTTAGATCAAAATTTAATTGATGCACAAAAAACTAGAAGAATGCTTGACAGAATAATTGGTTTTAGATTAAGTCAATTAATGCAAAAAAAGTTATCTAACTCTCCTGCTACTCCTTCAGCAGGTAGAGTGCAATCAATTGCGCTTAAATTAGTAGTTGATAGAGAAAAAGAAATTGAAAATTTTGTGCCTAGAGGATATTATTCAATTGAAGCTTTAATTTCTAATTCACTAACAGCGGAAATTTATATGCCCAAGCATATTGCAGCTGAAAAAAACTGAGTGTTTCCTGAAGAGCTAGAGTCTGTTAAAAAGAGTATTGATATTTTGCCAAGTAATATTTTGATAGTTAAAGATATAAAAGAGTCTAAAAAAACATTACCAGCACTTACTCCTTTTAAACAAGCAGCCTTGTATAAAAAGAGTCCATTTAGCTCATCTATTACTCAAGCTTCATTACAAAGACTTTATGAAGGTTTTGGCGATGGTGGTTTAATTAGCTACCCACGTACTGACAGCACAAGATTAAGTCACACTTTTGTTAATGCAACTAAAAACTATATTTCAATTAAGTATGGCGATGAATATGTTTTAGACAAAGTTAAAGGTTTTAAAGGTGACCAAGATGCTCACGAAGCTATTAGGCCTACTGATATAACACTATTGCCTGATGAAGCTAAAAATAAGTATGATTTGAATAATTATGATTATCAAATTTATAAATTAATTTATGAACACACGCTTATGTGTTTAATTACTCCCCCACTAAGAGCTAATAAAACATATAAGTTTGCTAAAGATAAATTAGAGTTTAGACTAAATGTAAGTTGAGTGCTTTTTGACGGCTATTATATAGTAAAAGGCGAGATGAATGAAAGTGTCGATCCTGACTATAAAATAGGGCAATTGGTCAATGTTAAAGAGTTTGTAATTGAAGGCAAAGAAACTAAGCCGCCTGCTAGATATTCTGAAGGTTCTTTAATTGAAAAACTAGATGATATTAAAGTTGGTCGTCCTTCAACATTTGCTACAACTGTTAAAATTGTTTTAAGCAGAGAATATGTAAGGTCAGAAAATTCTGCATTAGTGCCTACTGATTTTGGTAAATTAATTTTAGAAAAACTAATTCAAGGCTTTCCAGATATTATTAATGAAGGCTATACAGCAGAAGTTGAAAATCAATTAGATCTTATTGCAACTAATAAAATATCTGTTGCCCCTGTAATGGAAGACTTTTATAGTAAGTTTAAAAACAATTATGAAAGCGCTTCTCAAAACTTAGATCATACATCAATGAGCTTGCAAAAAATTGATGAATCTTGTCCTAATGATAATGGTAATTTAGTTATCAGAAGAAATAAAAGAGGTGATAAATTTATCGCTTGCGATAATTTTCCTAAGTGTAACTTTACAAAAAGTTATGATGATGGCAGCAATAAAAAGAGATTTTTCAGAAGGAAAACTAAATAATATAAGATAAGACAGTTTTACTTAAATGACTGTTTTATAGGTTTATAAGACCATTTCAAATTTATATAATAAAACTCACAGATAAGGCCTGTGAGTTTTTGAATAACCTTTTAATTAGCTTAAAAATTAATAAGGTGAAAAGTAAAACTTATTTTGTTGCGTCAATGAAAATCTTCATTGCCTTGTTATCAGATGCATTTAAGAAAGTGTCATATGCACTCATCATATCAGATAAGTTAAATCTGTGAGTAATTAATCCTTGCACAGGTAGTTTTCCTGTTGAAACTGCATTAATTAGCATTGGAAGTGTGTTTGTGTTTACTAATCCAGTTGTAACTGTAATGTTTTTAATTCATAAATCTTGAACATTGAAGTCAACTTTTTTGCCATGAACTCCAACAACTGAAATATTTCCGCCGGCTTTAACAATTTTTTGACATGTGTCTCATGATGAAGGCACACCAACTGCTTCAATAGCAACGTCAACGCCATCTTGGCCTACAATTTCTTGTAATTTAGATAGTAATGATTCATCAGGTACTAAAGTGTGAGTTGCACCTAATTTTTTAGCCATTTCTAAACGGTTTTTATCAAAATCAATCACAATTAAGTGTGCTGGTGAATATAACTGAGCTGTTAATAACGCTCCCATACCAACTGGGCCAGCTCCAACAATCGCTACTGATTTTCCGGGAGCAACAGCACCATATTGCACGCCAATTTCATGACCTGTTGGAAGTGCGTCAGATAACATAACAGCTACTTCATCAGAAATTGATTCAGGATATTTATATAAACTATTATCCGCAAATGGAACTCTTACATATTCAGCCTGTGTTCCATTAATCATATAACCGAATTTTCAACCACCTTCAGCTTCTCTACAGTGTGAGTATAATTGTTTTCTACAATTGTCACATTTACCGCAAGGTGTAACACAACCAATTAAAACTTTGTCTCCTACTTTGACATTTGAAACGCTTGAACCTACTTCTTTAACAATTCCAATGCCTTCATGACCTAAAATTCTACCGTCAGCAACTTCAGGATTTTTACCTTTATAAATACCTAAGTCTGTACCACAGATAGTTGTTTTAGTCACTTTCACTATTGCATCTGTTGGCTTTTGAATAATTGGCCTATCAACAGTTTCTAAGGCAATCTTGTGATCACCATGATAAACTAAAGCTTTCATTTTCATAATTAAATAACCTCTAAAATAATTGTTTGTAATTATGATACATTTTTTTATGACATATTTGCCAGTGAATAAGCGCTTTTGGTCATTTTAGTGGAAAATTGCATAAAACTTTTCTAATTAAAAAACAAAGCACAATATAGTGGTAGTTTAAATTAAATATTAATATTAAATTTAAATATAGAGCTTTAATATAAATAGCAAATCCTTATATTAGTATAAAATTACTATTATTATGAGTATGAAACTATTTAAGTCTACTGAAATGAGAATTGCTGAAAGAGTGCTTAAAAAAATCAATCAATTTGAGCCTCTTATTTCTAAATTAACTGATGAAGAATTAAAAAACAAAACAATACAATACAGAGCTAGGTTAGCTGATGGCGAGTCGTTAGAAAAAATTAGACCTGAAGCTTTTGCAGTTTGCAGAGAAGCTACAAAAAGAGTTTTAGGCAAAAGACCTTATGATGTGCAAATGCTTGGTGGCGTTTTACTAGATTTAGGTTCAATTGCTGAGATGAAAACTGGTGAAGGTAAAACTATTACATCAATTGCACCTGTTTATTTAAATGCACTTAGCGGTAAGGGAGCTATTGTTTCAACAGTTAATGAATACTTAGCACAACGTGATGCCGAAGAAATGGGGCAAGTTTTTTCATTCTTAGGACTTAGCGTTGGTATTAACAGAGCACAAATGGATCCTAGTTTAAAAAGAGAAGCATATGCTTGTGATATTACATACTCAATTCACTCTGAACTAGGTTTTGACTACTTAAGAGATAATATGGCTTCTAGTATTGAGGAGAAAGTACAAAGAGGCCTACACTTTTGTTTAACTGACGAGGCTGATTCGATTTTAATCGATGAAGCTAAGACTCCTTTAATTATTTCAGGTGGCCAATCTGAAGATTCAAATGTTTATTTAGCTTCTGACCAATTTGTTAGAACACTTGACGAAAATGACTATGAAATAGATGAAGAAACTAAAGCTATCTCCCTTACTTTCAATGGTGTACAAAAAGCTAATAGATTCTTTAACTTTGATAATTTATATGACATTAAAAACTCAGAAATAGTGCACAGAATTCAAAATGCACTTAGAGCACATAAAGTAATGAAAATTAATGTTGAATACATTGTTAGAGACGGCAAAATTGAATTAGTTGATGCTTTTACTGGCCGTATTATGGAAGGAAGATCATATAGTGAAGGCTTGCAACAAGCTATTCAAGCTAAGGAAATGGTTGAAATTGAGCCTGAAACTAAAACAATGGCTACTATAACTTACCAAAACTTTTTCCGTATGTTTGATAAACTTTGCGGTATGACTGGTACAGCTAAAACTGAGGAGCAAGAATTTATTGACATTTACAATATGAGAGTAAATGTTGTTCCAACCAATAAGCCTGTAATTAGGCAAGATTTAAAAGATTCAATTTATGCTTCATATCCTGCTAAATGAATGGCTGTTGTTGAAAAAGTTAAAGAATTATATGAAAAAGGCCAACCTGTTTTAGTTGGTACTGCCCAAATTGAGGATTCTGAATTATTACATGAATTATTAGTTAATGCTGAAATTCCACACACAGTGCTTAACGCTAAGCAAAATGCTTCTGAAGCTGAAATTATTTCGCGTGCTGGCCAAGTTAAGGCTGTTACTATTGCTACTAATATGGCAGGTAGAGGAACTGACATCAAACCTAGTGCTGAAGCACTAGCTTTAGGTGGACTATATGTCTTAGGAACTGATAAAGCTGAAAGTAGAAGAATTGACAACCAGCTTCGTGGTCGTTCTGGACGTCAAGGGGATCCAGGAGTATCTAAGTTTTATCTTTCAATTGATGATCAACTTATGCGTAGATTTTCTAACTATGAAGAGTTTAAAGAACAATTTAAAAAAGATGGTGATAAAGAAGTAACAACAAAGTCGCTTTTATATGGCTTCCAAGAGGCTCAGAAAAAAATTGAAGGTTTTAACTATGATACGCGTAAAAATGTCTTGCACTATGACGATGTTATTCGTCAACAAAGAGACCTGTTTTATGCCCAAAGAGACTTAATCTTAATTAATGATGATGTTGAGTTTGTGATCAACAGAATGATTAAAAGCACGGCTAATATGATTACTAATATGCCTAAATTTAAAGATAAAGGCAACATATTTAAGTATCACGATTTCATTGAGTATATTAACGAAACAATATTAGGCAAAGGTATTAGAACTAAACTCTTATATGAAGATATAAAAGACTTGCATGATAACGATTTATTGCAATATGTCAGTGACTTTTTAATAGCTAGCTATCACAGATGAAGAGATAAAGCTTTAGATAACACTGATTTAGCTTATGTAAGATGATATGAAAAAAGCATTGTGCTTAGAATAATTGATAAATACTGACAAAATCATATTGACACAATGGATAAGCTTAGATCACATACTAATTTAGTACAATATGCACAAAAAAATCCTTACCAAGTGTATACACAAGAAGGAAGCAAAAAATTTGATGAAATGCTAAGCAACATTGCTTATGACACAATGACTGAGATCTTTAAAGACCGTTTAGGTTCAGAGAGCTTAATAACAAGTGAAATGGAAAATGATCCAATTTTTAGACAGCTAATTGATAACCTTATTTTAGATGAAATGTCTGATGATGAAAGAGAAGAGTTCATTGTCAATATGTACAAAAATGTTAAATCACAAATTGAGCAAAATGTAAGTGAGAATCAAGAGGCAAATAATGAATAAATTTATGGCTAAATTTAATGTTTATCCTTATATTTTAGGCCTAAAATGAAATAATGAAATATAATTTAATTGCATACATATAAGGAGACATATGAGCGCTTTAGATAAGAAAAATGAAAAGAAAGTAACTGTTTGACATGTAACTCCTAAAGGTGATGTTTGACAAGTTAAAGGTTCAGGCGCCCTTCGTGCCACTAAGATTTTTAATACTCAAAAAGAAGCAATTGATTATGCTAATGAATTATCAAAAAGAAACAGTGGTTCAGTTTTAATTCATAGAACAACCGGCGAAGTTAGAGCCAGCATCAATAATAAAAATAAAGCAAAAGCAAAATAGAGTTTTTTACTAAGAGCACTATAAAACAGCAATAAAAAAACAAAGAGACACGTTCTGATGTCTCTTTATTTTTTAACTCGTTTAATAACTAGTCTACCAATTATGTTAATTAAAAGTATTGAAAAGCAGCTTAGTCATACATATGAAAGAGCAACTCTAGGTTGGTATAATCTGGTATCTAGATACCTGCTTATATTTCTACCTATGTGTAACTCTTGACTTGCTAAAACATAATAAGTGATTGAATTTCTAAAAATAAGCTCAAAGTAAAAAATTGTCATTGAGATAAAGTCTACTTTTATTGCAGGAAGGACATATTTAAGAAAAATTTGGTTATTGGTATAGCCTTGCATCCGCATGTTATTAATTACTTCAATATCTAGATTATCAACAACCTCTGTTAGTTGTTTTGACTTAGAACACATTTGGTGAATTCCAACAACTAGCATTAATAACGTTATAGGACTAGGAAAAATATTAAAGAATGTATAAAACAAAACTGTTGTTGGGATTAATCTTACTAAAACATTTAGTGAACGTGCTGTTGCAGCAACATATAACTTATTTAGATTTAAAGACTGAAGTCTAATAGCAATGAGTGTCAGAACAATACAAATGAATAGGGAAGCGAAAGAAAATTGTAATGAGTTTCAAATAAGTAATAATGGATTATGATTGACGTCAGTGCTTTTAAAACTAAAATGTGAAAAGTCTGGGTTAAATATTTGCTCAAAAAACTTTTTAGTAGCATCTAAGTTATGAATTTTTATGCGTGTTGTGGCAAATGTTGTAATTGAAACAACTGCAAAAAGCATAAAAATCAAAACAATTATTGCTCTACGGACATTGATTTTTTTAGAAAGTCTGTTGTAATACGAAATTTTGTCTTCATTTTTTCTAGGCAAAATAACTTTTGTTCTAGCTTCAAATAAAAACCGTTTGAAAACATAATTAAGTACTTCTAATAGTAAAACAAATACCATTAGCACTAAAAGTGGAATACCTAATTCATTAAAGAATGTAATATTGTGTGATGCATAGTAAATTAACTTACCAATACCTGGGAGAGTAAGAGCACCTAGAATTGATGCTCATCTCATATTGGATTCAAATGAAAAGATAAACAATGCAATTATTCTGTTTTTAACTCTTGGATAAATTTCTTTAAAAAAAGCTTTTGTCTTTGAATTACCTTGCATAAGAGAAATTTTATAAGCCTCTAAATCAACAGAAACTAGTAACTCTTCATAATACTTATGCAACCATAGTCATGTAAATCATATGTAAACTAACAGTAAACTTAGCTCGTTTTGAATGCTAAGAATGAAAATCTGAATAAAGACTAATTCTGGAATGGAACGCAAAATTAGCATAATAACAAACACTAAAAAGGCGCTGTATTTATTTGTTGGTGTAGCAAAAGAGAAATAAGCGGTAACAAGTGCTAGTACAAAGCCAATAAAAGTTCCTGTAAGTGCTAACTTAATAGTTGCTCAGAGCACTTTCATTGTTTCAAGCAGCAAGTTTTCATATTTACCGTCGAACCGTCCAGTTCTTTCGGTGTATTTATTTCCAAATGAAAATAAGCGTTTTAACTTCTCACCAACATCATGCAAGTTGGAAAATTTTATTCTGCCTGATAGAGCATAAACCGAATAGATAGAAATTGCTAAAATGGCTATAAACAAGATGTGAAAGTAAACTGGATGTAGCTTTCAGCTTGTTGATGTATTTGATTTTTTGTTTACATACCTGTATTTAAAAAATGTCGATTCTTTAACTAAATCTTTGTTTCAATTATTGAATTGAGCTCTCATTGTTCAACATCTTTAGTTTTTTTATCAAACACAATTGTCTTGTTTTTAATAGCAATAACTCTGTCAAAATTTTCTTTAACTAAACTTAAGTCATGAATGTTAACGATAATAGTTTTTCCTTGATTAGCAATTTCTCTAAGCAGTGATAAAACTTCTAAACTAGTTAGTCTATCAAGGTTTGAAGTAGGCTCATCAGCTAAAATTAAGTCTACATTTTTAACTAATAATTTAGCAATTTCAACTCTTTGTTGTTGCCCACCACTAAGATCGCTAACTTTGTAAAATGCTTTATCTAAAATTCCTAATTCATCTAACTTAGTAAATATATTAATTTTTTGCTCTTTAGTAATAATGCTAAACAATTTATAAAATCAATTTTTGTATTGTGAAATTGATCTAGTTATATTGTTATAAACATTTTCAGTATTAATCAAATTAGGCTTTTGTGTTAAAAAGCCAATTCTGGACATAATACTTTTCTTTTGCTTTTTGTAAAATATTTTTTTATTCTTACAACTTTGTCTTTTTGCTATCTTGTCTTCTAACTTTTGCTTATTACTATCATAAACAAAAGCTCGACGCGAAGTGTCTCAATCTTCTAAACTTATGTGTGCTTCTTCAGACTTATTTTCTGTTAAATTACTGTCTTTTTTGGCTGTTTTATAGATATTTTGGCCAAATAATCTAACACTGCCCTTTGATATTTCAAGGGCATTAACTATTACCTTAAAAAGTGTGCTTTTGCCTACACCACTTGGCCCAATTATGGCTATAAACTCGCCACTCTCGACATTTAAATTTAGATCTTCAAGTATGTAGTCGCTTTTCTTGTTATACTTAGCGTAAATTCCTTTTAATTCAATAACTTTAGACATTATTTCGCGCTAGGACTAACAACTGATAATTTATCAAAGTCTTGTTTTGATTCAGCACGAACTTGGAACTTGGTTAATGTTTCTAACAATTCCATATTTATTGGTTGGAATTTGTTGTAACCAGTGTAAATTCCATATTGGTTTTCTTCTAATGATAATGATTGTAATGCTTTAGAAATTAAGTTAACTTGTGTTTGTGATAAACCTGTTCTACCTAAAACCATATCATATGGTGCTGGGTTGGTTAATGTTAACACTCTAACAACATCGTTTTCAGCATCGTCGTATAATTTGCCTTCTTTGAAATTGGTTGGTTTAAATTGACCGGCATTGTCGCCTTCTTTTTGTGATAATGTTCAGTTATATTCACCTTCATCGCCAAAACTAATGTGTGGTGTTGATTTTTTCTTACTATTTTTATCTTCGGTTTCCTTACCTAAAGAATCCCCAGCACTTTTGCCTCTAACAACATAGTCTTGGTTATTTTGCAAGAACTCATTAATGTCTTTTAAATCTTTTCCAAAGTGACGTGCTAAAAGAGCAGCTTGATATTTGTATTTACCGGCACTAGAAGTTTTCTTATAGCTTATTCCGTGTTTGTAGAAGTCTTCTCAATTCTTTGCTTCTCATGCTTTAACTATCGCATCTCTAGTTGCTTTATTACCTGAGATATAAATAGCGCCATGGTAAACGTAAGTAACTTTGTCTTTCTTATAGAAATTGGTGTATTTTGAGCCATCAAATTGAAGTGTTTTGCCTTCACCAGTTACTTCAGATCATTCTGGATATTCTTTACCAATTTCTTTAGTTCATTTGATGTTGTTTTGATCTGCATGAACACGTAATTTGTCATTTGCAGAACCATCAACATACACATCATTATCACCAGCACCTCAAGTAAATTGCAATGTACTTGCTTGTGAAACTATTTTAGGAGCGAATGCAGAGTTGAATTTGCCATCTTTTCATAGTTCATTGACATATTCAGTATAGTTTGCTATGTATAAGTCATTTTCCTTGTTATCTGCTGTTAATTTAGTGTAGTATGATCCATCGCCGTCAACTTTAATAACAAATTTAACATCAGGCAAGTCCTTGGTCTTAGAATCTTTATTTTTAAGTTCATTAAATCTTTTACCTAACAATTCTAAAAAATCAGTTTCTAATTTTGTACCTTGAAAACCTTTATTAACTCAACCATTTGTTATTGATATTTCTGAATCTCATTTAGACACGATATCTTCTTTTTTCTCATTGGCTGCAGCTTCATTAGCTGCATTATTTTGATAAGGTGATTCACCACCACATCTAGCAGCTACTAAAGGTGAAGCAGCTAAAAATGCAAAACCACCTAACTTAGCTAATAAATTTATTTTCTTCATATAAAAATCTCCTTAAATACAGGGAGATTTTTCGAATATACATTCGTTTGCGTGCTACGCTAGCATTACCTAGATCAGCTTATAGGTATATTCTCAGCCATTATAGATTAATAATTCAGGCACCCTGTATATAAATATTTTAATATAAATTTAAAATTTAAATACAAATGGCAAAAATATGAAAAACACAATAATAGAAAAATTTTTCCTTTTATGCCTGTTTTATAGGTATATTGGGATAGGTTATTCAATTAGCTCTAAAATTAGTCTAAAAAATCAAAATTCTAGCCCTTCTGTTTTTCTTAATATCTTTAAAACAGCCATAAAAGATGAAAATATATTCACTAAAATGTTAAAAAATGCGGCATTTTGCTATAATTAGAGAAAACATATAATTTTTTATTTAGTTGAGATTAAATCGAGGAGCAACAACATTATGAAAAGACTTAATTGTACTTATGAATTTAAACAAGATAGTAAATTCCCTTGATTATTGAAACACCCTAAAGTAAAAAAAGGCCTAGCAAAGTTTAAAACACGTGAAGATGCTTTGAATTGGTATATGCTCTTAGATTATGAAACAGCAGTTTGATTCCAAGACAATCAAAGAATTTTCGCAGGTCAATTAACAATTGATTATGAAGATGGTGAATGATACTACTACATCAAGACTAAAGACTTTGATGGCGAAGCAACTTATGATGGTGTTTGCCATGAATTAGGAATTAATCCATACAATTACAAACGTGATAGAGATGCCGAAATTAAAAAAGGCAAAAAGATGACTGAAGGCGTAGATTTTATTTTAATCTCAGATCCTGCTACATATTTCCCATTAAACTTAGAGATTTCAAAAAGAAAACGTAAAGATTTAGTTGACATTGAGCACATCAAAGTACAATACGAAACCAAAATTTTATCATTGCAAGAGCAAATTAACTCTACTGACGAACATATGTCTGAAGAGCTAAAACAATCTAGAGAAGAATTAGCTAAAAAAGAATTAGAACTTAAAGAGATTTCAAACAAAATTAACTTATTAAAACAAAATACATTAGCTCGTCAAGAAGTTCAATATGTGCAATTTATAGAATTAAAAGGTTCTGATATTTTTGGTGCTACAGCCCTTTACAATGAAAAAATTAAAAAAGTTATTGAAGGCTTAAATAGCAAAAAAATAAGCTGAGAAGACTTTAATAGAATTAAGAAAAACTTTAGTGATTTTGATAGCTCAATTGCCTATAAAAAAGCTAGAATGAGCGATAAAGGATTAAGATTAATCACTATATTGCATGATGAATTTAAAACAATTTCTATTGAACTACTTTCAAAATTAGAACCTAGTGATGAATTAGATGATTCATATGCTAATAGAGCATTTTATAAAGGTGCTGAAAGTAAATTAATTTCAGTAAGCTGAGAATTATCATTTGTTTTAGTTGAATTTATGCACGTAGGTTTTGTGCCTGTAAGTGAATATACTTATTCAATTCCATACTTAGTTGAACGTTCAAAATACTTAGTTACTTTAATTGATGCTGGCGACAATAATAAGATTGTTACTTTCCAACCAGGATTAGAGCAAACTAGTGAAATTGAATTAGTAGATGACAAAGATGATGTTGTTGAAACTAAGAGTGTTGAATTCAAAGAAGAAGCTGTTAAAGAAGAAGTTAGTGAAAGCAAAGAAGCTAAGAATCCAACATTAATTTATTATGAACTTGCTAAACCTGAAGCTGTGCAAGAGTCAATGCAAACTGCTGTTATGGAAGAAAAGGCAGAGCCAGCAGTTATGCCTGCTGAAGCTACTGAATCTAAAGAAGCTACAATTATTCAATATAACTTAATTAAAGAAACTCCAGCAGAAGCTAAAGAAGAAGTTGTGCCAGTAGCAATGATGGCTGAGCCTATGCCTGCTGAAGAATCTAAAGAAGCTGAAATGGTTGAGCAACCCGCAATGATAGAAGAAACACCTATGGTAGTTGAAAATCAACCATACTTCTATGAAGATCGTGTTACTCCAAGTGTTAATATAGAAGATTACACCCTTCCAGCTGAAGAACAAATATTAATAGTTGACGAATCGAAAGAAAAAGAAAAAGGCATAGTTGCTAAAAAGAATGTTTTATTTATTGCTGCCGTGACATTATTAGTCATACTAATAATAGCTATAATAGCTGTATCAATTTTAGGTATAGTACACCTAACAACTGATGTAAACATCTTCAAAAGCCTATAAACATTAAACAAATAAACAATAATTTTAATAATTGTTGTTTTTTGTATTCTTTTTTCAAAATAAATAAGTATTATTAATAATACTTAAATTTATATGTAGGAAATTTGGCAAATATGAATAATAAAGACAAAAATATGGCTAGCATTATAAACCATTTAAAAGCTACTGGTTTTGTGTTTCAAGGAAGCGAAATTTATGGTGGATTAGCTAACACCTGAGACTATGGGCCACTTGGTTCGCTTTTAAAGGAAAATATCAAGGATTTATGAAAAAAAGAGTTCATATATAGCGAGCATAATAACTTTTTAATTGATTCAAAAATATTAATGAATCCTAAAGTGTGAGTAACTTCTGGCCACGTTTCTAATTTTAATGACCCTTTAATTGAAAATAAAGTTAATGGCAAAAGATATAGGGCTGACAAAATTATTCAAGAAATTGACTCTTCATTAATTCCCGAGGCAATGACTTTTAAACAAATGCATGAGTACTTAGTTAAAAACGTAACTGAGTATGATAATTCAAAGTGTAATTGAAGCGAAATACGTAAGTTTAACTTAATGTTTGAAACCAAGCAAGGAATTATTGAGGGCGAAAAGAGCTTAATTTATCTAAGACCAGAAACTGCTCAAGGTATTTTTGTCAATTTTAAAAATGTTTTAAGAAGCACTAGAGCAAAGCTTCCAATTGGAATTGGACAAGTAGGCAAAAGTTTTAGAAACGAAGTAACTCCAGGCAATTTTATTTTCAGAACTAGAGAATTTGAGCAATTGGAGCTTGAAGTTTTTCATGATCCAAAAGATTCAGAATCAATTTTTAATAAATACTTAAATAAATGTAAGACTTTTGCTAACCTAGTTGGAATTAAGGATGAAAATATCAGAATTAGAGCACATGAGCAGGATGAATTAAGTCACTATTCTAGTGCTACTAGTGATATTGAATACTTATTCCCTTTTGGCTGAGGCGAATTATTAGGAGTTGCTAACAGGACAGATTTTGACCTAAAAGCCCATATGCAAGCTACTGGAGAAAGCCTAGAGTACTTTGATCCAGTAACTAATTCCAAATTAATTCCTTATGTAATTGAACCATCGATGGGTTTAGACAGATTAATGCTTGCATTATTAATTGATTCATATGATGAAGAATTAGTTTCAGAAAACGATACTAGAATCGTTTTAAAAGTGCCAAATGCAGTTGCGCCATATAAATTTGCAATTTTACCTTTAGTTAAAAAACTAAATGAAAAAGCTGAAGAAATTTATAAGCAGCTGCTTAAATTAAATATTCCAATCACTTATGATGATGCCGGCTCAATTGGTAAAAGATACAGACGCCAAGATTCAATTGGCACACCTTATTGCATCACAATTGATTACGATTCATTAAATGATGAATGCATAACTATTAGAAATAGAGATAGTATGTCGCAAGAAAGAATTAGTATTTCTAGCCTATATGAATTTGCCCAAAAGACCTTTAAATAAGCTTTGTAAGTAAAATAATTAAGAAAGGACAGTACGCAACAATGTCAAGAGTTTCAAATGAAATTGCCAACAATATTATCGCATCAAATGACATTGTTGATGTTCTTAGAGACTTTATTGAATTAAGAAAGAAAGGGCAATCTTATGTTGCTCTTTGTCCTTTTCATAATGACACAAATCCATCAATGAGCATTGACACACGTAGGCAGATATTTAAGTGTTTTGTGTGCAACACTGGTGGCAATGCACTTACTTTTTTAAAACTTTTTAAAAAATGAAGCTACATTGAATCATTAAAATACTTAGCTAATAAAGCAGGCATTGACTTTGATTATTCAGAAAATACTTATGAAAGTGATAATCAGGATAAATTAAGTCAAACTGATATTAAAGTTTATGAAGCATTAGATAAAGCTAATTCGTTTTATAAATCAGAACTTATTAAGTCAAACAACCCTGTAATTCAGGCATTTTTGAAAAAGCGTAACCTAAGTTACAATGACTGCAACAAATATGACATTGGCTATGCACCTGTGATGCGCTTTAAAGAAGTTTTTGCTTCTGAAATTGAACATGAACTAAGCATTTTATCGAATGCTTCATTAATTTCACTTAATAATAAGGAAGAATTTTTTAAAAATAGAATTACTTTTGGTATTAGAAATGAGCAAAATCAAATAGTAGGTTTCAGTGCAAGAGCTTTAGATGATTCTAAGCCGAAATATATAAATAGTTCAGACAATAATTATTTTAAAAAATCAAGCATTTTGTATAACTTAAACAATGTTTATCAAGAAAGCAATTTTAACCAAATTGTCATTACAGAAGGCTTTTTTGATGTTATAGCATTAAATAAATGCAACATTAATGAAGCAATTTGTCTAATGGGAACAGCCTTAACCAAAGAGCATGTTTATAAGCTGCAAAAGTTTAAAAAAATAATTTTATTTTTAGATGGCGATAATGCTGGTCAAGAGTCAACTTTTAAAACTATTAAGACACTGTTGCAAAATAATTACACTAACATTTATGTAGTAAAAAGCAATAATAAGCTTGACCCTGATGAGTTGCTAAACACTTATGGTGCTCATGCTGTTAAAAATTTAATTAATGATGCTAGCTTATACATATATTTTGTTTATGACTACTTACGCCTAAAATTTGGTCTTTATGATGGATTTAACATAATTAATGTCAATGAAATGCAGTTTCAAAAGTTCGGTACTGAATTTTATCCTTTTTGAGCATACTTGTCGCAAAATGCTGCATCTGTTTTTAATGAAAAATTAAAAAAAGAATACAATAGAGATATTAACTTTATAATCGACAAAGGCAAAAATTTTAATAATGATTTTAGTACTTTCAATAATGTAAATTTAAATAATTATGATGAACCTTATGACTATAACGATTCATTTTACTACGATGATATTGTAGATAGCCAAAGTTTTAATGAGCAGCCAAATTTTAGCAGTCCTAAACTCTATAAGCCTATAAAACAGGAATATAAGCAAAATTGGATAGAAAAAATGTTGCTAATTTTACTGCACTATCCTAACTTACAAGAGTTTTTTTACAAAAATTATTCTAAGGAGCCATTTGAATCAATTGAACTTAATTCAAGTGCTTTAGAATTTAACAAAGACCTTAAAGTTATTTACAAAAAGTTAATTAGTCGCATAAAAATTGATGAAAGCGAATCAAAAAGCATAATTAAAAAATTTACTGAAGAAGGCAAAGACTTATTTATAAGAAAATTAAATTTTGATAATAAGGACATAGTGCAATTAGAAAATGATTTTGCAGAAATTTATAAAAGAGCTAGAGATGATGATCTAAAAAGATACAACTACTATATTGTCAATGATCTAGGGGCTAATGGATCAGGAATATTTACAAACGACAAAATAGTTAAGGAAATTTTAGAGAAGCAAAGGCAAAATAAATTAAAAATGGATGATGAGGAGCAGAATGAGTAAAAAAAGTGAACTAAAGGCGACAGTTAAATTAATCAAGTCACACCTTAAAAATTTAGGCAAAAGTACTTTGACTCAAGAAGAAGTTTATGAGTACTTAGATTCAATTAAAGTAGAAGTTCCAGATGATGATATGGATATTATGTTAGAACTTCTTCTAGAGGAAAATATTCTTGCAGATGATTTTGATGAGGGCGATGCTTCATTTGTTAATAGTGATGACATTATGGATGAAGTTGATGCTGAAAAATCTATAAATAAGCTTGATTCGTCAAAAGGCTATGATGATGGCTTAGATAGCAAAATACAAGTTAAGTCAAATGATACTGAAGATTTAGAAGATGATTCAGAATATTCAAAATTAATTGGCAACTATAGTGATAATTCATATGATTCATATGAAGATGAGTCTGAAGACTTTATGGTTATGGATGATGATTATCATGATTCAAGCTATGATGAAGATGACGAAGAAGACGAAATAGTCTATAAAACAGATGATAAAGATCAAAGCGCTACTAAAAGTAAAAGAGGAAGAAAGCCTAAAGATAAACTTAGTTTAGATACTTTGGAACTTGAAGATTTTTCAGCTGAAGAAATTGATCTTAGCGCTAATTTATCAGTTAAGAAAGAAGATCTTAAAAATAAGCTTACTGAAACAAACGACATTGTTAAGTGATACATGCGTTGAATTGGTAAGTATGGAAAATTATTACAACCTGAAGAAGAATTTGAGCTAGCTACTGAGATGGATAAAGGTGGCTTTAGAGGTAAAAGAGCTAGAGATAAGCTAATTAAAAGAAACTTACGTTTAGTTATTAATAATGCTAAAAAGTACAAAAACAGGGGCTTAAGCTTTATTGACTTAATTTCTGAAGGAAATTCAGGAATTATTAAGGCTGTACAAAAGTACAATGTAAATAAAGGTTTTAAGTTTTCAACCTATGCAACTTGATGAATTCGTCAAGCAATTACTAGAGCAGTAGCTGATCAATCTAGAACTGTTCGTGTACCTGTTCACATGGTGGAAACAATTAACAAAATAACAAAAATTGAACGTGAGTTGCAACAAGAAAATGGTGTTGATCCAACTGATGAAGAAATTGCACAAAGATACGGCAATGACTTTACTGCTGAAAAAGTTAGACACATTAGAAAAATTAACATCGGCCCTATTTCTTTAGATAAGCAAATAGGAAAAGAAAATGATTCATCGTTTAGTGACTTTGTTAAAGATGAAAGTGTTGTAAACCCTGTTGACTATGCTTCACATGAAGAGTTGGTCGAAACCTTAAATGCAATACTAAAAGACACCCTTGATGCAGATGAATATGAATTAATTTGCAAAAGATATGGTGTCGGTTTTGATAATAATGGCGAAAAATATAAAGTGTTTTCATTAGAAGAATTAGCTTTAGAAAGAAATGTTTCTAAAGAAAGAATTAGACAAATTGAAAACAAAATTTTAAGAAAACTTAAGAGCAGTCCTGAAAGAAGCAGATACTTAAAAGTGTTTATGGAATAGAGTAAATGCAAATAAGAAAAATTACGAATTACCTTATAAAACAGTATCCTTTGGAAAATAAGGAAGAATGAGATCCTGCTGGCTGATCATTAAAATTTAACCTTAGTGAAAAGCTAAATGGCATAGTAGTTGCTCTTGATTTAACTTCAGAGGTATTAGAAAAAGCACTGTGCTCAAATGCAAATTTAATTATTACCCATCATCCATTTAAGTTTTATAAAACCTGAGAAGAAGAGTTTGTAAATGCTCCTTATAAAAGTCAAATTTTAAAAACTCTTAAACAAAAGCGTATTAATGTTTTATGCTTGCACACTAATTATGACAATCATAAATTTGGTACTAGTTTTCAAATCGCAAAAATGCTTGAATTAGAGCAAAATATAGCCCATTTTGAAAATTCAAACTATCCTATAGCAATTAAAAATGTCAATTTTAAATTAAAAGAATTAGTTTTGCTTATTAACCAAAAATTGAATCTATACCAAATGCGCACTAATATTAATTTTGATGAATCAAAAAACAAAATTATCAAAAATATTGCAGTTTTTTCAGGTTCTGGTTCAATAAGTGAAATAAACAAAGTTGATGATACATATGATTTAATTATCACTAGTGATATTAAATGAAGTGACTGACTAACATACAAAGAACTTAAAATTCCAATACTAGAAATAAGCCATTTAGATGAGCAAGTGTTTATTTATGATATTTATAATCAATTAAGCAATAATTTTAGTAATATTACAATTAAACTAGCAGAAATAAAAAACGAGCCTTATAGAAATTTATAGGCTCTTTTTTATATTTTTTGCATATTTACATATTATTTTTTCATATTTAATTTTAAGTATTAAATAAAGTTTAAAATTTTTTTACTATATTAAATTGGAGGACTTATATGAAGATTATTTTAGTGGGAGCAAACCACGCAGGAACTTCATTTATCAGGACAGTTAAAACCGTAAATAAAGACGCGCAAATTACAGCTTATGACAGAAACACAAACGTGTCATTTTTAGGTTGTGGTATAGCAGTTTGAGTAGGTGGTGAATTTAGTCAACCAGATGGTCTATTTTACTCATCTCCTGAAATTTTAAGAGACAAATATGGTGTTGACTTAAAAACTGAACATGAAGTAATTAAAATTAACAAAGACAAGAAAGAAGTAGTTGTTAAGAATCTAAAAACTGGTGAAGAATTTACAGATACATATGACAAATTAGTATTTGCTGGTGGTACATGACCAATTGAACCTAAGATTCCAGGTATTGAATACAATAATATTGTTCTTTCAAAATTATTCCAACACGCTCAACACTTAGTTGAATTAGCAAACGATGACAAAATTAAAAATGTTGTTGTTGTTGGTGCTGGATATATTGGAATTGAACTTACAGAAGCATTTTGACAAAAAGGCAAAAATGTTACTTTAATCGACAACAACCCTAGAGTTATTGGAAACTACTTTGACCCTGAATTTACAAATATTATGGAAGCTAATATTAAAAATGAAGGTGTTAAGTTAGCACTTGGCGAAATGGTTAAAGAATTTAAGTCAACTAACGGTAAAGATGTTTCATCTGTTGTTACTGACAAAGGCGAACATGCTGCTGATTTAGTAATAATGAGTGTTGGCTTTAGACCAAGAACAGAAATGGTTGACGCTGAAAAATTACCTAATGGTGCTATTAAAGTAAATGACTTCCAACAAATCCTAGGCGATGAAAACATCTATGCAATTGGTGATTCATCAGCTATTAAACACAGTGTAACAGGCAACCACGCTCACGTTGCTTTAGCAACAAACGCTGTTAAAACTGGTGTTGTAGCTGCATTACACATTGCAGGATTAAATGTACCATTCCCAGGTGTTGCTGGAACAAATGCTATTAATGTTTTTGGCTGCCACTACACAAGTACAGGTTTCACCGAAGAAGCTGCTAGAAGAAACGGACTTACAGATGTAGCTAGTGTATACTTCGAAGACTTTGACCGTCCAGAATTTATGAGTACATCAGAAAAAGTTGCATGTAAGATCGTTTATGACACAAAGACACTAAAATTAGTCGGAGCTCAAATTGGCTCATGAGGAAATGCAATCCACACTGAAACAATTTTCATGTTAGCTCTAGCTATCCAAAAAGGACTAACACTTCCTGAAATTGCTCTTACTGACGTTTACTTCTTGCCACACTTCAACAAGCCATTTAACTTCGTTTTAGTTCCTATTTTAAAAGCATTAGGAATTGACTACAAATACTAATAATAGTAATTGACAACTATAAAGAAGCATCATCACTACCTTGATGTGCTTCTTTTGTTTATTGGCTTATTAGCCTATAAAACAGCATTTAAGGGGTGCTTTTTTTGAACCAGAACACGAAAACTTGTTTCTAGTAAGCTGATTAAAAATTTATTTTGCTTACCTTTTAACTAATGCTAGTTTTCTAAATTTAGAGACTAGCTTACACACAAAAATATATTTACCTTATGCCCACTAAAAAGTATAAAATTTACATAATAAGTAAGGTTTTTTACTCATAAATTAAGATGTTTAATTTAAAATTTTATTATTTAACTATATATAAGAATTGTTTATACTTTTAGCCATGAATTTAAAAAAAATATTTGAAATGCAAAGAGAATTAGATAAAGCAATTATCAATCGTAATGATGTTGATGCTTCAAGTAGTAATATAACTCAAGCTGAATTTGATGAAATGAAATTGCTAGCAACTTTAGTAGAAACTGCTGAATTTGCTAATGAAGTTCAATCATTTAAATATTGAAAAGCAAACAAAACAATCAACCGTGAAAAAGCTTTAGAAGAATTTGCTGATATACTTCATTTTATTGGCTCTTTTGCATACAAATATAATGTCGAGCCTGATATTGAACCTCTAATATTATCTAACAATGTAAACAGACAAATTTGTTTATTATTTAGTACAATCAGTAGCGCAATTAATAATTTAAATAAATATGTTATAGCGCAAATGCTAGCAATTGCCCTTGGCGTTGCTAAGTTATTAAATTATTCAGAAGATGAAATAATTCACTGATATTATGTAAAAAACAAGAAAAACTATGAAAGAATAAAAGAACGATACTAATTAAATAAAGGAGCAATTGTGAAAAAAACATTTAATAAATTTATGCCATTAGGCCTTCCATTAATCACTGCTCCTTTTATTGCGGCTCAGTGTGTAAATAATCAAATAGTTAATACTGAAGGTAACTATACTGTCAATAGACATGCTTTTGTTAATGCCGTTCAGTACTATGAACATATTGGTAAAGAAGGCATAGACACTTACTATTTTAATAATGACAGAATTCCTTATGTATCTGTAAAACAGGCTCTTTCGGCTTTAAATGGTGTGGTAAATACTAATTTAATCCAAATGGGAACCCCTTATAATTTCTTGCATAGACAAAATTATCAAATTTATAGGGCTAATGGTGCTACATTAAAATTTGACTGAGAAAATGACACAATTGAAATGAGTGACCCTAGAGTTTTTGGTATTTTAAGCGGCAAAAAAACCTTAGGCATTATGCATAGTTTAACACCATTGCAATTTAAAAGCAGCTATATTGATGGTAAGCCACATAGCATTAAGTTTGACTTAAAAAAATATAATTGAAAAGTCCATGCAATAAACAAAGAGCCTATAATTCCTTTATTTGTTTTCAACTTACTATTTTTAAGCCAAAACTACTATAATTTGCGTTTTAACGGCTCAGAATATTATGGTGTTGATATAGACACAACTATTAGAACAACACCAGGAGCATTAAGCGAAATAACTAACAAATTTAAATTTACTCCCGAAACAGCCGCACAAAGACAAGATGCCTTACAGTCATTAAGATTCGTTTTTGATAATTTTTATGGACTTGCTGAAGAGAAAAAGTTTGACAAAGTTGGCTTTGAAAGTTGATTAGATCCAAGTATTAAAAAAGACATACTTAACAAAAACCCTTTAATTTACAACAAAGGCTATTTTAAAGCCTTACACGGCCAAATTAATGAATTACACACCTCAGTAAGACAATTTAATTACTATACACCATTAGAATATTCAGATGGCGAATTTATTAAAAGTCTAGTAGATAAGTCACTACTTGAATATAAAGAAAAAGTTAATCCAGATTTTAAATCAAGATGACTAAATGCGAATGAGCTAAAACTTAAATTAGGTACGCTTAGAGATAATGCAGAATTTCATGACTCTATTGGTTCAAGACGTTTATTAAAAGTCGGCGAACACAACGGAAGACCTGCAATAATTGAAAGCAACACTCCTGTTGTAAGATTCTTGCCAGATAACAAAAGTGCTGTTATTACTTTGGACAGCTTTAATACTGTTTCAGAAGAAGAGCTTACAGGCGATCCTGAAAAGCATTATATGGCTGATTCATTTGAATTAATTAAATACGCACTTGATGTGATTGAAAGAAGGGAGTTAGCAACTCACTCTGAAATAAGTAATATTATTTTAGACATTTCACAAAATGGTGGGGGCAATATTGCCGCACTATACAGACTAATTGGCCTAATTAAAGGAAAGCAAGACAGGAAAGCTTATTCATATGCTTATAATACACTCACTAAAACACTAGAAGAATCAGTTTATAGAGCTGAAATACCACAAAAGTATTTAAATAAAGACTATAAATGATTCTTATTAACTAGCAATCTAAGTTTTAGTGCTGCTAATGCTTTAGTAGCTTATACAGCAGCTGATAAATTAAGTCCATCTAGTTCAAAAGTGCAAATTATTGGACAAAAAACAGGTGGTGGTGCTTGTGCTATTATTCCAATTGTGCTTTCGGATGGGACAATGATTGTTGTAAGTTCAAACACTAAAATTGTTACAAAATCAGACGAAAAGCACTATGTTTCAGTCGAAAACGGTTTTGAAGTGCCTGCAGAAAACCAACTAAATTACGAAGACTTTTACAATGATAATGCTTTAGCTGAGCTAATAGCAAAAAAATAGCCAGGAAAGAAACCTTGGCTATTTTTTTATTTTGTTAATTACATTGACTTGCTCATTTGTTCAGCGACTTCAGCAGCAAAGTCTGTTTCTTTTTTTTCAATACCTTCACCAAGACCAAATCTTATTGCTTTAATTAATCTTAATTTGTGTTCTTTTAGGTATTGTTGAACTGTTTTAGACTCATCCATAATAAGCTTTTGTGAAAGAAGTGTAACTTCAGAAATCTTTTTGTCCACAAAGCCTTTTCTAATTGTTTCTTGGATTTTTTCAGGTTTGTCACTAAAGCCTGCTGGTTCTTTAAATTCTGAAGCAAATTTTTCTAATACGCTGCCTGGAATATCTTCAGCAAAAATATATTCAGGATTCATTGCACTTAGGTGCATAGCTACATTTCTAGCAGCTTCAGCATCTGAACCTTCTGTAAGCATAATTGCACCAATTTTGCCGTTAATGTGAACAAAGGTTGAAACTGATTGGTTTGTACCTGCATCAATTAAAACAAAACGTCTTAATTCGATTTTTTCACCACACTTAGCACTGTATGATGAAATTGCATCAGCTAATGTTTCTTCAGAATTAGCTACTTTAAGTGCTAAGGCTGCTTCAGCACCATTTTCTTTAACTAATTCAAAATTTGCAACGATTGTTTGTGCAACAGTGTTTGCTAATGCCACAAACTCTTCACCATGTGCCACAAAGTCTGTTTCACAGTTTAATTCAACTAAAACTGCTCTTTCATTATTGCCTGCTTCAACTAAAAGTCCATCTGCTGAAACTCTATTTGCTTTTGAAGCTGCTTTAATTTTTCCATTTTTCTTTAAAAATGAAATAGCTTCTTCAACGTCTCAATTTGAAGCTTCTAGTGCTTTTTTACAGTCAGACATTCCGGCTGCTGTTCTTTCACGAAGTTCCTTAATTAGAGCCATTTTATCCATAATACTACCTCTTTAGTTGTTATAAAAATACTACAATATTATTTTATTTGAATTATTCAGCAGCTTCAGTGCTTGTTGTAGTTTTTTCTACAGTTTTAACACCTTCAGCACTATTTTGTTCAAAACTTCTTCTTTGGTTCATAAATCTTGGATTTAAAGTTTTGT
Organism: Mycoplasmopsis agalactiae; assembly: GCF_000089865.1. Taxonomy (GTDB): domain Bacteria; phylum Bacillota_I; class Bacilli_A; order Mycoplasmatales; family Metamycoplasmataceae; genus Mycoplasmopsis; species Mycoplasmopsis agalactiae_B. The sequence continues at coordinate 307,620 of NC_013948.1, read as the reverse complement.
CAGTTTTGAACTCAGGCAATATAACTTTGTCATCACCTTGGTAAGCAAATTTAGCTTTTCCGCCACGAGCTGTAGCAATAGCATCAGCTAGGATTGTCATAATTAAAGTAATACTTTTAGCTGAATCATCATTTGCAGGAATACCAAAGTCAACAGCATCAGGGTTTGAGTTTGAGTCTAAAATACCAATAACTTTAACACCTTTGCTTCTAGCTTCTTTAACTGCTATAGCATCAACATTAGGATCGGCTACAATCATAAATGAAGGAAGGCTTTGCATTTTTCTTATACCATCAAGATTTTTGTGCAATTTATCCAATTCTTTTTGTTTGATTAATCCTTCTTTTTTGGTGTAGCCTTGGAATTTTTTAGCAGCTTGTGCTTCTAATTCTTCCATTACTTTAACTCTTTTGAAAATTGTAGAAGCGTTTGTTAATGTACCACCTAGTCATCTTTCTGATACATAGAAACTGCCAGTTCTTAAAGCATTATCTTTAATTGTGTCTTTAGCTTGTTTTTTAGTACCAACAAAAATGAATGTTGTTCTAGGGTTTTTTGCAACAAATTTATTTAAAATGTTGTAAGCAAATTCTAAACGTTGTAGTGTAACGTTTGTATTAATCATGTGCATTCCACGTTTTGATTGAGGGTATAGAAATTCCTTCATTTTAGGATTTCACATACTCTTTTTGTGACCAAAATATGTACCAGCTTCTAATAATTTTTCTCTAGAAACAATAGTAGGTTTAACTTCTTTTGAAGCTTTTGAATCATCAGCTTTTTCAGCCATATTATTTTCAGCTGTTGTAGCTTGTTCAACTTTTAAGTTTTCGTTTTCCATAAAATAAAATTCCTTTAGTTTGTTATATCTTCCCATTACTTCTAACGCCTAGCACCCTTTCTCAAGGCACACCCAAGCGAATCCATAATAGTGTAATAATTTGATATCAAATTTAATTAAAAATTCTTTTTAATTATAAAGCAAAATGAAAAAAATAAGCCAATTTTGACTAAAAACTTGGACAGTATTTTTATTCCTTAGTAACAGATTCGCTTACATCAAAAATTTGCTTAATTCTTTCTTCAAATTCACTTGATTTAGCAACGTGATAATTTACTATTTCAATGTTGTCAAATGCTTTGATTAGTTGATTATGTGAATTTTGTTTTCATACTAATCCATCAGAAATTAAAATGAAATAGTTACCGGTTTTGCGTAGTTCATTTTTTCTGTTTATATAGCTCTCTATTATTTCATTTGGCTTTGAGCCTCCTGTTTCAAAATAATTTAATTCAATATTTAATGCTTTCCCATTTTTAACTAATACAATGTCGGCTATTTTATTATGCAATCCATCAGTGAACTTTAAGTTGTCGTTTTCTATGTCTTTAAACCTAACTTGCTTATAAAAAGTTAAATTGTATTTTAATGCTATTGATATTATTAAATTTTCACACAGTACCTGAAAATTTTGACCACTTCTATTTTTTCGACCATGTGTATCTAAACCGACCAATGTACCTGTTAAATAGTCTATTACATTTCTTTTTAAAATGTCAGTAAACAAATTTTTTAGTCCTGTTTTTTTAAAAAAGTTAAGATATTTTTCTATTTCATCAAAGGACAATTTATCCTGAGCTACAAAAAATTCTATGTCATTTACAACTTGATTCTCGTTGTCAAATATTTCTAACTTTGTGTGTCTGTTTACTAAATGTTCTCTATCCTGCTTTGATAATGCTAATAAAAATGGGAAAGTCTGCACAACAGATGGGAGCTTTGATAGTAAGGCAATAAAACTGTCGTCAAAATTATTGGTCTTAGATATTAATGAATTTAAAGCATTAAATTCTACTTCTAATTGTTCTGGCAATTTAACATTTTGCCAATTTACAAAATAAGCATAGTTTTTGTTTGTTGGTAATAATGTTTCAACAAAATAATCAATTTTATTACTCATTAACTTCCTTTATTATAATTTGTAATTATAACTTCTTCCCCTACTCTTTTGCTTGCATCAGAATTAATTAGTCTTTTTGTTTTTATAACAGTAATATTGTAGTCTCTGTATAAATCCCTAATTAATTCAGTGTTATGATTTGTAAGCATTAGATAACAACCTTTTTTATCTAATTCTTTAAATACTTTAGCCAATCTTTTGTGATCATCTAAAGTAAAGCCATCTTTTGTATATGAAGTAAAAGTACTGTTATTAAGTGGTGCATATGGACTGTCAAAAAATACAAAATCACCTTTTGATGCAGTTTGAACTGTTATTTCGAAGTCCGTATTTGTTATAACTTTGTTTTGTAGTCATTCACATGCTTTTAAAATATTATCTCTATCAAATGATTTTATATTTTCTTTATTATTAAAAGGTACATTAAACAATCCTTTTGAATTCACTCGATATAGACCATTGAAACAGCGCTTATTTAGGTAAATAAATAGTGCAGCATGTAAAACATCATATTCACTATTTTGAATCTTTTGATTAAAAAGATTTCGACTTTTATAATAATCACTTTTAGAAGTGAATTTATTATCTAATTCACTCAGCACATCAATTAATTCATTTGGATTATCTTTAACTATTTTATATGTATGAATTAAACTTTTGTTAATGTCATTTATATAACTAACTTGGTTAAGTTTGAGTGAAAATAATAGAGCACCAGCGCCAACAAAAGGCTCATAATAATTATTAAATTTAGATGGAATTTTGCTTAAAATTTCACCCAATAATTGGCGTTTTCCGCCTGCTCATTTTACAAAAGGACTCGGAAGAATTGATGATGACATACATTAATTTTACTAATAAAATTGATGTTTTTAAATAGATAAATTTTTCAGTTACTTGATTATTTAATGTATATCTAAAATGCTATTTTTGTTGTGTATATTTTGTATTTTAGAAATATACTTAACAATGATTTGTTAATTTATTCAATGTTTTATTTGCAATTTTCTTAAGCAGATAGCATTGCAGTGTTAAATCTCATTTCAAACATTTTGTGCAAAATCTTTTGAAATTCCAATTTATTCTGTAAATTTCCCAAAAACACTATTTTATAGTGCAAAAAACAATACTAACACATTTGTATGATGAAAAGTAATGATGCTCTGTTTTCATAAATATTTGCACAAAATATTATAACTATTACATAATATATAATTTTAGTTGACAAGGGTGCTGTAAAAGGCTGAGATTATACCTATGAGTTGATCACGGTAATTCGTGCGTATCTCGATCTTTATTTTTAATATCCCTCTTGTCGAAGGATATTTTTTTATCCTAATATTTAACAAATTATTGAGGATACATTATGAAAAGAAATAAATTGTTACTATCATTTGGATCACTATCAGTTTTTAGTGCAATTCCATTTATTGCTGCTAAATGTGATGATACAAGTGAAAAAGATAACAAAACTCCAATTAATCCAGGTAATCCTGGTGAAACCACTGAAAACCAAGTTGTAAAAGTTGAACTTGGTAAGTTAGGTGAGAAAACCAAAGAAGAGCTAAATAAATTGGCTAAAGATGGTGTGACAAAAGCACAAGTTGTTACTGTTCTTAAAACAGAAAAAGGCTTAGAAAACCTAACTGAATCTGACTTAGCAAAAGTTGAATTTAAAGACAATAAATTAACTATTGAAGCTAATAAAGAATCAAAATTAGTTTCAGGAACATATGAATATAGCGCTCAAAAACAAACACCAGATGCAGTTATTGATTTATCTAAAGTTCAACTAAATGGTGAAACAAAAAAACTTTTAAAAGCTGAAGCTAAAGAAAAGCCTGACAAAACTAAGGTTCTTGCTGCTCTTAAAAAAGATGATAATTTTGCTAAATTAACTGAAAGTGACTTTGAAGTTTTGTTTAAAGATAGTACTTTAACTGTAAAAGCAACTGCAGGTTCAAAAGTTATTAAGGGTGAATTAAGCATTTCAAATAAAACTGAATTAGATAATATTACTTTAACAAAAGAAATAAAAGAAAAATTACAAACTGAGTTGTCAAAAAAAGATTTTAAGCCTGAAGACATTGTTAATGTTCTAAAAAAACTTCCTGAATTAAAAGATTTAGATGCTAAGGATGTTGAAATTAAAAAAGAAAGTAACAAGCTAACCATTGCTGCTAAAAGTACATCAGCTAAGTTTACTGGCACATTAAACTTTGTATTTAAGGTAATGCTGAATGCGATTATGACTGAAGATATTAAAAAGGAACTTCAATCAGAAGCCAAAGACAAGCCAAATACATCTAATGTTGTAAATATTCTAAAAAAGATACCTGGATTAGTAACACTTAAAACTGATGATGTAAAAGTTGAATTCGGCACAGGGAAACTAGTTATAAGCGCTTCTGAAACTTCTGATCTAATCATGGGCACAGTTTCTATTGAAAAAAATAGTGCTTCAATAAAGATTAATCTATCAACCTATAATCTTGATGAAAAAACAAAAATGAGTCTTCTTGAATCATTAAATGAACAAAATGATGAAGAGAATGATTCAAGTAAAACTAGTGTTTGATTCACTTTAAACAGCTTATTTAAAAATGGTTTAGAAGAAACTGATTTTGATTTAGAGATTGATAAAAACAACGGCACAATAACTATAACAGCTTCAAAAGATTCAAAAAGGCTTGAAGGTAAATTCACACTTAGCAAAAACCCAGGCAATGCTGTCCAAAATGGAAAAGTTGATTTAAGCAAACTTAAACTTGATGAAAGTTTTGTAAAAGAATTCCTAGAAGAATTTGAAGATGGTAATTTTGCTAGTCTATCAGCTGTTAAGCTACTAAAAAAGGTTAAAGAACTAGAAAAAATAACTAAGGATGACATTGAAAAAATTGAAGCTGAAAAAGATGGCACAACATCTGCAAATGGCCTTGTCCAAGACATTTATAAAAAAGTAACAATTAAAGCAAGCGCTTCGTCAAAATTAATTTCAGGAACACTAGCAATTGAGAAAAAAGTTAAATAAATTCAAAGCCCTTTAGAGGAACTAAATGAAAGCAAAAAAATATTTAAGAAGACATCTTTTTATTGCTCCTTTATTTATTGCAGCTCCTTTAATTTCTGCAAAATGTGGCAATTATGAGCCTAGCACTAAAGTACTTTATGATCTTCATAGATTAAAGCTTGAATCGGTAGAAGATGAATCATTAGAGCTTATTAAAAACTATGAAAATAAGCTTTCAAATTTTTGAAGCGACAGACAAGCTTTAAGAGTGCTAAATAAAGTGACTGAGCAAGTTAAACAAATCGAAAATAAGGCTGAGCAAGAGTTAAAAGAATATGTTGAAGATACTAATAGTACTGTAGAACAGGAAGATCCGGAAGAAAAGGACTCTTCTGTTCTTACAGCTAAAAAAGCTTTAGCAAAATTTGACAGAAATTCAAAAGAAGTAAAAATTCCTGCTGAATTTACTAAAATTGGCAAAAATGCTTTTAGTACTTTTTACAATTTGGAAAAAGTGGAACTTCATGATGCTGTTACTATAATAGATCAAGGTGCTTTTGATAACACTAATTTAGACAGCATAACTTTACCTAAGAATCTACAGGTTTTAGGTGGCTTTGCTAATACATTTATTAAAAATATAGAAATTCCGCAAAGTGTTAGCAAAATTTTAAAAGGTTCATTTGATAATACTAAGATTGCAACTGTAAAATTACCAGACAAGCTAACTGAATTAGGTGGATTTAAAGCCACAAGCATTAGAGAGTTAAGTTTCCCTGAAACTTTAACTAAGATACATGAAAATTCATTTGATGAAACTCCTATAACCAAACTCAAATTTAATAAAAACTTAAAAGTTTTAGGTGGATTTAATACTCTACATAATTTAGAAGAAATTGAATTTAATGAGCAATTAGAAGAAATTTTAGATGAAAGTTTTTTAAACTTTAATCTAACTGAATTAAAGTTTCCTAATTCACTAAAAGTGCTCGGTGGTTTTAAAAAATCTAATATTAATAGCTTGACACTCAATGATGGACTAATTGAAATAAAACCTAATGCTTTTGCTGAATCAAGAGGTATTAAAAGAATTGACTTACCTGAATCACTTAAAAAATTAGGTGGTTTTGAAAACACTAGCATTTTAGTGCTAAAGCTGCCTCAAAAGCTTGAATCCATTTCAAAAAATGCCTTTGATAAAACCTTAATAGATAGTCTTACATTGCCTGATTCTTTAGTTTCATTTGGTGGCTTTGCTGAAACAGCTATTTCTGAAATTAACTTGCCTAAAAACTTATTACACATTGAACCTAATACTTTAGATTTAAGAGTGCCACAGGCTAAAGAAAATAAATTAATATTGCCTGAAAAATTAATTTCTTTTGGTGGTTTTAAAAACTGAAATATAAAAGAAATTACTCTTCCTGAATCACTTAAAGATATATGAGCTGAAACATTAGATTATAGTGCTGTTTCTACTCTTGATTTACCTAAGAATCTTCACTCTTTTGGCGGTTTTGCTGGCACTAAAATTAAAAATATTTTACTTCCTGAGCAACTTAAAGTGATTCATCAAAATACTTTGGATGGAACAGAGCTTAAAGAAGTCAAATTGCCTAGTAAATTAGAGACTTTGGGCGGTTTTGCAAGTACATTAATTACTAAATTAAAAACACCAAAATCGCTTAAAGTTATTCATAAAGAATCATTTAGAAACTCTGAATTAAATAGAATTAGATTGAATAAAGGACTAACTGAATTAGCTGGTTTTGAAAACCTAGTTAATGTTGAAGTAATTACTCTACCTGAAACACTAAAAATAATTCATGATGGCACTTTTTCGAATAACAGATTAAAAGAAATTAAGTTGCCTAGTCATTTAAAAGTGCTTGGTGGCTTTTCAGGCAAAGAGTCTGGAATTAAAGAAGTTATTTTGCCTGAATCACTAGAAGTTATTACAAATAGTGCGTTTAACTACAATCCACATATTACTAAAATTAAGTTACCTGAAAACTTAGTTGAAATAAATGGCTTTAACTCAACTAACATTAGCGAATTGATAATTCCTGAAAAGGTAATTAAAGTAGGTGGGTTTAATGAAACACTAATTAAAGATATCAAACTACCTGAAAACATAGAATCATTTGAAGGCTTTCACGAAAGCAAGATTAAAAAGTTAATCTTGCCAAAGTTTATTAGATTTACTGATATAAGCAAATCGCACTGAGGCGCTTTAGAAGAAATCGAAGTTTATAGTAAATATCTAGTTAAGAGCAAATGATGGAATGATATGAAAGAAGATGATTTTAACCAATTAATTAAATTGGTTGATAAAACTAATGTTAATTAATAAAGGAGATAAATAGTATATGAAAAAGTTTGGATTAGTGCTTTTGCCAATATTAACTTTTCCTGCAATAGCAGCTGCTTGTGATAATAAGGATAAAGCCCAAAAAGATTCTAATAATCCTGGTACTCAAAATATCGATTCAGTTGCAGCAGAACTTCAAAAACTAAAAGATGAGCTTCAAGATGAAATAACTAAAGCTTCAAGCAAACGTAATCATTATCTTGGCGACTATACTGATTATGCTTTTGAACAATCTGCCAAAGTAATTCAAGCTGCTGTGAATGCTCACAATAATGCAAAAACAGCTGAGGAAGTTAAGGATGCTATTACAAAATTAAAGGCTGGAATCAAGGAAATTGATAGTTACTATGCACTTTCAAGAGAAGAAAAGCAAAAACTTGCTAAAAAAGATTTTGATAAAGCACTAAAAACCACTAAAGAAGCTAAAGCAAAATTAACTAAACCAAGTGCAATTGAAGTATTAGATAATTCAATTGCTAAGGCTGAATCAAATAAAGAAGGTGATCCGCACTATTTCAAAAATCTGCTTGAGTGAACTTCTGAATATCAAAAAGCAATTGACGAAGCACAAAAACTAGAGAAGAAAAGTGATGAAGAACTTTGGGCAGCGTATCTATTAAGAGAATCTAGCATTATCAGCAAATTTGAAAGAGAATTTAATACAAGTAATCTTTTTGATGACAAAGTAACTGAAATTAAAAAATTGTTTGAAGTTGCTAAAAAGAATGTAGGCAAAGAATACAAAAAGAAAGAAGCAGAAATAAGAAAATCTATAGCTGATATTTTAGACAAAATCAACAAGGAAGCTATTACAATTGAAAAATCTAAAGAATTGGCTAGAAGTGTATCCAAAGAGGGTGAATTAGTTATTCCTGATCAATATAAATACATTTTATCTGGTGCTTTTGCTAAAACAAGAAATATAAAAAAGGTTAAGTTTGGCAAAAATCTAGAAGTGATTGAATCTGAAGTTTTTGATAATTCAAGTGTTGAAGCAGTAGAATTTAATGACAAGCTCAAAACGCTAAATGGCTTTAACAATACAAAAATTACTACACTAAAACTTCCTAAAGCATTAGAGAAATTTGACGGGTTTAAGGGAACTAAAATTGACAACCTTACTTTACCTAAAACATTAAAATCTATGCTTTTAAGAAATGGAATTTTAAAAGAGATAACTTTTGAAGATGATGAGGAATTTAAGAATATTACATCTAAAACTGAGTTTGATAAAGTAGTTATAAACAAAGAATTATTCCCTTCATTAGAAAAAATCTTTGTAAAAAGTGAAGAAGCCAAGAAAAAATTGATCGAAAAACTAAAAGCAAATGGAAATGGTATGAATAAATGAGAAGATATAGTTCAAATAAAACCAACAAAATAAAACTTCTTAAATTCATTGTTCCTGCTTTCTCATTTTTGCCAATAGCTATTTCAGCTTCATGTGATAGTAGCTCATTTAGCAGACACTCAGTAACTAATAAAGTTGCTGATGACTTAAAGTTTGATAAATCATATTCATTTACTAATCTTTCTGATGAATATAAAAATAAAGATCAACAAATAAAAACATATAGACATAAAGAATCAGAAGATCTTTATGTCAATGTCAATGAATTTTTGACAAAGCTAAATGGAATTTTTAATACTTCTGAATTAAAAATTAACAAAATGTCTGATGGTGTCTTTGAATGATCTAGAGGCTCTAATAAAGCTATATATGATACTAAATCAAACGTAATTAAGATGAACACAACAGGGGCTTTTTTCCTAGTGCGTGGTTCTTCAACTACTGATTATTCTAGAAACATAAAAGAATTAGAGCAAAAAGTAACTAGATTAGATAATGAAGAATTTAGCACTCTTGACTTAGGCAAATATGGCATGAGTATTAAGGAAGTAGATGGCAATATCTTTATGCCTTTTTCCCTTTTTAACCTGCTTTATGGCTCACAAAGCTACTATAACATTTACTTTAACAACGATAAATTTATAGGTACTACTGTTACTGTTAATAAAGACTCAGATCCTAAAGAGTACAACAAAATTATGACTAATAGCCGTAACAACACTAAGCAAACAGTTAAAGAAAGAATTAATACTTACAACTTCCTTAGATTCTTATTTGATAATTTTTACGGCATAAAAGAGAAATTTTTAGAAAAAAAGAATGCTAAGGATTTTGACGAATACTTCTCTAAAACAGTCATAAAAGGCACAGGAATAATTGATCCAAATGAAGCTAAGATGACTTTGAAAGAAAGAATGCTAAGCACAGATGCACTTGTTAATGGTAGAGCTTATACAGACTTTTATTATAAAGAATTAAATGAATTGCACAGCTCAATTGAATCAGGTTCATACTTTCATCCAGCAGACTATAGAGCTGAGCCTTTTGGTCAGGCACTAAGTGGAAGAGTGAATGAATTTGTTTATTACCTTAATACCTTAGGCAAGCTTCGCCTTGGTATTTTAGAAGAAGATAAGAATAAGTTTGTTAATTTCCACAATGATATAGCAATTATCTACCTTGATAATTTCAATGTAGCTAGTGATGAAGATATTAACAAGCCGGATGCTCATACTAAAGATAGTTATATTTTAATGTCTAAAGCCATGAAAATGATTAAAGAGCATTCAGAAAAAAATACTCCTATTAAGCGTATTATTTTAGATTTATCACTTAATGGTGGTGGAGCAATTGTTGCAATGAAAAAAGTGGCTGGATTTTTATCAAGCAAAGACCAGCAGCTTTATACTTATGAAAAAATTAATAAGATTCTAGATTATTCAAGATTTAGAGTTGATATTAATAATGACAAAAAGTATGATGAAAAAGATAATACTAATGAATATAAATGATACATTCTAGCTGGTGTTGATACATTTAGTGCTGCGAATTTATTAATTCATATTGCCAAAGAAAACAAATTTGCAACTATAATTGGCAATAAATCTGGCGGTGGAATGTGATCAATTTTACCTCTTGTTATTCCTGATGGCACTAGTTTTAAATTTTCATCTAATAATGCCTGAATATCATGAGTTGATAAAAAAATAGAAAAGCCAGAGGACTTGCCTTATACTCAAGATGGTATTGATCCTGATATTGAGATTCCTTATTTTGCTTACTATAACTATGACATCATTGAAGCTTATTTAGAATCTAAAGAAAAGGGTGATGCTAAATATCATAAATATGAAAGAGGAATCAAAACTAATGCCTGGAAAAGAGTAGCTGATAATATTGAAGTTCTTCTTAATGCCATTCAAGATGAATATAAGAAAGAACAATTTAGCAAAACATTTGAAGAAAACAAGCTAAAAGATTCTGATTCAATAGATGAAATGCAGAAAAAGATAGAAAAAATTGAAGAATTATTTAGATTCGTTGAATTTCAATACAAGTTAGAAAACTCAGGCTTAAGATAAAAAAGTCTAAAAATAAAAACTCAAATTGCTGAGTTTTTATTTTGCTCTTTTAATGCTGTTTTATTGATAAATCTGGTTTGGCAAAAAGTAAAAATATATAATTAAAATAAAAAGGAGTTATATGGAAGCTATAAACATAATTTTACTTACTTTAAGCATCATAATTGTGCTTTTACTTGTGTCAATTTTAGCCTTGTTTATTATTAAAAATAAAAACTTAAAAAATAATGTAAGTAATGAGTTAAGTGCTGATGATAAGTTTTATATTAATGACAAATTTAGCTCAATAAAGGATGCACTAGTTGATAAAATTAATGATTTTGAAAATAAATTAATAAGGGATTTAGCCCTAAATAATCAAGCCTTTGTTAATAAACTAGTTCAGTATGAAAAAAGCACAGCTGAATTAATTAATAAAAAAGATTCTGAAAGAGCAATCCAATTCAATGATTTTAAGGTGCAACTTTTTGAAGAGTTAAACAACAAATTTGTTAGTCAAAATTACTGGCTAAATGATTTTGAGAAAAAGTTTAATCAAACAGTTAGCTCAAATTTAAAAGAAATAAATGAGAATAATGCTAAATCATTTAATGATATTAAAGAAAAAATCGATAAGCATTTTGAAGATACATTAACTAAGCATATTAAAGAACAATTTGGAAATATTCAAGTGCAAATGGATAAAGTTGGCAAAGAGATGGTCAAGTTCGAGCAAATGCAAGCTAGTGTGGATGACTTAAACAGAACTTTCTCAAACAACAAAAAAACAGGGGAATTTGGTGAATTTACTTTAGAACAAATCTTGGAAGAGCACTATCCAAATGAAAAAAATAGATTGTGATTTAAACAATATCAAATTAATCCTGGCAAAAATCAAGAAGCAGTCGACTTTGCAATGAAAATTAAGTCAAGGTCTGAAAATGAGGAAGTTGAACAAATTATTCCAATTGACTGTAAGTTTCCAAAGGAAAAATGAGATAGGTATCTAGATTCAAAAAGTGCATCAGAAAAAGAAGTTCATCTTAAAGAGCTTAAGAAAGCCATTAAAGAAATGGCTCAAAGCATTAATGAAAAATACATTAAACCAGATAGAAAAACAACTCCTTTTGCCTTAATGTATGTCCCTTCGGCTAGTGTTTATTTAACCTTAATTCAAGATATGAATTTTGTGACTGAAATTCAAGATAAGCTGAAAGTTTATATTCAAGGTCCACAAATAATTATGGTCTTTATTTACTCATATTTATTGCAAAATAACAGTTTCCAAGTTGAAAAAAATATTGAAAAGCTAAAAAATATATTTCTAGATGTGCAAAAAAATTACAATACTCTTTATAAAAGAGTCATTGATGGCTTAGACAATTTGGACAAATCTAGAGACAAATTTGTTTCAGTTGTTAATACTGCTAATAAAATTACAAATAAAATAAATACAACAGCTAAGTCACTAGGCATTTCTAAAGTTGATATTAATGAAAATGTGGAGAAAAAACAAGCAAAATTGGGACTTGATAGCAAGTCAGATTATGATGAAGCTGAAGACACTATTGTTTAAGAATAAGGGCATAAAAAAACAAGTGTTTTTAATAACTCACTTGTTTTTTTTAATCCTGTTTTATAGCTTTTTTGGGCAATTATTCTTTAGGTTTTGATTCTTCCGTTTTGGCTTTTAATTTATTTAGCTTTTCTTGTTTTTTAAGTTCTATTTTTGCTTCTTTTTCTATTTTCTTTTGTCTAATTAACTCTTGCTTTGCTAATAATTTAGCTGAAAGAATGTTTGATTCAGAACTTACCAAGCCTTCATTTTTAGCAACTAAAGTCGCTACAACAGCTCCCGAAGTTACATTGACTCCAGTTCTTCCCATATCGAATAAGCCATCTAGCGAACCAACAATTGCATAAACTGGACCAAATCAAGCACCTAGACCTAATCCACTAAGTACACCAGAAGTTAAAACTGTCGCAGTGCCAGGAATGCCACTAATACCTAATGAAGCCACTAATGTGATAAGCAGTGCTAAAATGAAAAATACCACTAAGCCTTGTGAATGAATTGCAATGTCATTAGTGCCTGTTCATAATAAGCTAGTTATTACACCAGATTGCACTCCTGCACAGCCCATTAAGCCCATTGTTGTTGATAAAGGTGTAACTGTTGAAACAACGCTGTCATCAAGCTTTACATCTTCTTTTAATGTTTCCATTGACATTGGCAGTGTTGCATTTGAAGACTGAGTTGCAAAACCTTGAATTAAAATTTTGGCACAGTGTCTTCATCAAGCAATTACATTTACTCTGTTTATTAGTAATAATAGTGTTAAGAAAACTAATGAAATTGTTAAGCCTAAGTATCCTACTCCTAATACTTTGCCAATTGTTGCTAAAGCTCCAATTGGTTTAGCTATAACTGATGAAGCGATCATTGACATAACAGCTAGAGGCATAATTTTCATAAAAGTAGTTAATATAGATGAAACAATAGTTCAAGCACCATCCATAAAGTTTCTAATTTTTTGCATTTGCTCAGGCTTTTTCTTTGACAAAATTTTCACTGAATGGCCAAATAAAGCTGCTATGACTATCAATGAAATAACCATAGTGCCAGCTCATGGGCTAATTATATTGCTTGGTAAGTATTCTCAAATTATTACTGGTAATGGTTGTGTTTCTTTTGGTAATTTTTTATCAGCTACATTCTCTAGACTTAAATTTGAGCCTTCGCCAATTTTAATTGCATAGCCTATTCAAAATGTTACTATAAAGGCAAAAGCTGTATTAAGTAATAATAAAGCAACACCTTTAAGCGAGATACGACCAACATTTTTATTACCAGGACGCGAAACTACCCTAAAAATAGCGATAAACACCACTGGAGCAGTAAGCAATAAAATTCCATTGATAAATATATTTTTAGCTAAGGAAACTCAAATATTAGTTTGCTCAGCTCATTTTTGATAACCTGGATTTTGCTCTTTTATTAATTCCCCGCCATGTTTAATTGCTGGCTTAAACTGATCAACTAGCCCAAATTCAGGAAATTTGTTAATTCCTTGCACAACTATTCCAAATGCTAAACCAATTGCAAGTCCAATTAAGACTCTATAAATAAATTTTAATTTAAAGCGCTTAAATGTAAATCATAGTCCTATCTGGATAGCAAGAAATAGAATAACTGCTAAAGCAGCCTGTCAGCTACTTATAGCTAAGAACCTATCTAATAAAACATTATTACTCATTATTCTCCTTTAAAAGCTTCTCTATAGCAATATGGAATATGTCAACCACTCTTGCAAAAGGCGGTGAGTAGACTAAATCAATTTGTGCTAGTGATTTATCTAATTTAATTTGGTTTCAGATTAAACTAATTAAAAAATTAATTCTTAAAACTGAAAGATTAGAGCCATACATTTGTGCGCCCAGAAGTGTATTTGTTTGCTTATTAACAATTAATTTTAAGGCTAACAGTGTTGGATTAGGATAGTAGCCTGGATGGTCTTTGTCTTTAATAAACACAGTTTTAATGTCATAACCTAAAGCTTTAGCACTATTTTCATTTAGCCCGCAAGAAGCTAATTCGGCATCAAATGATTTAACTATCGAGCTTTGAATATGGCCAACAAATTCATTTTTTATTCCTAAAATATCATCAGCAACTACTTTAGCAAACTTACGAGCAATAGTTGCTAAAGGCGTATAGCCATTTTCATTAGTTAGCTTATTTAATGAAGTAGCACAGTCTCCGCAGGCATAAATATTTTCTATATTGGTTCTGCCTTGATTATTTACTACAATTGCGCCATTGGAAAGCATTTTTAATCCAGAATCATTTAAAAATTCAGTTGCTGGCTTAAATCCAATTGCAAATATGACTAAATTAACTTCGAATTGCGTATTATTGTCAAAATTAAGAGTTAGTGAATTGCCATTCTCACTTAGGTTAGTTAAAGCACAATTTTTGTAAATTGTTACATTATTCTTAAGCAATTCTTGCTCTAATAATTCACTTATTTCATTATCAAAAACTTTGGAAGCTAACATAGAAGCCTTTTCGACCAATAAGACTGTTTTATTGTACTTGGCAACCATTTCAACTGCTTCTAAACCAATAAATCCTGAGCCAATAATAGCTACTTTTTTAACATTATTGTCTTTTAACTTGTCTTTTAGATTAACCGCATCATCTAATCTAGTAAGAGTATAAATATTTTTATTATTAACAGTAGCAAATGAAGGAACTATAGGCTTAGCGCCAGTTGCTATAACTAATTTATCATAACTAAGACTATGTTGTTTATTATTACTTACATAATAAACTTCTTTATTTTCTGAATCTATCTTATTTACAGTACTATTTGGATAAATAGTAATATTTTGCTCGCTAAATTCATCTATAGTTCTAGCCAATAAATCATTTTCACTTACCTCTTCATTAGCAACAAAATAAGGTAAGCCACAAGCACCTAATGAAACATATTTTTCTTTTTGTAAAACAATAACTTCAGTTTCTTTGCTTAATTTTCTTATCCTGCTAGCTATAGTCATACCACTAGCTGCGCCGCCAATAATTACCACTCTCATAAACTCTCCAAAATAGCAAAAATGCAATTTATGACTTAATTTTAATATAAAAATGCAACTTTTGATATTTTTGTGTAAAAAAACAGGAAATGAATTAATACGTAGATTTTCAATTTTTTTGTCTATAAAGCACAAAAATAAAAAACACACCAGTGTGGTGTATTAATATACAAATTAAATAGATTTATTTAAAAATATGCTAACGATTACACTTTTCGTATAACTGCATCTATTTCGTCAACTATTTCATCAATATGATCTCAAGTTGATGCTGTATCTAATTTTTTCTCCAGTTTTGATTTTAATAAATTAAACTGACTTTTAAGTTGTTTTTGAGTCGATTCGTCTTTTGCATTTTTAGTAATTTGTGTTTCTATATCTTTTAAGATTTTTTGAAACTCGTTCTTAAAATTTGTTAAGTCCTCTTCATGAACTTTGTCATATCATCTGCCAATATCATGACCTGATGCGTCAACATTATTAACTGGTCTTTTATCTGCTTCTGACTTTATAGCCTTTTTCATAGGCATATCAGACATTTCACTTTCAGTGATTTTCTCGCTCTTTATGTCCTTTTCGCTTGTTTTGGTTACAGATTCAGTATTACTTTTTTCTTTTTTACTCTTAGTGTTATTGTTTTTATCATTATTAGTTGATTCATTACTATTTTTTAGTTCACTGGTCATTTTGTCTTTTTCAGACTTGTTTTTATTCATATCTTCAGGCTTTGCATCAGTATTGCATTTAGCTGCTACAAATGGTAATGAAATAATTGGAGATAGTGAGGTTAATAATAAAAGTTTAGTTTTTCTCATATTTTTCATTTGTAAGTTATTGTTAAAAATTAAAGGCTTTATTTTATATGAATTATAAATAACCAGAGAGAGAGAGAGAGAGAGAGAGTCAGAATTTATGGAATTGCTTCCATAAATAGGAGTTATGCTTTATATGTAATAAAATTGTGTATGTAAAGAGTTAGAGGTATAACTATGACTAAAGAAACTAAAATGATAGATACTAATAATGAACAATATAATCAACCAAAACAAATAATTTCAGCTTTAGGTGGACTAGATAATATTTCTAAATATCGTAATTGTGCAACTAAGCTTAGATATGATATTGTTGATAAAAATTTAGTTAATAAAGATAAATTAATTGAACAAGGCGCAAGTGGCATAAATTTTGTAGGTGATAATCATATACAAGTCAAATTTGGCCTTAAAACAGTCAAATTGGCCAAAAGCATTAGAGAACTTAGAGATAGTGAAAAGTTAGATAAAGAAAGACTTTAATTAAAAAAATAAAAAATGTGGCCTGTTGTTTTGGCCATATTTTTTATTTTTGTTCGTTTTTTATTTCTAATAAAGTTCCTTCATTGAACTTTGGTTGTTTTTCTTTAGCTCATTCTTTTTTTGCTGCTTTAGCAAATTCAACAGCATCTTTAACTGATGAAACATTTAACTTTGATAAATCTTTATCAAATGCTTTTGTCTCGTAAAACATTTTTCTCATGTTTGTTACGTTCTCAGTGTTTCACTTTGTTATATCTTGGTTAAATTTTTCTGCTTTATAGAACATTAAGCTTGTGTTGTAAACACCACTCAAGTCTCATGATAAAATATCTTGGTCAAATTCTTTTGTTCCTAAAAACATTTTGTTTAAGTTAGTTATTTCTTTAGGTAACTCAGTAGGAACTTCCTTAACAGTTATAGGCATTTGTGCAACTCTAATTGTTTTACCATCGTCATAGTATCCAATTTGAACTATTTTAGTTGCATCTTTCGTTTTTACATCTGCTGATAAATCTTGAGCATCAGTTTCTTGTTGTTTTCCTTCTTTATCAACATAAATTGTTTTTTGCATACCAGCAACAACTTTGCCTAATTCCAAATCCAATTTATCTGAGCCAACTTTGAACATGATTGTTTGACCTTCTTGTTCTTTTACTGGTCTTTTTCTAGCTTCGTCAGCATTAAATAGTGAAATTGTTTCTTTTAGTGATGCATCATTAATGCTATCTTTTAACATAGTTAGAATCATTGTGTAATTTTTTGCACTGCTTATTTTGTCTTTTATATTGTTATTTCATGCTTCTTTAACTTTTGCTAATGCAGGATTTTCAGCTGGTGTTTCAGTTGGTTTTTTACTATCTTCAGTAATGTCGCACTTTGCAGCTATAAAAGGAATTGATGCTAATGATGCAGCAGAACTACCTAATAAAAATTTAATTTTTTTCATATTATTTTTTTCCTCCCGTGTTCATATTTTTTTTCTATAATGTTCAGGCAAATTTTAACAGAATAGGGGGGGGGCAACTATTTTGCAAACTTTTTGCAAAAAATTTTTTTCTAGTTTTTCATATTCAAACAAAAAAGTGAACAAACATTCACTTTATTTTGTTTTCAAAAATTATCCAAAAATACTGTTTTATTGGGTTATTGGTTAATTTTCCTTGTTATTTTTCATTGATTCAATTTTTATATTGTATCCTTCAAATTGTTCGCTGAAAAAATCAAGTTGTGTAAGAATTTTTTCAATATCATCGCTTGTACTTGCACTTGTAAGTAACTTATTAAGTTTTTGTTTCAACTCTTCAAACTGTAATTTTATTTCATCACTGATAAATCCATTGTAATTTGTCACTTCTTTATTCAGTTCACTGATCTCACTAGATATTTTAGATTTATAACTTGTCAATGTGTCTTCATTTAAACTTTCTGATTCATTTTCAGGATTTTGATCTGCTTTTGATGACATATTGAAGTTAAATGGGCTAAAGTCATCATCTGTCTCTTCTTCATTCTTTTTTTCTTCTTTTTTTGTTTCTTCTTTGCTTTTTTCTTCTTTTGATTTATCTTGCTTTGTTTTTGGAATTTCTGGAGTTTCTATTTTCTCTGGAATAATAATTTGCTTATCTTTTTCTGTTGTTTCGTTTTCTTTTTTATCTTCTAATCCATTATTTGCGCTACTTTTTAGATTGTGCGATTCTGTTTTTTCTACTTTTTTATCTATTTTATTGTTGTTTTTGTCTTGTTTGTTTGCTTCAGATTTTGCCATTTCAATATCATTACAACTAGCAGCAATAAATGGAATAGTTGTAATAGGTAGTAAAGCACCTAATATTAGTTTTACTTTTTTCATATTTTAGTTCTCCTTTTATAAAATCAAATTCTAAAGCCGGAAAAAGTATAAATTAAATAGGGGGGGGGTAGCTTTTCTACAAAAAAGCTGTTTATATTTTCCATATCATTTCATATATAAAAAAATATAGAGAAATCTTTGCACTTCTCTATATTCTCTATATTTGTAATCAGTATATTAAAACTCAATTAATGAATCATTTTCTTGGTTACCATTTTTTAATTTGGCGATCTTTTTAAGATCCTTCATGGTGTTTTCACCATCATAAATTATTTTACCTGTGTCTTTTGATTTAACTTCAGTGAAATAATAAGTTAGAAAATCATTAATTATTTTATTTGCAGTTTTAATTTCTTCATCACTTAGCTTTGTTTTGTCTTTAATGAGCGACTCTGCCTTTGTTTTTGCTTCCTTAATTTTTGCTTTAACTTGCGATGAAGTTTCCTTTATTTTTTTAGCTTCTTCTGTAAATACACCACCATCTGATGTATTTGCCTCTCATTTTTCAATATTTTTTGTATTGCTATCCATTTTACTTTCTAAAATAGATAGATTTTTTAATGCTTCATCAAGTAGTTTCTTTGCATCTGCGATATTATGATTTTCTTCAGTTGGCTTAACAACTAAATGTGGAATATCCAATATCACAGTACCTGATATTAATTTAGAAGTTGGTTTTGCTTCTATTACTAACTTTCCTTCTTTATCAGCAGTAGCTAATTTATCCACAGTAAATTCGAAATCATCTAATTTTAAATTTGGGAGTTCTAATTCTGCTTTTAAAGCTTCTAGTAATTCGGGGCCAAAAACAAAATTAGTTAAAAACTTAAAATTATCTTTATTGACAGTAGATAAGTCTTTTTTGACAACTGTTTCATCAGTTTTTTTAACTGAAAATGTTACATTTATACTGCCTGAATATTTCTTGCTTTCTTTTTTAGCGCTTACTGTTGCACCAGTTTTTTGAATATTTGACACTTCTAATTCTGAAGCATCAACAATTGCATTAGATTTTACTAAAGATTCTAATATTAAGCTTGCTTCAGGAATTTCTTTATCTTTAGGTAACACTATTTCACCTAAATTTGTGTTTTTAATAACTTCACTTAGCACTTGTTGTTCGGTATTATCACCATTTTCTTGTGGATTTTTTTGTGCATTTTCATTTTTATCATCACATTTAGCAGCTAATAAAGGCACTGCTGTAAATGATGACGCAGTTAATAAGCCAAATAATATTTTTCTATTTGTTTTCATAATTATTTATATCCTTTTCTTAAAGAATAACTCCTGCCTATATTATATTAAAGTTGCACTTTATTAATACTTATGGAAATTACTATATAAAAATGGGGGTTTGAAAAATATAGATTGCTCTATATTTTTTACTTATTTATTTAATTGCTAAAGTCAATTAATATATCAGCCTCTTTAGCTCCGTTTTTTGGTTTTCCAAGCTTTTTAAGCTCTTCCATTACTTTAGTGTAATCGGTTTCTTTTCCATTAACTTTTGGTTTAACAGTTGAATTATATGTTACTGTAACTAAAGAAATGTCTGCATTTAGCTCATTAAAAGCATTATCATCAATAGTACTTTTATCTTTGATTGCTTTTTCTAGTTTTTCATAAGTTTTTGTATATTTATCTTTTAACTTGTTAGCTATTTCCTTAATTTTTTCTACTTTTTTATTGAATTCCCCCTTCTTGCTTTCATCTGTAGCTTCTCATTTTTCAATGTTCTTTAAATTAGCATCCATTTTTTCAGCTTCTTTTTTGAATTTAGCAATATATTCTTCAACTAGTTTTTTATTAGAATTTTCTGTTGTTGCTAACTTAGGAATAACTAATTCTAGAGTGCCATAAATAAGTTCTGAAAAAGCAGCAGACTTAATTACTAATTTACCTTCTTTATCATTGGTTGCTTGTGATTCTAAAGAAATTGTAAAGTCTTTTTCACTTAAATTAGGTAATTTAAGTTCCTTTTTTAAAATGTTGGCCATTTCTTTATCTGAAGTAAAGTTACTAATGCCTGTGATATTTTCTTTTTTAACTGTTGCTAAATCAACTCTCTTAGTTTTAACTACTGTATAAGTTACTACAACTTGACCTTTATAAGTTTTTGAATCTTTTTTAGCTTCAACAATTGCTTGGTTAGCTTTAATTTCTTTTACTTCTAGCTGAGTTACATCAACTTTCATCTTTTCTGAATCATTAACTTTTGCTAATGCATTAAGAATGAATTCTTTTGTTGGAACTTCTGTTTTTTGATCTTCGTAAACTTTAATTTCACCTAGGTTTAATGTTTTAATTACTTCATTTAACTCTTGTGTGGCACCACATTTAGCAGCTAGTAGTGGAAATGTGGCAAATGATGAAGTTGCTAATAAACCTGCTAATATTTTCCTATTCATTTTCATGACAAATTTATCTTTTTTAACTAAAGATACCCCTTACTTTTAAATAAATACTCCTATAATTATTATAAATCTTTATAAGGCTTATCTTCTGAATGCGGCTATAAGAAAGGCTAAAAATAAAAATCCAAGGCAATTAAACCTTGGAAAAATAGAGCTTGAATAATCAAACATATGGAGCAAATGACGGGAATCGAACCCGCATGACCAGCTTGGAAGGCTGGAGTTCTACCATTGAACTACATTTGCAAAAATGTAATAATATTATACAAGAGTAAAATAAATTTCCAAATCATTTTATCTCGATATTGATTATTACAGAAAACATTGTTTTATAGGGATTTTAGGCAATTATGGATGCTAAAGTGCAACTTGTTGTGTGCTTGTTTCTAAAATATCTACTTTGTTGCCTAACTCAATTTCAATTTTTGCATCATTTTTCTTAGAATTAGTAATCGAAAGTACTCTGAAATGCACATCGCCTAATGCATACTTAGTATTTTTTCTAGGTGTATAGCCTACTCTATGCTTGATAAATTCAAATAAACACATATTAAGCTCTTCTGAACTTACATCTTCAATTTCAATTTCTAGTCGCTTAATAACTTCTTTAAGTTTGATTTTACCTGATGCATGAAATAATTCAAGACTGATTTCATGAAAGTCAGCTCATTCTTCATCATCATATTCATCATAAATTTCGCCTATAATTTCTTCAATTATATCTTCCATAGTTATAAGACCTATAACTTCGGTGCTGTAATTATTTTCAGTCACAAAAGCCATTTGTGACTTTTGGATACGCATTTTCTCAAGCGCTAGTGATAAACTAGTGTTCATTGAAACAGTTGGTACTGGTTTTAAGTATTTAATAACTTTGCCTTTTTGTAAGTAAAAAATATCTTTAAGGTGAATAATGCCAATAAGATTGTCATCCTTTTTAACCGGCAAACGGCTGTAATTTGTTTTTTTAAACAGCTCAATAGCATCAGAAACACTATCGTTATGATTTATTAAATAAACATCTTTAAGCTTTATATAGTGTCTTGAGACTTTTGTGCTATCTAAATCTAAAGCATTTTGTGCCATTATGCTTTCATTTGTTTCTAATACACCTTCATTTTGTGCTATATCAATTAAGCCTTTAACATCTTGCTCAGTATTAGTTATATAAATGTTTCTACCGATTTTGCTTACTGGATAGGTAAAAAGTCAAAAAATGTAGTAAAAAGTTTGCAAGGCATAACAAAATGTTTTAGCAACGGCAACAGGATATTTTTTAGCAGCTAATTTAGGCAAAATTTCGCCGAATAATACTATAACTGGGGTTAATATGGCAGTTGAGATAATAACGTTATACTTATTAACTTCTTCTAAATTTGCTAATCATCATACACTCAGTAAGTATGATGTAATAGCTGAAAGAGCAATATTTACAATGTTGTTGCAAATTAAGATTGTGCTTAGTAACTGATTAAAAAATTTATGTTGTTTTTTAATCAGTTTGGCGCCAAATTCTTTGTTGCTGATCATACTTTCAATTCTGCCAGGACTTAAACTAGTATAAGCTGTTTCGCTAGCACTAAAAATTGAACTAAGTAATAGAAGCAGGATCATTCCAATTGTGGAAATGATTTTTAAATAAAGGGGCATTATTCATCTCCTTTATTGAAATTAAAGGAGTCGCTAACTTCATCATATTTATAATAAAGGTCTTCAAATTTTCCACAATTTAGTCTAAAAAGTAAGTTAATATCAGCTTGTGTACCATTTCTGTGCTTTGCAATAAGCAAGTTAGTTACATCACCAATGAATCCTTGCTCTAACATTTCTTTTTGCTGTGCACTTAGATCTTTGTCTTTGAAATTAACTTTATTTTTGTTGTAGTAATTTTTTCTGTACAAAAATAAAACAATGTCAGCATCTTGTTCAATTGTTCCTGATTCTCTTAAGTCAGATAATATCGGTCTTTTATCTTCTCTTTTTTCAACCTCACGGCTAAGCTGACTTAGGGCAATAATAGGCACTTTTAGCTCCAAAGCCAGTGTTTTAAGATTTCTACTAATTGTAGCCACTTCCGCCTGTCTATCTCTAGACGGCTTGCTTGAATCTACGCTGAGTAATTGCAAGTAGTCAATAATTATCATATCAATGCCGCTGGTTTTAGCTAGCCTACGGCATTTCCAAAGCAATGTAGGTAAATCCGTTTTAGCCGATTCGTCTATAAATAAATTTAATTGGTTTAAATGTCTTTTTTGATGAATAGTTATTTTGTCTAATTCATCCTGTGATAGTTCGCTTGGTTTTTTGAACTTATATAAGTCAATTTCAGTGCTTATGCCAAATAAACGTGTAACTAGCTGTGATGAAGGCATTTCAAGGGTAAAAAATACTACCTTTTTAGCAGGTTTATTGCCTGAAGTTGATGCAGCATTTTTGGCTATATTCAAGGCAAAAGCAGTCTTTCCCATCCCTGGTCTAGCTGCTAAAACAATCATTTCACCAGGCTGAAAACCTTGAGTAAGAGCATCAAGTGCTTCAAAACCACTAGGTACGCCGCTAATGTTTGAAATATTTAGTTCTCTTTTTTTAACTAAATCATCGACAACAACTTTAGCTACTTCTTCAACAGTTAAAAAATCTTGTCTAGTTTTGCTTTTGTCGATATTTAAAAGTAAGTCATGTAGCTCGCTAATGACTTCATTTTCACTTACTGCAGTATTTGTGCTTAGTTTGTTTAACACTCTGCTTAATTTAAGCTCAATTGTTCTTAATTTGGTTAGTCTTTCTAACTCTTGTAAATATTGAATAATGTTATTACTTAAGCCGGCTGAATCTTGAATATGCAATAAAAATTCAAAGTTTATGAAGTTATATTGCTTGTTTTTTGACTTATAAAGCATAAGCTGGTCAAAGTTAATTGAAATATTTTTTAAAAATAAGTCTTTTAAAACTTCAAAAAACAAGGCGTGTTCTCTAACAGTAAAGTCTTCCTTAGTTAAATAAGGAATAATTTTACTAGCAGTTTGGTTGTTAATATAAACTAAGCCAAGCAAGGATGCTTCTAAATTTGGATTTGAATATTTGCTTAAGCTGTTTATCTCGTAATATTCGGAGTTATTTGACATTGATTATTATATCCACCTTTAACTTTGCAATAATATCTTTGTACACAATTACATCAATTAAATGCACTCCTCTGCCAACTAAATGAACTTTTTGAACGGCGTATTTGTCTAGTTTATAGCCTAATTTGACTAATGACTTAACTATGTCTTTAGTTGAAACAGCACCGTGAACATTTAAGTTGCTATTAGCATCAATATTAGCTTCTAGTTCGTATTTTAAAGATTCTTTTTCTAATTTTTCTTTAAGCTCTAATGCACTTTGACGCATTTCCATTTCATTGGCAGTTAAATCACTTAATCTTTTCTCTAATTGTTTTTTAGTTTTTTCATTGTATGGAAGTGCAAAACCTTTATTAATTAAGAAGTTAGATCCATAGCCATCTGAAACTTCAATTATTGTATTTGCTTTACCATCTTTACAATCTTTAATTAGTATAACTTTCATTTTTCTCACTCACAATCGCTTGTTTTACATTATCAATAAATGTGGCAAAATCTTCACTAGAAACAGCTGCTGCTGTGCCAAAATGGCCACCACCGCCAACTGCTTCAGCAATTAACTGAACATTGACATCCAGTCCTCTTGCACTCATTTTGTAAAATTTAGTTCCCTTTAATTTAGCAATAACAAATGCTGCCTTACGGTTACTAATTTTTAAAATTTCCTCTGAAGCAATTGAAATAACATCATTGCTTAATGGAATATCTTTGTAAGCCAAAAAGTATCCCGGTTTAACTTCTTGTATGTTTTCTAAAACATCATTTACATCATTTCAAGTATCTTCATCAATTTTTAATATTTCACTACTCTTAGCTGAATTTGCACCTTTTTCTTCTAATCAGCCAGCCGCCATAAAGGTTCTAGCATTAACTTTTTTAGTAAATTGAAGAGTGTCTAAATAAATACCATTTAAAAGCATTTGGGCAACAAAAGGCTTAAGTGAAATTCTTCTTTGTACAAACATTAAAATTTCTGTAACTATTTCGGAAGCACTAGAAGCAGCCGAGTCTATGTATCTGTTTACACTAGGACAAAAATCGACGCTTGTGCCTAATCTATGGTGGTCTAGGATAAAAATATTATTAACTTTTGTATTGTTTATGCAATCTTTATTATCAGTTCTATCAATTTGTGAATTATCTAGTAAAAACACTAAAGTTGATTCATCAGTAATTTTATTTGCTACTTGTGGCCTAATAAAAATTTCTTCATCTTTAGGAATAATTTTTTCAATAGCTGATTCAGTGGTTGAATCTTGAGTTATAGAGCAAATGTATGATTCTTTGTTGTATTCTTTAGCAAGTGCTCAGATTCCTAAAGCTGAACCAATAGCATCTAGGTCTGCATTAGCATGGCCATAACATATAACTTTTTTAATTTTTGGATCTTTTAATTTACCTTCAATCAAGTCAGCAATTCTTTTAATTTTGGTTCTGCTTATATCATAAAGAATTTCGCTAGATGAACCAAAATATTTAGGTCTTTCAGTATTTGAAAAAATTGCAACCTGATCACCGCCCCGGCTTTGTGCTTGCAGTAAAGCATTTTTAGCTTGCTCTGTTTTTTCTCATAAATTTTGATAGCCTAAAGCAAAACCGGCTGAAATTGAAATTAAGTGATTATTAATTTTTGAATTTTTAAGCGCTGAGTGAATTTTAGAGAAAAAACTAAAGTCAATGCTAGCCATTTTATCAATCGATTCTTTGTTAGTAAATACCAAAAATTTTCCATTAGTATACTGACGGTAAACAAAATTATAGTTTGAAACTAATTCGTCCAAAATAGCTATAAATTCCTGGTTAACTCTATAAAGTTCTTCTTTTGAAAGTATTGAATGATATAGCTGATAGTTATCAATTTCAACCTCGCCAATAACAGGAAGCTGATTTGAATAAACTTGAATCATATTTTGCTCTAAAGTAATATCTTTAATGCTTATACAATTTTTAAGTGGTCATATTTCTGCATGATAAAAGCTTTCATTATCTTTAAAATTTAAGCTTTGTAAATTATTATCAAAATGAGTTTCATAATGATTAAAAAACTCAGCTAGTGAATAACCTACTCACTTTCTGCCAAAACGATTTTTGATAAATGAACTTGTTCATAAAATGATGAAGTTATTGTCATAAATTATTAAGCCTAATGAGTTATGGCTTACTACTTCATCCATAAAGAAATTAAATGATTTTTTGACAATAGCATTTTGTGATCAATACATTCTCACAAGCAATAAACCTACAACACTTGCAATAATTGCACTAATAGTAAGACCAACTACTGCTGCAGCTCATATTTTAGACTGACTGTTGCCAAATTTTGCAATGATAACAATGCATGCAACTAATGTAATAATTGCAAGCAAGAATACTGAACTATAAATTATTGCAGTCTTTTTTTTACTAGGTATATTACTTAAATTCATACTTATTAATTATATAAAAGATTTTAATATTAAATTAAACTAGATATATTATTTACAATTAGCTTATTGCTTGTTTTTATTATTTTATGCAAAATTTCTATATTTATTTTTTGACTAATAATCCTGTTTTATAGGCTAATAAGCACTTTGGATAATTATAGGCTGCTAACTAGTTACTATTACTGTATAATGATTTAAATAAATCATAAGACTTAATATTCAAATTGAACAATTAGTAATTACACAATTAAAAATATATAGTATATGTAGCAAGGATAAAATTATGAAAAAAAATAAACTATTATGCAGTTTTGGAATGCTTGCGTCTGCTTTAGCATTTCCAATGATAGCTGCTAGTTGTGACAATGAAAGTAAATTGAAAGAATTAGAGTCGAAATATAATAATAATCGTAAGTCAGTAACTGATTTTTTAAATTCAGAAGAAAAATTTAACTTTTTAAAAAGCTATCTTGATATAAAAAGTACTTTAAATTCAAAGGTTGATATTAAAAACAAAAAAGAAGTTGATGCTTGAATAAAAGCTACTACTGATGCAATTACTTCATATAAATCATTTAAAAATAAGATTACTGAAGTTAAGAAAGATGAAGATAAAAAAACCTTTTCAGCTTTTGATAATCTAATTACTTTATCATCTAAAGTGTCAGAAAAAGGAAAAGGATTTTTTCCTAAAACCATTATAAAACAGCTTAAAAATAAAAATTCTTTTGCTGAACAGATTAAGCTATTAAAAAGCTTTTTAGAAAATGATTCAACTGAAATAAAAGATGAATCAATTAAAAATATTTCAATTGATTTTGAAAACTCAGCACCAAATGATAAATTAAATTCAATTAAGGATGGCTTAACCTTAACATTTGTCAAAAATGAAAACAATAAATTAAGTTATACACCGATAACTTGAAGCGAAATCGGGATTAATAATATAGAAAAGTCTGAAAGCGAACACAGTGACCATACTGATTTATCAAAAGTAACTGAAAATGATAAAAGTCACTACTTAGATGATTCATTTATCATTGGTAAAATATTTAAAAAAGATGTATTTTCAGCTGAAAACACAGCAGAAAAAGTGTTTGAAAAAATTAATGCTGTTGTTGCCCAAAGTAGCAATAAAATAGGCTCAGAGGACTTTAAAAAGAAAATTGAAGAACTAAATAAATTCTTTATTTTTGAAGCAAATTTAGAAAATGATCCAACTGTGTCATATTCTTTAATTGGCTCACACGCTCATTCAACTGAAGAGTACCATTTTTACATAACTAAGTACATTAGTAATACTAAAGATTCTAAAATTAGTGTTATTGTCCATAACAAAAAAGCTAATTCTTAAAAAACAAAAATACTGAAAGCGTGAGTTTCAGTATTTTTTTACTAACGATTTGGATTTATTTCTTTTTCAATTGATTCAATTAAGATATCTTCCTTAATTTCAGAAGGCTTGTTATGATTAGTTCAAGTTTTTGCAACTGATGAAATTGTATTGTTGATTTGTCCTGTTTTGTCGTCTTGTACGTTATTTTTAGCAATAATTGAATTATCTTTTTCAAAGTCTCTAATTGACTTAATTGATACATAAGCTGATCTTAAGAAGTTTAAGATTCTGAACTCTTCATCGCTGATGGTTTTATTTGCTCTTTTTTGCTTTAATTTATCAGCTTCACTTTGGAATCAATTTAAGCTTTGATCATTAATAACTGAAGCTAAAGGCATAATGTAGCCTGAATATTTTGCAAAGGTCTTTCAGTTCTCTTCCATGCCCTGGTTGTAGGCATTATTTTTGCCTTCAAATAATCATTTAATAAACTTTATAGTTGCTTTATTTAATGATTCATCACTAAGTTTAATAGTTAATAAACTTGAACCACCTTCAGTAAATATTTTTTGTTCACCTTTTTTAACTGTTGTTAATTGTGGATCCATATAAACGTCTTCACATGCAGCAACTTTTTTCTCAAAATCAGGGTCATCTTTGCCATAAATTTCTTTATTACGCGAACTAAACATTGTTGAATTAACTCCAACACTAGCTGCAAAACTTATTGCACTCTTAAATCTAGCAATATTTATGCTTGCATTTTCGCCTTTGTTACCGAAATTAATTGTTTGAAATACTTTATTATTTTCCCCGACTTTATGTTCATGTCTTTTAATAATATTTTTATATCCGCTTAATAATTGCTTAAACTTATTTTTAATATCTGAATCATCTACTAAATTATATTTAACAGCAACAGGATTTTCTTCTTTGCCTGTTTCAACTGAATCAAAAACTAGTTTATCTTTACCAATTTGTGAATTGAGCTCCTTAAAAAGCAAGTCATTAGCATAGTCAACCGATATCACTTCACCCGTTAATGTGTCATCATTAACTTTAGAAGTATTTAACTTAGTGCCTTCATAAAACTTTTTAGCAAACTCTTTTATATTTTCTATTGAGCTAAATGTTTCATTATTTACGCTTAGACCATTAAAAGCTTTTTTGTCAGCAGTTTTTGGCTCCAAGGCCTTTCAAATAGTGTTATCGGGCAATTTTTGACCAACGCCTTCCTTGCCTGCTTCAGTAGCTTTTTTAACTATATCAGCATTTTCATCCACATTGCCACCATTTTCTTTAATCATTTTGAAAATATGATTTAAAACTTCTAGGTTATAAACAACTGCATCAACATCTAAGTTATCAAAAGGGATGCTGTAAATTTTATCGTTGCCTTTTTGACCAGGTAATTTTGAATGCAAGTCGGCAATGTTTTTGTTAAATATTGACTTAGTTATTCCATAATCAGAAAGATCCATTAATCTTTTATATTGATTAAGAACATAAGCACCTGATTGTGCACCTAAAATTAAGCTAGGCAATGAGCTTTCGTTATTAGATTCAATATCATTTTTTACTTTTTTAATTAACTCAAATTCACTTGTAGTTTTTGTTACATCACTAAATTGAAGTTTTACAGGAAGAAAGTCTTTATCTTTGCTAAATGTTTTGTTGTAATATTCAACCAAAGGCACAAGCATTTTAGGTAGTGGTCAAACATTGCTTTGAGCAAATTGAAATACAACTGATTTTTCACTTTTTTGGCATGATGCAGCAATCATTGGTGCAGCAGCCATTAATGGAATAATTCCGAACATTATTTTTTTCTTATTCATTTTATAATCCTTTAAATTGTAAAAACAACATTAAAATTTTATATACTAATAACTAAAAGAGTTAGTAAAAAAATTAAAATTTTTATATTTTTGTGTAATAAAAAGCCTGTTTTATAGGCTTTTTGGTAAATTTAACAAATACTGACTTATTAATTAAATCTGTTTATTTTCTTTGAAAATACTGCATAAATTGTAAGAGGGATTAAGACAGAAATTACTGCTCCTGCTGCCTGAATGGCTGTGTTTTCAAACTCAGACGCTTCTCGTCCTAGGTTTAAAAATCAAATCGTTATGTTTGTAAAACCTCAAACATTATTAGTTGTTGGAAGCACAAATGTTGGTCACAAATAGTCGTTTCAGGCTGTGATAAAGGCAAATATGATCAGTAAAAAGTATGCTAATTTCAACTTTGGTAAGTAAACATATGTTATTTTTTGATTTCATTTAAGGTTATCATTAAGCATAATTTTGTACTTTTCATTGTGTACACTTTTTGCTAAATTTAAAACATATGTAAAAGTAAAAAATGAAAATATGGAGTTAGAAACAAATGAAAATGCAGTGCCATATA
This sequence comes from Mycoplasmopsis agalactiae, assembly GCF_000089865.1. Taxonomy (GTDB): domain Bacteria; phylum Bacillota_I; class Bacilli_A; order Mycoplasmatales; family Metamycoplasmataceae; genus Mycoplasmopsis; species Mycoplasmopsis agalactiae_B. Next base: position 277,411 of record NC_013948.1, on the reverse strand, counting down.
AGCTTAGCTTAATAAGAAAAGTTTTAAGACTTAAGTAAATTGAAAATTCAGGTATTAAGCTTATAACTAAGAAAAAGTTTTGAAATACTTTTTGAAACTTATCATTCATTTTTAATAAGCCTGCTACAGCCATTGAATAAGTCAAAATTCTTAGACTCATTAATATCAAAGCAAACAATGAGGTATAGCCAAAAGCGACCCAGAAGTCTTTTTTATAGGCACTTGCGTAATTTGACCAGTTTCATTCTTGAATAGTTAATGATGCTACATTATCAGTTATTGTCTTAGCTGAAACTAATGAATGAAGAAGTAAATAGTAGAGTGGAAAAAGCAACATGATGCACAAAAGACCTATTAAGGCAAACTTAATTGTTCCAAAAAATATTTTTTTAGCTAGTAGCATGTGCTGCCTTCCTTTGTTTTACTTTAAGATTAATTTTTTTGACTAAATTAATAAATCATTTAATTGTTTTAGGTCTAATAAGCTGCATAAGGCACAAAAGTGAAATTAAGTATGCAAAACTAAAGAAAGCAGACGAATAACCTCTTGGATAAATCAAAACAGGATTATTGCCTAGTCCAAAATACTTACCGGTATAACTAGTTAATGTGTGTGCTTTTTCTAAATCTAAGTTAAATGAGCGTTCCAAAATAGCCTGTGGATACATTAGTGATGAAAAGATAAAGTTAGTAAACAAAATTGAAAAGAAGACTTTTGAAATTTCATTTGTATAAACATACTTAACTTTTTGCATTTTAGATAAATTATCGCATTTCATTAGTTTTGCATATTTTAATTCACCTCTAGATATAGCAGCAGCAAATAAAACTAAGTTAAAAGGTAGTGATCTTCATATTTGATAAACCACATAATAAATTCATATTGGAATTCTATGATTTCCTGAAGTAAAACTATATTCATCTAAACCTATAAGGTAAAAGAATAAACCTTTGCTGCCAAAAAACAGTGTAAATGCAATTCCGACTGCAAAACCTGAAATAAAAAACTGAGAATAAATTATTGAAAGTATTACTCTTTTAGTAACTGCTGACATTATTGAGCTAATAATTAAAGCAAAAGCAAGAGCTAAAACCATTGAAATGCTTGTTCCAACTAGCAATACCATTGTTGAATTAAAGACGGCGGATTTAAAATTGGGGTCTGATAATATGCCGTTATAATTCCCAGTTCCTATTACATAAGTAGTAAGGTCAGTTGGGTTAGGATTATATCTAAGCGATTTTATAAATGTGTGAATTATTGGCGATATTGTGAAGAACAAAATACATAAAACTAGTGGCAATATAAGCAAAATGATCTGAACTACTGATACAGTTTTTCGCTTTATTTCTTTATTTTTCATATAACCTCATATGAAGAAAATAAAAAGCTGTTTAACCTATAAGCCTGTTTTATAGGCTTGTAAGCATTTAAAAATTTCTAACTCTATTGCCGTCTTTGTCAAAAGCTAAAACATCAGCATCTTTATAACTAACATACACTTTTTGCCCAACTTCAATGCTTGAATCTTTTGTTACTAATGATCAAGATTTATCATCAAACTTAGCGCTATAGTGAATTTTGTCGCCAAAATCTTTTTTATCAACAATTATAAAATTGCCATTTGGATCTTTTTTAACACTAAGCTTGTTGTGTCTAATGTAATAACTTATATCATCAACAGTATTAATGTAATTTATTTCTGGTGAACCTATAAACTTAGCCACAAATAAATTATTTGGATCTTCATACATATCAGCACCTGAACTAAATTGTTGAATAGCGCCATTGTCCATTAAAATAATAGAATCGCTGATTTTTAATGCATCTTGCTGATCATGTGTAACAACAATAATGCTTAAGTTAAACTCCTTTTTAATATTAATCAATCACTCTATTGTCGACTCTTTTATTTTCGCATCAAGTGCTGAAAATGGTTCATCCATTAGTACCAAATTAGTCTTTTTTATAATACCTTTGGCAAAAGCTACTCTTTGTTTTTGACCGCCTGAAAGCTCGTTAACATTTTTATAAATATAATCACCAATACCTATTTTATTAGCTACAACTTCAAACTCTTTTTTAAATAATGTCTTGAGTTTCATTGATTTGAAAAAGCTAAACTTATTTTTGATTTTTTTATCAAATAATAATTTCATTACAAGAGCAAAAAATTTGAATTTCTTAGCTCAGCTTGAGCTTTTTGACTTAAAAATTTTCTCTAAATATGGCTCATATTTAGACCTTAACTCAGGGTTATTTATGCTAGCAAAATATTCATTAAAAAATGTTAATCTTGCATTGTCGACTCATTTTTCATAATTTTTGGCACTTAAAAAAACGTTGTTAAAAACGCTTACATTTTCATAAATTGAATTCTCTTGCATAATGTAAGAAATTTCATGAATTTTAGGATTGTGCTCTATGTTTATTGTTCCTTGAGTTGGTTTTAAAAAGCCTAGTAATAGATTAAGTAATGTTGTTTTCCCTGACCCTGAAGGACCTAGCAAAGCTATTATTTGATTTTTAGGTATTTCTAGCTTGTCAATTCTAATACTTTCGCCTTTTTGCTTCTTATGATATTTAAAAACTAAATCATTTATTTCAATCAAATTTTCTTTTTTATTCTTTTTTTCTAGTGTCATATTTATATATTATAAAACATTATTAAAATACAACATATTTGTAAAAATTTATTGCCCAATATGCTTAATTTATAAGCTCAAAAGAAAAAGCAGGAATGCAAAAATTTCCTGCTTATTAACTTTTGATTATATTACTTATTTAAGAATTTTTCAACTGCTTCAATAAACACTGGTCAGTTTTCTAAATAAATTATATGAGCTGATTTTGGAACAATAATGCTTTCTAAATTTTTAACATGCTCTTTAAAATATTCTAAGCATGATTCACTATCTATAACACCATCTTCTTCACCTAAAATAAGCAATGTAGGAACTTTAATTGAATCTAAAGCGCTTTCAATTTGATCATAAAGACTAGAATCCATTGACATTGTTAACTCTTTAATGTACTCATTGCTAAATCTCTCAGGATCAAAAGCCTTTTTAACTTCCTCACTAAATTCTGGATTAGCAATTAATTTATCAAAGTCATAGTATAGTGGTCTTAAAAAGTCATGATATTCACTGAGTGTAGAAGGTGCAAAATTTCTTCTATACTTCCCTTTGCTTAGCGATGTTGTTTTATTAATAGGAGCTATATAAATTAGTTTACTTATTAAATCAGGACGTAATTTATACGCAAGTGATATAGTGCCACCACCCATTGAATGGCCAATTAATGTAACATTTTTTAGACCATTATTAGTAATAAAGTCAACAAGCAACTGTGCAAATTGATTTACATTTAGCTTATGATCCTTAACTGGCTTAACTAAATTATTACCTGGAAATTGAATTGCATAATAATTTGTTTTAGTTCAGTAATTTTGAAACATTTCAAAAATTTCAGGCTTTGAATTGTGGCCATGGCAATAAATTATGGCTCCGTCTTTATTGCCATTATCTTTAAAAACATATTCATAGTCATAGATTACTTTTTCCATATATTCCTCTTTTCATACTAAATAAATGAACAAAAATATTGATGAGTAAATTATACACAACTTGCTTTCAAGGCTGTTTTATAGGGAAAAATGGAAATTTGATCAGCGAGAATAAAATAAAAAGCACCCTTCTGTGCTTTTTTAGTAACTATTTTCTCAAGTTTAATTCAGCTAGAACCTTGTTGTAAAGTTCAAAGTTTTCTTTCTTTAAGTGTTGTAGCAAAATTCTTCTTTTTGTAATTTTTGCAATAAAACCACGTCTTGAGTGATTGTCTTTTGGATTTGCTAAAAAGTGAGGTTTTAAGTCTTCAATTTCAGCAGTTAGAATAGCTATTTGGACAAAGATATTTCCTGTATCTTTCTTGTTAGCTCCATATTTAGCAACAATTTGAGCTTTTTGTTCTTTTGTAATCATTTTGGTTCTCCATACATAAATATGTTTTACCCTAGTTTTAATTATTTAATTAAACCAAGTATAAAATTGCATTGTTGTAAATTAAATGCGTTTAAATTTTACCATTATTACTATCATTAAGTAGAATTTTTTTAGCATTAACTATGTCAGAATTTAAGATCATATCATCTTCAAGTGAAGAAATGAATCTTAATGATTTTAGTATTTTTATTCTTGATTTTAAGCTAGCCACATTATCTTTTAATTCAAAATCAAGAAATTTAATTTCATAATTATCTATATTTGCCTTTAAAACAGCATAATAAGTCATTTCATTGATCTCAACATAACTTAAATATATGCCGTCTTTTAAAGGAATAACATTACTATCAGTTGTTAAGTTAATTAACTTAGTATTATCGTTAATAGTTATATTTGCACTAAATGAGTATGTATATAAATTTAATGAATTAACTAGTTCAATATCGCCAATTTCAATGCAAGATTTTAAAAAAGTTGTTGAAACTTTGATATTTTCTCCTATTTTTACAATGTCTACTGAATGAACATTTTGCTCGCCAATTGTTTCTTTAATAGTGTCAAGATTACCTTTTGCATTAAGCCCAAAGCGAAAGTCTTTACCAACTACAACGTCAATTAATCCATCTTGATTTTTAAATAATTTTTCTAAAAAAAGATTGGCTTCCAAAGCTCATAATTTTTCAAATTCAAGATATATTCCTTGAGCAAAGCCTAAATTAGCAAACTCTTGAATGCGATTTTCAAAGTCTGTAAAAATGTAACCATTTTTATTTTTAAACATGTTTTCAACATCTTTAAAAAATACAATAACAATGTCTCTGTTTGAATTCCCTTTTATTTCTTTAGCTTTCTCATATAAAAAATTGTGACCTAAATGAAAACTTTCAAATACGCCAATTAAATATATTGGGTCATTAAACTTTGGTAAATTATTGAAACTATAAACATTAAAACTCATAATTTAAATTATATATTTTGTTTCTTATGAATTAAAACACTAGCCCTAATTCTTTTAACTTTAAGTAAACCCCATTATGTTCACAATCTAATGTGACATCATTAGCAACACTTTTAACTCAGCTATTTGCTCTCATCATTGCTACGCCATATGCAGCATCTCTCAACATTTCATAATCATTAGAGCTATCACCAAAGGCAATTAAATTCTTGTCCCTGTTAATATTCAAATATTCACATAACCATTTAAGTGTTGATGATTTAGTTGAGTTTTTAGGTCCAATAAATACTCCCTTGCTTCATCTTGCTGTTATTTCTAAATTCATATTGTGCTGCTTGATTAGTTCTCTAGCTTTTTCAGCACACTTGCTTGAATCTTCTTCACTTTTAGTGCCTAAGGCAATAATGTGCATATGATTTTTGTCAACTTTATTAAAGTCCATATCAATTATTTTGTCAATATGTGGCTTTAAAAATCAAGATTCAATTTTCATATTAGGAGATTTAAAACCATAATTAATGTCAGTTAGCAAAAAGTTTTCGCAGTGGCTAAAATTAGAAAATTCTGAGTACAAAACTTTTAGCTCATTGTATTTTATGATTTTTTCATAAATAATTTTTTTGTTTTGCACATCATAAACAAATGCACCGTTTGCGCCTATAAAATAGTCAATGTGGTTAGATTTATTTAGTAACTGACCTATAGTAACAAACTCTCTGGCTGATGCCAAAATGGTTGTTATGCCTTTAGACTTTAGCTGTTTAAATGTGTTTAAAACAGTTTCATTAAATTGTAAGTTGCCATGTTCTAATAATGTGCCATCAATATCAAAAGCTGCCGCCTTGATGTTGTTTTGTATTTCAACTCTAGTCATTTGCTTCTCCTTGTTCAACTTCTTTGATTCTGTTGCCAAATATTCTTTTGACTTTAATTAAATCACTATCAACACTAACAATTCCTCAGTTGATTTGATTAGTTTTTAAAATATATTCGCCATTTTTGATTCTTTTGTCATTAAGTATGCTTATGCCATTTTTTAAATGTCTAGTTTCTGCATATGTTGGCTCATAAAATGGGAGCGAAAATAAAGCATAGTTGCTTACGTCAATAAAACTTTTGTCTTTTAATAAATCTATATCAAGTTCGCCAACTTTAACTCTATCTAGCTCGCTCATATAAGCATAAGTATTTAAAAATATTCCTAAATCATTTACTAAACTTCTTATATATGTACCTTTTGAAACGTTCATATATACAACTGCCTGCTGAAGTTCACTATTAAAACTAATTACTTTTGAATCGAACACTTTGATACTTTGCGATTTAAGCTCTATGCTTTTTCCTTTTCTGGCTAATTCATAGCTCTTTGCGCCATTTACTTTTTTTGCGCTATATGATGGCGGGATTTGTTCGCTTTGACTATTTAATCAGCTAGTTATCTTTTGAACATCACTTTCACTTACTTTAACTTCGGAATGATTAATAACTGTGCCTTCTGAATCATATGTATCAGTTTGTTTTCCAAATTGAATAGTAGTTATATAAGCCTTATTATTGTGTTTAATGTAAGGAATTAATTTTGTATCTTCGTCAGTGGCTACTAGCAATAAACCTGAAGCCAATGGATCAAGCGTTCCTGTGTGACCTATTTTTTTGATCTTATTTTCTTTGGCAAATGAATTAATCACTGCAAAAGATGAACGGCCTTTAGGTTTATTAATTAAGTAAAACATAATGGCCTCCAATCAAATACAAAAAGTGTGGATATCTATTATATAAAAAACACCACAACAGTGGTGAATTTTTTATGCTAAATAATTATTAATTCCTGGAAAGACTTGTTCAGAAGGTTCATTTGGAAACACTCAATATTTTGTATCAATTCTGTGTTGAATCCTCATTTGCCGTCTTTCTTCTAGTTTACTCCATACTGCTACTCCAACAAATAATGTTGAATAAATGGCAACAATCACAAAAATTAACATTATTACGCTTGTAAATATGTCAATAGCGCCAACAAATGCTAAAAGGGTTATAAACACTAGTGCTGAAGCAATCAATAAGAATAAGTTATTTTTAAATGATTCATAGAAGATACTATTTGAAACATATCTAACTTGTTCTTTGCTTAAAGCTTCATCTTTTTCAAATAGATTCATTTTTGCTTTTATTGAGCCAAAAATCGTAAATGTGTTAGCAACAGTAAGCAATATTGCTCATAAAAATGCTTGAATTGTATAAATATTTAAAGGAATTCTTAGTACAAGGAACAGCGCAAATGTTATTAATAAATTTTGGATTAAGGTTATAACTATAGCAATTGAATATGTTCATTTGAATCTAATCAATGAATAAATAATTATAGCTATTACTGATAAACCTAAAATAATTCCAAATTTGCTAAATTCAATATTTATATTAACTCTAGATGTTTCAGCAAATAATCCTGTTAAATTAAATGCAGATCATGCGTCTTTATTAATTGCACCAAGTGTTGCAAGTGTAATAATAGCTCCAAAAATGAGCAATACAGGTGCAATAACAGTTAATTTTGACTTATTAACATAATTAATTTTTTTGTATTTAGCTTCAGTGTTAAACTTGCCGATTTTTTTAGATATTATGCCAAGCAGGCTAACTTTTTTATCAAAAACGTCGGTATTAACTGCTAAAAAGGTCAGGTATCTATTAATAATTAATATTGCTATAATTCCAAAAATTGAGCCAAAGGTAATCATAATAGAAAAACCTTGTGCATTTGGTGTACCTAAAAAGAAGAAGATTATTGATAGTATTAATGTGCCAATATACATATCTAATGAAGAAATGAAATTAGCGTTAAGCGCAGTTTTATAGGCTTTTTTGACTTTAGACTCGCCTTTGTAAATCTCGGACTGAAATTTATTAAATGATGTAAAAATTGGTATTAAATTAATTATTAGTGATGCAAAAAGACCTGCGAAACTAGATGGTGAGTATTCCCCTCTTAGAACTGTAAACATTAGTAATGTTAAGAATATATATAGTGCCATTGAAATAACGCTTAATGAACCTAAAAGGCCATAATTTACCATTAGCATTAATGAAACTAGTGAAAATGCAACAGCAAGAGCAATTCATATGTAGTTGAATTTGAATTCACTTTTTTCTTTGCTAAATAAAACAGGCTCACCAAAAATTCTTAAGTTTAAGTTTTTATTAGAACCAAAGTTTATAGATGATGCTAAAGCATCAGAAGTCGATTTTTTAGAATCTGTAGTAGATATAACAAAATTCCTATCATTTAATGGTCTGTCAATTTCAGTTATATTAACTAAATATTTAGATCCATCAAATTGGCTTTTCTTAATTGTGTTAAGTTTTCTTAACTGCGGGTCTCATGGTCTATTGCCAACAAATGTAAAATTTGCGGCGTTTCCTTGTGCTGCTTCTCAGTCCTTTTTAAAAAGTGGTGTGTTAGCAAATCTGTACAACTCATCCAAGTTTGTTCACATGAACATAATTCTTTCAGGTTGTTTTGAAATATATTCAGTTGCTTTTTGTCACTCTAAAATAGCTTGATTATCTTCTAATTCTGCTAAAACTTGGTATCTTGAAGCAATTGGGTTAAATCTAACTGTAGCACTATCAGTTTTAAGAGGCACAGCATATTTTTCAATTTCACTATAATCAATTTTTAGCTTATCTTTATCAATAGTTTTAGGATCAGCAAATCTACCATTTATAAATAGTGGATTCATGTTTATGTCAGTTACAACTAAACTACTTTTTTTAATAATTGAGCTTTCAAACTCAGCTTGTTTTTCAGAATCACTAAGAGGCTTATTACGGGTGACTTGAATAATTCCGTTACCTATAACAGCCACATTAGTTGATGAATCATTTGTACTAGAGAAACGATATTTTAGTGACTGGCCAATATCATTTAAAACTTTGCCTGAAGCGGGCAAATCGCCATTATCACTTTTAACTCTAGCCTCAACTTGATATCTAATTCCTTCACCGTATTCAATTGAACGGTTAGTTTGTTTAAAAATGGCAAAGAATGCGCCACAAACAATAGCGCAAATTATGCCAATAATTGAAATTGATAATAGTAGTCATCTTTTTCAATTATTAGGACTAAATAGTTTCTTGAAAAAAGTCTTAAAGTTAGTTATAAAGTTTGACATAATAGTTAATATTATATATTATTAGTATTTTTTCTATTAAGTATAAATATTAAGATTATTTCTTATTAAATAATCCACTCCTTTTGTTGTTATTCTTCTGCCTCTTGGCGACTTTTCTATAAGCTGTAAGTATAGTAAGTAAGGCTCAATATCACTAATTAAGTTTTCCTTACTCATATTCAAGATTCCTGAAATTGCATCTATTGAAACAAACTTATCATAAAAAGAATTGCTAAGCAATGAAAGATATTCTATATGTTCTTTATTAAGCCCTAAATCAAACAATTCCAAATGCTTAAATGTTAAATATGTTGTTTTAGCATCAATAATACTTTGGTTATTTTTAAGTGAGAAATCATATGCTCTTTTTAGTAAATGATTAGCAATTCTAGGAGTGTTTCTAGAATATTTTGCTAAGAGCATTAATACATCACTATCAGTTTCAACTTTTAGCTTTTTCTTGCTATTTTGCAGTATTTTAACTATTTCTTCATTACTATACTGACTTAATCTAGCAAGCAGTCCGAATCTGTCTTTAAAAGGCTGACTAAGTAAATTTAATTTAGTTGTTGCACCTATTAAAGTAAAAGGTTTAAGGTTCATTCTCATAACTTTAGAATTTCCCTCTGGGCCTATAATCAAGTCAATTTTGAAATCTTCCATTGCATTATAGATAATTTCTTCAACTGCTTTATTAATGCTATGAATTTCATCAATAAAAACTATATCATTTTCATTAACATTGGCAAAAACACTTAGTACATCAGACTTTTTTTCTAATAATGCTCCCTGCAAGTAGTGAACTTTTTTATTTAATTCGTTGCCTATTAAAGATGCTAAAGTAGTTTTACCTGTTCCTGGTGGGCCATAAAAAAGAATATGATCTAGGGTCTCATTTCTGTGCAATGAACCATCTATCATTGCCTTTAAAGTTATAATTAATTTCTTTTGACCTATAAATTCTTTAAAACAAGTTGGCCTAAGCAATAGCTGATTCATAGTTTTGAGTAGACATTAATTTTATTGCTTCTTCAATCATTTTTTCAACATCATCAGTTGATGAAATTTTAGAAAGTGCGCCATCAATTTGTTTTGTTTTAAAACCTAGCATCTTAAGAGTTTCTTTTACTTCAGATAAAGCATTAGTTGTTTCATTAATTTTTGCTGCATCTTTTGGACTAATCATTTTTGACCATTTTGCCTGTAATTCAGCCACAATCAGTCTCGCCATTCTAGGATTGAGATATGGAATTTCAATTAGTGCTTCTGCATTTCCTTCAGCAATTAATGCCGCAACTTTTTCGAAGCCAAAGTTTAATATATTAAAAGCTGCTCTTGGCCCAATGCCATTAAGAGAGATTAAATCTACAAAAAGCAGCCTTTCTTTAAAATCTTTAAATGCATAAGTAGCATATTGATATTCGTTTTTGATTTCAAATAAATATAATTTACATTTTTGCTTTATTTCAACTCTCTCAGGATCAGGAAGTATTAATGAATAACCTATTCCTTGACTTTCAAATATTATGTTTGAGTTATGTTTATGGATAATTTCACCTATTCTATATAAAATCATTTTTTCACCTCCAATTCAATATGTTTAAAAGCATTATGAATAATTTAAAAAAGGAAAAAAATGGGAAAAAGGCGTCCCTTTTCCCATTTATGATCATTAATAGAATAAAAATAAAAAAATTCGAATTAAAATAATGCAAAAATATACGAGATATTTTGTTATACAAGAATCAATAACACACTAAGAAACACTGGACAAAAAAACATAAGAAAGGTAAAATGGAAAAAATGCACAATGCTTAGAAATCTAAAGAAAGGAGAAACGTGTGTTATTGTCTAAACGAATATAAAACAAATAACGAACAAATAAAAGGAGTAAAAAAAAACTCTTCGTAGAGTATAAAGAGAATTTTGGTGCGCGGGGAGGGACTCGAACCCTCATGCCGTTAAGCAATAGAGCCTAAATCTATCGTGTCTGCCAATTTCACCACTCGCGCTCAAATTTTGGTGCCGCCTATAGGACTCGAACCTACGACCTACTGATTACAAGTCAGTTGCTCTACCAACTGAGCTAAGGCGGCATGGTGGAGAATGAGGGGCTCGAACCCACGACCTGCGCCTTGTAAGGGCGATGCTCTCCCAACTGAGCTAATTCTCCAAAATGGTAGTCTGTACGGGGATCGAACCCGTGCATGCATGGATGAAAACCATGTGTGTTAACCGCTTCACCAACAGACCATAAATGGCGCCGATTACAAGGATTGAACTTGTGACCAACTGGTTAACAGCCAGCTGCTCTACCGCTGAGCTAAATCGGCAAACTACTTTTTTACATAAAGCCTTATTATTATATAACAAAAAAATATTTATGATAAGAAAAATATTTATTTATTTAGCATCTTTAAAAAATGCATATTTATTATATATGATTGCATAAAAAAAGTAAGCAGTTTAAACATTTGTTTTGCTTACTTTTTTTGTTTCTTTTTGGTAGCCTATTTAGTCTTTATTTTTGTTCTTGACTAATATAAACTTTGAATTGATTTAGCAACTCATCAACATTTTTAATTGCTTGTCCATCATGAGCAGATGATAAATATAATGCACTATCTAATGCACCAGCAAATTGGCTAGTTGCATTGTCTGTTACTGATGGCTTAGTAAGAACTGTTGTCTTATTTTTTTCAAGATTTAAAATTGACTGAAGTGAAACAAGCGCACTTCTTAGGTTGTTTAGAATAAAAAACTTATCTTCAGCTTCTGTTTTCTCTTTTTCAGTTGCATTAGTTTTCTTTTCGACTTCTCTTACTTCTTTAAGTAATTTTTCAATTTCATCTTTAATTTGCTTTTCATTATTGTCATTAATTACGCCACTAAGTGGAATAATGTATCCTGATAATTTAGCAAATGTTTTTCAGTTCTCTTCTTCATGACCATAGTATTGGTTTTTGCCTGTGTATAATCAAGCTAAGAATTTCTTAGTTGCCTTGTTTATAGCATTAGAAGTATCAAGATTTTCAGATGTATCAACAGCTAAAATACTTGAACCACCTTCAGCAAATATTTTATCTTTGCCTTCAGACATTAATGTAAGTTGTGGCAATAAGTATACATCTTCAAATTTAGCATTATTTTTTTCAAAGCCAGGAATAGGTTTGCCGTCTTTTGTTTTTGAAAATAGTTTTTTAGATATTTTCGAAATCATTCTTTGATTTGTACCGACGCTAGCTAGGATACTAATAGCACTCTTGAATTCACGAACATTTCATGAACCTCATTCATTCGAATGATTCACATACTTAATTGATGAAAATACTTTATTGTTGGCTCCAACTTTCTTTTCATGTCTTTTTACTGATTTAGTATATGTTTCATATAGATCTTTAAAATGTTTTACATAAGTTTCATTATTTGGCAAGTTGTATTCAACACGGGTTGGTTTTTTTGGATCACCAGTTAAAACTAGTTTTCAAATAACATCATCTTTGCCAATTTTAGATTTAAATTCTTTAAAAAATGATTGTGTATGATAGTCAATTGATAAAACTTCACCAGTGATGGTGTCAGCATTAACTTTACCTTCATCTAGCCTGGTTCCTTCTTGGAATTTAACAGCTAGCTCTCTTATTTTATCCATTGATTTAAAGGTGTTTTCGTCAACTTTAAAGTCTTTGAAAGCATCATCTTTTGCTAGTTGTAATGCTTTTCAAATACTATTTTCTGGTAAGTCATTTCCAACACCACTTTTTGCAGCTTCCTTAGCTCTTTTTGGAATATCAGCATTCCAGTCAATTGTTCCTTTACCTTTTTGTATTAATTCAAGCATAAAGTTAAGAACATCAAGATTAAATGCTAATGCATCTGTGTCAGCGTTATCAAAAGGTATGTTGTAAACCTTGCTTTTATCTGTTTGGCCGGATAAAATTGTGTGTAACTCAGCTATGCTTTGGTTGAAAATTTCTTTTTTAACTCCTGCATCACTAAGATCCATTAATCTTTTGTATTGATTAACTAAAAAAGCGCCTGATTGAGAACCTAAAATAATATTTGGCACTTCTTTTAGATTGCCTGATTCAATGTTTTCCTTTGCTTTTTTAACAAGACCAAACTCACTGTCTATGTTATGATCTTCCTTATATGACATCTTAACAGGAATAAAGTCTTTGTCTTTGCTAAATGTTTTGTTGTAATAGTCAACAAAAGGTGTTAGCGCACCAGCAATTGGTCAATCCTTACTATGTGCTATTTGAAAAATTATATTTTTTCCGTTATTTTCGTTTTTATCTCCACAAGAAACAGCAGCTAATGGTGCTAGGGCAGCTAATGGCACTATTCCTCATAGTAATTTTTTTGCCTTCATTTAAAACCTCATTATAAGAAAATGAAATAATTAGTAACTAATTATCTAAATATATATTTTAAAACTAATGCAGAATTAAGTATTTAAATGTGGAATTATTCATATTTTAGGCTGATTTTGGGCTATTTATAGCACTTTTTGTAAAGTTGACTAAATTTATAACAAAAGCAAAATAAAAAAGGCCTAAGCCTCATTTTGTCGTGCGTTGCTTGCTTGATTAGCAGCATTAGCTTGCTCTAAAACAACTGGGTCAACTAATAATTCGCTAACCATATTTTCTTCATATAAGTCTTCTTTATTTGGCAATAAGAAAGTTTTAACCAACATAACAATAGCCATCAAGATTGCTGCACCAACAATGTATGTATCAGCAAAATTAAATGTACCTAGTTCTCTGTTTGTTCACTTTTCGATAAATGGAGAAAATATAATGTCTTTAACTGTGTTATTAAATCTCATTCTGTCAATAAAATTACCAATATCGCCAGCTGCAACTGTTGCACATAGAATAATCATTAGATTTGACTTTACAAAAAGCGGCACTGTTAGCAAGAAAAGGAATAAAAGTATGCTAGTAAAGTGAATAAAATTAAATGCAGCCGTTGATAATTGGCCAAATCTTGAAAAAATAGTAACACCATGATGGGCAACTGATCTAAAGCCAATTATTCCATAGTCAAATACTATTGATCTATCTCCTTGAAAACCAGAAGAAGAACTAGGATCAGGAATTGAATAAAAATAGCTTTCCTTAGTTACTTGATCAATGGTTAGTAAAATTGCGAAAGTCACTATAAATATGGCATATTTGAGTAATATTGTCAAATAATTTGTATTGATATATACTTGCCAAGATTTAAAGTGGTTTTTCATTCTTTCAACAAAATTTTCTTTATTTTCCTTTTTGTGTCTCATATTACTTTCCGTTTACTTTTTGCACTATTTTATAGCATAATGGGCATAAATTGTCTTTAATTTGAGCAGGTGAAAAATGGTTCCAACATCTATTACATTTTTCGGACTTAAATGATTCTACTTTTGATACATTTCCAAATTCAATTGCGCCTACCATTAATAACTGCTTAAAATCATATCCTTTAATTACTTCACTAGGATTTTTAATTGTCACTTTAGCTTCATTAGTTCTTTTAATTAAGCCACTTTTAATAGCATTTTCTAATAGTAAGTTAACTTCGTCTTTAAGACTAAAAAACTCTTCTCACTCTTTTAAAACATTAGAATCATATGGCTTAACTATATCAAAATTCTCTAAATGAATACTTTCTAATTTATTTTTTTTATAAAAGTGCATATAGGCATCTTCGGCAGTAGTTGGAATAATAGGGGCAATCGCTTTAATTAAAAAGTTAGTTATATCATAAAAGTTTGCTAGTGTCATCATTCTTTCATTCGAATCAAATTCATGCACATATAAAATGTCTTTGGTTATGTTTAAATAAAAGCTTGATAACTCAACAACATATTTATTTATTGTCTTTATAACACTAGAAAAATTATATTCATCATAAGCTTTATATACTTTTTCTTTAATTGATTCTAACTCATTATATATGTATTGATGCACACCAGTCCTTTTGACCGATTCATCATATTCATAGCCATTTAGGTTACCTAACAAGAACTTAATTGTGTTCCTAATCTTACGGTAAATTTCACTGTTTTGGTTAATTATTTCATCGCTTATATTAACATCATTTGTATATTCAGCATTAGCAACTCATAATCTTAAAATGTCAGCACCATATTTTTTAATAACTTTAAGCGGATCAACAACATTGCCTTTAGATTTAGACATTTTTTCGCCTTTTGAATCTAAAACAAATCCGTGACTAACAATTTGTTTATATGGGCTTTTGTGTGTATAAGCAACTGAATTTATTAATGATGAATTGAATCAACCACGATACTGGTCACTGCCTTCTAAATATAAATCATATGGGGGCTTTAGTTTTTCATCAATTTCAACTGCAAGTGAAGTAGTGCCTGAATCGAATCAAACGTCCATAATGTCCATTTCTTTAGTATAGCCATTGTTTCTAAACTCTTCAGGTAATAATTCATCAGCCTCTTTTTCTCATCATATGTCAGTGCCATATTTTTCCACTAAGTCTATAACATAGTCAAATATAGCTGAATTAATAACTGGTTTACCATCTTTATCATAAAAAATGATAATAGGTACACCTCATGTTCTTTGACGGCTGATTGTTCAATCTTTTCTCTCACTTATCATGTTAACTAAACGCTTTTTGGCTCATTCAGGATAAGTGTTTATGCTTTCCAATTCATTAAGTAATTGTTGTTTAATTTTATCAATTGAAACAAATCACTGTGGAGTGCCACGGAATAAAATAGGTTTGTGAGTTCTTCAGTCGTGTGGATACGAGTGTCTGATTGTCCCTTTGGCTAATAAGGCTGATTTACTAGTTAATTCGTCAAAAATTTGCGCATTAGCTTTTTCATAAAATGTGCCTTTATATTTACCAGCTGCTTCATTGAGTACACCATCATCTTCAACATGCATTATCATTTCTAATGAATTAGCTGTTCCAATTTGAAAGTCATCCTCTCCAAATAAAGGCGCAATGTGAACTAATCCGGTTCCACTTTCTAAACTAACATGATGTCCAATAACAACAGGACAAACTAAATCATTTAACACACTTTTGTACTTAATGCCTATTAATTCATTAGCGTTAAAATCAACACTAATTTGTGCATTATCAAGTTTGCTTATTTCAATAAATTTATTAGCTAATTCTTTAGCAACAATATATCCTTGGTTATTGTGCTCAACTCTACAATAAACAAAATTTTCACCAATTGCAACTGCTGCATTAGCTAATAAAGTTCATGGAGTTGTGGTTCAAATAACTAACTTATCGCCGTTTTTGACTTTTTGAGAGCCATTTTGGTTCATTATTTCTAAAGCAACATAAATTGAAGGACTATCAACATCATGGTATTCAACTTCAGCTTCAGCTAAAGCTGTTTGGCTTGATGGTGATCAATAAACTGGTTTAAGACCTTTATAAACTAAGCCATCTAAAACCATTTTTTTGAATAATTTTAACTGAACAGCTTCAAATTTAGGTTCTTTAGTTTTGTAAATTTTCTTAAAGTCAGTTAATAATTGCAAGCTCTTAAACTGTGATATCTGATTTTCAATTTGAATATCAGCATATTCTGACGCTCTTTTTCTTAATTCAATAGGTGAAATAACTTTGTAATTAATTTTGGCATCAGTAAGCATTTTTAATTCGATTGGCAAGCCATGTGTGTCTCAACCAGGAACATATGGAGAGTAAAAACCCCGCATTGATTTATAACGAACAATAATGTCTTTTAAAATCTTATTTAACGCATGACCAATGTGGATGCTACCATTTGCATATGGCGGGCCATCATGAAGCACAAATGGAGTATTATTTTTGTTTTTTTCTAAAACCTTAGCATACAAATTGTCTTTTTCTCACTTTTCTCTAAATAAAGGCTCCTTAGTAGTAAGATTTGCACGCATTTCAAAATTAGTTTTTGGCATGTTTAGCGTTTCTTTGTAATCTATATCAGACATATTGCTCCTAGAATAAATATAAGTTTGATTATTATAATAAAACTAGATTATAAACTTAGCATAAGTTTATGTATTATATAAAAAATTCGTTTTATGCTAATTTAAATTATGTTGGCTTGGGTTTTATAAAAATACTAATATTGACCGCTGTGGCTGTTTTATAGTATTAAAAGGATTAATTAATTATTTTTGTTTTTTATACATAAAAACAAAAGCACACTAGTAAGTGAGCTTAGTTAATATTTATTTGTTTTGCTTATTCTCTCAGGTTTTTGCTAAAAATGTGTCAAACAAAGGGTTTGATCTAAGCACTTGGGTTGTAAATTCTGGGTGGTATTGTACACCTAGATAAAATGGATGATTTTTAACTTCGCATATTTCAGCAACATTTAATTCAGGATGAGTTCCTGAAAAAACAAAGTCTTTGTCTTCTAAAAGCACTCTGTATTTATCAGTTACTTCATATCTGTGACGGTGACGCTCATAAAATGCATCTGAGCCATAAATTTTTTGTGCAAGTGTGCCATCTTTTGCCTTAATTTTATCTTCACCTAGTCTTAGCGTTCCGCCAATATTCATTAAATCACCATTTTCATAAAATGGTGTAAGCACAAATTCTTGCTCTTTTGATTCATCTACAAATTCCTTGCTAGTAGCATTTAAAATACCCATCATTCTAGCTTGTGCAACTGTCATTGCTTGAAAACCTAAGCAAATTCCTAAAGTAGGAATTTTATTATTGCGTGTATATTTTGCTAAATTAACTTTTGCCTCAAATCCTCTTAGTCCAAAGCCAGGTAGAATAACTACGCCGTCATAGCCCTTTAATTCTGAAGCAATATTTTTGTCAGTTATCTTTTCCGAATCGACTAATTTATAGGTTAATTCGATATTTTGATGAGCTGAAGCAATCTTTAGTGAAGAAATAATTGATAAGTATGCATCTTCTAAGCCTGTGTATTTGCCAACTAATAAAATATTAAGTGGCTTGCATCTTTTTGAAACATATTTATTAGCAAATTCTTTTCAAGGAGCATTAGCTTCATAGTTAATAGGCTTATTTATTTTAAAGTGATTGTAAATTATTTGCAATATGCCGCTTGATTCTAAAAATAAAGGAATTTCATAAATGTTTGCTTTATCAGGAATGTTAATTACATTTTCAGGCTTCATAAAAGCATTAGCACTAACTTTTTGAATAATTGATGTGTCAATGCCTTCTTGTGAACGAAGCAATAATAAATTAGGATTAATTCCAAATGATCTTAGTGTTGAAATTGAAACTTGGCTAGGTTTAGATTTATATTCATTTGATGCTGAAAGATAAGGCACAAAAGCTAAGTGAGAAAACATCACATTTTCAGGATACAAGCTAGCAAATTTTGAAATTGCATAAATGTATGGACTAGATTCTAAGTCACCAACAGTTCCGCCAATTTCAATAAGCATAAAATCAGGATCTTTTTGCTTAGCTAAATTTAAAATAATTGAAATAATTTCATCAATTACGTGAGGCACTATTTGCACGGTTTTACCATTATAGTCGCCTCTACGCTCTTTTTCCAAAATTCTTGTAAAAATTCTTCCTGTAGTAAAGTTAGATTCTTTAGTTAACTTTATGCCAATAAATCTTTCATAGTGGCCTAAGTCTAAATCAGTTTCTCCCCCATCACTAGTAACATAAACTTCGCCATGCTCCAAAGGGTTCATAACACCTGGGTCAATATTTAAATATGGATCAAGCTTAAGTACAAAAATATTAAATCCTTGCGCTTTTAAAAGATTACCAACACTGGCAGCAGTTACGCCCTTTCCAAGTCCGCTTAATACACCACCAGTTGTAAAAATAAATTTAGTTTTCATATACACCTCAATAAATATATATAGTATTTTACTTAAAAATGTATATTTTTGGGCTAAAAAAGCAATAAAAAAAGCCCTTCGGGCATATTTGATATGGTGGCTCCGGCAGGAATCGAACCAGCGACACACGGAGCTTCAATCCGTTGCTCTACCTACTGAGCTACAGAGCCATTATGGCGGTCCAGACGGGAATTGAACCCGCGATCTCCTCCGTGACAGGGAGGCGTATTAAACCACTTTACCACTGGACCATATTGGTGGCGGAGGCTGGATTCGAACCAGCGATTTCAAGGTTATGAGCCTTGCGAGATGCCAACTTCTCCACTCCGCGATATAAAAGTTTAGTTAAAAAGAACAAATGGCGGGTGATGAGGGATTCGAACCCCCGCGGGCCGTGAAGCCCCTGCTAGTTTTCAAGACTAGTCCCTTCAGCCAGACTTGGGTAATCACCCATGGTGGACCTAACTGGATTCGAACCAGTAGCCAACCGGTTATGAGCCGGTTGCTCTAACCGTTGAGCTATAGGTCCTTCAGTTAGATACGTTTTCCATATAATGGTAGCGTCGAAGAGAGTCGAACTCTTGACCTTTCGGGTATGAACCGAATGCTCTAACCAACTGAGCTACAACGCCATAAAAATGGTGGAGGATATGGGATTCGAACCCACCACCTCCTGCGTGCAAGGCAGGCGCTCTAGCCAAATGAGCTAATCCCCCATGGTGAAGAAGACAGGATTTGAACCTGCGACCACTACGTCCCAAACGTAGCGCTCTGCCAAGCTGAGCTACTTCTCCGCTTTTTTTGGCTAGTGTTTAAAAAGCAATATTATTATACATTAGAAAAAATAAACCAAAAGCAGATTTTTATTTTTTTAAATACTGCTGTTGTTTATAAATTCTGTAGCAAAAAACTTGGCTAAATACAATTATAAGCTATGTTTTTTCTGTTCATAATAAAATGTTGAAACTTGTTGTAGGCTAAAAATATTTTTTGCATTGCTTTTGCTAGATTATTTTAAAGAACTCATTAATAAATTTCATCCTTATTAATAAGTCAATCTATTCCAAACATATCAAAATTTTTACTCATTTTCATATGGTTGAAAGTGAAATATTATGTTTTGATGATAGTAATTGCTTTTTGTTTCATAACTTTTAGGTTTCTTTTACAGTTTTAAATTTGAATTTTAAACTATTTTTTTAAACACAAAAACCCCCATTCCGTTACTTTTTAATCTGGATTGGGAGTTCAAAAAATGTTTAATAACTTTAAGAATTAAATTCTATTTGTTCATTTGATTTAGAAAAAATATTAATTTCATTATCAATTTTAACTTTTTTAACATATCATCTTTGACTAGACTGACATAGACTTATAAAATTTTCTAAACGGTTTTTTGTTTTATCTATGCCTTTTAGTGTTATTACAACACTAAATTTTATTTTTTCTTTATTTTCAATGTCTAATCTATCTTTTTTTGTTATTCTTATGCCTCAAAATTTAAGATTATTGTTCACTTTTATTGGCTTTCTAGGTTTGCCACCAGGGGTGGTTTCATTTTTTTCTATAATTTTAACTGTGTTTCATTTTGAAAACTCTTTTCTCGCCTCTTGCTCATTAATGTAAACGCCTTCATCATGATAAGATTGTCTATTTTCATTTAATGGTACTATTTTTAAACTATCATTGTCTTTCTGCATTGACCCAAGCTGAAAGTCTAGCTCGTTTTTAGTGTAATCAATACCTTGATTTCTATTGGTATCAGCAAAATAGACTAACGTTGCTTTTACAGTAAATGGAAAAGCGTTATCTTGAATAGGAACTGGAAATTCATAGTTATAAGTATGATATTCTTTTGTATAAGATGATAAAAGTACTTTAATTTCATGGTTTTTAGATTCAATAACATCATTTATTTTTTTAGGTACTACACCATATCCAACTATATTGCTATCATATATGCTAGGTATTGCAGAATGAATTATTAAAGCCTTAGCTTCTTCTTTTGAAAATTTTAATTTATGAATAAGATAAGCAACTTTTCTTGTTATTCATGGCGCTGCGAATGAAATACCAAAAATTTCATAAGCACCATTGGCTGTACAAGTTGTTATTGGTTTATCTTTGGTGCCACCATAATAACTTACATCCGGTTTGTTAAAAAAGTGTAAAACAGGCCCTTTTCTAGAATAATTTGTAGGATTATCCTTATCATCAACTGAGTTTACAACTATTGCGTTTATGGAATCTGCAGGAGATCCTATTCTTTTTGAATCTGATTCATCTATTTTTTTATTAGTTCCAGCTACTATAAAAATTACATCATTTTTATATTGCAACTCATCTAATAAATAACCCATAACTGATATTGAATTTTTATCAATTTCCAAATCTGAACCTAAGGATAAATTTCAAACTTTAATATCTTTATTACTTTCAACAATAGTTTTTATTTTATTATAAAGAGTTAAAGTACTATTTCGCCCTTTTTTAGCAACACCAAAATGTCGTACTCTAAATCTGCCACAATTATCCTCTAATTCTTTATTAAAAGATGGTCCATCAACAATAATAGAAGTTACAGCTGTTCCATGATCATAATCTTCTTGTGATAGAGATATTTCATCTGAAATTTCTTTCTTAAATTCTACTCATTTTGAAAAATAAACTCTTTTATCAAACATTGTATCTATAACTCCAACAATAGGTTCTATTGTGGGATCTGGTATAGTTAAAACACCATTATTCGAAGCTAAGTTATAATCATTATATTTTCAATCAATTTCATTTAGATCTTCAACAGACATTGATATTAGAAATGGCGCTTTTTCTTTTAATAAATTGTAAGGCTCACTGTCTAAATAAAATGTATTTTTATCAATTCTATGTAATATATTAAAATGAATGTCTAGTTCTTTTAATAATTTGATTATATCCACATTAATATCATATAAAGTTACTATTTTTTCATTTTTTAAACTGATATGAGTAGTTTTAACATTAAATTCTTCAATGTGTGACAAGTCAACAATTATAGAGCAAAATTGGGTTCTAGAAAAATCATTTGCTAATATGTCAATTTGTCCATTTCAAATTTGATCTATTAAATCGTTTGTGATAATGCTAATGCTATTTTGCTCCAGCTTATCAACTATTATCGAGACTTTATTAATTGCGTTCTTTAGAATATTTTTCTCAATGTAATATGTTATTAAATGTTTTTGTTTTGCATTACTATTTTCATAATCATCAATCAAACTAACACCAACTATTTTATTATTATTTTCTTTTATTGTTGAGTAAAATAATTTAGTTATTCTTTTACTTTTTGCAGCTATTGAATAGTATTTAGCATTTATTAAAGCATCAATTTTTAAAGTTTGTTTTTTTCAAAAGTTATAAACATTGTTTAATTGACCTAGTAGCATTTTAATATGATCTAATTTCAACTGCGTTTGGCCACTTAATTTTGGAATACCTGGCTTTAAAGGATTAGGTTTTGAATCAAATTCCCCTTTTAAAACTAATAACGAATTCATATTATTTTCCCCTTAATTTCAAGGCTGCACTACTTTTTGAAATGCCTGTTAATATCTCAATTTCTCTAACTGTAAAATTGTGTTCTTTTAACTTTTTTAAATCATATGGATCGTTAGTAATTTGTTTATATAGTCTTTTTAAATAATCATATTCACAATTAGGATCGCTTAAATAAATTGCTGACTTAATAATATTTTTCAATTCACCTGGGAGAGAAATATCATCCATTAAAGAAATAATCTTTCTAAATAATTTAAGCTCGCTTTTTATGTTTGTAACTTTTTGAATATAGTGTTTTAAAATAATCTCACTGATATCAATAAGATCCTCTCTTTGGTATCTATTAAAATTTAAAACTAAGTCAAATCTTCTGCTTAATGCTCTATCAAAATGTTTAAATAAATTAGTTGTAGCTATAAGAATAATATTTTCATTTAAACTATCTAATGCTTTTAAAATACTTGTAGTTACCCTGCCCATTTCTCTAACATCTTTTTGGTCAATACGTTCTAAAGCAAGAGCATCTATTTCATCAAAACAAATAATAACTTTTTCAGGATAAGAAATATTATTGATTGCAGAAAACAACTCAGAAATGTTTTTTCCAGTTTGTCCCAAATGAGAATCTATAATATTATTTGAATCAACAATAAATAAATCTCGGTTTAATATTCTTGCTATTTGTTTCACGCTTTCTGTCTTACCAGTTCCTGGAGGGCCTTGAAATAAAAATTTATTTATTGAAGCTTTACGATTTATTGCGTTAATTATCCCCTTAATGTCTTCGGATATTTTTTTTGGAAGGGGAAGTGGTTCTAAATTTGTTTGTAATTGAACTTTTTCAGCAAAAGGAATTGTTATGTCCGACATTAATTGAGGCACAAAATTGTTAGCACCACGCAACATTGAAAAAATATATTCACCTAGTTCATCATCATGCATTCTATAAAATTCTTCAGCTATTAAGTATGCTTCTTTTCTAAATGCTATATCATTTTCCTCTATATGGTATTGTATTAAATTTAATATATTAGCTTTTTTCATAATGGTAGTCCTCTTGTAAAAATATTATAAATAATTTTAGGACAAAAAAGCAATAAAAGGGACAAAAATAAAAATAATTTCATATTAAAAAGTTAATGGTTTTTAATATTAAAACCTTGAGTTTTAAAAGTCAATACAAAAATAATATTCAAATACAATATTAAATTTTATAAACGCTATAAGCAAAAATACAAAACTTTATATAATTTAAGGCTTTTTCTTTTATGCTACTTACATAAAGAATAAATATCAAATATAATTAAAATAATAAATTTTTTTAATTGAGGTTATAAAAATGTCTATAACATGGTTTAGCACTCAAATAATAGATAGCAATGATGGACAAATAATAAAATATAAATCTAAAAATTGAGTTGGAATAATTTATAAAATAACAAAGAATAAGCTTTCTAGTTTGCTAGCAAAACAGCAAGATTTTTTAAATCATGCAGGGATATATTTTCTAGTTAAACAAAATAATAGTAACTATAGTGTCTATGTTGGTCAATCAAATGTAAAAAATGATAATAAAGGAGTTTTATGAAGAGTATTTCAACATCTAAACTCAGAAAAAAGAAATGATTTTGACTATGTTTATATAATTGTAGATTCTCAAAGCAACATAGGAGCAACTGAGCTAAACTATTTAGAGCACTCTTTCATAAGGCTATTTACAGATAATAGCAATATTGAGTTATTAAATGACAATTGTGCTAACAAGGGAAATATTTCTAGTGAAGATGAAGCAGAATGAAATGTTTTTATAGAAAATGCTAAAACTATATTAAAAAATGTTGGTTTTGATGTTTTTGATAAAAAACAAAATTTTGGTCAACAAAAAGAAATTCAAGCCCTAAAACAAGAGGAACAAAAGCACACACAATCTTATGCAAATGATAATGAAGTTAAATACTATACTTTAAGGCAAAAATCAAAAGAAACAGAAAAAACCACCATTGCTTATTGCATTAACAAAGATGACAAATATATAGTATTAAAAGGTTCTCAAATTAGATTACATCAAAATGAACCAGAGTATTTTGCAAATCTATTTAAAACGATTAAAGAAAAAAGAGATAAATTAATTTTAGAAAATAAGATTATTGATGGAATTTTGCAAGAAAATCAGGAATTTAATTCAAAATCTTATGCAGCTGTTTTTGTTTTAGGAAATTCATCAGATGGCAAGATTTGAGTTGAAACTAATAATATTGATTATTTATATGCAAAACAAAAAAGTATAGATGTTAATAGCAAATATAAAGAGACTGTATTTTCATTGTCTAAAAATAGTAGGCTTGATAAAAACAAAAAAATAATTGCAACATTAAAGCAAGTTGAAGACAAAAGATTTATTTTGTTATCAGGTTCATCCATTGAACTTGCTGAAGCTCAACACTTTAAAGAACAAATGAAATACAATAGCATAAAAGAATTGCGAGCGAAGTGCTTTGCAAAACAAATCATTAGAGATGGTGTTTTACAACAAGATCTTGAATTTAAAAGTTTATCATCTGCTGCTGAATTTGTCTTAGCTAGATCGTCTAATGGTCACGTAGATTGAATTAAAAAATAAAGGCCTCATTTACACCAATTTGTGTAGACTTGAGGTTTTTATTTATACATTGTTTTAACTGCATTTAAGTTTAAATAGAAAATAAAAAATACTGAATTTTATATAACTTAACTAAATTTCTGTATACAAAAATTAGATAAAATAAAAATAGATAACATGTGTAAAAAGCTTTTTAAATAATCAATATAAAGCAAATTTATTAATAGTTTTGGGAAAGTTATGAAATCATTTATAGGTTATATAAAAGAATTTACTTACAATACAGATAAAGACTGAGCTGTTGCTAATTTTTATGTTTTAGATACCGAGAAAATCATTAAAATTAGTGGTAATATTAATAGCTTGCCTATTGAAGTTTTATATGAAATTCAAACAGATGAAAACCCAGAAGAAAAATATAATTCTGAAATTTATAGTTGTAAGTCATATAAGTTATTCACAGCTAGCGACAACCAAATATTTTTTGAATATTTGAAATCGGATGTGTTTAATAAAACTATTGGTGATGATTTTATTAAAAAATTAGAGTCATACTACCAATCAGATAATATTTGACAAGAAATACTTTCTAATAAAGAAAAGTTTCTAAGCATGAAGCAAGTACGAAAACCAGTTTTAAATAGTGTTTTTAACAAGCTTACTTTTAGTAATCTGAAACTAGAATTTCTTGCTAAAGACCTTGATTTAAATGTACTTGATAAACTAATAGAGCTTTACGCAGGATCATTTGATCTGATGCAAGAAGCAATTAAAAATAGTTTATATGAGATTAATTTTCAATACAAAATAGCTAGCCTAGAATCTATAGATAAAATATTTTTGTATTTTTTTAAAAATGATAGAAATAATGTTGCACGAATCGCACATTATTTACATAATTATTGTAACGAAATTCTAAATAACAAATCTAGTTCTTATACATATTTAGAAAATATAAAAAGATACTTTGACGATCAAGAGAAGTTTTTTATTCCAGTGGAGTTAAAAAAGAAAGTCATTAATAATGCAATAAGGTATGCAAAAAATAAAAAACTTCTCATTATTAAAAAAGATAGAATTTATACAGCTCAAACATATAATGATGAAATGACTATTGCTTCATTTTTAACTAATAAAAACAAAGTCAAAAAAATTAGGCATTCCAAATTTAAACAACATATAAAAGAAATCCAAGAAGAGACCAGAAAAGAACCAAAAAATGACAACTTTAAATATGATGAAAGTCAAATTAACGCACTAAGAAAGTTTATAGATAATAAATTTGTAGTAATTACTGGTGGCCCTGGAACTGGTAAGACAACTTTAATAAAAGGTATAGTAAAACTATTTAAAAAAGTTTATCCAAATGAAAGTTTTAAAATAGCAACCCCAACAGGAAGAGCAGCAGCAAGAATTAAAGAAAGTTTTGAAGAATCTGATGCTACAACTATTCATAAATTACTGCAATATGATCCTTCAACTGGTGAGTTTAGAAAAAACATATTCAATCCTTTAGATGAAGGTTTATTAATTATTGATGAAACATCAATGGTTGACAATAATTTATTTAGTATCTTTATTTCATCTATTGGAAATGCAAAAAGAGTCGTTTTTGTTGGCGATGTGGAGCAATTACCAAGTATTGGAATTGGTAATGCGTTTGAAGATATTATTAAATCTAAAAAAATAACAACTGTCGAATTAAAAAGTGCACACCGTCAAGGAAAACAAAGCAAAATTACTGATCTAGCTTATATGATCAGAAATAATAATTTTGACATCACAAAACTTTAAGAAACAGCAGAAAAAAGTGATTTGAAAACTATTTTTGTTGATGATCAAGAAAAATGCTTAACGAAAATTATTGAAAATTATCACTTCGAAAATAAAAATGACAAAAATAATAATGATTCTGATATTACAAATCAAATTCAAATTATTTCTCCCTTTAATAAAGGAACATTAGGAATAGAAGAAATAAATAAAAAAATCCAAGAAAAATTTAACAAAAACGAAAATGAAAATGAAAAATTAAATGCAAATGGTTACAGTTTTTATAAAAATGACAAAATAATGTATCTAAAAAATAAAAATGATTTGTCTAATGGTGATATTGGAATTATTAATAATATTGATAAGTCTGAAAGCAAAATGAATACCAATTTTAACAAAAAAGAAATTCTGCTAAATACTGCTGATCTTGATAATTTAACTCTATAAATTCTTAAAGTAAAAAGCGCCTTTTTTGAGTATCGGAAAAATAATACCAATTTTTGGAAGTTCTAACAAGAGAATGACTAAAAGAGTAAAAAAAAATAAAGAAAAGATACTTTTGAGTACTCAAAAGTGCGGAATTTTGTGTTGATGTTAATTTTTATTGCATTTGCTTAGCACATTTAAAGCCAGAAATTCCTTTATAAATTCTTGGGTGTGAATTTATAAAATCTGCTATTGGTTTTAGATCTTGACCAACATATCTATCTATAGATTTTCCTTTTGGAACGTATCTTCTTAATAGTCTATGAGCATTTTCGATACTACCTTTTTCTGATGATGAATAAGGGTGGCAATGAAAAATTTCTCTGATATATTCTATCTCTGGAAGTTTGTAATTTTCACTTCCGTTATCAATAGTTAATGTGTCAATAATAAGATTATTGTTCTTAATCAATTTCTCTAAATTTTCTTTTATTGCTTTTGCATTTCTTCTAGATAGAGTGCAATAAAACATTCTAGATTTTCTGTTGATTAATGTAAGAATGCAATAATTATCAGATCTTAAACCAATTACAGTGTCCATTTCATAATCGTTGTCATTTAATCTTAAATTAACTGATTCTGGACGTTCAGTAATAAGTTTGCCTATTGTCTTTTTCTTGGTTTCGTGCTTTACAGTTGTGCGGCTTCCATATTTGCCATTTGATTTATATGGAAGAATATCTAATTTTAGACCAAAAGTACTATGTTTAGCCAATATACGGTAAAAGTTTTGAACTGATGGAATATATGAATTCTGAAGTTTTCCTTGTGCTTCTAGTTTTCTTATGTATTTAAAAATAATGCTAGCAACAGACTGTTTAACGGCTTTATTTTCCAAGTTAAAACTATTTCTATTCTTTAAATAAAAGTATAGTAACTGCTCGTAAAACTTAAAAAAGTCAATGTGCTTCATCAGCAATTTAGGATTGTTTTCTAATCTTTTTGAATCGTTCCTTGTTTCAATTAAGTTTAAAAATTTGAGAGCACTAATTACATATATCGTTTTGCCTTTTAAATCCATACCACACAATTTACATTTCTTTTGGTATTTAGCATAACCACGCTTTGTCTCAATTTTAATTCTGTCAAATAAGTTATAAATTGATCTTGATTTAAACCCTACGATGTTAGAAACAGTTTTCATATCATAGCCTGCAATTAGTCTTTCAAGAATTTCTTTAAGTCTTAATGGGCTAATGTTATTTTTATTGGTTTTGAGATTTGACTTAGTTAGTATTTCATCTCAATGTGTTTCATCAATCACATAATGTACATAATTAAACTTGTACTTGCTGTGCAAATTTAGTTTTTTTTAAACAAGCATATGTCAGTTGAATAACTAGTATTTTTGTCATTGCTAATCATATATAATTTAAAAGCCTTTCTTTTTAAGTTAGTTACTCAAATTTTAACAAAAGGCAATAGAAAGCACCGCAAGTTAACTTGTGGTGCTTTTTACTTCGTTAATGAATATGATAATTTAACTCTTTGTTATGCTTGTACAGTTCATAAAACTCAAGGTAGCGAATTTCAAAAAGTGATTTTAGTGTTAGATCCAGAAAAAGGTAATTCCTTTATTAATAAAAAGTTAGTCTATACAGCTATAACTAGAGCTAAAGATGAACTAGTTATTATTACCAGCAAACAATCTTTTAATAAAAGCGTTAATCAAAGACCTGCTCAAAGAGATACAAGTTTAGCTAAACATATAAAAATAATGCATTGGAAAAAGAAATGAAGTCTTTTTACAAAAAGACAATATTGTCACTAAAATATATTTCTAATATAAAAAAAGTGTGGGTCTACACACATTTTTTGTTATCAAAAATGTAAATTTAAGCAACTAATATCTATTTAATCCCTAAAATGCTATTAATTCTTGCTTTGGTTGGATTTGAAACCATAAAAGTACCAGCTACACAAGCGTCAGCACCTGCTTTAAAACATTCAGGGCCAGTTACATCGTTTATGCCGCCATCAACTTGTATTAAATAATCATAAGCATGTTTTATTCTTAATTGTTTAAGTAATTTTATTTTATCAATTGCAGAAGGAATGAATTTTTGACCGCCTTTTCCTGGCTCAACAGACATAACTAATACTAATTGAATATAAGGCAAAAATTTCTTAATTTCTTCAACTTCAGTATTTGGCTTAATTGCAATTCCAAGCCTATAATCATGGTGTTTTTGTTTTAAAAACTTAAGTAATTTTGCTGATTCTACTGCTTCATAGTGAAAAGTTACAATATCAACTACATCTTTATATAAGTCTATATAATCCAAAGGATTTTCAACCATTAAGTGAGCATCTTTAAAGTGTTTTAGCCCTTTTTCATGAATGTTTTTAATTTCATCTAATTCAATCGCTAAATTTGGTACAAATTTGCCATCCATGACATCATAATGAATTCATTTTATACCTTCATTGACTAAAACATTAGCCATATTAAGCCTATTTTCAGGCTCAACATTTAATAATGATGGGGTAACATACTTATTATTTTTGTTCATTTTCAACCTCTTGCAACAACTTTAGATAATTATTATATCTAAATTGGGGAATAATATTGTCCTTAACAGCTTGTTTTATATTACAAAAGTTCTCAGGCTCATTTTGATGAAAGCAAGTTTTAAACTTACAAAATTTTCCTAGTTCCTTAAACTGCTTATATGAATAAGCTAACTGCTGCTTTGTTAAGTTTATATCTAAGCTAGAAAAGCCTGGTGTATCAATTAATTCTCCATTATCAAAAACATTAACAATTTGCACAATTCTAGTTGTATGCTTACCTCTGTTTGCAAATTTTGAAATTGCTTGGACAGCAAAATTACTGCCTGTTATTTTGTTAACTAAAGTAGTTTTTCCGACACCGCTTTGCCCCATTAAAACATTAGTTTTATTAGTGAATAATTTCGCAATATCTTTTACTCATTCATCTGTTTTATAGGATATTTCGTAAACTTTGTATCCTAAACTTTCATATTCATTTTTATATTTGCTTGTGCCTAAATCAGCTTTAGTAATAAATAAAACTGGCTCAATATTTGCACTTTCAATAAAAGCCATATACTTATCAACTAAAAAGCTTTGAAACTCTGGTTCATGAATTGACATTACAATGATGATATGATCAATATTAGCTACTTTCGGCCTTATAAATTCATTTTGCCTTTCATATATTTTAGTTATGTACTTTTCTTTTTCAAATTCGACATAATCTCCAACTAAAGGCACTATGTTTTTATGTCTAAAAACACCTAGAGCAGGTAAATTATGAAAATTGTTATTTTCATCTTTAATTGAATAAATTCCAGAATTTATTGAGTAAATTTTTCCCTTCAAGTTTACATCCTTATACTGATAAAACTATAATTGCAACTATGACAGCTAAAATAATTAAGCTGAAAATAACAAGCATAGCAATCAAAAAACCTTTGCTGTTTACTATCTCCGTAATCGTTTTTTTAGGCTTCATTTTCTTAGCATCAATTGGCTTTTCAAATATTCTTTTTTCTGAAAGTGCTGTTTTTAAATCCTCTGCCATTTCCCACGCACTTGAGTATCTATGAAATGGATCTTTTGCAGTTGCTTTAATAATTACATTTTCTAGTGCTTGCGTAGTTGCGATTTTGTCAGTTAGCTTAGGCATTGGCATTGTTTTTTGCAATATTAAAGTTTCATCAGCTTTCTTGCCTTCAATTGGATATTTGCCAGTTAGCATTTCATAAAGTAAGATTCCGATTGCATAAATATCTGTTTTTTTAGTAGGCTCATTATCAGCACGGCAGAGCTCAGGTGCCATATAATAAACTGAACCCACAACTTTTGAGGCTTGTGTAAATCTTTGACTATCAGGATCTAGTGAAAGACCAAAATCTAATATTTTTACATGACTATTGCTAGTTATGATGATATTGTTGCTCTTAATATCACGGTGAATAATATTATTCGAGTGCAACTCTTGCATAGCTTCACATATCTGTCTTACATAATTTATTGAGCTATGAGGATTAAGCACGCCATTTTTTTTAATTAATTCTCTTAAGCTTTTGCCCTCAACATATTCCATTACTAAATACTGCTCATCATCGCCAATATATGATTCAACATAGTAAGGAAAATAATCAGATTTAACTTTTTGCAAAATTGCAATTTCTTGTTTAAAACGGCTAATTGCCACATTTTTGTCACTATCAGGCTTAATTACAAAATATTTAAGTGCATAAACTTCTTTAACAACTGAATCAGAATTTAATAATTCGACTTTAAAGACTTTGCTAAAGCCTCCTTCGCCAATTTTTGTAAGCACCTTGTACTTTTTATAGACCCTGCTATTTGATGGAATCATTCTAATGCCTCCTGATTTTTACTTTAATTTAATGTAACCATAATGCATGATGCATTATCATTTGAATTATTTTTTAAAGCAAAGTCGACAATGTTATCACATCACTCCTGTGCATTTTTAAACCTTAGTGCCATGTTTTCCATTACATTTCGTGATGCAAAATTATGTGTGCCATCGCTAGTTGCAATAACAGCACTAACACGTTTATAATCATCAGGAAAAACTGTTGAAATGTCTAGTCTAGTTTTTTTAGTTGGCCCTAAAGCTGATGTTAGTGATGCACGGTTAATACTTTTTTTAGCTTCATGCTCTGGAACACCATTAGAAATTAACTGATTTAAGTAATTATGATCGACAGTTACTTGCGTAATTTGGTTTGAATTATCTAAGATATAAGTGCGTGAATCGCCTATGTTAAAAATTAGAATAAATTTCTCTTTAGAATTGACCAAAGCCCCTGTAACTGTGGTTCCCATATCTAATTTAGCTTCATCGCGATCGCCAATTTTAATCATCTCTTTTTTGCAAGCTTTAATTGCTTCTCTTATTCATTTTATGTATGAATCAATGGCGCTATCATCAGAATTAGGAAAATTATTATCAAAATGCTGCTTAAACACTTTAATAGTTGTGCTTGAGGCAATTGCACCCCCATAATGGCCGCCCATGCCATCACATAAAAGTAAAACTGTGCAATTTTCATTAGTTAAAATTGCAACAGCATCTTGATTTTCGAGTCGTTTTGTTCCTTTTTCACTAACTCTGCCAAAATTCATAAATTTTATATTTCTTCCTTTATTATTTGAGTAACTCTCTTGGCAGCTAATTCAGCATCATCATTGACAATTTTGTACTTAAATAAATGCTGATCATTAATTTCGTCTATAGCTTTTTGCATTCTGATATTTATAGCTTCTTTATTTTCAGTATTTCTGTTTAAGATTCTATTTTTTAATTCAGTAACTGAAGGAGGTAGGATAAAAAAAGTAATTACTTTGTATCTATCATTAACCTCTTTTTTACTTAGTATTTGCTTTGCACCATTTGTTTCAATTTCCAAAAATGGAACTTTATTTAAATTATGAATTCTGTCGATTTCAGCATACAAGGTGCCATAGTAATTTTCAAAGTGATAACTGTATTCTAAAAAGGCATTTTCATTAATTTTTTTCTCAAAGTCTTCTTTACTAATGAAAAAATAATGTACTCCTTCTACTTCTCCAGCTCTAGGCTTTCTGGTTGTGGCAGAACAAGCTAAGTGCAATCTTAGCTCTTTGTTATCAAATAAATACTTTTCAATAGTACCTTTACCAACACCACTAGGCCCTGCAAAGATAATAATTGGCTTCTTGTTTATGCTTTCTGTCATAGTTATATTTATTATATTAATTTATTGAAAATATATTAGCATTAATTTAGAAACTAAACTAGGAAAATGAAAGTTAGCATTCTTTTACAAAAGACATTTAGTCATAAATTTCCTAAAAATCTTGTTTCATAGGCTTTTTAGAAAATATATGCACCATAAAAATACTTTTTAATTAGCCTTATATTCTGTTTAAGTTTACCTAAATTATCAAGACAAAAACCAAAATCAAAAAAGAATCATAAGCTATTAGAATATAAAAAGGCTAAGAAAAGTAAAAGTAATATATAATATAAAATAATTTATTAAACCAGGAGAATAAGAAAATGGATGTTAAAGCAATTTTGTCAATTATCTTAGTCATTATTTCAGCTGGTATTTTAGTAATTTCACTGCTTATGTCGCCAGATTCTAATGCTTTTTCTGGTGCTTTAGTTGGCTCAGGTGACTTAGAGTTATTTAAAACTTCAAAAGAGAGAGGATTTAAGAAAGTTCTCAAATGATCAATGGTTTCTTTGGGGCTTATCCTCTTAGTGATTTCGATTGTTTGTTGAGCTTTAGTTAAATAAATATGATTAATGAGACAGTAATAATAAATACAATCAAAGAAAATCCGCACATAAATACAAATGCTTTATTAAGGAAGTTAAATATTAGTCCCAGACACAGCAAGATTTTGACCAATATGCTTATAAATCTGTCTTCTAGGGATTTAATTGCTTTTGACAAAAGAGATTCATCATATGTAGCATTAAGAAAAATAAACACAATTCAAGGGGTAATTCATTTTGCTTCTGAGGGTAAGTGTGCTTTTGTTGATGTTGAAGAATTAAGTAAAAATGGAACCAAAAGTTCTTATTTTGTTTCTAGCAACAATTTTAATACAGCGCTTAATAATGACATTGTTGAAGCTGATGTTTTTGAGCCTATAAGCCCTGACAACAATAGAACTTTTGCTAAAGTTAAAAAAATCATAGAGCGTCGTTGCAAAACATTAATTGGTGTTTTAGACAATGTTAATGGTTTTGTTACATTCAAGCCAATTGAGCCTATTTATAAAAATACTAGTTTTAGAATAAAAAATATTGCTAATGAAGCTAGAGTTTTAGATGTTGTAGTTGCTGAAATTATTAACTATGAAAACAGAAATAAAGAAATAAACATAATCAAAAGAATAACAGATGTTAATGATCCTATGGCTTATGTTAAGTCATTAGAAGAAGCTAGAAATGTGCCGAGGGAATTTCCTGCTGAAGTTAATGAATATATTCAAAAATTTATTCCTGAAAATATAAAAAATGAAGACTTAAGCATGCGTACTGACTTAAGAAATGACCTAGTTGTAACTATTGATGGCTCTAGTACAAAAGACTTTGACGATGCTATAAGCGTAGTAAAAATTGACGAAAACACCTATGAATTAGGAGTGCACATTGCTGATGTTGCTTACTATGTTAAAGAAAATACTCCTTTGGATGATGAAGCCTTAAAAAGAGGAACCAGCATTTATCTATTAAATGAAGTTGTACCAATGCTTCCCTTTAAATTATCTAATGGCATATGTTCATTAAATCCAAATGAGGAAAGATTAACTATTAGCTGCATAACTAAAATTAATAAATTAGGTCAAAGCATTGAAACTAAAATTGTGCCTTCAGTTATAAAGTCTAAATATAGACTTACTTATGAAAGAGTCAATGAATTTATTAACGAATCTAAAGACTTTGAAGATAAAGAGCTTAATAAAATGCTAAAAAATGCTTATGAGCTTTCACAAATTATAAGAGAGTTTAAAAACAAGCAAGGTTATATTGATTTTGAAATTCAAGAGCCACATATTGAGCTTGATTCTGATGGTCGTGTTTTAGACATCAGCGTCGAAAAAACAGGCGAATCGGAAAAAATGATTGAAGATTTCATGGTTAGAGCTAACGAAGAAGTTGCTAAGTTTATAACAAACTCTAAGTTGCCTATGATGTACCGGATCCATGAAGTGCCTAGCGAAGAGAAAATAGAGTACTTTTTAGATGTTTTAAAGTCACTTAAAATTAATGTTTCATTAAACAGAAAGCATATTACTCCTTTAACATTTCAAAAAGTTATAAATCAAATTAACAGCCAGCGCAGTGATGAATTTTTGAAAATGCTTTTTTTAAGAACAATGCAAAAAGCGGTTTACTCACCTGATAATATTGGCCACTTTGGCCTAGCTAGTGAATATTATTGCCACTTCACTAGCCCAATTAGAAGATATCCTGATGTTATTGTTCACAGAATCTTATGAGACTTTGTTTTTAAAAAACAATTAAATAAAGTTGATGAATTTGCTGCTAATTTACAAAAAATAGCTGCTATGAACTCAGCTAGTGAAGAAAATGCAGTGCAATTAGAACGAGATGTAAATGATCTTAAGTTTGCTGAATATTTTAAAAGCAGAATTAATAGTGAGTTTGAAGGCCAAGTTTTTGGCATTACTAAATTTGGAATGTTTATTCAGTTTGATAACAAAACTGATGCAATGGTGCACATAAGCAATATTGGCGATGGTGATTTTGAAGCTAATGAACAAATGACCAAGTTATATAGCAAAATTGATCCCAAAAAAGCCTATAAATTAGGTCAAACGGTCAGAGTTGTTATAACAAATGCAGATGAAACAACTGGTAAAATTGATTGTGTTTTAACTCAAGACTATCAAACCTATTTAAGAAACAAAGTTTCTAAAAACTTTAATCATCAAAAAGGCTTTAATAAACGTTAAATACTATAAAACAGGCATTTATGAAACATAAACAAGCTAAATTAGTTAAAAATTCATTAGGCTTTGATAGCAATTTATATGTTTATCAAGACAAAGAAATGTTTAATTATTCTGTTGATACAATAATGCTTGGAAACTTCGTTTTCTTAAATCACAAAATCAAAAGAATGCTAGAAATAGGTACAAATAATGGGGCACTGAGCATTTTTATTTCTGAAAGAAGTAAAAATTTAAAAATTGATGCAATCGAAATTCAAGAAAAAGCTGCAAAGCTAGCTACCGATAATGTTATTATAAATAACAAACAAGAGCAAATTAATGTAATTCAAGCTGATTTTAATGACTTTTACAAAGAACATACAAAGTTAGTTAAACCTAAATATGAAGCAATTGTGTGCAATCCTCCTTTTTATGTTTATGACAAAAGCAAAATATCAAAGAAAATTAGTGAAGAAGTCTTAATTGCTACTCACGAAGTTAAGCTAAATTTAGAACAAATAATTTCTGGAAGCGCCAAAATTATTGAGCAAAAAGGCTATTTAACACTTGTTATTCCTGCCGAAAGATTAGTTGATTGCTTCTGCTTGATGCGCCAGTATAAATTTGAGCCTAAAAGAGTGCAATTTATGATACCACGAGTTTATGATAAGCCAAAATTAGTTTTAGTTGAAGCTAGATATCAAGCTGGCTGAGGCATTCATTTTTTACCAAATTTATACCTGCATGATCCTAACGATCCACTTAATCATGATTATTTACCTGAAATTAAAAATCTTTATAAACCTATAAAGGTTAATATGGAGTAATTTATGAAAAAAACATTTTATATTACTACACCCATTTACTACACCTCTGGTCCGTTGCACATTGGTCATCTTTATTGCACCACAGTTGCTTGAATATTTGCTAACTATAAAAAAATCTTAGGTTACGATGTTAAGTTTTTAACTGGAAGTGACGAGCATGGCCAAAAAATAGAGCAAAAAGCTGCTGCTGCTAATAAAGATCCGCAAACATATGTTGATGAATTAGTTGATTCATATAAAAAAATGTGACAAAGATACAACATAAATTATGACTATTTTAGTCGTACAAGTGATCCTAAACATATGAAAATGGTCCAATCAATTTTTACTAAATTTTTAGAACTGGGGTTTATTTACAAAGGTAAATATGATGGTTTATATTCAGTTAATGATGAAGAGTTTTTAACTAAAAATCAAGCTGTATTAAAAGATGGAGAATACTATCATCCTGTTAGCGGCCATAAATTAATTTTAATGAGTGAAGAGAGCTACTTTTTCAAAATGAAAGAGTTTCAAAACTGGTGATTAAAAGAAGTAGAAAATAATCCTCAGTGACTTTTGCCAGCTAAAATGACTAATGAAATGATTACAAATTTTGTTTCTGAAGGCCTTGAAGATCTTTCAGTTACTAGAACTAATATTAACTGGGGAATAAAAACTAATGAAGATCCTAAACACACTCTTTATGTTTGATTAGATGCGCTTTTTAATTATGTTAGTGCTTTAGATTTTGATTTAGAAAATCCAAGTGATGAATATTTAAAATACTGGCAAAATGGTGATGAAATTGTGCACATAATTGGTAAGGAAATTTCGCGTTTTCACTTTATTTACTGAACTATTTTTACAAAAGCTTTAGGAATTAAAATCCCTACCAAAATTTATGCTCATGGTCTTTTAAGAGATAAAGACGGCAGAAAAATGTCTAAGTCATTAAACAATGTCATTGAGCCTGAATATTTATTTAGTAAATATGATGATGAAATGATTAAATATTATTTTGCTTCAGCAATTTCTTTTGGTGAAGATGGTAATTTTAGCGAGGATAAACTTATTGACATTGTTAATTCTGAGTTAGTTAATAACTATGGTAATTTAGTTTCTAGAACAGTCAAAATGATTAGCAATTCTTTCCCAGAAGGGCTAATTTACAGGCAAAGCAGTAAAATTGAACATTTAGAAATAGAAGAAAAAATTAACTCATTTTCGTCTAAATTCATTGAGCTTATGGATGAGTTTAAATTAGATAAAGCGCTTGAGTACTCAATGAATCTTTCTGATGCATTAAATAAATACATTGATATACTTAAACCTTGAACCTTGACTGCGCATGAACATAAAGAAGAGTTAGAAAACATTTTAGTTAGACTGCTAAATGGCATTTATGCAGTTTCTTGAAGCTTGCAAATTGTTATGCCTAATAAAATTGCTGAAGTAGCTAAAGCTTTAAATGTTAGCTCATTTGAATTAGGTAATATTAGCAACTTTTCAAAATTTGATGGAGTTAAAACTGCTGATAAATTTATTCTATATAATAGAATTAAAAAAATAGTTATCCAGCATGGTGGAAGGAAAAATGATTCACATAATTTATAAAGAAATGGTAATTAGGCAAGAATCTAAAGAAAGATTTGCTTACTTGATTAGAAACTGAAATGATTTTGTTAAAAAACAAGAATTAAATCTTTCTTTTGACTTATGCTGAAAAAACGAAAACACACTTGTTGTAATCGAAAGATGAAGCACAGCAGCAGCATACAATAATTTTTTAAAGCTTGATGAAGCTAAATTAATCAATAAAGAATTAGAAAAATTTATTGACTACAATGCTAAAGTTGAAAGACTTAATGTCAATGTTTAATGCTATAAACTATGTTTATAGTTTTTTTATTTTTTAGTTAGTAGGATATTTTTATATAAAATTGAATTATGGGATTTTTTAGTTATTTAAAAGACAAATTATTTGGTTGAAAAAAGAAGTCTAAAGAAGAAAAATTGGCGCAAAAGCAAGCTGAATTAGAGAAAAAAGAGCAAGAAGAGCTTTTGCGTTCGCAAAAGTTAGAAAAGTACCAAGCTGGATTAAGCAAGTCAAGCTCGCTTGGTGCAAAATTACTGGATCTTTCAAACAAATACAAAAAAATTGACGAAGAGTACTTTGATGAATTAGAAGAAATTTTAATAATGAGCGATATAAGTGCTAAGCTAGTGTATGCAATTATTACTCATATTAAAAATGAAGTTAAAATCAGAGAGCTAACTAACACTAAAGATATTGGCGAGCTAATAGCTGACCAAATGTTTGTTGTTTATACCAATAAAAGTGTTGTTGATACAACGCTTAATGTTGAGGATGAAAGACTAAATATCTTAATATTTATTGGTGTTAATGGCAGCGGCAAAACAACTAGCATTGCTAAAGTTGCACACAAATACATAAAAGAAGGCAAGAAAGTTTTAATTGCTGCTGCTGATACTTTTAGAGCAGGAGCAGTTGATCAAATTGCTATATGATCTGAGCGTGTTGGAGCTGATATTGTTAAACCTATAAAAGAAGGTGCTGATCCAGCGAGCGTTGTTTATAGTGCTTTAGAGAAAGCTAAAGCTGAAAATTATGACTTATTGTTAATCGATACAGCTGGCAGATTGCAAAATAAAATTAACTTAATGAATGAGCTTAAAAAAATGTACTCAATTATTAATAAATTCCAAGAAGACGCACCACATGAGTGTTTACTAGTGCTTGATGCAACTACTGGGCAAAATGGTGTAAGCCAGGCCAAAGCATTTAGTGAAGTTGCTAATCCTACTGGCATAATCTTAACTAAAATGGATGGTACTTCAAAAGGTGGGATTGTTTTATCAATTAAGGATGAATTTAACATAAATGTTAAATATCTAGGTCTAGGTGAAGGACTAGATGATCTTCAAGAATTTGACTTAGATAATTTCATTTACGAAATGACCAAGGATTTAATTGACAAAAATGAAGAATAGTTTCATTAATGACATTAAAAATATTGA
Source organism: Mycoplasmopsis agalactiae (assembly GCF_000089865.1). GTDB lineage: Bacteria > Bacillota_I > Bacilli_A > Mycoplasmatales > Metamycoplasmataceae > Mycoplasmopsis > Mycoplasmopsis agalactiae_B. Next base: position 237,740 of record NC_013948.1, on the reverse strand, counting down.
ACATCTTTGCTCTCTTTTTGAAAAATACGAAGGATTATTAACTCAAACCCAAAAACAAGCCTTTAGACTTTATTTCTATGAAAATCTTTCATATGCTGAAATAGCTAAAATCACAGCCACAACAAGAACTGCAGCTTATGATAGCGTGCATAAGGCCATCAATAATCTAAAAAAAATTGAATCTAAAACTAGTGAATAAAAAATGAACCTGCTCTGGTTCATTTTTTGACTGCTGTGCCTTATTTAAAGTACTTTAGGGAAGCTTCATAGTTAGGTTCATTTGAAACAACTGGAACGTATTCAACATATTCAACTTTATTGTTTTCATCTAAAACAAATACTGCTCTAGTTAGTAAGCCAACACCTTCTAATAATGTTTGTGTTTTCTTGCCAAAATCATTGTGTCTAAATTCGCTAACTAATTTAACTTTTTTATTATCCTTTGCAACACATCAACGATTTTGTGCAAAAGGTGTGTCATATGATACAACCACTACTTCATATTCTTTGTCTTTGAAATAGTTCATAAATTTAGTTGCTTCAATGTCGCAAGTTCCTGTGTCAATTGATGGAACTGATAAAACTAATTTTTTACCTTTTGGTAATGAATAAAATTCAAAATCATTTAATTCACTGTCCACAGCTTTAAAGTTAGGAAATACATCTCCAACTTTAACTTCATTACCTAAAAGGTTTACATCCATATTTGCAAATGATACTTTCATAATTCTCCAATCAATGCTAAGAAATATAATAATTATATATTATGCTCAATAAATTATTTTAATGGGGTTATATTTCCATAGTAGCAAATTAATTGTGCAAATGATTAAGTTATATATCTTTCTCTTATGACTGGTTGCTTATTTTATGAAGGTGGTAACTTTAGGTTTGTTTTATTGAAAGCCTGAAATTTATATATAAGTGCTTGCTTCCTTCTCATTTTGTTAATGAGTATTTTTCAGTGAGAATCACACAAAAGTAAAAAAATGGAAAAGTAGTGCTTTTTCCCAAAATATTTCGCTGTAATTAGTAAGTTAGAATAAGCATTATATTAATCACAAAAATGCCTTGCTTACTGCTAAATTACATTTTGTTAATATTTGCCTTAAAATATATGCATTTTTTGATTTTTTTATATAATATGTAAATATTAGTTAGGCAATACACATATAAGTTAAATAAAACGGAGATTTATAATGCCAAGAGATGGATTTACATTATTTTGTACTGATTGCAAAATGGAAAATTACATTAGCAAAAAGAACAAAAAAAACACACCAGAAAAAGTAGAATTAAAGAAATTCTGTGCAAGATGCAATGCTAGCACTCTTCACAAGGAAAAGAAATAATCTTTTTATTTAACTCTACATTTTCATTAAAAATAAAATGCCGCTTTTCGGCATTTTTTATGTTCTTTGTGTTGTTTCATTAGCTTTTAGTAAAACAGATAAATTATTTTTATTGTTTTCAATAATTTCTCTAGTTAAATGATAGTGGTTGGCAGAAATTGTTTTTAGTTTGCCTTTGAATTGCACTACATATCCATTAGAATCGCCAATAACTTCATAAATTCTTTGATCATCGCTGTGCTCTATTCTAAAATGTGCAGTTGTTGAGCCATTAGCATTATCAATAAATTGATTAATAATCAGTTTTAATTTATTTTTGCTTTTAATGCTGCCATTATCTACAATTTTAACTAAATCACGAGATCATAAATACTCGTTTGTAAAATCGCTTAAACTTACTGGTTGTTTGCCTAAAACAATTGTTTCATAGGTTTCTTTGTAAATATTTTGATATCCAGGAATTTTTTTGGTTTCTTCTTTTTCAAAGAAATCTTTAATAATTTGAGCCTCTTTATTTAACTCATCTTGACTAGGATATACGATTGTAAATTCACCATCTTTAAGCGGTTTTTGTTTAAGCTCAGACTCTAACTCTTCACTATTTACAGCTCCATAATTAGCAAATCTTAAGTCTAAATCTTTAATTCCTAGCCTAAATTCTACAATGTTATCACTATCAGGAGTACACTTAGCAGCCACAACTATGGGAGCTAGTGACGCAAATGAAGATATTAATAATATTTTTCTTTTATTCATTATTTCTCATTTCTACATTATGAATAAATATACCAAAAAATTGGAAACTGAGTGCTAAGAAAATATCTAAATCAATATAAAAATAATTCTTCGCCGAAGAATTATTTGACTAATTTATTAGTTGTCTTTGCTTTTTTCTTTATATGGAATTACATGCACATGTGTGTGGAAAATGCTTTGGTCAGCACTTTTACCTGTGTTAATTAGAATCTTAAAGCCAGCAATTCCTTTGTCTAATACTTCTTGCTTACCTAATTTTCTAGCAGTATTAATCAAATGTGCAGCAGTGAAGTCATCAGCTTCAGTGATGTTTTTGCTCTTAACTCTAGGCACAACTAGGAAATGTCCTGGTTGAATAGGAAATTTGTCATAAAAAGCAACACAAACATCATCTTCATAGAAGATTTTTCCTTCTTCTTCACCACTAATTATTTTTAAAAATAAATCATCCATATTATTTTTCTACCCATACCTTGTCTTTTAATTGTTCATAAAGAGGAGTAATTTCTTTATTAACTTTAATTTTAACACCTAAATGAGCAAATGCTTCAATTGCCTTTTCTAAAAGGTTTTTTGCATCTTTTCCATAAAATAAGTAAGCTAATTTATTTAAGTTTCCTTTATAAATAGAATCTTCAAATGATAATACTTCTACTTCTTTTAATTTAGATTCTTCAACACTCTTTTTAGTATAGTCTTCTTTAGTTCTTAGTTTAACTTTTTTACCAACAGGCACAATTTGGTTTATGTATGAAACAATTGACTTGCCGTCTTTGTCTTTGACATTAACTGATGAGCTTTTCGATTTTAAATCATTAAAGCTAAATAAAATAGAGTTTAAAGCATCATAAACGCCATAAGTTCCAGAGCCTTTATTTCTTCTTTTATTATCTGTTTCATCTCAGTTAAGACCATAAGTTCCAGGATCTTTTTGAATGCCGGCATAGCCTTGAAGTTCTTTGTCTTCAGTGTTTGTAGTGATTATTTCTCACTCTTTAGCTTTCTTTTCAGCTTCAGCAGAGTCTTTGAAAAATGCATTGAAGTCTTCTTTGTTTGAAATAGTGTTCTTTATTTCTTTTCTAGTAAAAATGTCATTAGAAGTTGTTTTATCATCAAAGGTTCTGTTTCATAATTGAATGTATTTGTTTTCAAATGCGTATTTGACTAAATTATAGTGTTTTAGGTCAAATTTAGCATCCTTACCATCAACATAGTATTCAAACTTTTGGTCTTTAGATTTTTCTTTGTCTTTCTTACCAACATTAGCAATATTATTTGCTATTGTTTGTAATTTCTCTAAGTCAGAAATTTCAAAGTAAGCTTTAACTAAAAGCATATTGTTAATTTCTTTTCTTATGCCAGTTTTATCTTCCATTCATATTTTGATGAAGTCTGCAGGATTTGTCTCTCCAGGGAAATTCTTTGTGCTAATTCAGTCAAACGGATTAGTCTTGAAAACGTCATTCTTTTTTCACTCTAATGACTTTTCAACAAAATAATATTCATTTTTAGAAAGCTGATCTAAAGCAAATATTTTGTATGCTTCATATGAGTCTTTAAATAATGGAGAATTTTGATTTTGAAACTCTTTTTCAAAATTTTTCTTTCAGCTATTAGCATCATGTTGTTTTGCAGGTTTAAGGTTATAAATGTAGCTTAGAGCAAAGTTGTTTCAAATTTCTTCTAATTCTGCTACTCTTTTATTTTCCTTAAGATCTTTTTGTTGATTTAGTCTTTCAGTTGTTTCAACATCATTCCCACATTTAGCACTAATAACAGCAACTGAAGGAATAGTTAATAAACTTAATGATGATAGTAATTTTTTGCTTATTTTCTTCATTATTCCTCCAATTATTTAGCCTCTAGGTTAAATTGCTTTTTTAGATATTCTAATACAAGTGAAGCAGCTGTTTTGTCTTTGTTGTATTTAAAGTAAGCTTTGCCATCTTTCATTTCAAGCAGTTCGTCATAGTTATTTTTTGCTCTGTTTTCGATTCAAGTTGAAGCATCTTTAGAAAGCTTGATAAAGTTTGAAATTTTGTCAAATTGAATAGCTGCTGTTGAGGCTGTAATTAAGTCAGTTATAGCAGAATCATTGTATTTAACATTTTCTAACTTTTTACCACTTTTATCAAAGGCAAAGTTATTGTTTTGAGTTTTTAGGTATTGCTTAAACTCATTATCTTGAAGCATTTTTAGAATATATTCATTTCTTGAAAGCTGCTTGTTAAGCTTTTGCAAGGCGTTATATCTAACACCTAATTGTTTTTCATATTTACGGTTTAAAATGAAGTCATTTTTGATCATTTTAATTAAATCGTCTCTTTTGATTTCATCGCCAAAAATTAACAACTTGAATCCTTCAGGAGAAAGTATACCTGTTACGTTTTTTGCGCTTCCATTGCCATCAAACTTAACTTTATAAACTGTTTGTATCTTTTCCTTGTCTTCAAATATTTCGGCAAATTTTTTAAGTATGTTGTCTTCAAAAACCTTTTCTGTTAAGCCTTTACTTTGCGATTCATTAATATCAGTGAAAAATTTTTCTAATTTTGTGTTATATTCAGCAGCTTTATCATTATCCATAGTCGTGCCTGAACTTGTTGATGAGCCTGATGAGCCATTGGTCCCATTATTATTCATAAGCTTATCAATTGCTTCTTTTATTTCTTGAAGTTTCTTAAATAAATCAATTTCTTTAGGATTGCTATTAGTGCCACCATTTCCAGTTGCATTTTCCCCAAACAACAATTTAGGGTTGCTTGCTAGGAATTTTTGGAAATTATCACCAGTTACCAACTCTGAAATTGATGTAAGGCCAGAAGTTCCTCAGTTTTTCTTAATTTCTTCCTTGCTAGTTGAGAAAGTGTTAAGCACTGATGAATATTGAATAGCATCATTTGGAAGAATGTTAGTTCCATTTTTGTCAACCACAGACTTTATATAATGATCAAATGAATTAAATTTCTCTTTCACTACATTAAATCCTTCGGTAACTTTGTTTAAACCAAATGTACCATTCTTAGCATAAAATAGGTATCTAAGGAAAATGTTTTTGTCAATATTTCATTTTTCATTCTTCTTGGCAGGAGCAATACCAGGAAGTGTGAATTCACTAATAATTCTTGGCTTTTCATTTGCAATATACGATTCAATAAAAGGATCAATTGACTTATATGAATCTTTGAAAACAAAACTATCAGTTGCTAATGCTAATTTAGATTTATCATCTAGCTCAATGAACTTTTTATCTTTGCCATTAGTATGTCATCAACTAAAAACATTTTTCCCACTTTTATCTTTTCTTTCAATTTCATCTTTTTTAGAATCACCATTAGCTAGTCTAAAACGACGTAAAGCATCTGATTTAATGCCTTCAAAAACTTTATTTTCAACTGCTTCATCAATGTTTTTAGCACCATTGTATTTTTCCACTAAGTGCTTGTTAAATTCAGTTTGTCAGTTAGCTGTACCAAATTGAAGCTTCATATTGTTTTCAATATCAACTAATTCATTTTTGAATTTAGTTTTAAGCTCATCCAAGGTTGGTAAACGGAAAGAATTGTTGTCTTTTTCATCGCTTCTTTTAGATTCGTTTCATTTCTTTTGATACTCAGCTGATGCCTTTTGCTCTTGGTCATAAAGGTAGTAAAGAATGATTTTATCAATCTCTTTTAGCTTATCTTCTGATGAAGAAATATTGTGATTTTGGTAAATATCCTTAAACTCTCCAAAGTTTAAGTCTAAGTTAAAATCACCAATTTTGGCACTAGCTACATTAGTATTTTGAGCATATCCATCAATAAAATTCTTTTTAGTTGAATTAATCACAAGTGGAACAGTAATACCAGTAGCAACAGCAGCAACTAAAAGTGAAGAAGTTGTTGCTATTTTTCAACTTCTGCTTTTTTTGCTTTTTCCTGTTGTTTTATTTTTGTTTTCTTGCTCAGCATTTTTTTGCAAAAGACGCTCGAAAAATGGTGTTTTTTTCTTTCCCATAAGTGCTCCTAGGTACTATATATAAATATATAATATTATTAATCTTAAACTAAAATTTGTAAAAAAATAAATTAGTAATATTATATTATGATTTTTCTATAATTTATGCAAATGATAGTCAAAACAACTGCAATAGAAATACTAAAAGAATTACAAAAAATACTAGATTTAGAAAAAATAAATTACTCACTTGGGCTAGCTAATTATTATGAATATAAAAATGAGCCTGAGTTGTTTTTGATTAATGATGTTGAAGTGTGTTTATGACACACAGATTTTTATGCCTTGCTTAAAAAATATCCAAATCAATTTGTTTTGCCCGAAAATCTTGCTTATAAGTCACTAGCACCTTATTATAAGTTTTTAGGTTCAAGTATCAAAATAAACATTATTGTTGGCACAAATAATGAGAAAATAAACTACTGATATAAGTTTAAAAACTATAAACGTTTAATTTACTGAGGAAACAGCAAAAAACACTGACTTTACTATCTTCTTGGCTCAAAAACACAAAGAATTTCCTTGCATGATTTAGTTAATTCTTTAGTGCATGAAAGATATACAAAATTTATTATTTTGAACTCTGAAATTGATAAATTTAAAGTTTTTGATAATCTTAATTTTAACAAAAGATTTTTTGTAACTGAAAAAGGAGTCACAGTGCCATTTTTTGAGCCTTTTAAAGCCTTGTAACTCTGTTTTATAGGCTTTTTAGGCAAATTTTTTCATTTTAAAAAGTAAACAAAAATCAGGCCTGCAACCTGATTTTAAATATAATTTTTGTGAAATTATAGAAGCTAAAATGCTTTATTATTGTTTTGATTTTTGTTCATTAACAAAGTGGTCTAAACGAGAAGATTTTCTTGCGCCTTTATTTGGGTGGTAAACACCTTTTTGTACTGCAGTAGCAATGATTGAGTGAGCTTCAGAAACTTTCTTTTCAAAGCCTTCTTCTTTTGCTAAAACAGCTTCTCTAGCTGCTCTAATAGCTTTTCTTACTCTAGTTTTCATTGCATTGTTTCTTTGTCTAAATTCTTCTTGTTTAGCAATACTTTTCACTTTTGATTTAATATTAGCCATATTAGCCTCCCTTTTTATTTAAATAAAAATCTGTTTAATTATACATTAAAATAATAATTTAGTATTATTATTACACTATGTCAAATGTAATAGAAATTAAAATTGAAATACCTAAAAATTCAAACATAAAATATGAATACAATCGTGAAGATGACCAAATTCACGTTGATAGAATTTTAAGAGGGGACTTTAAGTATCCTTGCAACTATGGTTTTATTCCAAATGCCTTAGACTGAGATGGCGATGAGTTAGATGTTTTACTTTATAGTCCCGAAACTTTTATTCCTGGTGTTGTTGTTAATGCTCGTATTATTGGTGCAATGAAAATGAATGATTCAGGTGAAACTGATACAAAATTAATTGCTGTACATGATGATGATTATCGTTTAGCTAACATTAATAGCTTAAAAGAGTTACCCGAACCATTTTTACTTGATATGGAAACATTTTTCAATAATTACAAAAATTGAAAAAAACCTAATTTAACAAAAGTTTTAGGCTTTGAAGATGAAAAGTGAGCTCTTGAAGAATTACAAGAGTGCAAAGAATTAATGAACAAATATGGCAAAATGCCTAAAAAAGAATTTGTTGCTAAGATGATGAAAGAACATCCTGAAAAATACACATTTTAAGACTAAAAAATGGACACTTTGCTTTGTCCATTTTTTATTTTTGATTTTTTTAATTATTTTTATCTAAAAAGCGTTTTATTTTGCTAATAATGTTTACAACATTAAAGCCCATATGTTCATAAACAACATTGCCTTTGTCTGAAAAACCATAATCACAAGCAAAAAGACCATCAATTTTATTATACTTGCTCAATTTATATCATAATGGATCGTTTGATGCTTCAAGTGCAAAAATAGGCTTTTGATCTAATTTTAACTTCTTAGCCAATTCATCATTATCAACTAATTTTTGCAATACTGGCACAGAAATAACATTAGCTTTTATTCCGTGATTTTGTAATTCCAAGGCTGTTTTATAGGCTAATTCGACTTCTGAGCCTGAAGCTAAAATTGATATATCAAATGCTTTATTTTCATAAACAAAACTAGCAGGAGTAAAGTCTAGAAACTTGGTAGAGTGCATTGTTTTAATAGGTTGTCTAGTACCTATTATAGCAACCTGAGTGTTTGTATTGTTATAAGCATAATTTAAGCCCATAACCAATTCATATTTGTCACATGGTCTAATGACTAATAAGTTAGGAATAGATCTTAAAACTGTAACTTGTTCAATTGGCTGGTGAGTTGGTCCATCATCGCCAACTAAATATGAATCGTGTGAGTATAAATGCACAGCAGGAAGCTTCATAATTGCGCCTAGTCTTAGTGCACCTTTAGCATAATCTGAAAAAGCTAAAAAAGTTGAATCAACTGTTTTTAAACCGCCATATAAATTAATGCCATTATTAATTGCTGTCATTGCAAATTCTCTAACACCATAATCAATTCTTTGACCATAATCTAAAACTGAATCAGCAAACTTAACCTTAGTTGATGAACCAACATCAGCACCGCCTCCAATTAAAAATGGATATGAAAAATCGACTATTTCACTAAAAGTTTTATAGTAGTCTCTAATTGCCAAATCATCCTGTTTTATAAGGATATTAGAAAAATCATAATTAGTTTTATTATTGATTGCTTCCAATAATAAAGAGTGAATTCAAGGAAACTCTTTTCTATGATTTTCTAATTCAATTAATCAATTTTGATACTCATTTTCTTTATTAGACATTAATAGCTGACAATGCTCATAGACATCTTTATCATATTCAAATGGAATGGTATTTTTTAAGCCTATAGCTTTTTTAAATTCTAAGGTTTGCTCACTAGTTAAAATTCCATGATGGCCTTTTGTAGTGTTTTCAAACGGAGTAAAAGGTGCTATTATGTTATGAACCATTATATAAGTAGGTTTATCCGACTTTTTAGCTTCAGTAATTGCTTTATTAACATTTAAATATGTTGCTTCATTAACCTCAATCACATTGAAACCTATGGCTTTAAAATAGGCTAATAAGTCAACATTACTTACATCAGAAACTTTAGTATCTAACTGAATTTTATTGTAATCATGAATCAAAATAAATTTATTAAGTTTCATAACACTAGCAATTTGCAATGCTTCAAGTGCAACGCCTTCTTGCAGACAGCCGTCTCCGGCTATAACATAGGTATAATTGTCAATTACTCTAGTATTTCCTTTATTAATCTTAAGTGACATTCTTTTTTCAGCTATAGCCATACCAACACCCATTGCAACACCTTGTCCTAATGGACCAGTTGAGGCGTCTACAAATTCAAAAGCATCTGTTTCAGGATGCGAAGGTGTTTTAAAATGATGTCTTTTATGATGCTTTAATTCATTTAATGATAAAAGTCCCAAGAAGTGCATCATGCTATAAAATGACATAGAAGCGTGACCAGCTGATAAAATTAATCTGTCTCTGCTTATTCATTTAGATTCTTGTGAACTAATTTTCATATGTTTAGCAACTACTGCATACATAATAGGACAAATATCAATGGCTGAGCCAATGTGTCCACCGCCTGCATTATTAATTGAGTCTAAAGCTATTGCTTGCATTGATGCAACAACTTTTTGATTAATATCCATAAAATTTACTCCGTTTTTAGTTTTATTAAGTCTGTATAACATTAATTCTACTATATTAAAGATTATAATTACTGTTGTAATTAACATAGGGATTATGAATCTAGATTATGAATAATAAATTAGCAAAACATAAATTTTTAAATTCAATAGGGGCTTTGTCAATTTCTGTTTTTCCACTAACAGTTTTATCAGCAACAGGATGTAATAATAAAAATGAAGCTAAGGAATCTAATGAATATAAGCTTCCTGAAAAGGCATTTTATGCCCAAAATGACTATTATAAAGCCTTAGAAGGCTTAAATGGTGTAGAACTTTATAAAGCTTTAATTGCCAACCAACACAAATATATTTCTGGAATTAAGCCTTATAGTTATTTAAAAAACATATACATGGATGCTTTTAAAGATCTTTATTATGAAAATGATAAATCGCTTTTAGATATTTATTCTGAAAATCCAAAAGATAAGGATCCTTATAATTATGCTTTTGGCAATTTTGGCTCATCTGCCAAAACTGAAGGAACAGGCTTTAACCGTGAGCATTTAGTGCCGCAGTCATGATTTAAAAAAGAAAAATTAGCTAGACAAGATGCACATCATGTTTGGCCTACTGACATACTTGTTAATAACAAAAGAGATAACTACCCTTTTGGTACTGTTACTGATTCTAAGTTCACTTCTAAAAATGGAACTAAGATAAATAATTCATTTGCTGAGCCTATTAATGAATTTAAAGGCGATATTGCACGAGCATACCTTTATTTTGCTCTAACACATGCTAGCAGAGTAGGGCTGCATAGTCAAGGCAGAGAAGTTTTTGCTTTTACAAATGACAAACCATTAGTTAATAAGTATTTTGAAACTTATGTAAAGTGGGCTAAAGATGACAAGATAAGTCTTTTTGATATCGTAAGAAATAATGAAATCGCTAAACATCAAGGCGGACTAAGAAACCCATTTAGTGATTACCCTGAATTAATCGATTTATTAATAAATCCTAACAAGAAGGTGTTTGTTAACAAAGGAATTTTAAAAACTGATATAGAAATTTAAATTTGTTAAGTTACTAATTTGACCAATAGTGCTGTTTTATATGAAAAAATGCCACTTTTTGGCATTTTTTCATACACTGATTTTTAGCTTTTACAATAAAATATGTTTTTGAAAACAAGCAACTTGTTTTATTTATATTTTTTAAAAGGAAAATAAATTATGAAAAAGTTAAATTCTAAAATCCCCCTGTTTAGCAAACTAGCCCTTAAAACAGGCTTATTCGTAGCTTCGCCCCTTGTAATTTCATCTAGCTGTTATGTTGCAAACGAAAGAGTTTATGATATATCATTAGACATTGAAAATAAAGGTTCCAAGCTATCAAGTGAGATAACATTTCATAACATAGCAGATCATGTTAAAGTTAATAAACCAGCACATGTTAATCTTGAATTTGTTTCAGTTACGCAAACAAATAATAGCTTAGAAGTTGAATACAGAATTATAGAAAAAGATAAAAGTAAAACATTGCCTAAAAAAATTTTAGTTACAGGATTTAAGGATTCAATTTACAACAATAACGTTGCTATAAATCCAAGCCCGCTTCCATATATTGATAAAACAGAACCTAAAACCAATGAAGAACCAAAGGTTAAGCTTGAAAGTATGTCTAGTGATCAAGCAGTGACTGACATTAATGGTAAGTCTAATAGTCAATCATCGCCGCAATCAAACAATACAGAACCAACAGAAAATGCCCTACCAAAAGGTCGTAAAATTAAAGAAACTGGATATAAATTGAGTGAACTTACAGCATATCCTTATGATCTTATTTCACTTGATGATGGCGCTAATAAAGAGGAACTAGTAAAAAAACTTGAAGTTGCAATAAGTAAAAAGACTGGTACAAACTCATCAGCTGAAATTGCTTTATTGTCTGGTTCTTTCTTTACAAAAGAAAATTCACAACTTGAAGGATTATCAATAAATAACACGATAAGTCAAGAAATTAAGAGCAAAATCAACACACATGGCTCTGCAACTATTGGTTATTTCTTTGAATCATACACAAGAGGCATTAGTGTAGAAAATCATGGCCAAAAAGAAACCAAAAAATATCTATTCAAATGACGCTTAGTCAAGGATGATAACAACCCTGGCACTAGAGTATATGAACAAATAATTGATCTATCTTAATTAGTTAGAAATTTTTTGACAAGAACCACAACATGTCTGTGGCGTTTTTTAGTTAACTTCTGCAAGAAATAAACATTAAGCGTCCCTGATACTTTAATAAGTATTCATATGTGCGCATTATTTTACCAATAATGCTGTTTTATACATAATAAATGGGAAAAAATGTCCATATTTATGGTTTAGAAATAACATTTCTTTACGTTATGCTTTCATCTTTTCAATCATAAATATAATTTTGGCAAACAAGCAAATTGTTTTATTAATATTTTTAAAAAAGGAAAACTTAACTATGAAAAGATCAATTACAAAAATTCCCCTGCTTAGCAAATTAGTCTTTAAAACAGGTATATTTATAACCCCCCCCTTCTTATTTCAGCTAGTTGTTACTCACAAAATGAAAAACCACACAACATAACTTTTGATGTAGAAAACAAAGGTGCAAAACTATCTAGTGATATAACACTAAGTAATATAAACGACCATGTTAAAATAAGTAAACCTGAGCACATAACCCTTGAATTTTTATCAGTTACACAAAGAAGTAATAGTTTAGAAGTTGAATACAAAATTATTAATAATAAAGATAAAAGTAAAACATTGCCTAAAAAAGTTTTGATTACAGGATTTAAAGACACAATATCCAACAGCAATAGCGCTATAAATCCTAATCCAGTTCCGCCGATTAATGAAAAAGAATTAGAAGATAACAAGAATCAAAAAGGTAAATCACAAGATGATACAGATAAGTTAAAAAAATCAGAGGAAAATTCTCCAAAAAATTCTGAATCATTGCCTGACAATAAAGAAAAATCAAATAATGAATCAAAAATTGATAGAACAATCAAAGAAACAGGATATAGACTTAATGAACTAACTGCATATACAGAAGATTTGTTTACTATTGATGAAGATGCAGACAAAGCAGCCCTTGCTCAGAAACTAGACAATGCAATAAATAGCACAATACGTTCTAAAACTCCTGGTGCAATAGCAATAGTAAGAGGCCTTTCTCGACCTAAATCAAACTGAGGATGATTGGATGGTCTTTCGACTAATCAGTCTCTAAAACCAGAAATTAAAGAAAGAATTAATACTCACACTAGTGAGCCAACATTAGGTTTCTTCTTCAATCAAGTTGAAAAAGGTATAAGTGTTTGATGACATGGAGATAGAAAAGATAAAAAATACCTTCTTAGATGACGTTTAATAAAAGAAGATGGTAAACCAGGAGACAAAGTTTATTCGCAAATTATTGATTTATCTTAGAAAATAATAGTTGCTAACACGGCAACTATTTTTGACACTTTTATTTTGCTATGTAATTACTACAAAACTTAATAAGTAGATGGTCCATGCGACATTACAGTATATCTAAATTATCTAATTAAGCATAAATAGTTAAAGTAACAAATTACTCAAAAAACATGATATTGACTAAAAAGAGTGTAATTTTTTCGCTATTTTTTAATTTTATCAATAACCCTGTTTTATAAGCATATATGGAAAGCAATTTTAATTTTTTTTATGCAAAAATGCCAATTTGCCTGTTTTTAAGGCTCATTTGTTCTATTGCTTTCTAATAAAATATAATTTTTACAAGCAAGCAATTTATTTTATTTATATTTTTTTAAAAAAGGAAAACCAACCATGCAAAAATTAAGAACAAAATTTCTCGCGCTTAGCAAATTAGCCCTTAAAACAGGCTTATTTATAACCCCCCCCCTTCTTATTTCAGCTAGTTGTTACTCGCCAAACAAAGACAAATACAATATACTACTTGATATCGAAAACAAAGGTTCTTTACTATCAAGTGATGTTACAATACACAATATAGAAAAGCATGCTAAAGTTTCTAAACCTGAGCACATAAAACTTGAATTTGTGTCAGTTACCCAAAGAAACAATAGCTTAGAAGTTGAATATAGAATTATAAATAAAGATAAAAGTAAATCATTGCCGAACAAAGTTGTAGTTACAGGATTTAAAGATTCATTGACAAATGAAAATATCATTATAAATCCTGTACTAATTCCCCCTATTAATCACGAAAAACCTATTATGAAAGATGCAGAAACAAGCACTGATGATGATTCAAGCTCATCAAGCACATCACGCACAGATTCAGGAACTCAAAGCGATTCCCCTGCTTCATCAGAACCAGAAAAAGCAAATAGTGAGCATTCTGGTGAACGTAAAATTAAGGAAAAAGGATATAAACTAAATGAACTAACTGCATATCCTTATGACTTAATTGATGTTGATGATGATGCTAACAAGACTGAGTTAGCTAAGAAGCTTGATGATGCTATTAGTCATAAATCTGGTGCTATAGGCTTAGTATACGGATCATTCTTTAGTAAACATAATAATTCGCCGCTTACTGGACTATCAATAAACAAATCTATAAAGCCTGAAACAAAAAGCCAAATTAACACACATAGTATGTCAGCGCCAATTGGATTCATTAGAAACAATGGTGAATTTGGCATAAAAGTTGAACACCATGGTGAAGCTAATAGTAAAAAGTACTTGTTTAAATGACGTTTAGTAAAAGAAGATGGAAGCTTTGGCTCAAAGGTTTATGAACAAATAATAGATCTTTCTGACTAAACAAAAAGCATAGAAATGTCACTATTTCTAAAAACACTGTTTTATAGTGTTTTTAGAAATTTTTTATAACGTTAAAAAAGTATTTATGACAAACAAAGTTAGTACACGCTTATGCTCCATACTTTTCTCAATTATGCCTATTTATAGGTATGTATAAAAGTATTGCATTATAATATTGATATAGCTTAAAATTAAGCAAGGAGAAATAAAATTTATGAACAACAATAATGCATTGCTTTTTGGTATGCCAAATTGCATTAAGCTAGCTGAAAGAATATCAAAAATGATAAACATTCCGCTTTCAACACTAACATTAACTAAATTTGCTGATGGCGAAACAATGCCAGTTAGTGATGAGGCTGTAAGGGGTAAGGATGTTTACATCATTGCTAGCACATCAAGACCAGTGAATGATAATTTAATGATTTTATACTTATTCATTGACTCACTAAAAAGAGCTAGCGCTAAGTCGATAAATATAGCATTAGCTTACTATGGTTATGCCCGTCAAGATAGAAAAGCTAGTGGTAGACAACCTATTGGTGCTAAATTAGTTGCTGACTTTTTAGAAACTGCTGGTGCATCAAAAATTATAACTGTTGACTTACATAACTCAGCAATACAAGGATTTTTCAATATCCCAATTGATGACTTAAAAGCTTCATTTACTTTAGCAAAAGCAATTAAAAGAAGCCATGAAAAATTTACAGTGGTTAGTCCTGACCACGGTGGTACAGTTAGAGCCAGAAGCTTAGCTGAATTAATTTCAAATGATATCAAAATCAGCATCATTGACAAACGTAGAACAGGCGTTAACCAAACTGAAGTTATGGGCCTAATTGGTGATGTTAAAGACCAAAATGCAGTTATTATTGATGATATTATTGACACTGGTGGGACAATTATTAAAGCTGCTGAAACACTAAAACAATATGGTGCTAAAAAAATTGTTATAGCAGCTACACATGGTATTTTTAGCAAAGGATTTGACATTTTTGAAAATAATCCTGCTGTTGAAAAAGTTATTATTACTGATTCAATAGATAATGATGAGTTATTAAACAAGTATAAAAAATTAGAGATTGTTAGTTTAGACAGATTTTTAGGAAGCGTTATTGATTGTTCAATTAATGGCAAATCTATCTCTATGCTTTATGATAAATTTGCAAAAGAAATAAAAGAGAATGAATATAAATAAAGAATATTTACTAAATAAATATAGCAAGCAAATTCCATTGCTTTATAAATATGCTCAAATGATTTATGAGCAAAATAAGGTAATGAATATTTGCGGTTTTGACAGCATTGATGAAATATTTAATCAAGGTATTTTGGGTTCAATTTTAGTTTTTGAAAACGCAATTAGTGAATATAACTTTGATTTTAAAGGCAAAAAAATTCTAGATATAGGGGCTGGAGCAGGATTCCCTTCAGTGCCTTTATTAATTGCACTAGATAATGAATTTGAGTTAGTTATTATTGAAAGCATCGCCAAAAGATGTGCATTTTTGGAAACCATTAAGACTGAGTTTAAGCTTAATTTAACAATAATTAATGACAGAGCTGAGAATATAAATAGCTATAATTCTTACTTTGATTATGTATGCGCTAGAGCACTAGGATCTGTTGTCAAAATATATTTAATGGCAAATCATCACCTTGCCCAAAATGGCTGTTTTATACTGCCTAAAGGAAAAAACTATCAAGATGAAGTTGCTGAGTTTCAAGCTAAATTTAACTTAGAAAAAGGCAATATCACATTCTTTGAATATGAAGATAAAATTAATAACGAGCACTCTTCATTAGTAGTAGTTAAAAAAACAAAGCCAACTCCTAGAGGCTGGCCTTGAAAATGAGCAAAAATTAAAAATTATTAGGTAGCTTTTGCTACCTTTTTTTTGGTCACGACTCTTTTTTATTTAAAAAAAATAAAAAAAGCAGCTCCCTATTTTCCCATCTCTGGTATCTTCGGCGCTAAAGGGCTTAACTACTGAGTTCGGAATGGTATCAGGTGATCCCCTTTGCTATGGCCACTGATAATTATTTTAGCACAATTAAAAAATAAGTCAAAATATTTTTTAATTTTTTTAATTGATTCAGAGCTGTCAAAAAATCTTATTCTGGCACAAATAAAAAAACCGCATTATCGGCGGTTTAATTTAATATTAGTTGGTTGGTCTTAATAAAGCTATTAGTGCTCCAATAAATGAAAGTCATGGAATAAATAGTCCTATAATTAGTAAAATTCTAGCTATAGTCCCGACTTTGTGGAACAATAATAAAATATTTATTAGAAGCATAATAACTGGAATTGCTACAACAAAGGCTCATAAAACAAAAATTGTTCCTGATGCAAATGCAGCACTTATAGTAGTACCTTGGGCGTGATTATACAAATCTTTACCAAATATTGCTAATAAAACAACAACAATAGCAAATGCAATCGGATAGGTAACAAGATATGATATAGATAATCTTTTAGTTCTAGACATTGCTCTCCTTTACATTAAAGCATAGTTTGACTTAGCGAGCTAAGCCGCATTATTATAATATGAATAGTATAAAACAATATTGTTATGATAATTAAGTTTGCAAAAATTATGGCAACTTTTTTTATATTCTAGAGCCCTAACGCCATATTTTTTTCAAAAATTAACTGAATTTTTAAAACTAATGAAACTAAATATGCCAAAAAGAAAATAAAAAAAGCAGCTCCCTATTTTCCCATCTCTGGTATCTTCGGCGCTAAAGGGCTTAACTACTGAGTTCGGAATGGTATCAGGTGATCCCCTTTGCTATGGCCACTGATAATTATTTTAGCACAATTAAAAAATAAGTCAAAATATTTTTTAATTTTTTTAAAAGGCAAAAAATTTAAAAATATTAGCATCTAGAATAACTAGTTAATTTGCAACAGTAATTATTTATTAGCATGATAGCGAACTGCTATTCTAAAATCTTCATCTTAAAGCTTTTCTTGCATGTGTTTAAAATCACATCTTCACTATAATTGTGTTTTGCAAAAAAATTCTTAGCGAATTCACTTACTTTTTTACCTGCTCCAAGAGGAAAAATTGTGTTATATTCTTCATTCATTTTAGCAATCAATGTTAAAAACTGATCTCTTGCTAATATAGAAGCTGCAGCAACACTAATGCTATATGATTCAGCATTGTTAGCTATTAAAACATCTTCATTAATTTCTTTAAAATTAGCTCAGTTATTACTTATAACTAGCTCATTGTAATACTTTAACATATTTTCAGCTGATGCATATTTGTCAATAAGTATGTAATCATGTTTATCGTTTTCTAACTTAGCACTCAATGAATTAATAGCTTTAAGATGCACAAACATTTTTAGAATGTGAGCATTGTAATTTTTGTTTAATTTGTTGTATCCGGAAGGATTTAAGTGTGCTAAAGAATAAGAAATTAGCTTGCTACTTTTAAGCTTAGCAGCAAGCTCTTTAATCTTTTTATCACTTATTTTTTTGCTATCTTTAATACCTAATTGTGCTACTTTAGATACATTTTTAGCATCAATAAAAACAGCACAGGCACAAAGCGGACCAAAATAATCGCCAACACCCACTTCATCAATGCCTATTATGCTTTTATTTTCAAGCAAATTGCTGTCAACATCAAAGTCTAAAAGCTTCAAGTTATTCTTCTTCCTGAATAGATACTTTTCTCATTTTTAGTGCCATTGCTTTTGATTTAGCTATTTCTTTTTCAGGATTATCTAAAAACTTGTCAATGTATTCACCTACAGCACCATCTTTGTTAGTTTTCTTCAATCTCACTGTAGCATGTCTTTTAACTAAATCAGAAGCATTACCTAAAACAACAGATACTGTTGCCACCTTAAACATAGGCACATCGTTAAATCCATCACCAAAAGCAATAGTATGGTCTAAATCAACACCATAATATCTAGATAGTAAAGAAAGTGCCCTTCCCTTATTTACAGTAACATTGGTAATATCAAATACTGGTGTAAGTCCTTCCCCTTTTGATCAGTAAGAAAATTCACCAAGGTCACCATATCTAGCTCTTAGATACCTTCTTAATTCTTCAGCGTCAGTTGTTTCCTTAACATCAAAAACAATTCCAGTTGGACTCAAAGGAACCTTGTTAAGGTTAATTCCAACTGTAAATTTTTCAGCTGAACTAAAGCCAAAAACTGCTTCAATATCTTCATCACGGTGTTCTAATTGAACTCAGCCTGGCCCTTCAATTGCAAGGTTTGAAATTTCTCTTTTTACTTTTTCATCACCAAGAATGTAAAGCATTTCATTTAAGTTTAAATACTTAATATGAGGAATAAAATTATCATCTTTTGGATTGTGAATTTGTGCGCCATTATAGTTAGAAACAACAGTATTAAGTCCTAATTTGTCATATATTGGTTTTGTACTTCTTCAAGGACGTCCTGTAAAAATACATACAACATGTCCTTCTTCTTTTGCTCTTTGAATAGCTTTAATACAATTTTCAGGAACTATGTTTTCCCTACTTGAAGAGAGCAAGGTTCCATCTAAATCAATGGCAAAAAGGAACTTTTCCTTTTTATTATCAGTTAATGCGCTCATAATTTTCCTTATAACGTTAGTTTATGAATATAAAAATATTTTCATAATTAATTTTACCAATTTTTGAAATTTTCATAAAATTAATAAAAAATAGAGCCTTTAGCACTATAAAACAATTGTTTTAGTAATTTTATTAAAATTTGCTATTTTTTATCTTTCTTTAGTAATTCATCTACTTTTGAAAGTATTTCATCAATAGTTAAATCAATTGAATTTTTGGTTTCAATTGCATCATTCATTATTTGCTCTTCAACTACTGATTCTTTATCATAAGAGTGAATGTTTGAATTTTCACCTTCACTTGAATAATTAGAGATTAATGACACAGTACGCAAGTCATCAACATCAAAATTAATAAATTTTACATAGGCTGCTTTTGCATAATCTTGTATTTTTTCAAAATGGGCTTGGCCTTGATTGTTTACAATTAATATTTTAGAACTAGATTGTAATGAATCACACTGTTTTATAGGGCTATTAGTCCTACTTTTAGCAAATAATGCAACACCTTTGTTTGCTTTGGAAACTTTTGTTATTTCTGAAACATTAACAACTTTAGCTTTATTGTTAGCATTAATTAATACAACTGAATCATTAGAACTTACAACTGCAAATGCTGATAATTCATCATAATTTGCTAAATAACAAGCTTTATTTCCATTTGATTTTAAACCATAAATAGGGACTTCATTTTCTGAATATAATGAAGCAAAATTATTTTTAGTTATAAGCAATACATCTTTTAAGCCGTTTGATATCTTAGCTCCAATTAATTCATCATCATTTTTGAGCTTCATGGCGACAAATGTTTTGCTAAATCTAGAAACATCAAATTCTTTTAATAAAACTTTCTTGCCTTGTCCTTTTTTAGTAAATAAGCAAACATAGTTAGATGAATCAAAATCTGAAACTTTGATAGCACTAACTAACTCTTCGCCTGAAGCTAAATCAACAAAGTCACTAAGATGAGTTCCGAACTCTTTCCACTTTGACTCATGTACCTTAAAAACAGGCAAATAAGCATAATTCCCGAAGTTTGTAAAAAGCAATAATTTATCTAATGAACTAGCATTATCATAAAACAAAATATTGTCATCTTCTTTTATGCCATAAGTATTAATTAAATTAGATTCATATATTTTTTTAGAAACTTTTTTAATGTATCCAAATTTACTAATACCTAAAAATACTTGCTCTTCTTTAACTAAATCCTCTTGATTTATAGAGGCTTTTATTTGTTCATTTTCAATTGAAGTTCGTCTTGGTCTACCAAATTTTACCTTAAGATCTTTAAATAAAGCAATTAAGTATTTGTTAAATTCATCTGAATCATTTAATAACAATTCACATTGCTTAATTTTTTCTTCTAGCTCTTCTTTTTCAATTAAAAATGATTGCTCATCAGTTTTACTTAATTTATAAAGTCTTAACTCAGCTATAGCTGTAGCTTGATTTAAGGTAAAGTCAAAAGCTGACATCAAATTATCAATAACACCTTGCTTAGAGTTCTCGCTCTTACGAATTACTTCAATAACTTTGTCAGATATTTTAGCAACCTTTAAAAACCCAATTACTATTTCGAGTCTTTCTCTGTGCTTAATTAAATCAAACTCGATAGTTTTGATTTTTATGTCCTTAACATGCTTTAAATATGCATCTAAAAGTGCAGAAATACCTAGCGTTTTTGGTGTGTAATTATCAATAACTACATTATTGTAGTTGTAATAAACTCTCATTTGGGTTTTTAAAAAAAGATAATTTACAATCACATTTTCATCAGCTTCTTTGTCTAATGTAATTAATATATTAATGCCATTACGGTCAGTTTGATCTTTAACTTCCAAAAGACCAGCTACCTCTTCAGAATCTACGATTAAGTCTATTTCATGGACTAATTTGGATTTTACAACGCCATATGGAATTTCAGTAATTTCAATATATTTATATTTATTATCAGCATAAACACTGTATCTTGAAGCTAGAGTTATTCTGCCCTTTCCTCTTTCGAAAGCTTCATGAATTCCATCAGTTCCATAAATTATTCCGCCTGTTGGAAAATCTGGTCCTTGAATAATTTTAGCTAACTTACTAAGTTCAATAGCAGGGTTTTTAACCTTAGCAATAGCAGCATCTAATATTTCATTTAAATTATGTGGCGGCATTTCAGTGGCAAAACCTGAAGCAATACCTGTTGATCCATTAATTAATAAATTAGGAATCAAAACCGGCATAACCACAGGTTCTTTTTCTGAATCATCAAAATTAGGAGCAAACTTAACTGTGTTTTTTCTTATATCACCAATAACATAATTAGCAATTTCAGAAAGCCTTACTTCAGTATAACGCATTGCAGCGGCTGGATCATCGTCGATTGAACCTACATTTCCATGCATTTCGACTAAAGTATGCCCCATTTTTCACTCTTGCCCCATTCTAACCATGGCATCATAAATCGAAGTATCGCCATGCGGGTGATATTTACCAATAACATCGCCAACAACACGGGCTGATTTTTTAAACGGTTTATTGTTTTGCAAGCCTAAATCATACATAGAATAAAGAATTCTTCTTTGCACAGGTTTAAGACCATCACGTACATCTGGAAGTGCTCTTTGCTGAATAACATATTTAGAGTAGCGACTAAATCTATCAGCTACTACTGTATCAAGGTTTTCTCGAATAATCTTTGATAACAAATCATTTAATTGTTGTTCTTTTTTCTTATTCATAATTTACCTATAAAGTTATATTTCAAAGTCATCTTCTAGTGTGAAATTAACATTTTTATTAATTCATTCTTTTCTAGATTCAACATTATCGCCCATCAGTGTTGAAACTCTTCTTTCTGCTAATGCAGCATCTTGAATTCTTACTTGAATTAAAGTTCTTGTTTCTGGATTCATTGTTGTTTCTCACAACTGATCTGCGTTCATTTCACCTAAACCTTTATATCTTTGCACTTCTGCATTTTTCATCTTGGTTTGCAAAAGCTCTTTTAACTCATTTTCGTCTCAGGCATATAAAATTTCCTTTTTTGCCTTGTTTATAGTCAGTTTGAACAAAGGAGGCAGGGCAATATATACCTTTCCTTCTTCAATTAATCTGCGCATATGTCTAAAGAAAAAGGTCAAAAGCAATATTTGAATATGCGCTCCATCAGTATCAGCATCGGTCATGATAATAACTTTGTCATACTGGATTTTGTTAATATCAAAATCTTGTCCAATGCCGGCACCTATTGCATTAATTATGGTGTTTATTTCTTCATTTTTAAGAATATCAATTAGTCTTGCTTTTTCAGTGTTTATAACTTTTCCTCTAAGTGGTAAGATGGCTTGGTATCTTCTGTCTCTACCTGATTTAGCTGATCCACCAGCTGAATCCCCTTCAACTAGGAAAAGCTCTTTTTCTTTAACATTTTTAGTTTGTGCTGGAGTTAGCTTACCGCTTAAA
Organism: Mycoplasmopsis agalactiae; assembly: GCF_000089865.1. GTDB lineage: Bacteria > Bacillota_I > Bacilli_A > Mycoplasmatales > Metamycoplasmataceae > Mycoplasmopsis > Mycoplasmopsis agalactiae_B. The sequence continues at coordinate 215,082 of NC_013948.1, read as the reverse complement.
ATTTGCTTTTCCTTCAGTGCGCTTTTAGTTTTTCTAGCTTCTAAACGTGCTTTTCTAGCCGATTCACGCGAATCGGATGCACGCTTGATTTTGTCTAAAATTTTTTTAGCTATTTGCTTGTTTTCAGTTATTCATGTTTTTAAATTTTTGCTTACTGCTTCTTCAACAGCACTCTTAGCCTCAGGTGTGCCTAATTTGTCTTTTGTTTGACTAACAAACTCTAAATATTTCTCAGGTATTTTGACTGATAATACTACAGTTAAACCTTCACGGACATCTTCTCCATCAAATGTATTTTTGCCTTTTAATACCTTTTCATCAAGTGCAAAGTCATTAAAAGTTTTAGTTATTGCAGATTTAAGCCCAATTTCATGAGTTCCGCCATCTCTAGTTTTTACGTTATTAACAAATGATAATATTGTTTCATTAAAGCCGTCAGTATATTGAAAACCACACTCAATTTCTATTTCGTTAACGACTTGTTTAAAGGAATAAACGTTAAATAAAGCAGTTTTTGAATCATTAATAAATTCAACAAAAGCCTTGATACCATTTGAGTATTTAAACTCTTCACTTCTTTCACTTTGCTCATCAATTAATTTAATAGAAAGATTGCTAATTAAAAAGCTGCTTTCTCTTAATCTTTCGGCAATTGTTTCAAAATTGAACTTGGCTTTTTTAAATATTTCATAATTTGGCCAGAATTGAATTGAGGTTCCTCTTTTGTTTGTTGAGCCTATAATGTGCGTCTTTTGCACAATATTGTCACCATTTTCAAAAATGGTCTCATAAATATGTTTGTCCCTATAAACAAGGCATTTTAGTTTATTACTCAAAGCATTAACAACTGATGAACCAACACCATGCAGACCACCTGAAGTTTTGTAAGCACCTTCATTAAATTTTCCACCTGCATGAAGCTCAGTAAAAACTAACTCCACAGCGCTTTTGCCACTTGGAGTTTTGCCAACAGGAATCCCACGACCATTATCAGAAACAATAACGGATCCATCTTTTTTTAAGATAACAATAATTTCATTTGCTTCGCCAGCTAAGGCTTCATCAATTGAGTTATCCACTATTTCCCAAATTAAGTGATGTAAACCATTAACATCAGTTGACCCAATATACATTCCAGGTCTTTTTCTAACAGCTTCTAGGCCTTTTAATTGTTGAATACTACTTGCATCGTAATTAGAATTACTCATATAATTCATTATATAATAATCTAAAAATGATGGTTGCTTAATGTTGTTATTTAGCCTAGCTTATTGATGTCAATACCTATAAAACAGCCTAAAAGGATAAATAAAAATACAAGCTAGTTGCTTGTATCTTCAGGAATAATAAACATATTGTCAATAACTGATGAAACTATTCAGTAGATTTTTTGATGAATTGTTTGAATAGTTACTCACTCTTTCATTTTTTCTTCATTAAGCTCGCCTCTGTCATAGATAAACTTGCTTGTTCCTTTTGCTTTATCATAAGTATTTTTTTCAAACAAATCAAACAATATGTCTTTCATTCTACTTACATATTCTTTGCCATAGACTTGGATTTTGTAATCAGGATGCATATTAAATTTTAATTGAGCAGCATTTAAAATATCTCAGACAGGTTCAGTTTGATTTACTAAATCATATATTTCATTAAAGCCTTGAGATGCTTGAGAATCATTAAGTCCTAATTTACTTAAGTATTCTACTATTTTAAATGATTCAGGTGTTGCAGTATATAACTTAAAAATGTTGTTTATTTTATCAATATTGCCAAGTTTTGATTGAGCATTCTCACTGGTATCAGTTAATATTTCAGTTTTTCCAGACTCTTTATCATATTTAAGAGCATCGCTCTTTGATGATGTGTTGAAGTTGAAATACAACGAAATTGCGTTTTTCTTTTTTGCATTATCACCAAGAATAAACGGGATTAATCCATTTATAACCTTTTGTTGTTCATTTTTATCATGAATATTTTTTAATACATTTGCACTTAATATAGGTTTAGCGTTGCCTTGCGCATCAGAAGAAACTAAAATATAATTTTCTGGTCTTACAAATTGTTGTAAATACCATTCAAATGCATTAATTACCGATTCATTATTGTTGCTTTCATTATTAGATGTTAATAAATCATTGCCAATTTTAGCACTAGCAATTAGTCCTGGTGTATATCTTGAAACACCTTCAGCTTTTTTAAATGATATTGCACTAAGCATCTTGTTATTAGCTTCGATAACTTTATTATTCGCAGTCATAAATCCAGTAACATTGGCTGCTAATATTGCGCAAGGAACTATTCCAGCAGTTGATAAAATTGCTCCTAATGAACGGCTTCCAACAGTTGAAACTTTGTTCTCACGCATATTTTTAAGAGGTTTTCTAATAACTTTTCTTAAAATTAGCGAAATTATTTCGGCAACTATTAAAAATAACACTTGAATTCCAAACATTACTATTCCATAAAACATTTTTCGTAGTATTTCAGCATCAACTTGCTTATTACCAGGAAGAGTTATTTTAGTATTTTGCACAATAATTTCAACTACAGGTTTAGCGGCGAATAAACCTACAATTCAGCCAGTTAAGCCAAATAATAAAATTATTAGTCCCCCATAAATTCCTCTTTTTAAGCCAGATAATATAGCTAAAACAACAATAAAGATAACTAAAATGATGGGGATCAAAATTGACCAAGAATTAAATGCAATCTTTTCGAAACTTTCGATTATTTTCATAATTGCTCCTTAATAAATTAATTCTCCTTTGGAAGAGTCTCAAGGATTATTATTATCAATTCTGTCAATGAACAACTTGCCTTCTAAATGGTCCAATTCATGCTGAGCAACAATTGCTGGATAGCCACTAAGATCATATCTTTTTATCTTTTTCTCAAAATATGAATAAGCTTCGATAACAATCCTTTTATGCCTATAAACAAGCCCTGATTGATTAGGTATATTTCTCCTAACACTTAAGCATCCTTCTCCTTGTGAAAGGGCAATTTTTGAGTTAGACATAGCTATAATGGTGGGATTAAAAAAGACATCTCTTAATATTTGACTTTTATCATCAACCATGTCTTCAGTTATATTAATATAAAAAACTCTTTTTAAAATGCCATATTGAACAGCAGCAACACCAACTCCTGCTTGAAACTTAGAGCCTTGCTTTTGACTATCGTCAATATGATAAATCATTGTTTTTGCAAGTTCAATGTCTTCGCTAGTTAATGGAATTGGAACATTTTCTGATTTTTTTCTCAAAACCTTTTTAGGTAGCTTAACTAAATCTACATTATAAACACTCATAGAAATATTATAATTTAAAAATATTGATGCTCATATAATTGATTTTATTAAAGAACTTAAGGAACTAAATGATAAGAGTTATTTCAGGCAAGTATAGGCACAGGCTTTTAAATTGGCCAAAATCTAAAGACATTAGACCAACAATGGATAAAGTTCGTGAAGCTATTTTTTCTTCACTTAGAATGCAGCTTGAAGGCAAAATTGTGCTTGACCTTTTTGCAGGCTCAGGCTCAATGGCTATTGAAGCAGTAAGTAACTATGCAATGAAAGCCGTTGCAGTTGAAAAAGATAAGGAAGCAGTTAAGATAATTTATGAAAATGTTAATGCTTTGCAAATAAATAATATTGAAGTTTTTAATACTAATGCACTAGCGTTTTTAAAGTCTAAAACTGGCAGAGTTTTTGACTATATTTTTCTAGACCCACCATATGCAGAATATGATTTGCTTAATGAGTGTATAAAATTAGTTAAGCAAAATGACTTTTTATCAAAAAATGGCTTAATTGTTGTTGAAACTAATGATGGTGAAAAAATAACTCTTCCTGAAGGACTAATGGTTCAGAAAAATAAAAAATATGGCAAAGTCCATATTCTATATATTAGTCATATAAGTTAACTAAATTAAAATTGATGTTTTGTTCATTATTTCAGTTAGTAGTCATACATGATTTAGTAATGTTGATGCAACGTCAACTGATTTTAATATGCTAAATAATTCATTTTGTGACTTAAATCATATGCTTAACTTTGCTGACTTTTCATTGTATAACAATCCAAAGCCATTTTGTTCTAATCTAAATTCAGAAGCAAATTTCTTAAGGTCATCAATTAATGCATTTGAAAGCGATTTATTTGTTGCATATAAGCCTATTTCACTATCTAATTCGACAAATTCAGAATCAATATTTTTAATAAGTTCTTCTTTATTATTAAGTTGCTTAAGAGCATAAAAACTTGAGTGTTGTGACTTATTAATAAACTCGGGACTAACAGCACATTCTAAAAGCAAAACATTATCTTTTACATTACTGTTTCTTAATATTTCTACTTCATTAATAGTTCATTCATTTTTGTTATCTATATCATGCGCAGTAAATGTTTTAACAACGGTTGCGCTTTCGACTTTGTCTTCTTTTGAATACATTTCTAAGGCTGTTTTATAGACTTCAGAATTAGTTTCTTCTGGTTTAGAAAATTCTAAATTAGCATAAGTAAATATTTTAGAAATTACAGGTGCAAAGTCAACTTTTTTATAAGCTTGTTGCTTGGTTTTGAATTTATTTGAAAAGTATAAAGAAAGTATGTATGAACCAGCAAGCATAAAAATTATTATTAAAGCAAAAAGAGCTCAACTTATATTTTTTACTGTATCAGAAACAGGTGCTACTTTCGAAACTTCAGCTGCATTTTTTACTGCCCAAGGATCTAATTTATTAAAAAGTATTAAAGGTATTAAAAGTAAAAGTGCTATAGATAATAGTGAGATAGATAGAATAAAAAAAATGAAAGTTTTTTTAGCTTCAATTGTTGTTTTTTCTTTAAGCATCTTTTTGAACTCATCTTTAGACAATGTGTTAAGTTCTTTTGAAATTTCATCATACTTATGATGCATATTTGCAGTTATTGATGTCATTTAAGCCTCCTTTTTTATTTAGCTTATTTGTATGCATTAATAATATATGAATTTTAACAATTTTTGGTTTTTATATGCTAATTTTGTTGCTATATATTGCTTAAAATTTTAAATATTGCATACTAAACTAATACGGTGTTTCAAGTAATTCAGCTTGCTGGGCCATTTCGAAGAATTTATGTTCAATTTTTCTGCTTCAGCTTAGCTTTGTTTGATCAATTTTTTCCAATTTTTTAAACACAAATCAGTATGAAAAGCCCATTAAAACCAGTGATGATAATAAGCAGTTAAAAACAAAAGCACCTACAATAATTCAGTTAGCAATTTCTTTGTTTCCGGTTGTTTTATAGACACCGTAGGCAATTCCATAGGATATTGGAATAACAATAATAAATGAAATAAAGTTTTCAAATGCTGACGAAAATAAAGTTTTTTCAACATCATTAGCTCCCTGGAAGGCAAGCAAGGAATTAATAACTAATGAGACAGCAAGAATTCTAAGTGAAATAATTCTAATAAATGTTGCCGTTCCATCAATTTTATCACTGTCAACATTTAAAATTCATACCCATATATTATTAGCAGTTGCAGCAACAAACACATAAACAATTATTGAATAAAGCAAGGCAATAAGCATTGTTCATAAGTAGACTTTTTTGCATCTATCAAATTTTCTTAGTGTGTAATTGTATGAAAATAAGCTTCTAGCTCCATCATTGATTCCAAAAATTGAGATCAAGAACAAACTTACAATTGGCTGTCCTTTTGCTCAAAAAAATTGGAAATACTCAGGCATTGCAAAGTGAGAATTTGCAATCAACAGGTTCATAACAATAAACGAAAATCCGATACCAAATGTTCTTAAAAAGCCGCCTAAACCAAGTGAAAAAATTGGCCCAAGTAATTTTTTGTTGAATTTAAACTTAAATAAACTCTTAATAGAAAGCCACGTTTTCTGTTTTCTATCTTTTACAACTATATAAATAATGTAGGCAAATGTGTTGAAAAATCAGCCAATAACTGTGGCAACAACTCCACCGAGCACCCCCATTTTAAAAACGATTATAAATAAAGCATCTAAAGCAATGTTTATAAGGTTAGCAGCAATACCGCATGCCATTACATATGTGTTATAACCTTCAGAACGAATAAAGTATGACAAATAAAGCGTTAAGCACTGTAAAACAGTCGCGCTGGCATAAATGTAAATGTACTGTTTTGCTCATTCAACACTTAATTTGTGTGCTGCATTATAAAAATCTTGTAACCTTTCAACATTAACATTCGCACTACGCGCAATTGCTGGATCAATTGTGGTAACTCCTGCAATTTTGTCTATTAAGCCTGTTCATATTGCTGTAAAAGTGACAAGAGATGAAAAAACAGAGAGCATAACACTAATTCAAAACATAGTTGCTCACAAGTTTTTGCCTGTTTTCTCTAGCTTTTTACCTATACATTTTGTATAGTAAATTGATGAACCTACAGGAACTAAATAAACAATTGCATTCGAAAAAATAATTAATGGGGTAAATGAAGCAGTTGTGGTTGAAACGATAGTATTTGAATTTATAACAGTTAATTTTGATACATTTGCAATAGCAGCTTGCTCGTTATAAGCACTAAGCATCTGGTTATAGCTTTTAAATATATCGTTGGCGCCTACATCATGAAGGCCAAGATTTAAATATTTAACTATTTCACTATCAGCATTACCAAAAACATTACTGTATTTAGGAACAAATTGCAATATGAAAACTTGATCTATAAATGAATATAGACCAACCATCATAGATGCTAATAAACTAGGAATGGCAACTATTCATATAGCCTTAGAAATAGGCATTTCACCGAATAATTTTCTGGCTCTTTCCTGTTTTTCACTAACTGACTTATGAATAACAGCCTCCTATTGTTTAAGAACATTTTACTTATAAGCCTATAAAACAGGCAAATTATTTATGATACTTACTATTATTTAGAATCATAAAAGCTCTATATATTTGCTCAATTAACATGATTCTAAATAATTGATGTGGAAATGTCATTTGCGAAAAAGATAACTTTTGTGCGCTTTCGAAATGCTCTTCACATACTCCATCAGAGCCGCCAATTATAAAGGTAAAACTCTGGTTTGTGTTCATTTCGATTAATTTAGAAAAGGCAATTGAATCAATTTGCTTGCCTTTTAACGAAAGCAAAATCACTTTAGAATTAGGCAATAAGGCATCTAAAATTAATTTGGTTTCTTTTTCTTTTTTAACTTCGATATTTTTTTCTTCACTAAATTCTTTAAGTTCAGACAATGATAAGGAGCAAAAGTGACTTACTTGCTTAGCATATTCCTCATATAAACTTTTGAATTTAGGACTAAGTGAACCAACAGCAACTATTTTAATTTTGGTCATAATTTTTCTTGTGTCTTGATTCTAAATGGAACATTAACATTTGAATATCGGCAGGATTTATTCCACTTATTCTGCTAGCTTGACCGATTGTAGCTGGTCTAATTTTTTCAAACTTTTGTCTAGCTTCGATAGCTATATTTTTAACATCAAAGTAATTTAAATCTTCAGGAATTTTTAAATTTTCTAACCTTACAGCCTTATTTGCATCTGATTTTTGCTTTTCAATATAGCCATGTAAACGCACCATTGTGGTTATTTCTTCTAAATATGGAAAGTTTGGAATAATGTCGCTTGGGTCTACATCAGGTCTAGAAATAACGTTTAATAATGTTGAGCCATTTGTAATGTTGTATTTTAATGCCACATCGCTTTTACCAGATAAATATGTTGTGTTTAATCTTTGAATTTCATCATCAATTAACTTATATTTATCTAAAACTTTTTGATACTCTTCTTTGCTGATCATTCCTGATTTATAGGCATATTCGCTTAATCTGTCATCTGCATTGTCATTTCTTAATAATAATCTATATTCAGCTCTAGAAGTTAGCATTCTATAAGGTTCTTTGGTGCCTTTAGTTACTAAATCGTCAATCAAAACGCCAATATATCCATGATTTCTTAAAATCACAATTGGATCTTTGTCTTCTAATTTTAGTGCTGCATTAATACCAGCTATAAGCCCTTGTGCAGCTGCTTCTTCATAACCACTAGTTCCGTTAATTTGGCCGGCTGTAAAAAGATTGTGCACAAGTTTAGTTTCTAAAGATTCTTTAAGTTGTAATGGATCTAGTGCATCATATTCAATTGCATATGCTCATTTTTGCACCTTAGCATTTCTTAATCCTGGAATTGACTTAATCATTAGCTCTTGAACATCAATTGGCATAGATGTAGATAAACCGTTTACATATGTAATTGCTCCATCAGCTGTTTCGGGTTCGAAGAAAATTTGATGCCTTTCTTTGTCAGGAAACTTCACAATTTTATCTTCAACAGAAGGGCAGTATCTTGGCCCTATTCCTTCAATTACTCCTGAATACATAGGAGAGCGATGAATATTTTCTTCAATAATTCTATGAGTTTCAGGGGTTGTATAAGTTAAATAACATGCTATTTGTTTAGGCATTTTTAAATTTGAACGTGATGAAAAAGAAATATTAACGTCGCTCAATACTTCTTGCTCAACTTCATCAAAGTTTATTGAATCAGAATAAATTCTAGGTGGAGTTCCAGTTTTAAGTCTTTGCAATGTAAAGCCTAATTTTGCTAATGATGCACTTAATTTAGGTGTTGTTTTTTCATTATCAGGCCCACTTGTTGTAATATCTTGGCCTCTTAGAATTCTAGAGTTCATATATGTGCCTGTTGTTATAACACAAACTTTAGCTTCTATTAAACCAATATTTTCAACTAAAACGCCTTTAAAATAGCCATTTTCATCAACTATAACTTCTTCTGCTACACCTTCTAATAATTCTAAATTAGGCTGCTTTAAAACATATTCATAGGCAAGTTGTGAATACTTTTCTTTATCAATTTGCGCTCTTAACGCTCTAACTGCAGGGCCTTTTGAAAGATTAAGCATCTTAAGCTGAATAGTTGCTAAGTCAGCTCATAGCCCCTGCATTCCGCCTAAAGCATCAATTTCTCTAGTTATAATTCCTTTAGCAGGCCCGCCAATTGATGGATTACACGGCATCATTCCTAATTTTTTAGAGTTAAAAGTTAATAAAAGTGTGTTGTGGCCTTTGTGTGAAATAGCAAATGCAGCTTCTAGACCAGCATGACCCCCACCAATAACAATAGCATCGTATTTCTTATTCATAGTTTATAAATTTTAATATATTTATCAATAAATATATCAACATAAATTGCTTAATGTTAGAAAAGCATAAATATTGTTAGTATCTATGCATTTATGCCATCATTAATATAAGGCAACTATTTTGCATAGAAGTCTGTTTTATAGTATTGTAAGTATAATATAGCATCTAAAATATATGTATCATCAGTATTTGTAATTATTAAAATAATAATTTGAAAAACAATACTCTTAATTATTAGTATGTAGTATACATTGTGAATGTATTTTGCCATTCTATTTTAGTATTATTTAACTTTGAACAATTAGAATATAATCCAAGTATGGGAAAAATAAATATCGGTAAAATCTATAAACTTAAAACAAACGATGATGCAACTTTTGTTATAAAAGACGATAATATATTAGAACATAAAGCAACTTTTGCTAAGTCTGATAGAGCATTTGTGATTTTTGCTAATGCAAACATAATTTACTTCTTTTCATCTATGCTAGTGCGCATAAATGATGAATCACAAACACTAATGGATTTATTCAATCAAGTTAATAGGGATGCATCAATATACACAGAAGAAACAATAGAATCATTCAGAAAAGCAAGCTGCTCTATAATGTTTGCAATGAGGCCTGATGCGTTTGATACTTATTTTGAAGTTTGCACAGACGAAAAGGAACAATTCATACCGCCTCTAGTTTACGATGCTGCAATGAGGTTTTTGAATAGTAATATGGACAAAATTAAATATCCTATTGTTGTTCCTGATTTTAGCTAAAAAATGAAATTTATTAAAATTTGTCTGTTTAGAAATCGAAAAAGTGATTAGATTATTTCTAGCGCTTTTTTCTTTATAAAGAATAGTTTATATTTTAAATATCATAATTAAATGCACTAACTTGTTCCACTCATAAATTTAAAAATTTATTAATATAATTATAATTTTAGCACTATGAATAAGCTAAATAAGTTAATTTTGACCCCATTATATTTCACGCCAATTTTTTCTGTTTCTGCTGTATTACCAGTTGTGGATAACAAAGTTAAAATCAATAAAAATAGCAATATATCAATAAATGAAAATGACTATAAACAGTTAATTAAAATGTATATCCCATACTACAACAAATTAGGAGTGTGAGATAGGGAAAAGATGCCTAGTGATTATTCATCTAGTGTATATGATAAAGTAGGGATTATTGAGGTAGAAGATATTGATAGCAATTACTTACTTTCGCAAAACAGCGACTTTAAAATAGTTAGAACAAATCCTTATAATTCAAAAAGCTATTCGGATCATGGATATGCTGTGGCTTCAATAATAGGTACAGACTTTGGTATTAACCAGGATGCTTCAATATACTATACGACGTTGGATAATAATAAAATAATTGATAGTATTATAAATCTACATAAAAATTTTGGAATAAGGCTAATAAACATGAGTTTAGGACCAGCTGATATATTTGGGCAAATTGGATCAAGAACTACCAACACATTGAATAGCTCTGAAAATGATAAAAAATATGATGATGTTGATAATGACTACAAAATGTCATTAGATGATATCTATAAATACAGAAGCATATTTTATAATCTATCTAAGGCAATTATCTATTTCACACTTTATGATAATAAGAATATTTATGGAATGGATGATATTAAAAAACAGTACAAAGCAATAGGTCAATATGCGTTGGATAATAATATTAAGGTTATTCAATCCAGTGGAAATGACAACGATGAATTATCTAAGACAATGGTGGATAATAATTTACTAAATAAACCAGAATTCTTGGATAATGGCATCATTTCAAAACAAAAAATTTATGGCGTATTTAAAAAGTTTTTTAATTCATCAAAAAAATATAAATCTGAATATTGAAAGAATGAAAATGACGAAAATTATAATGAAAAATTATTAGCTAAAATTCGACCTGTTATTGATAATGCATTTGGTATTAAAAGTTGAACGTACAATCGGAATGATCGATGATTGCACGACTTTGACTTTTCTGATTTTCTTGATATTGAAAATAGAAAGAAGAAACTCTTTAACTCTTTATTAGATTGACAAAGTCTTCGCTATCATGATGGTATTATTTCAGTAGGTTCTGTAAATTGAAAGAATATTGCAACAAATTTTAGTTCATATGCTAAGGATAATTATGGTTCATTTCCATTTATTTCTGCTTACGGAAATGATCTCGAAAATGACAGAGATGAATTATCAAAAAATATATATTATAAAGATGATTATGACCTTATAGAAAAATACATAAAAACTACGAATGATTCTGATGAATTCAAAAGCAAAATATCATACTTGTTTGATTTTCGCGGGACAAGTAAATCTGCACCAATGATAACAGGACTTATATCACGTCTTCAAAGCAAATTAAAAAGAGAGTTATCAATTGCTGATGTTAAGCTATTGTTAGCAGGTTCGGCCAATTATTCATCAACTAAAGTAGATAAATATAAAAATTTTAATTTTGATGAATTGACTTCTGAGTATGAACACTGAAGACACAATAGAGCTAAAAACAAAACAGGCTTTGGAATACCTAAATACTTTAAAATGAAAGATATTTGAAATAGTGACAAAATAAAGACAATTCGCCCTCATGAACTGGGTAAAGACTTTATAAGTAAGAAAACTGAAAGTCAAGTTTATGCCGATACAGCAGTCCAAGGTCAATGAAAGCATTGAGATTCAACTTTTGTTTGACAGCAGAAAATGTCATTTGCTAAATACTGAAAACTTTATAATACAAAAAATAACTCATATGTTAGCTGATTCAGGAATAAATGGCTTCCAATTCTATTGGAAGCAATAGAATATAACAGAAGAATTAATCCTGATTGAAGCTTCGATCATATACCATACTTTTCAATAAAGGCTGATATGACAACCCATACTTATATGTCAATGTATCACTCTACAACAGAAACTAAATTAGGAAATGAACCTAATGTTACAATACAAAAAGTTTACTTTTATAAACCTGCCCCTATTTGAAATGAAACTTATAAAATATTTATCAATTATGATGAACTAGAAAGATATCTTAGAATATTTTGAGACTATCTTATCTGAAAGAATAATGTTATTCTTTCCGAGAATGATTCAAACTATTCATACTATTATGCAGAAGCTCCAATATTGCAACCATATAAAAAATATATTCAACAAATTAAGCAAAAATACTGAGAACATTTAAAGGAAAATGTATGAATAAAAAACTATGCAAATGTAGTGGAAGTAGAGCCCGTTCCTTTTTGATAAAATCAGCTTTGCCTTTTGCTATAAGTATTCCAATGCTTGTTTCATCATCTTGCGGGACGTTTTATCAAACTTCTAATGAAAGCGAACTCTCTATTTATTTAAATACTGATATTTTTGAGAGGAAAATCAGAAAGATTATTGATAACAGAATAGAAGTATTTAGTTTGGGTGATAAATGAGTTTTGGAATATAGCCCTGAAGTTAAAAAGAAAATTGGTGAATTTCTCAAACTAATATCTAGTTTTACTTATACACCAAATTATGATTTACCAGGAATTGAAAACGAATACATTTCATACTTGTACTATACTGGCGAAAACAGATATTTGTTTTATTCAAATAAAATTGAAGAGTCAAAAATTGCAAAAGAATACGATTCAAAAAATGTACATAAAACTTTAACTCTTGACAATTTATCTTACTTTGATGGTATTAAATATGCAAAGGAATTATCAATGAGAGAATCAGCAATCAAAAATCATGCTGATAACAATTACTGACAAAATTTGTCTTATCTTCTGCTTAATGATATTCACAAAAATTTGCTTAAGTTATATTCACATCTCAATCAATACAAAGACACAATATATTACTCTGTTAAGCCTGATGACAAAGCAATTACAAATGCTGGGAAAAATATAAAAGTTGAAAACAATGCTTTTAACGTTTACAATGATAAAAAGAATCTTGAACTCCTTGCAACAATAAACAATTATTCTGTAATAAATAAGTATCGAAAGTTTGGCGTTTTTGATGTTAAAAAAGAAAATTTAATAATTGATTCAAGAAACATAAATGCTTTGACATTTAAATTTAATAACACTTATTCAATAAATGATATTAGTGTTAATGCAATAAAATATAGCTCAAGCTCTGAAGCACCAGTTAATGACATCATTATTAATTTTTCTTATAGACCTAAATTAATGAGCTTTAAGGAATTTATTAACTTTAAAAAACGAACTAGTTTTAGTAGCAAAAATCTTTCAGAGGATAAAATTTCCTATGGTTTTGTTGACCTAAATGAACTTTTTAAAAACATAAGCGGCATAGAACCAAACAAACCTATAGTTTTATCAATAGAAACTTCAGATTTTGGAAAACCTTCAAAACTCCGGAAGTTCAATAGACCATATGATGAAGTTTTCGGCTGGGAGAGTTATATAAATAAGTTAAATATTTTTATAGATTATCTTCAATTGTTAAATCAAGACATCAAAACTATGAACACTCAACTATTGCTTACACCGGACAGTTGAAATTTAAACAATGTTTCTGAACAAGATTGAAAAAATTTATTGCATATAATGCAAGAAAATATATAGTGGTTATAAGAAGCTAACTGCATATAATAAATATAAAATTGAAAAATTGACTAGATTAATTCTAGTGCTTTTTCTTTATCAGTTCTAGTTGCCAATAGCTATTATTGGTATATGAAGGTAATCCCTTCCATTCATAAATTTGCATACTTATTAGTGATATTATAATTATGTTAGTACTATGAATAAGTTGAATAAGTTAATTTTAAGCCCAATATACATCGCCCCAATTTTTTCTGTTTCTGGAATTTTACCAATAGTTGATAATAAGGTTACTAAACAAAGATAGCTCTATATCTATTGATGAGAATGATTATAAGCAATTAATTAGAATGTATGTCCCTTACTATAATAAACTAGGGGTTCGTGATAGAGACAGAAGACTTACTAATTACTCATCCAGCATTACAACCGTATAAAAAATACATACCACAAATTAAACAAAGATATTGAGAACACCTCAAGGAGAATGTATGGCTAGAAAGTTACAGCGATTTTCGTTAAGCAAAAAGGCCAATATTTCTTCCTTCCTTGGCGCAATAACTATGTCAGTGCTTTTTTCAATATCAACCATATCATGCGGGGATTATTATATTAGTTCCACTGAAGGAAGTTTTGAAAGTCAGTTTAAATTGTTTGATTTTAAATTATATGAGAAAAAGATTCTACAGACTTTAGAATCAACTAATACTATAGAAATATTGGGAAGAAAATATAATTCGTTTAATGCTGATTCTGAGTTTAAAGATAGATTTAAAGAAGTTTTCTACAATTTTGTTAAATTAATTAATAATTTTACATATGCTGCAAATCAAGAAATTCCAGGGATAGAAAATGAATATATTTCATACCTGATTTACACGATAAACTTATATGATTCGTTTTATTCAAGAGAAATTGATAATTCAAAAGTTGTTAAGGAATACAATCCAAAACTTACATATACAGCATTAACTCCTGGTAGCATTATATACTTTAGTGGTCTTAAATATATGAAGCAACTTTGAGATGAAGAAATTAAAAACGATTTGCCTAACTTAAAAAACAGCAGTTTTAAGAATTTATCTGCTTTTCTCTCAAAATACGTCTATGATAACTCAGTTAAACTGGAATCATTTGTGGAGCGCGAAAAATCTACAAGACCGCGTACAGAAGTCAATACTGGCCGCAAAAAATACGATGAAATTTATGACTTCTATCCAATAAATTATGTGCCAGAAAGAGTAGTATATATTGAAGAATATGAGTATGCTAAAAAATTGCCTGAAAACAATAATGCTGCGCTAATAAATAACCATAGAAAATTTGGTATTTTTGATGTCAAAAAAGAATCACTTATTATTGATTCTAAAAAAGTTAATGCACTAACATTCAAATTTAACAAACTTTATAATTTAAATGATATTAGTGTGACTGTAGAATATAACCAAAATGAATCTGGAGATTTACTTAACTTTATAGACATTAATTTTGCCTATAGGCCTAAATTAATGAGCTTTAAGGAATTTTTTGATTTTGTAAAGAAAATAAAATTTAGAAGAGTTAATCTTTTAGAAAGTGAAATTGGTGCGAGTTATATAGACTTGGATAAATTACTACAGCCTATAGCCAAAATATCAGCTGAAAAGTTTAGTGTTTTCAATATAAACACTTTTGATTTTGGTAAATCTACTCGTGGGAATCTGGCTAGCACCGCTACTGGCAATTATGGCGAGCAAAACAACAGAAAATATGACAAAAATGTCTTTTTAGACTACATCAACTTGCTAAAACTAAATCCTAAGTCAAAAAATACCGAGTTATTTATAACTCCTGAGAGCTGAGACATGAATGATATTCATAAAAAAGATTGAGAACAATTGCTGCCTAATATATTAAAAAGTCTAGAAAAGTCTTCATCATAGTTTAATACAATAACTATAATGCAGCAATTTTGTTTATACCCCTGTTTTATAGTGCTTTTGGAACTAAATGATATACAAAAATTGAGCCCTTGCTCAATTTTTTGTCTGTTTCTGACTTATTTTTTAAACGTAAACTGATCGATGTTTGCTTCTGTAAAAACAGGAATAAATATCTGTTTGTTATTTGAATTAGAATAATCCTTGAGGTCTCCAATTCCTTGTGCAAAAACTGGCAACTTAATATTAAATGAAAGCTTTAGTTTGCCTGTATCACCAGTTACTAATTCTAGTTTTATATCAAATATAGATTCAGCACTTATCCAAGTAAAAAATGGATACAGTACAAAACTGTTTCCTAATGAAGGTAAATCTAACACTTTTGCAGATTGGCTAAAGCCATCTTGATAAGCCTTATTGCTATCGCTTATATAAACATTAAGCTCGCTTACTATTTTTTGTTTTAAAAACTTTTGTTGACTTTCGTTAACGTCCTTTAATATGTTTTCTCCTACCTTAATGCTTTCTTTAGTCTTTTTAGATAAAATGCTT
This sequence comes from Mycoplasmopsis agalactiae, assembly GCF_000089865.1. GTDB lineage: Bacteria > Bacillota_I > Bacilli_A > Mycoplasmatales > Metamycoplasmataceae > Mycoplasmopsis > Mycoplasmopsis agalactiae_B. The sequence continues at coordinate 198,843 of NC_013948.1, read as the reverse complement.
TTAACAATTTGCAAATTTTTAAAAGACATAGGCGTTAGTGAAAAACCAATTACATTGTTAGTTGGATTTTGCAAATCTGCCTTTTTTAGGCCTGCAAAAGAAAAAGTCTTGGTTATTGATGGCTCATTGCTATTCTTATCTGGATTGTTTTTGATTTCAACTTCTAATTGTAAAGTGCCTGCACTATCGTCATATCCAGCTGCAACAATCTTGTCAATATACTCTTCTCTTAAATTCTCGTTATATGTAAAAAATGCTTCTTTAGTTCCAGGACCAAATGGTGTAGTGTCAGTACTAAAATATTTACCATTAGCATTTAATAATGCTTCATAATTCACTTTATTATTACTTGTAATATCCTTATATCTTTCTGGATTATCAACATATAAAAGCATTCTCGCAATTAATGATGGGAATAAGCCTTTAATTTTTTCATCAGGCTCCTTAGCGCTTATGTAATTCTCTTTCTTGTTCAATCTATCGCTATTTTGTTCTTTCTTTTTGAATCCAGCAACTGTAAAATCAAATGTTTTTGTAACATTTTTCTTTGTAAAACTAATAGTGAGATTAATTAATAAGCCTTTATCAAAGTCATACTTGACTGATTCTGAGCTAATTTTTAGAGTATATAACTCTAAGACTTTTTCGCCGAAAACATCTTTAAAAAAGATACTTTCGTCTTTTAATATCTCGCTTAAGGCCGTCTTAGGATCTAGTTTACTGAATGAATAATTTGTTATTTTTAAACTTTTGCTTAATGATTCTATATCGCTGAAACTAACATTGTTATTATTAGTAGTATCATCTGGCTTTGATGGCTCAGGTTGCGATTCGCCTGGTTTTTTAGGCAACACAGGATCGCTTGGTTTTGCTGCAGGTGGTTTTTGATTGCTACTATTATTTTCTTTATTCTCACATTTTGCTGCTAAAGCAGTGCTTAGTAGTGGAACAAAAGCAGTAGTTAATAAAATCTTTTTACTTCTCTTCATAAATAACCTCTAACAAAGATAATTTTATATTTTTAATACTGAATGTACCAAATAATTATGCTGTTATTCTGATGAGACTGTTTTATAGTCTCTTTAGGAAAATTTCATATTTTCAAACCTAAGTAAATTAAAATAATTCTGATTTATGCAAATCAACAAAATTATTTATTTTTAATAAATAATCCTCCCTGATGCTTTCTGTAATCACTTAATAAAATATAATAATCATATGAATGAATTTATAGACTTATATAACACTACTGAATATTCATTTTTAGAATCATTAATTAAAGTAAAAGATTTAGTTAGACTATCTAAAGAAAACGGCAAAAGGGCTGTTGTTTTAAGCGACCATAATAACATGTTTGCTTTAGGTGAATTTTTAAAACAATGTGCAGCTTATGAAATTAAGCCAATTATTGGGGTTGATTTAGATGTTGAAGAATCTAGATTTATTTTGCTTGCTAAAAATTATGAAGGTTTTAAGCTAATTAACTCACTTATTTTAAAAAAATCTAGAGAAGAAATTAGGCTCAATGACATTATTAGTGACAACCTTTTCATTATTGACCACCCTTCAAATGGACTGTATGCAAAAAATGAACATCATAAGCTTTCTGATAATAAAAATTACTACATTTCTTCGCCTGATTCTTCAATTCCAAACTCAATTTATGTAAAAGAAAACAAATTAATTGATGTTGAGGACAACGAAACACTTAATATTCTCTTAAAGCTAGGAAACAATAAAGAAGCTAATTATAATTTTAGTTATTTTGAAGACTATACGACTGATTCAGACTTCTTAGCTAGAATTAATTTTATTGTTGATAATTGCAATGTGACTTTTCCTAAAAAAGAACTTAAATTAGCTTCTTTTTGTGAAAGCGAAGAAAAAAACTATGAGCTTTTTATTGAGAAAATAAAGCAAGGACTTGCGAAACACAAAAAAGCTTTATTGCCCTATAAAACAGCTGTTAACGACAGAATAAATTATGAATGTTCAGTGATTAAAAAACTAGGTTTTATTAACTATTTTTTAATAATTTCAGATATGATTGAGTATGCTGATAATAATGGCATATCAATTGGACCTGGTAGAGGTAGTGCTGCTGGTTCATTGATTAGCTATTTACTAGGTATTACAAAAATTAATCCTCTAAAATACAATCTTTTGTTTGAAAGATTTTTAAATATTGATAAAGTCTCATGACCTGACATTGATATTGATATTCAAGATGACAGACGTGATGAAATTTTTGCCTATTTACAAAATAAATATGGCAAAAGTAGAGTAGCTGTTATTTCAACTTTTCAAACAATGGGAACAAAGCAAGCTATAAGAGATGTAGGAAGAATGCTTGATATACCTCTTTCTGATGTTAATAGAATAAGTAAGTCTATAAATGCTTTTGCAAATTATTCATCTATTGAAGAAGAATTTGCAAAAAATCTAACTTTTAATAAAGAAGTATCATCACTAAAAGACTATGAAAAGTTTATAAATCATGTTTCAAAATTACAAGGACTTCCTCGTCAATATGGAATTCATGCAGCTGGTTTAATTATTTCTGATAAAGATCTAAATGAATATGTTCCTGTGTTTGAAAATGCTTATTCATTTTTGCAAGTGCAAGTGCCGATGGAATTTGTAGAAGACTTTGGCTTGCTAAAAATTGACTTACTAGGGCTTAAGACTTTAACAGAAATTAAGCATATTGAAAAAAGAATTAGCAAACTAAAGCTTTTTGACCAATTAGTCTATGAAAATGACTTAGAGTTGCAAGACCCCATGGCTATAAACCTACTTAATAATGGAAACACTGAAGGTCTTTTCCAAATTGAATCTTCTGGAATGAAAAGCACAATTAAAAGAGTTGGCATTCAGAGTTTTGAAGACCTTTTTGCTATTATTTCACTTTACAGACCTGGACCAAAAGAATATATTAAAGACTATGCAAACAACAGAAAAAATCCAAAATTAATTGAAAAAATAGATCCAGTCTATGATGAAATTGTTGCTCCAACATATGGCATTATCATTTATCAAGAACAAATAATGGAAATAGCTCAAGCTGTTGCAAAAATGTCTTTTGCACAAGCTGATTTACTAAGAAGAGCAATAAGCAAGAAAAATGAAGTGGAGCTGCATAAATATAGAAACACTTTTTTTGAAGGTGGACTTAGAAATAATTTCAGTATTGAATCATTAACTAAAATTTATGACAAAATCGAAAAGTTTGCTCAATATGGATTTAATAAATCGCATGCTGTATCATATGCTTACTTAACAATGAAAATGGCTTACTATAAAGCTAGATATCCGCAGGTTTACTTTAGTGCTCTTATTTCTAACTCATATGGTGATCAAAATAAGATTGCTTCGTTTGTTAATGAATTAAAAAACATGAATTTTAGTGTTTACTCACCAAGCATTATTCATTTTACTAACTCAGCCATAGTTGATAATGGTGATATTTATCTTCCTTTTAATATGATCAAAGGTTTAGGAGCTGAGAGCATTAAAAAAATTGCTCTAGATATTAAAGAAAATGGACAATATAAAGATTTATCACTTTTTGAAATCTTGCTACGCCTAAGATTTGCGGGCATAAAAAATTCAATGATAAGCACACTAATTAGAGCAAATGTCTTTCGCAATTTTGGTTACCAAGACTATATTAGTGGTGTAGACTTGCTTATGCAAGAAGAGTATAACTTGCTTAGCAAGGGCGCTAATTCATTTGCTGATATAGCTAAGAATTTAGACTTTGAAGGCTATAAAAAAGCTTCAGAGAACATAGAGATGCAATCTAAATTTAATTTAGAAGAAGAATCAAGAAATGAAATTGAACTACTTGGAAATATCTATAATGCCTATAAAACAGTACAATACGAAAAAAAATATAAGTATAGACTATCTGACTTACTAAAAATGCAGGGCAGCTTTAGTACTGCTATTGAAATAGTAGTTAAAAAAGAACCTAAAGATAAGCCATATGCAATTATTGAAGTGTGTGACCGCACCTTAAATTACACATTTTTTGTTAACAAAAACAATTTAGCTAAATATAGAACCTTAAACAAAGGCGATATTATTGAAGCTCATATTCGTTCAAATGGCAATAAAATGTATCTAGATTCATGACAAGGAATTCAATAGTATGAATAGTGAAAATAAACTTATGCTCTTAGTGGATGGCAACTTTTTGATTTTTCAATCATTTTATGCCTCATATAATAAATATAATCCTAATAGTGTTCTAGTTGCTAAAGATGGCACAACAACTAATGGCGTTCATGTTTTTTTTCAAACTTTGTTTAAACTAATTAAATTTTATAAACCAACGCATATGTTTATTGCCTTTGATGCTAAAGGCAAAACCAAAAGACATGAAGAGTATGACAATTATAAAGCTGGCAGAGAAAAAGCGCCTGAAATAATTTTTGAGCAGTTTGACTTAGCTAAAAAAATTCTTAGTGCAATGAATATAAAGTGATTTGAAAAAGTGGGCTATGAAGCAGATGATTTAATTGCAACAATTGCAAAGCATAATTCTCATTTTAATAACTATATTTATTCTAAAGATAAAGATTTGCTTCAGTTAGTTAATGAAAACAACAGCATAATAAAAGTTATCAAAAAAGTTGGTAATTTTACTGAATATAAACTAGAAACCATCAATGAGTTTGTCGATATATATGGCATTAATCCTAATCAAATTCCTGACTATAAAGGTTTAGCCGGCGATTCATCGGATAAACTAAAAGGCGTTGCTGGAATTGGGCCTAAAAAGGCTATAAGTTTACTAAATGAGTTTGGGACTTTGGAAGCAATTTATGAAAATATATATAAAATCTCTGGCAAAACTAAGGAATATTTAGAAAATGATTGTGAATCAGCTCATTTTTGCAAAAGATTAGCTATATTAAATTCAGATGTTGAAATGGACACTAATATTGAAGATTATAAAATAATACTTAATCAAGATGAAGCTATAGCAATACTAAGAGAATTTGGATTTGACGGTGTTCTAGATACATATGTTAATGTGCTTCTACCTAAGTATAAATTGACTTAAAGGCCTATGAAACAGGGTTTTTGATAACACACATTAATACAATTTTGCTGCGCTCATGAAATTAAGCCGGCTTTTTTATTTATGTATACTAGTTAAAAGTAGTTTTTTAGGTAAAGATTATTAAAAAATGGATAAGTCTTAATACTCATCCATTTTTTAATATTGATTTCAACTACTAACATTTACCTCTAGCACTATAAATAAGGCAAATTACACTCTTTTTCTAAATTTAAATGTAACTATTGCAAGTGCAACAAAAATAACTGATACTGCTAATGATATTAAAATAAATACTCAAATAGGCGAATCAAATAATAATGGCAGTGATTTATTCCAGCCATAATTAATTGTGGCAACCGGATAGCTAAAAGGTAGACACATCGCAATTATCTTCAAAGCAGATGATTTAGTAATAACACTAATAGGTAAATACATACCAGACACTCATGCAGGAGGCAAGTAAAATAACATTGAAAGTGCATTAGCCATTTTATAGTCTCTAGCAATTACAGCAACTATAACTCCTAGTGATGAGCATATTACTGAAAGAAAAATCATTCCTAAAATAATATAGCCAAAATTAATGCTGCTTAAGGCTATTTTTGAGTGTCAAAAAGTTAAGGAAAATATGAATACTCAAAGTGCACTTATTCAAATTAATATTGTGTAAAACGATATTATGCTGGCTACAAAAATTCATGGTCTTAAAGGTAAAACTGATATTCTTTTATAAATAATTGTTTCTTTAAGATCACTAAAAGACATAGAAAGTGAGACAATTCCCACAACAGGACAAGCAGAAGCAATAATTCCAGGGATTAAATCATTAACTTCAAAAGTAGGAATTGCACTTAAAATAAGTAAAAACATTACTGGAAAAACAAAGGCAAAAAATACATTATGAAATGACTTTTTTCAATAATTAAATAATAAAGCATACATTGCTTTAAATTGCTTATGCATTGTTGCCTTCTTTCTTGTTATTTGATATCTTTTCCAAATAATAATCTAGCAATGTTTTATGATTTTCTAAAATTTTGTCAATTTGTGTATCTTCAATTATTAGCCCTTTATCAATAAAAATTATTCTTTCACATAACTCTTTTATTTCATTTAGATTGTGACTTACTAAAATCAAGGTCATACCTTTGTCTTTGATTTCTTGTTTTAGTAAGTTAATCATCTCTAGTTGACTCTCAATATCAAGTCCTGTTGTTATTTCATCACCAATATAAATCTCGGGCTTATTGAATAGTGAAACAAATAAATTCACTCTTTGGCGCTGTCCGCCTGAAAGTGTGTTAACTTTTTGTTTATATAATTCCTTTAGCTTGAACTTATCAATCATTATCTCAAAGTATTCTTTGTCCAAAATGCCTGTGTATAAGGTTTTATAGAAATTTATTAACTCTTTAACATTAATAAAATTTGGATATACTTGCGATTGTAAGTTTATGCCTATTTTATAGGGTATTTGGCTGTGTTCAAAGCCATACTCAACCTCTCCTGAACTTTGCTTTTTAGTATTAGCAATAATTTCACATAAAGTAGATTTTCCAGCGCCATTAGCACCAAATATGGCAATACTAGTGCCTTTTTCAATTTTTAAATTTATAGGCCCTAATACGACTTTGTTGCCATATTTCTTAGTTACGTTTTTAACTTCTATTAAACTCATAATATTAACAACCTTTGTCTATATTTATATATTTTAGTACTATTGAAAACCATTATGAAAATAATCTAACTAAATAAAGTGGACTTTAAATTTTATTTTTATACAAAGCGATTTAATTTGTCAATTTATGTAATTCAATATCCATAATTGCATTTTTTCTTGCCTTAGTGTTTGTACATTTGAAACGTCAAATTGTGTGCAATGCTTTTCACTTTCTTATTCATAGTTTAGCTTCAGTTTTATAATTAATATAATTTTATTAACGGTTTTAAAATGATTAGATGAATTAATTTTGAGCACTTTGCAAATGTCTTTATCCAGCAGAAACTAGTATGTTGATAAGTTGAAGTTATATTATGCAGAGAATATTTCTTAATAGTAAATAACTACAAACAAGTTTGTAATATGTATATTTCAATAAAAAGATCCTGAAGCTACTTATTCATATTGAACCTATATAAAAAGATATTAAAATTTATATGAATACTTAATGCTTTTATTATATTCTCTATCTTGCAAAAAACAATATTGAACTTGCCAAAACAAAATCAATAACTTCTGCTAATATCTAACACATTCATTATTGATGAATTCTAAAAAATTAGTGCCCGAATAACGAAAATAATAAGAACATCTTAAGGAAAATGTATGGTTAGAAAGTTTTACAAATCTGTTTTAAAAAAAGGTCAAATAATGGGGGCAAGTCCTGTTTTTATTGGCTCATCTATTGCTATATCTACCACATTTTTGGCAGCATCATGTGGAGAATACCAGCAAACCTTTTTTGAAAGGGAATACAATAAATTTTTTGATTTTGATTTATATGAAAAGCGAATAAGAAAGTCATTAAAATCAACTGAGCCAGTTTCTAAGATGTGTTTTGAATTGGAATGATTCAAAGATAACCCAATATTTCACGAAAAGCTAACACAAAATTTTCATAACTTCGTTAGGTTAATAAATAGTTTTTCTTATTCTCCAAATCAGGAATATCCTGAAATTGAAAATGAATATATTGGATATTTGGTTTATACAGTTAAAAACTATTCTTCATTTTATTCTAATAGTGTCGGAAGATCAAAAATTGTTAAGCAATATGAACCAAAAACAACTTTAAGCGATTTACCAACCGGTAATTTTGTTAATTTTAGTGGCATGAAATATTTAAATCAAATTTCAAAAAACTTCGATCTTAAAAATAAAGATAAGATCAAACTTAGCAATTTAAGGAATTTATCGCTTAAAATTTCTGATGACATTTATAAAAATTTACTTAAATTGGAGTCACATTACAATCGTTATTTTAGAAACTTTTCAATAAATAATTTAATAGCACCTGATTCTGATGCATCTCATAAATTCACAAATTCAAAAGTTGATGACTATGTCGGTAATTTTGAATACATAAAAAACATTGCTAATCTTTTGCCTGCTATTAATAATCAGTCAATAATTAACAACTATCGAAAATTTGGCATTTTTGACGTCAAAAGAGAAACGTTACTCATAAACTCAAATAAAATAAATGCCTTGACATTTAAATTTAATAAGTTATATTCTGCTAATGATATTACTGTAACAGCATCTTATAATCGTTCAGAATCTCGCGATTTAATGAACTACATCAAGATAGATTTGTCATACAGGCCTGATTTAATGAGTTTTAAGGAATTTTTAAATTTTAAAAAGAAAACTAAATTTTCTAAAACAAACTTACAAAAAGAGCAAATTGTTTCTGGATATATAGACTTAGATAAATTGATCGGAAACTATATTACAATTGCACCAGATAAATTCAATGTTTTGGAAATAAATACACAAGGATTTGGCAGCCAAGTTTCTTCATGAAAAGAAAATGTAGATTCTGGATATTATGGCAATAATATTCATAGCAAATCTGAAAAAAATATTTATCTAGATTACATTAACTTTTTGAAAATAGATCCTAGTACAAACAATACTAACTTGCTTATAACTCCCGATAGTTGAAATGTAAATGAGATTCCTAAAGATGATTGGGAAAAATTGTTACCAGTTATAAATGAATCTATTTCTTAAATAAAAAGCATACTGAATATTATTAAAGACATAAATTTAGAACACAAGATATAAAATTGTGCTTGCAAATAGATTTTTAAAAAAGCATAATCTCTTTCCATAAATGAAAATTCAAGTGCAACACAAATTGAAATAAAATTTAATTGTGAGCACTTGAATTTTTAATCATACAACCATAGAAAACTATGATTTTTAATGCATTTTTGTTAGCTTAATATAAATATTAAACAATAGAACAATAACTTACAGTATATTACTTTGTGGTAGAGTTTGTAAATTCATAAACTAGCAGTTATTTATTATTTTTATTTTCTAGTCTCTGCAGCTAATCAGTCGATCACTTTTTGAAACTTATCGCCAACGCGGTTTGTAGGGAACTGATCTTTTAATTCTTTCTTAACAGTCTCTTCTTGATTTTTTAATCTTTCTTGAATCTCAGATTTATGATTTTCATAATATGCAATTGCATTTTTTAAAGATTTGTTCGCCAATTCATCGTTAATATCATCTAATAAACCTGATGTTGCAACACCTAAATATTTTTCAGTTTCACTTTCGCCATAACCATAAGGTAAAGGAGTTCCATTTTTCTTACCAATTTCAAATCCTGGCTGAAGAGTTATATTGCTTTCTCCTTTAGTATACAAGTCAGCTAAAATGTTGTAAACTGCCTGGCCGATTAATTTCATAACTGATGTAAAAATTCTATGGCCTTTTAATTTATTCTTTTGATCTTCATCAACACCAATAATGAATTTATCTTTATCAGCTATTTTTTTAATTTCCTTTGCTGTGTCAATTGATAATGAACCAGCAACAGGGTAAGCAGCTGTAGCTTTAACTGCAGAGTTAATAGCTGTAGTGGCTTGAGATGCTCCAGAAGTAAATAAAGTATTTAATTCAATAGTTTCATTTAATGACTTGGTCTTAGCTTCTGGGTGTTCTTTATTTCAGTCAATAATACCTTGGAAAGTACCAGCTATAAAGTCAGAAACCGCTGGATAAGGAATACCACCAAAAGCACCAATTGTACGTTTTTCAGGTTGGTCTTTATAAACTTGTGAGAAGTAATCAGCAAGCGCGCGACCAGCTATATAAGCAGCTTGTTTAACATCAAAGATAACTGGAATTAAGTGTCCTTCACCTATTTTTTGAATAAATGCTTTAGATTTATCATCGCTAAATTGCAAAACATCAAAATCAACAGTGATGAACACAATGTTATTATCTTTAATCTTCTTGATGTAATTATCATCTAAATCAACAAGTGGAGTTTGGTGCATGAATCCACAAAGTACAATATACTTAAATCCAGCATCAATGGCATTTTTATAAGCTTCCGTTAATTGGCCTCATCCAGGTTCAAAAGCTTTGTTTCGTAATTCCTTATTCCCAATTGCTTTTGCCTTATCCAGGCCTAGCTCATATGAAATTTTGTGAACTGCTTCCCATGCTGATTGGTTAAATGATTCATCATACACTGATGCCCCACCAGTTATAAATGCTGTTTTTGGTGCATTTTCAGTATTTAAGCCTGATCTTAATTTAAGATTATCTTGAGACTTAATATTTGCAAGTGTTGTTATAGTTTTAGTATTACCATCATAAGATATCTTAAAATGCTTATCATAGTCAATAGAGTCTTTTACTTTATCCAAAATGTCTGTTATAACATTTAACTGATCTCTGACCTTTCAATCTAAATCATTTACATTGTTAGTGTGTCATCTATTAAAATCTTCACCAAAATGGCTATTAAATCCATAATCCTTTTTAGCAATTTCAATCACTAAGGAAGTAAGATAATCTAGTGTCATTTCTAATTTCTTAGGCTGATAAATTGACGACAGTATTTCATCTAATTCTCTTGTCTTTGGATTATTTCCATGTGTCTTTTTAAGAATCTGAACGGTATCATACACATGATTTAATATTTGGAAGTATTCCTTTTCAAGAACTGGAGCAATCAAATTGGATGATTCTTGATTGCCATTTTTATGATCTACTGCTCTGTCATTTGGCTGATTTGCCCTTCAATTACCACTTTTATTATCACATTTAGCAGCTATTAAAGGAAGAAGTGATATAGATGTAATACCCCCCCCCCAAAGCAAAAAGTACCTTTTTGTTTTTCATCTTTTACCCCTAATTTATAAACTTATTGGTTGAATTATACAAGAAAGAAAAGCGCATTTATCGTTGCCTGTAATTATTTCCATAAGATGCAAACGCTAATAACTTTTTCCTTTGGATAATAATCATTGTGATTTTGCATATATTAAAAACCTTGCACTAAGATACAAGCGTTTTTTTAGGCTTTAGTCCTAATTCAATAATTGATCTGTTGACTAATTTATATTATTTTTCAATAGCTATTTCAAAAATTTCTTCTGAAGCTAAAGGCAAGTCTGTTGATTCTTCTAATAGAGAGCCAATTTGAAACTCTAATGTTAATTTTCCATTTTTTAGTTTTATATTTGTGCCTGAAGCATGAGTTGATTTAATGCCTTTAAAGTCATTAGGATGAACAGTAACAATATCTAAAAGCTTATTGCTATGAAGTGCAAAAAACATCTTTTTAAAACTGTCTGAATACTTTTCAATAGCTCTATAAATATTTCCGCCGATATAGTTTCTGTCTTTGTAAACTTTTATAAATATTCTTTTATTCTTGACAAATTCTTTAAGGATATAAAGACTTTTTGGAACTTTTGTTGGTACAAAGCTATCAGGTTTTTTGATTTCGTCAGCAAATAAACTAGTTAGTAATTTAAAAGCTTGTTCTAACTTATATGGCTGTTTTACAGTCATAGATGATATTATTTCATCTATTTTATTAACCTTTTCATTATCCTTGTGTGACTCTTTTAAAAGTTTTAATGCATTTTTAAATTTTTCTAAAATTTGATCATACTTTTCACTAAAAATTGGTGCAGCAGAGTTTTCCTTGGCTTTATTATCATCGGCTTTCTTATTTTTATCAGTGTTTTCAGAAACTAGAACTTTAAATTTTGCAGTGTTACTTGTTTCATTAACTTCATCTTTACTACCACATTTAGCAGATAAAACCGAGAATGAGCTTAGCACACTAACTGTGCTACTTAATGTAAAAATTATTCTTCTATTCTTCATACATAGTCCTTACTTTTTGAATGACTATTATAATATATAGAAAAACAAAAGATTGGTAATGAATTTTTACCAATATTGCTGATTTATAGGGGAATTAGTTTCACATCAAAAATATTAAATACACGTATATAACTAGTTTTAAGTTTTTGATATCTGCAGTATTTTTATTGTATGATGCAAAAAACTATAAGGCTATATAATAAAATTTTCCCTCTTGCACAATAGTTTAAATTTTATAGATTCTTTTTTCATAGTTCTAAATGGCAATATATTGAATCTTTTTATATTGCTGGTTATATCCTTTTAAAAAAAATAAAAAAAATATTTGGTGCTATATCTTTTTAGTCTATAATAATGCTGATGCATTCCTTAGTGAATGAGTACTGTCTCCACAGGAACAGTTGCTTAAGAGTATATACTCCTTTCCCATAATAATATATAAAGTTCTGTGCGCGGAAGCTTTTTAGTTTGAATTGTCTTATGAATTAAAAAAAGGAGAGCAGTCTCCTTTTTTTAAATTCTTAAGCCACTTTTTGTAAATAATCTATGTTTTTATAATAAAATTGTTAATATTAAATAATATTAAAATAACATCTTATTAATTTATTAATATTAAGATAACTAATAAATTTAACTACCATAAGGGAGATATATGAGTGCTAAATCAATAGAACTAAATAAAGAAAAAGGTTCTGTAGTTGTTGAATATGAGTTTACAGGCGAAAAATGAACAAACATTTTTAACAAAACCAAATCTAACAAAATTAAAAAACTAAAAGTAGATGGTTTTAGACCTGGTAAAGCTCCTAAACACATAGTTGATAAATATGTAACACCAGTTACTGTTGCAAGTGATTCAATTCATGAGGCATATAATGTTTTTGCTGATGAAATTTTTGAAGAAGTTAAAAAGCAACATGAAAATGCATTGCAAAATGCTGTTTTATTAGAATTACCTGTTTTAGCAGAAGAATCATCTGTTATTAAAATTGAGTTTCCATTACTTCCTGACTTATCAGACATTAAGCTAGATGAATCAATTAAGACAAAAGTTGCCAAACTAAAAGTAACAGAAGCTGACATTGATTCATATTTAGATGAATTATTAAGCAAAAACGCCTTATTAATGCCACTTGGCAAAAAAGATAAAACAAAATTAGGTGACGTTGTTACACTTAAATATAAAGGTTTTGTAAACAATGAACCTTTTGAAGGTGGCGAAGCCGACCAATTTGATCTAAAATTAGGCAGCAAAACATTTATTGACACTTTTGAAGACCAATTAGTTGGCAAAAGTGTTGGCTGAAAAGGTGAAGTTAATGTTACATTCCCAGAAAGCTATGCAGTGCCTACACTTAAAGGACAACCAGCAGTTTTTGAATGTGAAATTCTAGATGCTAAGAGATTAGAAAAAATCACTTTAGATGAAAAAAATGTTAAAGAATTACACCTTCCTAATGTTTCAACAATTGAAGAAGCAAAAGCATATGCTAAGGAAATATTAACAGTTAAAAAATATGCTGAAATTCAAAGAAATGTGATTGATTCATTAGTTGCTGAATTAGTTGAAAAACACCAATTTGCAATTTCAGACATTTTAGTTGCTACTGGTGCTCAAAAAAGATTAGAAGAAATTAAAGCTAACTTAAAAACTCAAGGCATTAAATTCAATGACTACTTAGACTTAATTAAAACTTCAGAAGCAGACTTTAACAAATTAGTTTTAAGTGAAGAAAAAGAAGTAACAAAGAGACTTTTAGTTCACGAAGAGTTAATGAAACAATTTAAGGACAAAGCTGAAATTTCAGAAGAAAACAAAAACCTTTGAGCAATTAACATTGCTTTTGGCCAACAATTTATCCCTCTTCAATTTGTTCTTCAATACATGAAACAAAATCCTTTAGCTGAAGGTGAAGAGCAAAATGGCCAATTCACTGAAGCTATTAAAGAAGTTGCTATAACAAGATTAATTCTTGCGCAATTAGACAAGAAAACTTCAGAACAAAATGACAAAGTTGCCTTAGAATTAGCTAACAAATTAATTAAACAAGCTGAAGAAGATATCAAAAAATTCGAAGAAGAAGCTAAAAAAATTCATGAAGAAGAATTAGCTGAAGAAGCTAAAAAAGCTGAATCTAAAGAAGAAAATAAATAACAAAATATCGAAACATCTGCTAATTATGCAGATGTTCCATAAATGAAGGTTCAAGTGCAACATATGTGCTTGGCCTTTTTATTATAGCATTTTTGCATAATATGTGGCGTATGCCACAGGCGCCCCTTGTTTGAAATCAAGGGGGCGGGGGTTAAAAAATCAGATGGAACATCTGCGTAAACACTAAATAATGTTTTGTTATTCCCCCTTATTTGTAATTAAGGGGGTTAGGGGGATAAAATAACTAAATTAAATGTAAAAAATAACCATTCATTTTTTATGAATGTAGCTAATTAAATTATTTTGCTTTTAATTTAAAACGACACCATAGTCATTAGCTAACTTAAATAGTTCAATTGGTTTTTGCCAATTCAAAATTTTCCGTGGCATTTCATTTATTTGATTTACAACATCATCCAGTTGAACTTGAGAGATAGAATTAAAATCAAAACCTTTATGGAACATTCTTCTAATCATTCCGTTTCAATTTTCATTTGTTCCTCTTTGAAATGAAGCATACGGTTCAGCTCTAAATATTTTAATATTCAGCCATTTTCCTAATAAACCCATTCTTTCAAATTCTATCCCGTTATCGATTGTTATAGATTTGACAATTAAATTATGATCCTGGATTATTTTTTTAAGCTTTGAAATTACCAAAAAAGCTGATTTTGACTTGATTTTAACTGCGAATCCCATCCTGGTTTGTCTTTCAACAAGCGTTAATACATTATCATATCCGTTTGATCTTTTGCCTATAATTAAGTCGCTTTCTCAATGACCATATTCTTCTCTTAAATCAATATATTTTGGTCTTGCTCATATAGGATATACATAGTAAGAATCACCAATTAACCTTGATACAACTGATGCAGTTCTTTTCCCGCCTTTTTTATAAAAAATTCTCAATCTATCTCTAGGTTTCAATTTTCATTTTCTTGTCTTAATTCAGTTAAATATAGTCCTTATCGACGGTGATTCAATATCTGGAAAAGTTTGTTTAACGTATCGAGCTGTTGCGACAATGCCGTAAAATCTTTTATCAAATTTTTCCATAAAAAACTTTTCAAATTCAGCATATTTAAAATTGCTTGTAAATTTAAACAAGTATTTGTGCGAATGTCTATTTAATGCTTTCTGTTCTGCTATTTTACATTGGTATAAGCCGCTAAAAGCGGTATTACGTTTTAATTCACGACTTATTGTTGATGGATTTCTATTTAACTGTCTGGCTATTGATCTAATAGAATATCCAGATTTTATTTGAATTTCAATAAATGCACGTTCATCATATGTTAGATGATTATAATTTTTAGTATAATTCATATGAAAGTTTCCTGCTGCCAAGTGTGGAACTTTTTTTATTTAAAAATTCAAGTGCTCCACAATTAAATTTTACTTTAATTGGTGTTGCACTTGAACTTACAATCAAGCAACATCTGCTAATTATGCAGATGTTTTTATTTTCAAATATTATCTCTATGACAAATTCATAATTTATAATTTATATACAAATAATAAATATATCGGTAACTATTTGTATTATAAGGATGACGATGAATACTATAAAACAGGATTATATAGAAAAAGCTAATGCACTAAGTCTTAGCAATGAACTAAATCAAGATCAAAAAGATCTTATTGTTTCAATCATTAATAAATTTGATGACAATGACCCAGCTTTACATAATGTTTACCAGCTTTTAATCAAAAGGATAAAACTAGGATTTGTATTTGATATTGCTCCTTCAGTTAATTCTTCTGAAATAGCTTTATTAAAAAAGAATGAAAGCTTGTCATTTAATAATGATAATAATAAGCCAGCAAATACACTAATAATTGGCGAGAACTATGATGCTCTTAAAAATCTTATAGTGATCGAGAGAGAGAGAGAGTCACAGTCAGAGACTGTTAATTACGATGTAATTTATATTGATCCTCCTTATAATACTGAAAGCTCACTAACTGATGGTAATAACCTAAGTGAAAAAGATGAGGTTAGTTCATCAAAATTTATCTATCGTGATAAATTTAGTCGTACTGGTTGACTAAATATGTTAAACGAACGTTTAAGACTATCACACCAACTTTTAAAAGAAGATGGTGTTATTTTTGTTTCAATTGATGACAGCGAACATGCTTATTTGAAAGTGTTAATGGATGAAATTTTTGGTGAAGAAAATTTCATAGCTAATATTGTTTGACAAAAGAAAAATGAAGGGTCTGGTGAAGATAGTAAATTCTTAAAAATTCTTACTGAATATGTTTTGGTATATGCAAATAATATTGATAAATTTAGAACTAATAACTTTGTTATAGATACTGATGATGGCTCATATAAATATTCTGACGAATTCGTGAAAACCAGAGGAATGTACAAATTAAATCAACTAGATAGAGCTTCATTGACTTGGTCAGAATCACTAGACTTTCCTATTTCTCATAATGGAAAAATCTATTATCCAGGCGGTTCTGAAAAAAAATGGCAAAGTAGACATTCTGGCAATCATGCAACTAAGGATTGGCAGTGAAGATGAAGCAAGGAGAAAATTAATTGAGGGATGAAAAATAATTTTCTTGTTTTCAAAAACAACAAAGTCTATTCAAAACAATATCAATTTGTTGATAATAACAACCAATTAGTGAATAGAGATTCCAAATTTTCAAATTTAATTTATTCAGTTCATGGTTCAGTAGGGACATCTGAGCAAAAAGATATTTTTACTAACAAAATTTTTGACCACCCTAAGCCTGTTGGTTTGCTTAAATTTCTCATAAACCTTCACCCTAACAAAAATGCTCGAATTTTAGACTTCTATGCTGGTTCAGGAACAACTGGTCATGCAGTAATGGAATTAAACAAAGAAGATGGTGGAAATCGAAGTTACACATTAGTAACAAATAACGAAAATAACATTGCTACAAATGTTTGTTATGAAAGACTATATCGCATTAATAATGGAATATCCACAAGCAATGAATCTAATTTTGACTGAATTAAGAAAAACAATCCCTACAAATCAAATTTAAATGTTTATAACATTGAATATTACTCAACCAAGCTATTTGATGATAGCCAAAGCAACATAAATATAAAGCAGCAATATCTACAAATGCTACAAGACTTTAATATTGACACAGAAAACAAAGACAGCAATATTGATATTCTAAGAAGTTTAACATCCTTAAAACCTATAACTAAGGATTAACTAAATATATCTAAAAAGAAATTATGAATTAACAATTCAATTTATAAGGATGACGATGAGTACTATAAAACAGGATTATATAGAAAAAGCTAATGCACTAAGTCTTAGTAATGAATTAAATCAAGATCAAAAAGATCTTATTATTTCAATCATTAATAAATTTGATGACAATGACCCGGCTTTACATAATGTTTACCAACTTTTAATCAAAAGAGTCAAATTAGGATTTTCATTTGATGTTGCTCCTTCTGTTAATGCTTCTGAAATAGCTTTATTAAAAAAGAATAAAAACTTATCATTCAATAATGATAATAAGCCAGCAAATACACTAATAATTGGCGAAAACTATGATGCTCTTAAAAATCTTATAGCAATCGAGAGAGAGTCACAGTCAGAGACTGTTAATTACGATGTAATTTATATTGATCCTCCTTACAATACTGAAAGCTCACTAACTGATGGCAATAACCTAAGTGAAAAAGATAAGGTTAGTTCATCAAAATTTATCTATCGTGATAAATTTAGTCGTACTGGTTGACTAAATATGTTAAACGAACGTTTAAGATTAGCAAAACAGCTTTTAAAGGAAGATGGTGTTATTTTTGTTTCAATTGATGATAGCGAACAGGCCTATTTGAAAGTACTAATGGATGAAATCTTTGGCGAAGAAAATTTCATAGCATGTGTGCCAGCTATCTTAAACCCAAGCGGGAGACAAGTAAATACTGAAATTGCGCTAACTCATGAGTATATTTTAATTTATGGCGGCTTGGATTTTGTGCCTGAAGAACTAGATAACGAATATGTTATTCATAAATTACCAGAAATATATAAAAACCGCAATCTTGAAACACTTGTAGATAATAAAGGGGAATATTGATTGCAATATACACTTGAGAATCAAAGCAAAAAATTTAATGATAAAAATAGGCCAAATTTAGCTTATCCAATTTTTATTAATAAAGATGAAAACCATAATTTATACCATACTATTGAGCCAACAGAAAAAACCATTTACACTTTATGACCCAAAAATGTGAATGGTGTGCAATATGTGTGAAGATGATCAAAAGAAAAAATTAACAAAGAGAAGGATGAGCTTGTAATAAAAATGGATGGTAATAAATTCAAGATCTATCCTAAGAAAAGAAAAAACACATGGATATTCAAGACAATCATAAAGGGAAGTAGTTTTAATAACAAAACTGGAAACAAAGTATTATCAAGTATTTTAAAGAGTGATGAATTCAGTACTGCGAAACCTGTTGAGCTAATTAAACTTTTAATAAAATTACACCCTAACAAGGATGCACGAATTTTAGACTTCTATGCTGGTTCAGGAACAACTGGTCATGCAGTAATGGAGTTAAACAATGAAGATGGTGGAAATAGAAGTTATACATTAGTAACAAATAACGAAAATAATATCGGCACTGATGTTTGTTATGAAAGACTATATCGCATTAATAATGGAATCTCTACAAGCAATGAATCTAATTTTGACTGAATTAAGAAAAACAAGCCATACAAATCAAATTTAAATGTTTACAACATTGAATACTATTCAACTAAATTATTTGATGATAATCAAAGTAATGTGAGTATAAAAGAACAATATCTACAAATGCTACAAGACTTCGATATTGACACTGAAGATAAAGATAGCAATATTGATATTCTAAGAAGTTTAACATCCTTAAAACCTATAAAAAAAGAGGATACTGATGCAATTAAGTAATACACAAAACAAAGCTGTAAGTAAAATTATTGATAAATATGATCAAGACAAAAAGAAAATATTAGAATTTCAGGCTCCAACAGGCTCTGGCAAGACATTTATGATAATCAATGTTATTGATAAATTGATAACTGAATATCCAGATGAAAAGTTTACTTTTGCTATTGCAACGCTTTCATCAGCAGACTTGCCTAAGCAAATGCTCATGAATTTTACTGACTATAAGCAGTATTTATATAACTCTCATAGTATATCTATTGAGCTGCAAGAATCTCCATCTTCAAATTACAAAAGCAATAAGGCAAAAGACCAGCATTTTCAAATTTTAGCTAAACAAAATAATGTATTAATTTTAGGTACTCAATCATTTGGCAAGGGTAGAATTTTTACTGAACAAGGTATAATAAACTCTTACTTATCACAAATTGAAAATGAAGGCTACAAACTAGTTTATATAAGGGATGAAGCCCATATCGGTGGTGAAGCCAGTGGCAAATATAAATCTAGCTATGTTGACTTGGATGAAGATATAGATTTTAAGGTTCAATTAGCAAACACAAAAAAAGATGAGCAGAGATTTGAACTGCTTATGCAAAATGCAGCTCATTTTATTATAAAAATGACTGCAACGCCGAAGGGTAAAAATGATCTAATTCAAATAAGGCCTGATGACTTATTAGAAGATGACCTTATCCTACTAAAACATAAATCCCACTTTAATTATGGCTTAGATGAATCTAACAGTGAAATTTTAGATGATGCACAAATTTTAAAGACAGCAATTAACAAATTTAAGTTAATTCAAAAAGAATATCTTAGTGACCCTTTGCTTAAGACTATAAATCCTGCTATGCTTATTCAAGTAAAAAGTGAGCAAAAAGTTAGATCTGAAGAATTTGCTAAAGATATAAATGATATTATTAACATAATCAAGGAAAGTGGCTTAACTTATGTTAAATATTTTGGCTCAAACGATATTGAGACAAACATAAGGCTTGCAAATAGGAGTCTAAAATCAATTTCAAAAAATAATTCTGATGTCGATGTTGTTATATTTAAAATCGGTCCCGCCACTGGCTGAAACATACCTAGAGCATGTATGCTGGTTCAGCTAAGAAAAGTATGCTCTCCTAGTTTAAGTACGCAGACAATTGGCAGAATAATGCGTAATCCTAACCCTGAATTTATAAAAGATCAAACTCATATAGGACTGGAATATTACTATTATTCAAACATTGAAAATAAGTCTAATAATAGAATAACTTATAGACTAAAAGATGAGTTTAAAAATGAGCAATTTAAAGTGGCTTATATTGACAAAGAAGTTGTAAAAACCAAAATTAAGAATCCTTCATATTATGAAAATATAATTAAAACTATAGATTTTAGGCATATATATCGTGAGCTTAAGAAATACCAAGAATACTATAAAACAAATGGATACATTAATTATGGTACAGAAAGATTTGGCTCAAAAACTTATGCTAATTTAAAAATTTTCAACAGCATTGAATTAGAATTAAGAAAAGAATTGTTTCTTGCTAAAAACAAAATGTACTTTAATGCAGAAATAATTGAGCAACTAGAAGAATTATTCCACGGCAACATTATGTGCTTAGCTAAAGATGATGAAAAATCTGATGAATTGCACAACTTACTTTCAAAAAATTTATTCTGACTAATAGTAGAGCAAGATTTTTTAAATGATATTAAAAAGGGCTATTACAAAGAATTGAGTGAAACTAATAGTGATGGAGTTTACAAAGTAAAATTAAAGTCGCTCCCTGAAGTTAATGATTTAGTTTACTCAGAAATTAATCAGAATAGATATTTAGATATAGAAGGCAAAGCATATGCATATGTAAATAGCACAGCAGAGAAAAAAGAGTCTAACTACTTTGATTCTGAAACTGAGGTTGAATTTGCTATATTAGTTAACAAATATATTCATACATGAAATGAAAATAATAATTATAAAGTGCAACTTTGAACAAAAAATCCTGTTTTTGATGGAATTTATGTTGAATATTTTAAACAAAACAATGAAGTTGCAAGATCATTCCCTGACTTTATATTCAGAATTGTAGATAGATTAACAAATAAAACAATTCATGATTTCTACATAGAAGTTAAGAGCGACAATGACATAAATGAAGAAAAAAGCAATCAATTAATTGATGCATATCATAAATATATGTCATACATAGATAGCGAAAATCAAAATAAGGATATGACATTGCTTCTAGTTAAATTAAAAAAAGTAAAAAATAAGGGCTCAGCTACAAGAGTTCACTATAGTGGTCATAGTTCCATTAGTGAAATAAATAATATTCTTGCTGAAAATAAACAGCACACTGAGCTTTCAGTATTAAGCACATTTTTTGAAATTGTAATAAAAAATGCTGATTAACTTGTTTTTAATAGAAGTAGCAAAATTTAGCTACTTTTATTATTGGCCTGTTTTATAGATATATAGGTAAACAAAAGGTATTGATTGGTATTTGCTTACATAAGTTAGCAAAAAATAGAGTTCGATTTTAGCTGCTAAATTTATTTATCATTGCTGCCAGTAGAAATTTATATAATTTGAAAAAGATGAAAAAAATTGACTTTTTTTAATTAGTAATAATAAAATAAACATAATTAAAAAAATCTAAAGTCAAGAAAATAAGAGAAATAACTATGAAAAAGAGCACTAGATTATTATTTGCGTTAGCACCAGCTACAATATTTGCTGTGTCTGCTTTAGCAGCTTCATGTGATAACAATGAACCAGTTAAAACTGATGAAATTAAAGAAAAGAATGAGTTACAGTCACAAATAGAAAAGATTGAATCTGAACTAAACTCTAATACAAATCTAAGTGATAATGCTAAGCAAGAATTAAAAAAACTAGTTGAAGAATCAAAAGACAAACTTAAGATCTTAAAAACTTCCGGTGAATTTAAACAAGCAGCTGAAGAACTAAATAAAAAATTTGAAGAATTAAAAAAGGAAAAGACAGAAACTGAACCTGACACTTCAACAAATCCTTCAAATACAGACTCAAATGACCAAAGCGGTAATGGTGATTCAGGCAAACAAAAGGATGAGCCACCAAAGAAACCAGATGATGATAAAAAGGAATCAGATCCAAATAAAGACAAAATGGAAGAAAATGCTCCAAAGATGCCGGAAAAAAATGATGAAGAACCTAAGACTGGCAAAGATATGCCTGGTGGGAAAAAGGAACCTGGTAAAAATGAGCCCGATAATAGAGCGCCAATGCCACCAATAGTTCCGCCTGCAAATATGCCAAGTGACGAGCCAAAGGAAGAAAAAGAAGATAGAGAAGAAAAAGAACCTAGTGAACTTGATGAGATTGCTAAATCATTAAGCAACATTCTAAGTTATGCTGCGGCTGATGAGGATAAACCTGATCTTATAAAATTCAAAGATGACAGTTCAAAATATTCTTTATGATACGACAAGGATAAAAGAAGCATCTGACTAGTTGAAGGAAATAAATCTCCGCTTGATAAGAATAATGAGATTGAAAATAAATTTATTGTCTTTAAATTAGAAAAAGCAGAAAAAATTAAGGGAAATATTGAACTTGTGAACGATACAAAACCAACCTTTAAAGTAAAAGAAGAAATGGAAGAACATACAAGATTATCAAATGAATTAAATTTTGATATTAAAAATAAACAGGATCAAAAATTTAGTATTACAGTCAAATACAAAGTTGGAAAATTTATTAACAATGATACTGATCCTGAAGTTTCTCATATATCAAATCAATCAACAATAACAATAAGTTTAAAGTAATAAGCAAAATAATTTCTACATTGTAAGGCATATTAATAAATGTTAAGTATACTGCCTAAAAAACAAATTATTATAGGCGGTATATTTTTATTGCGCTTTTTTTATTGTTAATTTATTATTAGAAAAAGTAATTTGCATATACGAAACCGTGCAAACTTACTATTTTCCTAAAAGTCTGTTTTATAGTAATGTAGGTGTAGATGATAAACATTTTTTCTATTATGCCAAGCATAAAATTTTAAAAACATTTACAAGCAATATATATAAAATATAATTAATGTCTAAATCAAAAATTATTTATGACTATCCATATTACTTTAAAGACAATAATAGTGAGCAAAATATTATATTTTGCCATGGTTTTAATTCAAGACATACAGCACTAGAATTATTTTCTAGCCAGCATCAAGAATTTAATTATTACGCTTTGCAGTTCCCGGGCTCTAATTTGACTAAGCCTGTTAAAAATCATAAAATTTCAGTGGTTTATTATGCTAAATTATTGATAGATTTTATTACCAAAAATAATATTAAAAATATAACCCTTATTGGTAAATCATTTGGAGCAGCGACTGCTGTATTAGCCTATAAAACAAGGCCTGAGTTATTTGAAAAATTAATTTTAATAACTCCAATCAATAAAACACAATTAAATTTGGATGTATGAAAAGATAAACAATATCTGCCTTCAAATTTTGATGAGTATCTAAATAACTTCATCCCTTTAATTTACTATAACTGAGAATCTTTACAAAATGATAGTAACTGAGTCTCTGTGGCTAAGTCAAAATTTAATACAAATTATTACAATAATGAGTGAGTTAAAACTCTAGATAAGGAATTAACAAGCATTAAAATTCATAATGAAATAGAACAAGCATACCTGTCAGTGAAAATTCCAACTTTAATAGTGCTGGCTGATAGCGACAAACTTATAGATTGCCAAATGAGTCAAATGTATTTCAATAAAACCATACCTATTGCAAAAATAGAAGTAATAAAGGATTCTGCACATATGGTGTATAAAGAAAAAAGTTATTTACTTAATAGCATAATTGAAAAATTTATAAGTGAATAAATGATAAGGTTATTCAGAAGTCAAACAAACAAAATTATGTGTTTGTCTTATTTTGATATTTCAGACAACTTATTTTTTGTTTAGATATTTAAAGCAATCGGTATGTGGAACAAGTATGGCAAAATTGCTGACTTTTTCACATTATTAACATAATATATAGAAAACATTGCTTTTTGAAACAATAATTTTATATAGCTTTCTTAATGCTTCTGCACTTATAAAACAGCCATATTCAATTATTTTATGTTTTGATTATAACCATTTACAAATCAAATTTAATTTGCTTTAAATAAGTCCTATAGTGCCCCGCGAATTAATAAAAGGTATAATTTAATTGATAAGAAATTATCAATTTGTCTATTTATTTTTTTGTTAGGAGCCTTATTAGGTTACTAACATCAGGGAGTTATATGAACGTTATATTTTTTGGCATTAAAGAAGTAGAATTTCCTATTTTTGAAAAAGTCAAAGAAAAATATAAAGACTTAAAACTTACAGCTGTTACTGAAGTTATTTCTAAAGAACGTATACACTTAGTTGATGGCATGGACTGTGTTGTTGTTAGAGAAAACGATGTTGTAAATCGTGAAATTTTAGAATTGCTTAAAGCAAAAGGAATTAACTATGTGTTCACTAGAACAGCCGGCTTTGACCATATGGACTTAGCTGCTGGCCATGAATTAGGAATTAAAATGGCTCGTGTGCCATCATACTCACCAACAGCTATAGCTGAATTAGCATTCTCATATGCACACCAATTATCAAGAAGATCACTGCACTTTGGCTACAAAGCACACAAAAAAGACTTTACAGTAGATGACTTTGGTTTTGCAAAAGAATTAAGATCAAGTACAGTGCTTATTATGGGCACAGGTAAAATTGGTTATGAATCAGCTAAAATGTTTAAGAGCTTTGGTGCCAAAGTATTAGGTTATGACCTTATGCCTAATAAAGCATTAACAGATGTTATTGAATATGTTTCACTTGATGAAGGTCTAAAACAAGCTGACATTGTGACCTTGCATATGCCATATATCAAGGGACAAAATGACAAATTAGTTAATGCTGAATTGCTAAGCAAAATGAAAGATGGTGCTATCTTAGTTAATACTTCTAGAGGCCAAATTCAAGATGAAAAAGCAATTTTAGATGCGGTTAAGAGTGGCAAACTTGCTGGTGCTGCTATTGATGTATTCAACAATGAAAAAGCATACTTATTTAAGACTTTTGACAAAATTGAAGACCCTGTTATTGCTGAATTACTAGACCTATGACCACGTGTTATTATGTCTCCACACATTGGTTGATATACACAAGAAGCTGCAACAAATATGCTTGAAATTTCATTAGATAACTTAAAAGAATACGTTGAAACTGGTGATTGCAAGAACAAACTATAGTTTGCAATGCAATTAATTTCCTGGCTTAAGCTAGGAAATTTTATATTTGTTTATGTACTAATTAGACTATAAATAAGGCTTATAGGTTAATTACTTTCATAAAAGTAAAATAAAAAAATGATCTTTATAGGCTAAAGATCATCCAAAGTGTTTTTTATTATTGTTTCTTCAATTTAACAAATGTTACAATTGACAATAATAATGATAGAACACCGAATACAAGTCCTGAAATTGCTGTTCCTTTGATTATAGCTACTGGGTCTTTATCTGATAATAGAGTACCAACGCCTGGGTTTGTGTTTTTATTAATAGCTACAGCTGCTAGAATTATGCCTAATAAAGCTAATACATATCCTATTACAGGTAGTATTAAATTTTTCTTATCTGCAAATTTGCTTCTAAATAGAAATACAGCAACTGAAAGTAGAATAACTGCTATTAATGCTCCAACTAATCCTACAGCGCCTAATGCTGTTCATGTTTTACCAGCAACACTATTGATGTCGTTACTTAAACCTGATGAACCAAATAAATTTGACATTTACGTAATAAATCTCCTTCATAAATAAATTACCAAATGAATTATATTTAAACAGCGAATAGAAAAATATATAATGGAATAATATGCTAGTTTTTTTCATATTTAGTTGACCTTTAGGCCTGTTTTAAGCCTTTATATGACAAAAGCATATTATTTATTACTATAGGAGTAGCAATGAAAAGAGTGAGAGTTATTGGCGCTGGTATTTCTGGAAGTGAAGCTTGTTATCAACTACTAAAACGTAATTATTTAGTTGAACTTTTTGAAGTAAAATCAATTAAAAAAAACCCTATTCAAACAAATGATATGTTTGCTAATTTAGCTTATTCTGATTCTTTTCACTCTAACGAAATAACTAGTGCTAAATGTCTGCTAAAGCAAGAAATGCGCTTGCTTGATTCATTAATTATCAAAGCAGCTGACTATGCTAAGGTCGCAAATGAACCACTATTAGTTGATAGATATAAATTTCAAGAATATATAACTAATTATTTAAGAAGTTATCAAAATCTTAAAATAATAGAAAAAGAATATATAACAATCGATGATTCAATTCCTACTATCATTGCAACTGGTCCATTAAGCAGCGTTAATCTAGAAAATGAAATTAAAAACCTAGTTGGTGAATCTAACTTTAATTTATTTGATCAAGTCGAGCCAATAGTCTTAAAAAGTTCTATAAATTGAAATTATGTACAAAAAAGTGCTTTAGATGATAAACTGTTTTACTGCACTCTTAACAAAAATGAATTTGAGCACTTATATAATTTAATTGTTTCTGCTGAAATCTTTATTTCACCCTTACCTAATGAAATTAAATTATTGCATGATAATGGTTTTAAATCGATTGAAAGTGTTGCAAAAAGCGGCAAAAATAAGCTTAAAAATCTATTACAAACTAATGAAATAATACAAACTGAAAACACTTATGCTACTGTTTTATTAAGAGAAGATGACTATAATGAAAATTTTCTAAGAATTGTAAATTTTCAAACAAGCATCAAGATCCCTTGACAAAATGAAATTATAAAAGCAGTGTCAGCATTAGCAAATGCACTTATCTTAAGATATGGAGTTATGCATAAAAATGATTATCTAAATTCAGCTAATGTCTTATATGATAATTTTCAATTAAAATCTAATCCAAACATATTTTTTGCAGGCCAACTTACTGGCACTGATGGATATGTAGAAGCGAGCGCTAGTGCTATTATATGTGCAATTAATGTTGACAGATATTTGAATAATTTGCCAAAAATAATTCCAAGCAATAAGACAGTTATAGGAAGCTTATGCAGTTATGTATTAAAGGCCAACAAAAACGGCATACAGCCAATGGAGGCTAATTGAGGACTTGTTGAGGGAATTAATTTAGTGTCTTATAATGATGAAAGCAAAATGATGCTTTCTGAAAGATCTTTAGCAGAAATTAAAGAGCTTATGAAACAAATTTCTTAGTAAGAAGTTTGTCCAAAATCCTTGTTTTATAGTGATTTTAGAAAAAATAGCACATCGTCTGTGCTATTTTTAATTCTTTTGATTATTCAAATGTTTCTTCATCATTATTTGACGATGAATTGTTGTTTGAACCTTCATCTTTATTTGAGTTTGCTGCAGCACTTTTAGCCATATTGTAAGCTGCATTTAGCTCATCAATTTTTTTCTTAAGTTGTTCAACATCTTTGTTGTTGATTAATTCTTTAACTTCTTTGATGTAATCAGCAATTTTTGCCTTTTCTTCTTCAGGAATTACAACATTGCCTTCATTCATTTCTTTTTCTAAGCTATTAACCAAGTTTTCAGCTTGGATAATTGTGCTTATTTCTTCGGCTCTCTTAGCATCAGCTTCGCGGTTTTTTTCTGCATCCTTAATCATTTCTTCAATTTCAGATTCGCTTAACTTAGATGAGTTTTTAATAGTAATTGATTGCTCTTTGTTAGTGTCTTTGTCTTTGGCTAAAACAGTTGTAATACCATTTGCATCTATTTTAAAGCTTACTTCGATTTGTGGCACGCCTCTTGGGGCTACACGAATACCGCCAAGATTAAATTGTCCAAGTAATTTATTTTCGCTAGCTAGTGGTCTTTCGCCTTGCACTATTCTAATTGTAACTTCGCTTTGATTATCTTCAAATGTTGTAAATACTTCGCTCTTAGTAATAGGAATACGTGTGTTTCTTGGAATTAATGGTGTAGCAATTCCGCCTGCTGTTTCAATTCCTAGTGTTAAAGGTGTAACATCAACTAATAAAACATCATCGATTTCGCCAGCTAAAACAGCACCTTGAATAGCGGCACCCATAGCTACAACTTCATCAGGATTAACTGAACGGTTAGCTTTTCTATTTAAAATCGATTCAACTAATTGTTGCACTGCAGGAATTCTTGTTGAGCCACCAACTAAAATTACGTCATCTAAATCAGAAATCTTGATTTTAGCATCAGCTAAAGCTGTTTCAATAGGTTTTCTACATCTTTCAACCAAATGTGATGTCATTTCTTCAAATTGACTTCTTCTTAAGGTTGCTTCAACACTAATAGGTTCTGAGCCTTGTTGCATAACTAAAAATGGAAGCATAATTGTAGCTTGTTGTGAACTAGATAAGTCAATTTTTGCTTTTTCAGCTGCTGCTTTTAAACGAGCCATTGCTATTTTATTGTTTGTAACATCTGTTTTATAGTCTTTTTTGATTAAATCAATTAATCATTTAACAATTTCATGATCTCAGTCATCTCCACCAAGTCTATTATCACCTGCAGTTGATAAAACTTCAAATGTTCCTTCAGCTAATTCTAAAATTGAAACGTCAAATGTCCCACCACCAAGGTCAAAAACAAGAATTTTTTGTTCTTTTTTAACTTTGTCAAGTCCAAAAGCTAAAGCTGCGGCTGTAGGTTCATTAATAATACGTAAAACTTCTAATCCAGCTATTTTACCAGCTATTTTGGTAGCTTCACGTTGTGCATTGTCAAAATATGCAGGCACAGTAATAACTGCTTTTTCAATTTTGTGACCAATTTTTTCTTCAGCATACTTTTTAAGATGCTCTAGAATCATTGCTGAAATTTCTTCAGGCTTATAATCCTTATTATTAACATGTACAGTTTTGCTTGTACCCATTAATCTTTTAATAGATGCTACAGTATCAGGATTTGTTTCAATTTGGTTTTTTGCATTATCACCCACTATTATTTCGCCATCTTTAAAACTTACAACTGATG
The DNA here is from genome assembly GCF_000089865.1 of Mycoplasmopsis agalactiae. Classification (GTDB taxonomy): domain Bacteria; phylum Bacillota_I; class Bacilli_A; order Mycoplasmatales; family Metamycoplasmataceae; genus Mycoplasmopsis; species Mycoplasmopsis agalactiae_B. The sequence continues at coordinate 169,751 of NC_013948.1, read as the reverse complement.
GAGTTGTTCTTTTACCATTTAAGTTTTCTAAAACAACTGGTGAACCATTATCAACGATTGAAACAACCGAGTTTGTAGTACCTAAGTCAATACCAATAATTACTTCTTTTGCCATATTAAAGTCCTTTCAATGTATATAACACATTCATAACAATATTATTTTAGCACACAATTTAGCACTCTAGCTCTTTTTTTGCTAAATTTTAATTTTGCTTTTGTTGGTGATCAAATTACTTTAAATGATAGTTATATTTTATTAATAATATTGCTTAACTTTTCATTTAAAGCAGTGACATTACTAAACCTAAAATTTAAAAGTTTATATATAAGTTAAAACCTTTTTGCAAACTGTATTTTACTGTGTTCAAGATAGCAAAAGTGATGCATATGGTATATGGAATTATTTTCATTTTTTAGCTGGTAATATGTGGATTTTTTTATAATTTTTTCATTAAATAATTAGAGGTGTGATATGAAGAAATTTAAATTTATGGCATTTGCTATTGTTGCTTTCATACCGCCTATCCCATTAATAATGGCTGGATGCAACAATAAGAGCAATAATAATAGTCACAATGACGACAAAAATCCTAAAGAGAAGAAATTAGACTCAGTAATTAAAATTACTGATTTAGGTGAGTTGGCTAAAAAAGATATTGAAGACATTAAAAGTGCTTTAATTGCAAAGAACAGTGAACTAAATTTAACTGAATTATCCATTGAAATAAGTGAAAAAGAAAATAAAGCTGTAATTAAAGCAAAAGATAAAAATGCATCATACTCAGGCGAAGTAGTTGTTACTTTTAGTGTTAAAAATTCTAAAAATGAAGAGACAACTACTGATGCAAAAACCAAATTACAATTTGAAACAAAAGTAAAAGAAGTAAGCTCAAATATTACTAAGGCACAAGAAAGTGTTAAATCAACTGTAATAGGTACAGACTCAAATTCAAAAGTTGATAATGACAAGTTCAAGAAGGTTTATCCAGCTGCTCAAAAAATAATGACTGAATCAAAGAAAGAAATCGGTAAGTTAGAAAAAGATTTAAATTCTTTCGATACAAAAGCAAAACAAGAATTATCGGGTTCCTTATCAAAAGTTAAAAATCAATTTGATGCTGCTAAGCTTGAGATAGATAGTATTGCTGAAAAACATGAACAGCAAAATAATCCTGTTACTGCTCAAGAAGCTTGAGAAGCACTTAGAGCATTATGACCAACTGCAAAATTTGTTGTTATTAATGTGCCAACATTTAAGGAAGTTGTTGAGTATATTAAAAAGTATGATACATTTAAAAAATATGCTCATTTAATTTCATTATCTTCAAAAAGTAAGCCAGATGATCATCCATCAACTACCAAACCGATCTATATAGATATTAAGGACAACTCTCAAACAATTCAATTTACTGGCTCTTTTGCCTAATAAAAGAAACAAATAAAAAGCAAACACACAGTTTGCTTTTTAAATCTGTTTTATAGGCTTTTTGGTTAATTATATTGTTTTTCAACAATGCTTTCGTTTTCTACAACAATAATTCTGTCGCCTTTGTTTATGCCATATGGCATTAGTATATCTAGTGCCTTATCACTGTTTTCTTTAATTAAGTCAAAGTATTCTATTGAATCTAATGAAGTTCACACACTAGAAGTTATACCAAATTCCCCTATCATATTAGCATCTTTTAATATTCCAATGATGATAGTATTTGGTCTAAATTTTGCTACTTCTTTTAATAATTGGCCTGTTCTTGATAAAACAACAGCAAATTTATAATCGCCATAACGGGTTCTATTAGCCACTTCATATGCAATTCTAGCTCTTTTGTTTTCTTTTAAGTTAGATTTTCTTCTAACTTCTTCAAGTTGCACATCATAGTAGGTGTTGTCATAAAATTCATTTTCAGCACGCTTATTAATATTTGACATTGTAATAACAGCTTCTAAAGGATGAGCACCAGAAGCTGTTTCGCCTGAAAGCATAGTAGCATCTGAACCTAATTCAATTGCATAATAAACATCAGTAACTTCCGCTCTAGTTGGATGCGGATTGGTTTCCATTGAATCAAGCATTTGTGTAGCTACAATAACTGGCTTGCCAGCTTCACGACATTTACGAATCATTAGCTTTTCAAAATATGGCACATCATAATAAGGGATTTCTAAACCTAAGTCTCCTCTAGCTACCATGATTCCGTCTGACGCTTCTATAATTTCATCAATATTATCAATTCCTAAGTGGCTTTCAATTTTAGAAATTATTTGAATGTGGCTTGCATTATTATCAATTAATAGTTTTCTTAAATCATTAACGTTTTTAGCTGAATTTACAAATGAAGCAGCTATATAATTAACCCCTTGTGAAATTCCAAATTTAACATCATTAATGTCTTTTTCAGATAAAAATGGCAAACTAAAATCAACGCCAGGAAGATTAATTCTTTTATTTGTTTTTAAGTTATGTGAATTAAGAGTTTTAACTACAACAATGCCTTTAGCAACCTTAGTTACAACTGCAGAAAGCTTGCCATCATCAAAAAGAACATAGTCTCCATCATTTAAGTCTTTAGACATATCATATGAAACTGATAATTCTTTGGCATCACCTTCCAATTCTTTGTATTTAGCTTCTGTTGTATGAATTTTAATTTCAGTATTAGCTGGAATAAATTGGGCACCGCCCTTCATTTTTCCAACTCTAATTTCTGGGCCTTTAGTATCCAAAATGAGCGAAACAGGCAAGTGCATATCTTCAGATATTTTTTTAGCTATTTTAAATTTATTTAAATGCTCTTCATGGCTTCCGTGACTAAAGTTAACTCTAATACAGGTAGCACCCGCTTCAATTAGGGAACGCATTGTATTATAGTTATCGCTAGAAGGGCCAATAGTAGCAACTAATTTACTTCTTTTGTCTGTTAAATTCATATTTATTCCTTTATTAATATAACTTTAGTTATATTTATATCTATTTTAATTTTACTTATATTTGAAATTTGTTTTTTATTTTTATTCTGTTTTAGCATTAATTGTTATTATCCAAATATAAAAAAGCACATTTGTGCTTTCAATATTAAGAATTGTTTGATGTTGAGGAGCTATTTTTTAAACCTGATAGCTTCACGGTGCCTATTATACTCTCATTGTATCCGTTTTCTAATTTAGCAGTTATTTTAACTGCAATTAGTGCTTCGCCTTTAGAATCGTCTAGATTAACAAATGGCGAATATTCATCTTTATTTTTTCCTTGGCCAAAATATTGTTTTAAATCACTAAACTCTTTAATTACACCATCATTTTCACTAATTCTGTGATATGAAACAGTGTACTCACCTGATGAAAATTTGATTTTGGTGTCTTGAGGAGTCTCATTTTTCCAACCTAAATCAACTAATTCAATGTAGCCATTTGTTGTATTATGATAATTATCATTTGGTGCGGTAGTTGATGTGTTGTATTTTAAGTTTGAAGGGATAATATCTTTTAATAATTTATTGTCCCCAGCTAAATCCTTTATTTCAATATTACTTAAAGCGTTTGATAATTCAGCATGTTTAATTTGTAATTTAGAAACAAATTCTTTTGAAATCTCAACTTTTTTAGCACTGTTTAATTGTCCTTCATCACTAAACTGAGCATTTGGAACATATGTAAAAAGACTGTAATGAATGCTATAGTCATTGTCCTTGTTTTTAGTTATATAAATAGGTTTTTTGCTATCAATACTGAATTTAAGTGCGTTTTTATCATCAATGCTTTGCACTGTGTGATTATAGTCTAATAAATCAGAAAAAATCTTGTGTGCTTTTTCAATTGATTCAGCTGAATCTTGCTTTTTCATAGGCAATTTGGTAAAGTCCTTGCCTTGGGCATCTGTAACTTCATCAAAAGAGTTAATCTCTTTTTTAAGTAGCTTGTTTTTTAATTTTGAACTAACTCTAAAGCCGTGCTTGTAGTCTGAATAATTTTGCAATAATTCGTTTTGATTTTTATCAATGTTAACTTTCTTAAAGCCGCTTAATTTATAATCAACTCATTTTCAGTTAGCTTTTCTACTATTATATTCATCAGCACTAGAAACAGCTGATGAATCTTTCGAAGGCTTTTTCTCGAAGTAAACTCTTAAATACAAAGTGCCATCATAGTCATTAGCATAAGAGTGGTAATAAATAAAGTGTTCGTTAGCTAAATCTTCTAATGTATAGTTGATGCTTTTATTAATAAGAGTAAATGGAATTTTATTTTTACTAAATTTCTTAGACTCTAACTCTTTTCAGTATTCTTTATCAGTTTTTAATGTAGGCTCTTCACTATCATTTTTTGCATAGCCAAAAAATGAGATATAAGCAAATTCGCTAGCATATCTAGATGAAATATCGAAATCTTTATGATTTGGATTTACTTTTAACTCTAAATGTCTTGCTCTATTTAAAACAGCTTCTGTTTCATTAGAATTTGCTTTTTTTACATAATGTAGTGTTATTGCAGTGCCAATTAATGCACCTGCAGCTATTCCAAATCCAATAGAAGAGAGCAACACTTTCTTTTTAAATTTATCCATGGTAGCCTTTCATAAGTTATTTAACTTATTTTTTAAAAATATTCTCTTCAATAAATAATACTAGGTCATCTAAGCCTATTTTATTAGTACTTGAAACTAAAAAAGAGTTAGTTGATTCATTAAGTAAATTAGAGTCTAAATATTCATTATGCTTTTTAACTAAAGCAGATTTTTCTTTTTGGTTTAATTTATCAATCTTAGTATAAATCAGGTGAATTGGTAAATTAATTGCCCTTAAAAAGGCTAATTTTTCTAAGTCAATTTTTGTTATGCCAGTGCGCGAGTCAATTAGTAGAAATACAACTTTTGGGCACTTATCGTCTTTTAAAAAAGCATTTATTCAATAGTTCATTTCCTCAATTTTCTCTTTTGATAATTGCGCATAGCCATAGCCAGGTAAATCGACTATAAAACGATTTTCTTCCTGAAAATAATTTATAAACTGCGTTCTTCCTGGTTGTTTAGAAACATAAGATATTTTTTGATTAACTAAAGCATTAAGCAGGGAGCTTTTACCTACATTTGAGCGGCCTCAAAAACAAATTTGAATGCAGTCTTCACACTTTACTCATGTCTCTCTTTTTAAGGCAGATTTAACAAATTTTCACATTATTTTCCCAACTTATTTTTATGTCTTATGACTGTGGATGAATATTCAATCATGTCATAATCAGGCATTATCAAAATAGTTTCTAAATCCTTATTCATACTATTGTGTCCCGCTGCTAAAACTAGTTCATATTGAAAGTCAATATTATTTCTAGCAGAGCGCACAAGGAAGTTTGCACCTAATTTTTTAGCCATCTCGGCAATTAAGTCATCTTTGTTGATTAAAACCTCAACGTTTTTAAATTCTTTTAGCTTTCCTTTAGCTTCAACAAATCTTTTATCAAGATCGCTAATGCTTTCTTTATCTGGGTTAACTGAAACAATAACAAAAAGCTTGTCAAAAATTTTCAAAGCTTTTTTGACAATAGCAATGTGACCTTCGTGCATTGGATCAAATGAACCAGGATAAATTGCGCTTTTCATAAAATTTTTATTTATATAACTCAATTGCGTGTTTTGCAATTAATAATTCTTCATTTGTTCTTATAACATAAACTTTAACATCAGAATCAGGTGTTGAAATTAATTCGTATTCACCAATTTTGCCAAAGTTTTTATTTTTGTCTAACTTAATGTTAGCAAAATGTAAGCTGTTTACAACTTGTTCTCTTAGTTCAGGTGTGTTTTCTCCAACACCAGCTGTGAAAACAATAGCATCTATTTTGTTTTCTAATTTGTTAGCATAATTTGCAACGAAATCAACTATTTTTTGGCAGTATAAGTCAAATGCAAATTGAGCTCTCTTGTCACCTTTTTCCATAGCAGCTAAAATGTCTCTAAGGTCATTTGAAATGCCTGAAACACCTAGCATACCTGATTTTTTATTTAAAATGTCAGTAAATTCATCAATTGAAAGGTTCATATTTTTCATAACAAATTGGTGAATAGAAGGATCAATATCACCTGAACGTGAACCCATCATAATTCCAGCTAATGGAGTGAGACCCATTGTTGTATCAATTGACTTACTGTCTTTAATAGCACATAAAGAAGCTCCATTACCAATGTGTAAGTTAATAATATTAACTTTTTCTTTGTTTAATAATTCTTGCACTTTAAGTGTGATGTATTCATGGCTAATACCATGCGCGCCATAACGCTTGATTTTTAATTTTTCGCTTATTTCATATGGAATTGGGTATGTTGCGTAAAGAGCAGGAATGCTTGTGTGAAATGCTGTATCAAAGTCTGCTGAAAGTTTTGCATGTGGCATAACTTTTTTAAATGCTCTAATAGCTTGCAATGCACCAGGGTTGTGTAATGGAGCATACATTTTAACTTCGTCAATAAGTTCAATTTCCTTATCACCCAATTTTACAGAGCTATTGAAATATTCGCCACCTTGCACAACTCTAAAACCAATAAGTTCGATTTCTTTTGAATCAGTAATAATTTTGTTTTCTTCAAAAATTTCCAAAATGTATTCAACTGCTTTAGCATGGTCGTCTAACTTCACGCTTTTTTCAAATTTTTGGCCATTGAACTTAATTGCAATATTACCGTTGCCGCTTTCGCCGATTCTTTCAGCTAGTCCACTAGCTATAACATTTAACTTTTCTTTATCTAATAACTGAAGTTTAATTGAGCTACTTCCAGCATTAATAACTAAAACTTTATTATTCATATATTACTCCTTGTTGTTTGCTTGAATTGCTGTAATTAAAACTGTATTAACAACATCGTCAGTTAAGCTTCCACGTGATAGGTCATTAACTGGTTTTTTCACACCTGTAATAATTGGTCCAATAGCACCAAAACCGCCAAATCTTTGAGCAATTTTATAACCAATATTTCCAGCTCCTAGATCAGGGAAAACTAACACATTAGCTTCGCCAGCAAAAGTTTCTCCCTTGTACTTGCTTTTTCTTACGCCTTCATTAACAGCAGCATCTAATTGCACTTCACCAATTGCTTTAGTGCCTTGGTATACTTTGTTAAATTCAACTGTAGCATCAGCAACTAATTTAGTTTCAGGCGTAACGGCTGAGCCACTTGTTGAAAAGCTTAAAAAGGCTACTTTTGGTTCATCAATAAATGCTTTAGCAAACTCAGCAGCATTACTTGCTATATCAACTAATCCATTTAAATCAGGTTTAGGATTTACTGAAATGTCACTAAAGAAGTAAAGTTTTTCTTCTTTATGCATAATCATAACTGATGAAATAGTTTTGATTCCTGGTTTAGGGCCAATTGCTTTAAAAGCAGCTCTTAAAATGTCTGCTGTTGAGTAATTTAGGCCACCAACAACACCATCAATTTCACCTGTTGCTAAAAGCATCATTGCATAAAAAGGACGTGTGCTTAGTGCTCTTCTAGCAGCTTCAATGTCTTCTTTTCCTTTACGTAATTCAACATACTTTTGAGCCAATAACTCTAATTTATTAGCGTCTTTGTTCATGTTTACAACATTAGCTTTAGTTTCGATTTTTTCATCGTTTTCAACTAATAGTGTAATTTCTAGGTTGCTAAATTCAGCTAATTTATTTGCAGCCTCAATGCTTCTATTGTCACTACCATCAATAAGTAATATTTTAGTTTTTGGAAGTGTGTTTACTATGCCTTTTAGGCGTTTTTCAAAATCCATTTTTAATGCTCCTTGGAATAATTAATAATCATTAATTATGTCTATAAAATAATGCTTTTATTATATAAAAAAATGAACCTATTACTAGAATTCAATTTCTTAAATTTGGAACTCGTATTTAATGGCCTTAGCTAAGTTTTTAAACAATCAAATAACAGTAAGTGGGCCAACGCCGCCTGGTATTGGTGTATAGCCTTCTAATAATTGATACTCTTCAGGAGTTAATGACGCATCGCCAACAAAGCATTTTTTGCCTTCTCTTTCAATCATGGTTGTGCCAGCATCAATTAATCATGCGCCATCTTTAATGTTTTCTTTTTTAACTAAATCGGGTTGGCCTGCTGCAGAAACTAATAAATCAGCTGATTCAACGCCTTTAATTCCAGTGTTTTTATTGTATGTTGAAACCATGGCACCTAATTTTTTAAGCAAAAATGCTGTAGGCTTACCAACTAAATAACTACGTCCAATGACAGCAGCTTTTTTGCCGTTTAAGTCTATTTTATAGTAGTTAATTAAATCAATGATTGCAGCTGCTGTAGCTGGAGTAAAGCTTAATTCATCATATTTATCATTATAAAAATTGAATGTGCTTTTTTCACATAAGCCGTCTACATCTTTTTCTAAACGTATCCCATTCATTATAACTTTAGGAGAAATATGCTCAGGCAATGGTAATTGCACAATGATGCCATCAGATTCTTCATTTAAAACATCAAGCTTTTTAAGCAATGAATTTTGACTAATATCTTCGTCAAATTTATAAAGCGTTGCTTTAACGCCTAATTCTTCAGCTTTTTTGATTTTATTTTTAATATAAAGCGAAGAAGCAGGGTTATCGCCAACTTGGATAATTGACAAAACAGGCTGTCTACCAATTAATTTGGTAATTTCTTCAAACTCTTTTTTTAATTCAGCAGTTCTCTCTTCAGCAATTATTTTTCCATTTAATATTGTCACAATTACACCTCCTTTTCATACTCTGCTAATTGTTTTTGATACTTTTGTAATTTTTCTTGTTCTAAAGCTATTTTATCTTTTGGAGCCTTATTAATAAAATTTGGATTGCTTAGCATTTTTTGTGCACGTTCAATTTCAAATTTAACTTGCTCAATTTTTTTATTTAAGTCTATTAAACGATCTTTTTTAAGAGTTTCATTTTCTTCTATTCACACTTTTAACTTGCCATCAGTAAAAAGAATGTTGTCATTTTCCTTTAAGCAGCCATTAGTCATACGATTTATTGCGCTTTTTGACTCTTCTGAAAGACTTTCACTAACTCAATAATTAATTATTTCCTTTTTGCTAATTGACTTTTCTTCTCTGAATCTTCTTAGGATTTTAACTACATTAATTATTAAGTCAATCTCTTTCACTTTCATTGAGCGACTTAATTTTAATACAGGAAACTGTTCGTCCAATAATTCTGTTTTATAGATACTTTGGTATAAATAATCAGTTACAAAAGGTAAAAATGGATGGGCAATAATAAGCAATCTTCTTAGGTTTTCTAGTGCATATTTTTTGTTTGGATATATTCTTAATAATTCAATATACCAAGATGAAAAATCATTGTAAATAAAGTTTGATAATTCAGTTCCTGCTACTGTTAACTCATACCTATTCATTGCTTTAGTAATTTTATTTTGCAAATGCTTAAGCTTATTATTAATTCAAATATCAGCAGCACTAGGTTTAGAGTTAGAATCATCATCAAGCATATCAATATAGCGAGCTATATTTCATAATTTGTTGCACAATCCTCAAGCAACTCTGACTTTTTCAAGCAAAAATCTTGTATCAAGCCCCGGAGTTGAATTTGTAACTAGGAAAAATCTTAGTGCGTCTGAGCCATATTCTTCAATTATCTTAGATGGATCAACACCATTGTTAAGCGATTTAGACATCTTACGATTTTGCTCATCACGAACCAAACCATGCAGTAAAACAGTCTCAAACGGCTTTTTACCAGTGAATTCTAAACCAAAAAAGTACATTCTAACTACTCAAAAGAAAATAATGTCATAGCCTGTAACTAATAAACTAGTTGGATAATATCTTTTAAGTAATTCATCACTTGCTGGTCACCCTAAAAATGAAAATGGAGCTATGCCGCTACTAAATCAAGTATCAAGCACATCAGAATCTTGAACTCATCCTTCTCCAGGCGAATCGACTTGAACTTTTATTTCATTATCCTTATATCAAGCTGGAATTCTATGTCCTCATCATAATTGTCTGCTTATGGTTCAGTCATGAATATTTTTAAGTCAGCTGTTAACTGTTTTAATAAAGCGTTTAGGATAAAACTTGACTTGGTCATCTGATTTCAAGTGCTCAGTGACTTTTTTAGCTAAAGTGTCCATTTTAACAAATCACTGTGGCATAACTAATGTTTCAACTGGCGCATTGCTTCGTTCAGAATAACCAACATTAGAAACTGTTTTTTCTTCTTTAACAATTAAATTGTTCTCTTTTAAATATTTAGATATTTGCTCTCTAGCTTGTTCTCTGGTTAAATCATGAAATATGCTGCTAGGGCAGTCAATTTTGCCGTCCTTATTGATTGTTTCTCTTATTTGCAAATTATGTTTTTTGATAATATCAATATCTACTTCAGCATGAGCGGATAATTTCATTAATCCAGAAGCAAATTTTTTGTCGACATATTCATCCTTAATAATAGGAATTGCTTCGTTAGTTAAAGGATGAATTACATATTGATTTTCTAAATGCTTGTAGCGCTCATCACTAGGATTGAAAACTACTGCAACATCACTAAGCAAGGTTTCTAATCTAACAGTTGCTATAGTCACAAAATCACTGCTATTTTTAATTTTATACCTAATGTAGTACATTATTTGCTCAGTAGGCTTATTAATAACTTCAATATTAGATAAAGCCGTTTTTAAAACAGGATCTCAGTTGACAGCCTTAGTATCTTTATATATTAATCCCCTGTTATAAAGTTCTATAAACACCTTATTTACAGCATCATTGGACAATTTATCTAAAGTAAAACGCTCTCTTTCAAAATCAAGTCCAATGCCTAAAAGATGTCATTGCTTTCTGAATTTATTAGCATATTCTTCTTTTCATTCTCAAATTCTTTCAAGGAATTTTTCTCTACCTAAAGTATGTTTACTAACCCCTTCAGTTTCCATCAAAATTCTTTCAACTTTGCTTTGAGTGGCAATACCAGCATGATCCATTCCAGCTATATAAAATGTGTCATAGCCTTCTAATTTTTTAAACCTTAAAATAGTGTCTTGAATATACTGATCTAATGCATGACCGATGTGAAGGGCGCCTGTTACATTTGGTGGCGGCAAAAGCAATGAAAAAGGCTTTTTAGTCAAATCATGTTTACTAAAAATCTTTTTATCTACTCACTTTTTTGATACAGCTTTTTCAAACTTTGAAGGAGTATATGATTTATCAATTACATCCATAGATAACTCCTTAAGAAATTATTGTAGGAAATTGGCTCTAATTTTCTTATAGAAAACAAAAAAGATTATACCATAATTGCTTAGTTTAAATATATGTTTAGTTTTAATCAAATTATAAAAAGTGAAAAATATGGCCAAAAAAAGTGATAATTTTGCTATTTTTTTCTTTTTGCTAGCAAAGTTTCGCTTGTGTTATTTTTGTGTTCTAAATATTTTTTGTACTGCTCGTAAAGCTTTCCTGTTGAACTATTTTGAATTTCTCCTTCACCTTGTTTTATGTCTACAATGATGTTTTCAAGGTCTAAGAATGCTGAATTTAATTCATCTATTTTAAGCTCCAATGTATCTTCATCATGAGTATTTGCACTCTCACTTTCCGAAACAACTCAGGTTTTATACTCACTAAATGATGAAACAATATAGTGGTTCTTGCCAACTTTAATCTCTTCGCTAAACATAAACTCATCATCATTAATTTCGAATGATTCATCACCTTTATTATTTTGCAAATTTGCCTTGATTATAGGGTTAAACGGCCTTTCTAATATTTCTTTTACGCTACCATGTTCAACATCTTTATTACTTGCAATCATAAAAGCAAAATCAAATGAAGGTGATTTTAATACTCTCTTATCATTTGTGATAAACATAAAACTATTGTTATTTAGTTTTGATAATTCATCAATAACTCTAATAAGCTCCAGTTTTAAATTAATATCATCAATACTTGGATCATCTTCAATTATTACTAATCGAGGCTTACTTAATAATTCACTAATAAATGAGAGCTTAATTTTGTTAGTATATGATATCTTATCAGCCGACTTAACAAGGTTAGAAATATGAATAGATGATTTTTCGAATATCTCTATAAAATGGACAAATAAGTAGAAACTATTTATGGTTTTTTTATCAAAAAAACGCTTGTCAAATAGGATAGATTTAAGCGCTAAAATTTTGTTAAAAACATTAGCAAAAGACAAGTGAAACTTTTTAAGGTTGTTTAAATTTTGAGCAAAAGTTGCAAATTGCTCATTCTTAATTTCTGAATGATAAATAATGCCTAAACGAAGATAGTTTCATACTGACCCTATCTTTTTCATATTGGCAGTTATTTTGGCGAATTTGTCAGATACCTTTTTAACATCAATAAAGAATTTTTTGCTGTTTTTGGTTGTTAAATTAAAAGTATTTTTAATTATTCCCAATCTTCAGTCAATCTCGCCGCTTAATTGCTCAATTCTGTTTTTTAAATCATTTTTAATTTGGTCAAACTTAAAGTTGTCTTTTACTTTATAAAATTTATCCTTTGTGTCCTTGATAATTTTTAAATTATTAGCAATATTTTTTTTAATGTCTTTTTCTCTATTGCTTGATAATTCAATATAAAAATCTAAATTGAAGTCAAAGTTGTCTTCAATTTCTTGATAAATTTTGTAAGGGTTATCAAATTTAGGCAAACTGCTATGATTTATGATGCTGTTATCAATAAAAATTTTGAGCTCAGTTTTAAATTTATTAATTAATTTTTGAATCTCAGCAGAATCTAAATATAAAAGTTTACTTTTTTTAGATTTCAAGCTTTTATAAATGTATTTTTCCGCATGGGCTTTTCTAATTAAAAATTGATAGTGCAATGAGTTTTTAGGATACTTGCTAGCTTTAAGCATATCAATATTGCTCATATGATTATACTTATCACATAGATATCTTAATTCTTCATTAGCATTAGCTTTTAATTCAGCTGCTAGTTTGTGCAATATTTTTATACCATTAGCATTGTCTCTAATAATAAGCTCTTTTTTAACATCAATCATAGTTGGATTGCTAAGCTTTTTCATAAAGTTATACTGATTTTGCAATAAGGTTAATTCGCTATCACCCAGATAGTCAACATTGTTTTCAATAGCATCACTTAAAAATATGAATTTTTCTAAAAATGTGGTTCCAGCTTCCGAAACATGGCTTAGTATTTCATAAATACCCTTTTCGTATTCGTCTCTATATTTTTCTAAAAGCTTGTTGGCATTATCATAATCTTTTACTTTTAGTGTCTTTTTTATTAAGTCAGTGTAATAGTTTTGCCATCTTTCAATTTCAACTAATGCTGAGTAAAATAAGCCTATTTTAGACTTAAATAAGTCAAAAATATTGCCTTTAACTATATATTCATATTTCTTTAATGTCTTAATAATTAAATCAAGAATGCTATCGCTTACATACTGCTTTTTTGATAAAGTCACAAACTTTAAAAACGAAGGAATGTTTGTAAAAGCAGCCAAAGCTTTTGATATGCTAAAGTAATTAACCCCTGATAAAGCTTTCTTACCTTTAACATATTTATATGAATAATTCGTCTTTACATTAGGCAAAAAGCATGAAACCATTTGGTTAGGATTGTCGTTTAATATTTTTCAAAAATTGCCTTCAAAAAAAGTTTTTGAATCATCATTAACTAAGAAAACTAATCTTTCGTTGTTAAAAATTTTAATTTTTCTAAGATCAACATTATTTTTATATTGACTATTGCTTATAAAACAATTGTCAAAATTTAATGCTGTGTTGACTCTTTTATTTTCAATTTTCATAGTATGCCTAACCTTGCTTTAATGATTTATTTACTTAAAGTTATATAGATAATTCATTAAAATATATAATACAATTATAACCTAACATATGGGGATGTAATGGCTTCGACATGCATTGGGTTTTATAACAATTAGTGGTCTTGCAAACCTAAAGGCAACTAGGCTTAATACGTGCAAACGATAAAAAGTCAGAAGAAGTTCGTGTTGAACTTCCAGCATTTGCAATTGCAAATGCAAACGCAAACCTTGCTTTTGCTTAAGAATTAGCAGCAAGTGGTTTATGCAAAGTGTCCAATTTGCATAAATCGGTTTACCGGACTAGTTTTATCTAATGTGTCTGTAGATAAAATGAAATTTTAGACACAATACTATGTTAAGTTTGTTTGTTTTCTTAATTTAGTATTACTAAAAATAAACTAAACTATGAAAAGTTGTTATATATTCTTGGTGTGTGGACTCGGGTTCGACTCCCGACATCTCCACCATTTGCAACCAAATTGCACCAAAAACAGCATTTTTTGCTGTTTTTTTCATATTTTTTACCACTTTTTCAAGAAATTGATTATTGACAATAGTTTATATTTGATATATTGTTGAAAAATTTTTTTACATCTTAATTACAAATAAAGGAACAACAAAATATGAATAAGAAAAAACTAATATTAATTAGGGGGGGGTCTTTTTTGCTAGTTCTCTTCCTTTAATTGCTGCTTCATGTAATAAAAATAGTGAAAAACCAGTGGATAAGCCTGCTGATAAACCAGTTGATATGCCTTCTGATACTCCATCAGATATGCCTAGTGATCAAGGCGATCAAAACAGTGCACCAAAAATTATAAAAACTGATATATCAAAACTAAAATTAGATATAACTTCGACTAATAATACAAGTAAAAATGATGTTTTGGAAGCCCTTAAAAAACAAGAGGGTTTAGAAAAGCTCACTGAAAGTGATTTTGATTTTAAAATAGAAAAAAGAGCTTTGTTAAATAGAGATGGAAAGATTGTTGTTAAGGCTTCTGAAAGATCTGAAATTATAGAAGGGATCATTAGTTTAAGTATTGAGAAACTTAAATCAGTTACAGCTAGAGAACATAAATATAATCATGACAAAACCGAAGTTATTGAAATTGGTTATGATGAAAAAGGAACTATAAAAAGGTTTGATAAGAAAGTTAAAAAGGTTTCTGCTACATTACCAGAAGAAGTTATCAGTTTGTATAGAGCATTTGATGGAAATGAGAATGAAATTATTGAAAATCTAGGAAAGTGAGACACATCAAATATTGAGAACATGTCTCAAGCATTTTTTGGTGCTAAAAAATTTAATACAGATATTTCAAACTGAAAGACTGACAACGTTAAAAACATGAGCTTAATGTTCTTTTTAGCAGAAAATTTTAACAGAGATCTAAATAAGTGAAACACTGAGCAAGTAAGTAATATGACTAGAATGTTTCAACAAGCAAAATCATTTAATGGAAATATATCAAGTTGAAAGACTAATAATGTTCAGTCTATGGACTATATGTTCGAAAAAGCAGAAAAGTTTAATCAAGACTTATCGTTATGAAATGTAGAAAATGTCCTAAAAATGAACAATATGTTCAGCGGTGCTGAGTCATTTAATAAACCACTATTTAAACTAATCAATCCAAAAGTTACTGATGCATCATATATGTTTTATGGTGCAAAAGAGTTTAATGATCCTTCAGTTTCACAGTGAAATACTTCAAGTTTTACAAAAATAAATGCAATGTTTAGAGATGCAAAGAAATTTAGCCAAGACTTAAATAATTGAAAAACACAAAACATTACATTAATGTCTGATACATTTTCAGGAGCTGAAAGATTTAATGGAAATGTCGCAAATTGGGATACATCTAAGGTTACCGATATGAAACAAATGTTTAAAGATGCAAAGGCATTTAACCAAAATATATCAGGATGAAATGTAAATAATGTTACCGATGTATCTGCAATGTTTTCGGGCGCTTTTGCATTTAAACAAGATCTAGATAAATGAGCATTCATAAAAAAAGTTAAGCATGATAACTTCAAAAAGGGTTCTCATATCGACAAGCTTCCTAATTTTCAAAATGGAAAGTCAAAATAGCAATCTTAATATTAGTGTTTGGATAACTCTAAATTTATGTATTAACTTTCAAAAATATTGAATTTCCAATATTTGCAACATTTGGTAGTGGCCGCACATATAAAAAACCTATAGAAGCCAAATAATTTTGCAAGCACTATTTTTTATGATTAATGTAAAATTAGCATATGAGCAATTTAGATAATGAACAAGAAAAATCTCGCTTTACTACCTTTGAAGAAATTAAGGATATAAAGATTTTATCTACTGAAGAAATAAGTAAGCTTAATGAAGCAGATAGAGATACTCTTGTGCAGGATGCTGTCCAAAATTTAGATGAATATACAAGATCTAAATATGTAGAAAACAGGAGGAAAATTATTTTTTCTTCCTTGTTAGTACTGGCACTCTTCATTGTGATTATAGGAACAATTGCAATTGTTGTTTATAAGATTCTTAATTCTTAATGATTTAATAAAGCAAAAAAACAGGCCGTCTGATTAAGCCTGTTTTTTATTCAATTGTAAAGTGTTCAATTTCGTTTGCAAGCAATTCTTCTTCTAAATCTTTTAGCTGAGTTAATTCTTCTTCTAGTCTTAATGCTGTTGCCAAATTAGGCTTAGTTACAGGGTTTTTGGGTGCAAATAGCTCACAAGTTTCTTTAGCTTTTTCAATTGAAATATCATAGGTCTTAATTTGCTTTGCAATATTAATTGTTTCAACTTTGTCATTAGCAATAAGCGGTCTTAAAATTAATAAATCACTAGCACTTGCAATTGTTGATAAACTCTCAATTGTTTGGCTAGCTACTTGGCCTAAATTTTCGCCATTTGATAAAACCATGATATTTTTACTTTTAGCAAATTTTGAAGCAATTCTATAAAAACTACGGCGCATTAAGTTGATTCTGTATGATTCATTAGATGCGAAAGAAATATAATTCATTAACTTAGAATAGTTAGCTAAATAAAGATGACTTTTGCCTTGATATTTAGATAATACAGAAACTAAATCTTTTATTTTGCCAATTGTTTTTTCATCAGTTTGTGGTGGCGAAATAAAAGATAAAAAACTTACTTTTAATCCTCTTTTCATAAGATTAAATGCTGCAACAGGGCTATCAATTCCGCCTGACATCAAGTGTAATGTAGAGCCACTAATTCCAACAGGAAGACCGCCTAATGCTTCATAAGTTTTGCTAAATAAATATGTTTTATCAGAGCGTACTTCAATATTAATATTACATTCAGGATTATGAACGTCCACTTTAATTAAAGGAAAGTATTTTAATACAGAAGCGCCGACTTTTTGATTAATTTCAGCACTTGTTAGTTCAAATTTTTTGTTATTTCTTCTAGCAGATATCTTGAATGTTTTATCGTCCTTATTCACCAGTTTTATAGCACTATTAGTAATTTTTTCTAAGTCATTTTCACAAAAAATTACAGGACTGTAGCTAGTTATTCCAAAAACATATTGTAACTTTTCTAAGTTAGCATCAGAATATGTTAAAAACATACGATCATACCTAGTCTCTGGATATTCTCCAGTTATTAATTTAATGTTTCTAGCTAACTGAGCGATAAATGAGTCTCTGTTCTTTCCTTTAAGTGTTAGCTCACCATATCTTATTAAAATTTTTTCATACATATTATTTTCCTTTTGAAGCCGCAGCTAAAAATTCAAAAGCTTCTTTGAACCTTAATGAAACTATATTTCTGTCGACATATAACATATACTCTTCCATTTCAGGACTGTTGTTTATGTTTTTTTGTGCTAATTTCCTCATTAAAGCATCAATCATAGCTTTATAAATATATTGTGTATAAACCTTTTTATAGAGCTTAATTAATAATTCAGTTCATTTAATTCATAGCTCTGAACTTAAATCAATGTAATTTTTAGTGATGAAATCATTATTAATTTCTTTATTCAATCTGATTAATTGTTTAAATAGCTCATCATTTTCTGATAACTTTTCTAAAACATCTCTATGGTTTAAAACTTTTAGGCATCACTGATTATTGATTTCTATATAAAGCTTGTCATATACTTTTTTGGCTGTAAAATAATCGTATTGGGAAATTATAGAATTAAATGACTGAAGCAATGAACAATATTGCTCTAAAAATGTTTGCAATTCTAATAAACCTATTTCAATGCCTTTGTCAGCTTTCTCTTTAAGAATTTCAAAGTCTTTAACTAGGTTTTCTCAGAAGATAATAGTTGACATATACTCCTGTTTTATAGTGCTCTTGTATAAATTATCCTCATCAATTTTCTGAATAAATAAACCAACTAAAGAGTTATTTTTTTGAATTTCATCTTCGAGTGTCTTAAATTTGTTTTTGATAAAGCTTTTAAACTCGCTATTGTGTTTATTCTCTTTAAGCAAAGTAAAGTATCTAAGGTAAATTAGCTTAGTTTCTTTTAATAGCTCTTGATATGGCATAGAAGCAAAATTATGTTGTAATCTTTGCAAATTGTTTTTTAATTGCATTATTTCATTGCTGAATTTAGAATCAAAATGTTTGTTGTTAAACATTTGTGGTAGTGCATAAAAAATAGAATTTTCTAATTTTACTAACACATCTACTTTTTTGCAAAATGAATAAACTCTCTTTTCGTACTCATTAATTTCAGCCGAAACATTTGTTATTTCATTATTTAGTTTTTTATCTTCAAAAGCAAAATTATTTTTTTGCAATTCATCTAATTCACGAACTAGCAAATCATATGTGTGTCTTAAATTATTTTTGTTTTTACTAATATAGTTCTCTAGTTCTAAAAGAATTGTTGAAAGCTTAGAACTTATTGAATCAACTATACCTCAGTGTATATTTAATGTTTCGGACTTTTTGCTAAATTTATCTCATAAATTTTTATATTCATTGAATAAATTATTAAGTTTGAGCGATTCATTTTTTAAGGTGTTATATTTCTTGTTTTTATCATTTTTAATCTTATTGCATGAAGCAAATAAGGGCTTATAAATGGCTCTTATTTGTTCATTAATGTTTATCAGTTCGCTAAGATCTTTTTTATAATCACCTTGTGCTTGCGATATGCTTTTGAATCTAGAAATTGTCATGGAACCATTAGTTGTTTTGGAGCTAATAAATTTATATATTTCATTAGCCTGCTTTTTAATTTTCTTAACTTTATTATTTCTAATTAAAAAGAAAGTAATGATAAAAATAATCACTGCGCAAATGATTAAAAAAACAAGTAGTGATATTAGTGCAATTTTAGATTCAGGAACTGATAAAGTTTTATTCATATAATTAAAAATTATAATAAAAGATAAAATAAAAAACCAAGTAAAACTGGTTTTAAAGCATTATTATTGAGCGCGCAAGTTTAAACTTTTATATCCTTCAACTTTTTTACCTTTGTAAAAGCCACAGTGTTCACAAACACGGTGTTGTTGAATCATATTAGAACAGTTTTTGCATGAGATTAAATTTTGCACTGGTAAAGCATCATGAGTACGTCTTTTGTGTTTACGTTGCTTAGATGTTTTACGTTTTGGAACTATAGCCATTGCACCCTCCTCATTATTAAAAATAGTTGTTGAAAAATAAGTATTTAAATTATAGTAAAAAAATAAATTTTTTTATTTATTTAATAAATTTTTATGATGCTTATCCTGAATACAGCCATGTGTGCTTCTTTGCCTGTTTTATAGGCTTATAGGTCAATTGAAATATTATTTATAGGTTCATAGTTGCCACAATATAAAAAATTTAGCCCAGCGGCCAAATTTTTTAAGATTTTAATTTGTTGTCGTAATAAATGTTTATTTCTGTCTGAACTTCATGTGTAACAGGATGAATTGGAATATGTTTAACATGGTATTTAAATCCTTTTAAATCATCCAATTTTTTACCTGGATTATCTGACTTAAAGTCTTTAAATGTATATTCGCTTTCAATTTTATATAAGTTTTGAAGGTAGTCTTTTTGATAGTCATTAAATGCCTTACCATAACCAGGGAACTTGTCTTCTGAAAACTCGTTGTCTAAAACATATTTATATAAACTTTGAATAGCAGGAGTATATCTTATATAGTCAAAAGCAAAGTATGCACCATATTTTTCATATCATTCATCTTTATCTTTATCAGCAGCAACATTTTTTCTAGCTTTTTCAATGTCATCTGAGTTTCAAAACTCATCAGGTTGATCATAACCGGCAAAAACTGTTTTATTTACTGCATCAATCATATCTAGCGCAACATCTTCTTCAGTTGAATCAGCAATAACAAATCCATCAACTAAAAGTAAGTTAACTGAAGGACGAATAAATCTAACAACACCATCAGGAACTTCTGAATTTTTGACATTATCTAATGAATAAAAGGCATCAACTGCATCACCATTATAAATAATAGCTACATTAAATTTCTTTGTAGGATCAATTAATGTATTAAGCAAGTCTAAACCGTTTCCACTAGTTCTAACTCTTTCAGTGTCTGTAATTTTAAAGCCAGTTGAATCCTCAAACATATCAACAAATTGGTCAATTAAATCTCTATAGATTTCAGTTCTAATTTTTTTATTAGTTATATTTGTTTCTTCAGTTATAACAGCTTCGCCAGTTGGCTGAGGAACTCTTTTTCCTGTTTTAGTATCTAGCCTATATGATGAGCCATAGATCATATTATCACGCACTGCATTGGTGTATTGATAATATTTAAAAGCATCTTGTTCTGAATTAGTGCCATAAGGATTTCTAAGTAATTTAAGAGCTTCTGACATTGGTAAATGACTGTGCTCTTCTATTTTTTCTTTTCCTGTATTCTTATCAACAACTTTTTCCTTATATTTATTATTTGGATTATTAATTATCTCAATAAGTTTAGAGTTGATTTGTTTTTCAATGCCATTATGCACACCAGCAAAGTAGTCACTAATAGAGTTTTTATACTTAGAGTCATATTCTTTTTTGGCTATTTCATAGTCCTTTTGGGCTTGCTCTCCATCACTTTCAACTGGCTCTTCAGGAGCTTCCATGTGAAATGGCTTGAATAAATTATTATATTTAGCTAGCTTTTGAGGATTATATGCAATAACCATATCTTGCATGAAGTAAGGTATGAAATAATCATATAAATGAAGTCTTTCTTCATTTGGCAAGTCTTTTTGTGTTTTATTAGGAACAATTGTGCCATTTTCATCAAAAACAGGCACATTGTCTAATAGCGCATCATATGATTTAATGTGCTCAAAAACAACAGGGTTATATATAACTTTTAAATTTTCCTCAGTAGTTTTTGAATCATCTCATTTGGCTTTAAAAATCTTTTTAAAGTCAGATCTTTTGAACTTTCTTAATAGTGGTTTGCCTTGATTGCTATTAATTAATAGCTTAGTAGCTTGACTATCACTACCAATTCCGCCTGCTGTTTTGTTAGTTAATATATCTCTAGTAAATTCATCCAAAACTGCAAACTGTTTGTATTCAAAACGCTGACTTAGTTTTTCTAAGTTATACTCATCTATGTATGCTTGATAGTTAGAAAAAACAGGTTTAAAAGCACTTTTTGTATATTTATAAGAAACAGCACCAACAGCAACTGTTGCAGCTGAAAGAGCAGCTAGTGAAAAACCAACTTTTTTAGTTAGCACTTTAGATTTAATAAACTGCATAAATTTATTGCTTTTCATCAGTGCCTCCTATTTCAAATAAAGATGTTTTTGTTACTATTTCTTCCTTATTTGCCTGTTCTATAGACTTTTTTGCTCTTTTGCTAGCTCTAGCTATTTTAATTCATTTATATGAAATATAAATAGCATTAAATGATAAAACAATGATTAATAATGAAGCGCCAACAACTAGTCCTCATGCTCTAAATTCACCTTCATATAATTTAGTGCCTAATGTAGATGTATTTGAAACTGTTCTTAAAATAATGAAGTCATCAAAACTTAAGAAAGCAGCAACAATAGCAGCAAAAAAACTAGAAGGAAGCATGTAAACAAAATAGGTTTTAAATCATGCTCTAAGTTTGCTATATCCTAAGTCTTGAGCAGCTTCAAATAATGATGCATTGAATTTATCACTTCTTGGAAACATTAAAGTAATAGCATATGGAAGAGCCATTACTGTGTGACCAACGATCCCACGAAATAGGCCTTCACGTGTATTTGCTAGTGTACCAAATAATACTGAAAATAATAAAGCAAGGCCGATAGCACTGATGTTATCTGGGTTAATTAGTGGCACATTATTAGTTCCTAGAATCATCTTGCTATAAATTCTATTTTTTTGTCTTCACATACCATAACATGTAAAAAGAGAAATAGTTACGACAATAACCGAGACAGCAAAAGCTATAACTAATGAATTAAGCAGTGCAATGCCTCTGCCTTCGTTAAAAAATGTAGCTCAGTTGTTGGTAGTAAAACCATTTCAACTTGTTCTAACAAATCCTTTACTACTTGGATTGTTAAAACTAAAGATTGCAGCATATAAAAGTGGAATATAGAATGCTAATAATATTATGTGGATATAGAAACTTTTAAAGAATTTAGCTACCTTATTCATATCTTGCTCTCCTTCTTCTTTTGAATACTCTTGGCAAGAAACTAATTAGTGCGAATGTTCCTATAAATATGATTGATACGACAATTACTAAGGTTGTACCAATTGACACTTCATATTGGTTAGCTGGATTAGTGTAATTATTAATTACAGTACCAATTAATTGATGCTGTGAACCGTCAGGCAATAATTTATCGCTTATAACAAAGTTAGTAGCGCTAGATAAGAAAATAATTCCTAGACCACTTAAAATTGCCTTACTACTATATGGTAATATCACCCTAAATAATGTTCTAACCGGCCCATTGCCTAAATCATGAGAAGCCTCAATAATATTTTCTGGCATATCTCTAAACACTGAATAAAGTGGCATTATCATATACGGCAAGTTTAAATAAGTTAAGCCAAAAATCATGAATCAGATCGCATTAAGATCGTTTTCTTTAGAAACTAAGGTTAAAAAGAAACCACGCACTGCATATATTTTGGCAATTGTAAAAATTACTAAAGGGCTTAAAATAAGGCTCATAGCGTAAATTGGCATAATTCTGTTTTTACTTCTTGCAACAAAATATGCATATGGCAAGCCTATAATTAAGCAAAGCAGTGCTGAAATTATTCCAATAAATAAACTTCTTCAAATCTTTGTTCAAGTTTTTGAATCTTTAACTAGCTTGAATGAGTCAAAAGTAGGGTCAGCTATGTGAATAACTGAATTAACAATTATTAAAATAATTGGTAAGAACACTAAAAGAATAGCTATAAAAATGTATGGGAATAAGAATAATAATCTTCTGTTGAGTCCTAATGAGGCTTTAATTCCTGAATTCATTAGAAGTATAATCTCACTTGCTATCTTTATTCATTAAATGAATACTGTCAATTGTTCAACTAATGTCAACAACATCATTTAATTCAAATTTCTTAGCGGTTTCAACATAAATATATTCACCCATATTAAGCTTAACTTTTAGGTAATAGTAGCTTCCACGGTAAGCAATATCTTGGATGCTTCCTCTTAGTTTTTCTTTAGTTTTCTTACTTTCTTTACTCTTTTCAACTTCTTCATCTTCATCAACTAAAATAATGTCAATGTCTTCAGGACGAATTAAAACGTCCACTTCTTGCTCATTGGCAAATTCATCTTCGTCATGAACTGTTTTAAATGTTTTGCCCAAAAGGTCTACTGTACAGTCTTCTTTGTTAAAAATTCCATTGAAAATATTTGAATCACCAATAAATGAAGCGACTCATTTATTAACTGGATAGTCATAAATATTTTTAGGGCTATCATATTGTTCAATTCTGCCCCCACGCATAACAGCAACCATATCTGAAAGCTCTAATGCTTCATCTTGATCATGGGTAACAAAAATAAATGTTAGACCTAATTTTTGTTGCAAGCTTCTAAGTAATACTTGCATTTTTTGCCTAATTTTAGCATCCAAAGCACTAAGAGGCTCATCTAAAAGCAAAATACTTGGCTTAATAATTAAGCTTCTTGCAAGCGCAACTCTTTGACGCATACCGCCAGAAAGCTCACTGATTGCTTTCTTTTCATTACCTTCTAAGCCAACTAGCTTTACAAAGTCTTTAACTAACTGATCAATTTCATTCTTAGTTAGTTTTCTTTTTAAAAATTTATTTTCAAAAGATTCAGTTTGTTGCTGAACATAGTTTTCTCAATATGAATAATTAAAGTCTGATCTATCCAATCACTTTTGTCTTCTTCTGTAAGTAATTGTATTTGGCTTTAATGTTTCCATTTCTTCAATGTACTTATCTTGCAACTCATCTAATTCTTGCATTTTTTTCTTAGCTAATTCAGTTCATTTAATTTTCTTTTGCGCCAAGATTCTTTCATATCTAGGATTTATAGTTTCCTTAGGTACTCTTTTAAGCGGAAGACCAAATTTTATGTTGCCTTCAACATTTAAATGTGGAAATAATGCATAGTCTTGAAAAATGGTTGATAAATCTCTTTTATGAGGCGGCAAATCTTTAATGTCTAGTCCATTAAACTGAATTTCACCACGAGTGGTTTTCTCAAAGCCCGCGATAAGTCTCAAAATAGTAGTTTTACCGCTACCAGATGGGCCTAATAATGTGACAAAGTCACCTTTTTTGATGTTCAATTCGATGTTATCTAAGACAATTTTGCCATCGAATTCTTTGACAACTTCCTTGAGTTTAATAATGTAAGGAAGCTTTTCTTTTTTTTGTATCACAAATCCTCCTTGAATATTTTTTAAATTTAAAAAAATACAGAAGGGGAGACTGTGTCATACAAATTTTGACTATATTCAGTAACAAAAAAAGGCAATGAAGGATTTATGTCTTCATTGAATATCATAAGTGCTATTTTTAATCAATAACGGCTCTCTTTTATTACTTTTATAATCATTAGTTTAATTATTTTATAATATATTTATTTTTTATAGAAAATTTTAATTTTTGAATATATATTTAATTTGAAAGGGGCAAAAATGAAGCAATATCCTAGCTATGATAAAGTAAAAGATGAGCATAAATGAGACTTAGAATCAATTTTAGAAGGCCAAAGTTTTGAATATTGATTAGATAAGTATGTAAGCATTTTTAAAGAGCTTATTGAAATTAAAGATTCAAAATATGAAAGCATAGAATCGTTTATTTCTGGACTTAAGTTAAATGAACAAATGGAAATTGTGGCTAATAAATTACACAATTATATTTCTAATAAAACTAACATTAATTTAACTGATCCACAACCCCAAGAAATGGCTCTTAAATTTGATTCAGCTAATGAAGAATTAAATAAAGAATATGGTTCAGAAATCAACAGATTTTTTAAAAATGCTGATAAATTGAAATTATGAGTAAATGATGAAAGACTTAAATCATATAGAAAAATGATTAATGACACTTTAGATTCATTTAATCATAAATTATCAAATGATGTTGAAGAGTACTTGAATGAAGTTGCTTTTGGTGAGCCTAATTTAGAAGAAGTTTTTAATATCTTAACCGATGCTGAACTAAGATATGATGATGTGCTCGATTCAAAAAATAAAAAGCACAAACTTGACCCAATTTCATATTCAAAAATGCTTAAATCTGATGATGCACTCTTGCGTAAAAATGCTGTTTTACAGTACAGGAAGGCAAAATTACAGCACAAAGAATCACTAGCTAATATGCTTGTGCAAACTTTTAAAAATATCTCTGTTAATGCTAAAGTAAGAAAATACAAAGATTCAATTAATATGCTGACTTATGAAGATAAAGTAAGTGATGAAATACTATTAAAGTTGTTCGAAAATATTGCTTCTTTAAAAGATGATATTTTTAAATACTGAAAACACTACAAAAAGTACTATGAAGCACACTTTAAGGAAAAGTTTAGAATTCTTTACGATTCAAACAGAGATATTTTTAAGGTCAAAAACAAATATAGTGTTGAGGAAGCAAAAGAGATAGTTTATAATGCTTTATTACCTTTTGGTTCTGAGTACTCTGATACTATAAAACAGGCTTATAATGAAAAATGAGTTGACTTTATGAGTGTCAAAAATAAGCTCTCTGGTGCATACTCAATTGGAAGTACCTATGGCATAAATAAAAAGTATATTTTGATGAACTTTGATGGCGAGCTTAATTCAGTTGAAACATTAGCTCATGAATTAGGCCACTCAATGCACTCTTATTTTTCTGACAAAAATAATGACATAACTAATGCTAGTTATCCAATATTTTTAGCTGAAATAGCTTCAATTTTTAATGAATCAATGCTTTATGACTACTTGATAGAAAAATCAAGCAGCAAAATTGAAAAATTTACTATCTACAGCCACATAATATCAGGCTTCTTTGGCACAACAGTAACACAAGCCAAATGAGCTAACTATGAATATGAACTTTATAAAAAAGTGGATGCAAACGAAGTTGCTCCAAATTATGAAGAAGTGGCAAAAATATATTATGAAACTCTCAAAAAGTACTATAAAAAGCCTAGAAAATTCAAAAAAGAAGAGCAAATTGCAGCTGTAACAATCCCTCATTTTTATATGGGCTTCTATGTTTATAAATATGCAATAGGTCAGCTTGTGGCAAACTATTTTTACAATCAATATAAGCTAAGAGGAAAAGAATTTTTAGATAAATATATCAATAATTTTCTTTCAGCAGGCAATAGAGATTATCCTCTAAATACACTAAAGTCAATGGGGGTTGATTTAACCAGTGATGAATTTTACAAACAAGGTTTTGCACACTTTCATAAATGCTTAAATGAATGAATTAAGTTAGGTGATGAAATTTTTGCTAAATCAAAAGCTAAAAAACATACTACTATGCCTATAAAACAGACATAAAAAAATATTGGGGTTGTCCAATATTTTTTTAATTTATTTATATGGTGTTCATTCTCACTCTTTAACTTCTGGCAAGTCAGTACCATATTCTTTAATATATGCTCTGTGTTCTTTAATTTTATCTTCCATTAGTTTTACTAATTCATTTGCTTTAGATTCTCCAACAACTGGTGCTAATTTTTTAGCAACATTAGCTGTCATATGGAATCTGTCCATTTCACTAAGTAAACGAATGTCAAATGATGTTGTTATATCACCATTTTCTCTATAGCCGTGAGTAATAATGTTGTGATTTGAACGCAAGAAGAAAATATCTCTTAAAATTGCTTCATAACCATGGAAGGCAAATAGAATAGGCTTATCTTTTGTAAAGATTGAGTCGAATTCAGAATCGCTTAATCCTCTAGGGTCAATGCTTGGATGTCTTAGTTTTAGTAAGTCAAGTACATTAACAAATCTAATTTTTAATTCAGGGAAATGAGCACGAAGGTATGTAATTGTTGCTAATGATTCAATTGTTGATTCAGTTCCTGATGCAGCAACAACTAAATCAGGCTCTTCGTTTGGTTTAATATTTGATGCTCAATCAATGATTTTTACACCTTTTTCAACTAATTCAGTAGCTTCTTCAATGCTAAAGAATTGATGTCTAGGTTGTTTTGATGAAATAATTAAGTTAATAACATTTCTATCTTGCAATGCTTTAGCCATTGTTGCAAGTAATGTGTTTGTATCTGCTGGAAGATATTCTCTAATTAATTCAGGTCTTTTGTCTGCTAAGTGTCCAATTAAGCCTGGATCTTGGTGAGTATAACCATTATGATCTTGTTGGAAAGCGTTTGAGGTCGCTATAACATTAAGTGAAGGATAATCATTCCTTCAAGGAATGTCTAGTGCTTTTTTAACTCATTTCATGTGTTGAGTAAGCATAGAATCAACTACTCTTAAAAATGATTCATATGAAGCAAAAACACCATGTCTTCCTGTTAGCACATATCCTTCAAGCATACCTTCAGCTTGATGTTCTGATAGTTGCGAGTCAATAATTCTACCTACAGGTGATAAAAATTCATCATATTTTTCATCAATTCTGTCTAATCATTGACGATCAGTTACTTTAAACATTTCATATAGTCTGTTTGACTTATGTTCATCAGGTCCTCAAACTCTGAAATTATCTTTATTTAGCAAGCTTAATTCACCTAAATATGAACCTAAAGTAACCATATCTTGGTTAATAATTTTGCCAGGTTGTTTAATATCTAGTGCAAATTTTGTTCAATCTCCAACATTTATGGCTCTAGGGTTAATACCACCATTAGCAACAGGGTTCTTGCCCATTCTCCTGTCGCCTTTTGGAGCAATATCAGCTATTTCAGGCTTCAATTGGGCATTTTCGTCAAATAATTCTTCTGGTCTATATGATCTTAATCAGTTTTCAAGTGCATCAATGTGTTGCATTTTTTCTGCTGATACAGGAACTGGAACTTGGTGTGCTCTGAAACTTCCTTCAATTGCTTCATGATTTCATTCTTTAGGTCCAGTTCATCCTTTTGGTGACTTAAGAACAATCATTGGTCATTGTGGCCTTTTAGCTTTATTGGCACCATTTTGCTTAGCTTCGGCTTGATATTGTTTAATTAATTCCACACTTGCGTCAAGTGCTTTAGCCATTTCATGGTGCATATATTCAGGATCATTGCCTTCAACAATAAATGGTTTTCAACCAGCACCTGTGAAATATGAAACTAATTCTTCATTTGATCTACGTGATCAAATTGTTGGGTTTGAAATTTTACCACCATTTACGTGTAAGATAGGCAATACTGCTCCATCATTAGCAGGGTTAATAAATGAATTTATAAATCAGCCAGCTGAAAGAGGGCCAGTTTCTGATTCACCGTCACCAACAACAGTAGCAGCAATAACATCAGGGTTATCTAAAACTGCACCCGCTGCATGTGATAATGAATATCCTAATTCGCCACCTTCATGAATAGAACCAGGACATTCAGGAGCAGCATGACTAGCTGTTCCACCAGGGAATGAGAAGTATTTAAATAAGTGTGTCATTCCTTTGATGTCTTTAGTAACATGTGGGAATAGTTCAGTATATGAGCCATCAAGATATGTGTTTGAAGCTATAACTTGACCGCCATGGCCTGGACCACTAATGAAAAACATATTAAGGTCATATTTGTTTATGATTCTGTTTAAATGTGCATAAATAAAGTTTTGACCAGGAACTGTTCCTCAGTGACCAATTGGGTAAATTTTTACATCATTATTGGTAAGTGGTGTTTTTAAAAGTGGATTATTTCTTAAATACATTTGACCAACTGATAAATAGTTAGCAGCTCTTCATCAGGCGTCAACTAAATTTAGATATTCCTTACTGTCAAAATCGTGTGACTTTTTCATAATTACTCCTTTGAAGTTTTATTACATAATACTCACAACATGACTTATAAATATTAGTATAAAAAATTATAATGTAAATTAAGGCGTTTTAAGTCTGGCTAAAAAAATAAAAAGTTTAATATGGAAATAATGCCTTTTTTCTTAAAATTGGTTTCAAAAAACGGCCTAGTGCCGTCTTTTTGATTTTTTATGCCATAAAGTTTGCATTTGCACGTTCTTTTATTTCTTGACTTACTGAAAATGGAACTCTTGTTGTATAACCTTCTTTAGAAGCAACCATTGCTTTAGTTGGTCATTCAAAAATTGCTTTGTTTCATATAGCAACAGTATCATTATAAAGTTCTCTTGCTGCTGTAATTTCTGCTTGACTTCTTCTGTTTTCATCCATAACTCTGTGAAGTAATTCATGAGCTTTTAATTCTGGATATCTTTCAAATTGTACGTTGACATTTCTTAAGCCTTGAAGAGTTGAAGCAACAGAATTAAATGTTTTATCAATATCTTCAGCTACTTGTGCCCGGTTAGCATCGGTAATATTTACACCGCTTCTATATGCAGTGATTTTTTCTAAAACTTCAGTCTCAAATCTAACTGCCTCTTTAGCAATAGTTACAGCATTATTCATTATATTAACTCTATTTAATAAGTAGGCATCTATTGTTGAAGACTTAGCTTGGATTTCTTGTTCTAATTTTTGTAAGTAGTTTTTAGCCTTAACTTTTTTAAATAGAAAAATTATTCCAGGGATTATTAATAGTAGTCATAATATAACTTCAAACAAAGTCGAACGTCATGTTACTTTAGCAGGAATTTGCTTATGAATAACATTAACATCTCTTCCTTGAGGATTAACTGGGCCAGTTAATTCATCTAATTGATTTGCCATATTTCTCCTTTAAAACAGTTATTTTTATGTTTAAAATTATATATTAAATTTTCATATTTATCTGTGTGCAGCTAGTTGTTAACTTATACAAAAATAGCAATTTAGTTTAGCCCTTTTTGGAACACTCTTACATAGCTAGAAAGCGTTTCACCTTTAGCTAATGATTGACTTTCATCAGCAAATTCATTTAACACTTCATTTAACTCATCAAGATATGAATCGCTGCTTTCGAATTCATTAATTTTACCAACTTGAATTACAAATTCACGGTGCTCAGGAGTATATAAAGTTCAATGAACTGGAATGGTATGAAGTTCACCATCAGATCCCATTTTAGTTACATAATCAGTCTCAATTGATGTTGAAAAACCTTGAGCTTGGACACTAAATTCTTCAAAATTAGAATCTGACTTATGCATGTCCGAGATGTTAACCACAAATTCAGTGTCTGTTCAATTATTTTTGCCTGATTTATTTATTGTGCTGTGTGCAAGCTTTTCTAATTCTAAATATGAAAGACTCCTGTCATTAGTTTTATTTAGTGGTTTTTCAATAGATGATATATAGTTAGGAATGCATAATAATGGAGCTATGCTGAAATAAAATTCTTTGAAAAACAAGGCCATTTTTTGATTAAACTTGTTGAAAACTTCATTATATGAGTATGAATTGCACTCAATTATTTCTTTAAATATTTCATTATCTTCATATTCCAATTGAGTGTTCTCAATTAAGTTAACATTGCCACTTTTAGAGAATTTAAAATTATCACCATAACCGTTTTTCTTATCTAAAAGCAAATTTGTCATATTCTTCTGTGCCAAAGGGGGAAAGAGCTCACGATACTCTCTTTCATTATCTCTATTAGTTGCATCAAATAAAGATTCAAATTTAGTGTTGCTCATTACTCTAAATGATAAATTCTTAGCAATGGCTTTTTCAGTAAGCTTAGTTAGTTCCTCACCTCTTTTTCTTAAAAACTTTTCTATTTCCCGCTCATTCATTGCATTAACTTTTGTTGGTTTTCTAAAGAAGCTAAGTTTTGTACCTTCATTTGAGCCAAAAAGCAAGTAATTATCATCACTAAATTCAGGCGCTGGTTTTGTTACAGTAGCTACAAGTACTTCTGATCTTTGTCTGCTTCTGGCTTCATTATTAACGTAGTATGTCTCTGTTCATGTTATGGTTATAGATCCACTGTAATCAACATCAACATATCTTCAGCCTCTTTTATTAACAAAAATAAAAGGAGAAGAAAATAAAGTTCCACTTAAGAGTGATTTGCAATATGTATTTTCGCTCTTGCTTAAAAGTTTATGAGCACCATATTCACTTACAAAGCTGTTATATCATTCATTCATTAAGTACTTATCAAACTTAATTTCTGGCATTGTTTTTTGCAAAATTTCTTCTTTGATGCCATGTCTTTCTAAAAGTGAGAGCAGTGGCTCTATTGCACTTGAAACTTTTTTGTATGCCTCTCCCTTGGCTATTATGTCTTTAATTAATTGCTTTTTGTTTTTAATAAATTTAACTAAGAAAAGACCAAATGATAAACCAAGGAAAGTAACACCTAATATTGGCGCTACAATAACCTGTGCTAAATCAGCACTGCTATATATTACTGCATCTAAAATTTTGAACTTTAAAACAACTCCGAATCATAAAAATGCTACTAGTCCAAGAACCAAAAATACTATAAATCAGGCCAAAAAGGATGAAACAGCTCTGCTTGTTTTTTCTTTTTTGTTGGCTGCTGCTTCATAATTTTTTGCAAGTGTTTGGCACTCTTCTACAGAAATATTAGACTTCTTTACTGCGTTTTCAAAATATTTATTTGTCTCTTCTATAAACTTTTCTCTAAGCGGCAAATAATTTGAATTAGGGTCATAATTTGCTCAAATAGTTTCCGAAATATTCATACCTTAAACTCCATTTATATAGTATGTTAATTATATTAAATTTAAAATTTAAGTGCCTTTTTTTATTATGTTCACTAAAAGAAAAGCAAGAGAAAACTCTCTTGCTTTGCGCTAAATAATCATATGATCTTTGTCTAAATAGTAGGCTAAAAACTCGTCAACTGCTTTTTTACGATATTTATAGTATGTTGTTTTTGAATAAAACTCTTCATATCAGTAATTGTTTTCCTTTTCCAAAAATTCTTTAGTTATTAAATGCTTATAATTATCTTCTAAGCACTCAAGCGCCCTATTGAATTTGTCAGAAAAAAATGTGCGGCTTCTATGATGAATTTTGTTTCTATCACTATAAAGTAAATTGCTTCTTTCGTCTAACTTTGCACGAGCTTTTTCTATCCTACATATTGTGGCAACAAACTTATATTTTTCTAAGTCTGACATTGCGTAATTTAAAACATTATGAAGCGATATGTTATTTATCATAATTTTCCTTTATTTGGCATAAGTTATGAAAATAAAACCGCTATCAATGTTAGTAATTAATATGCTTTAGCAAAAATAACATACTTGTTAGTTTGCGATCTACATTCTTCAAAAATGCATTTGTTAACCTTGCCAGGTTTTAATGATTTTCTAGGAATGCATCTAGTTGTTGCGCCTGTCTCTTCTTTGATTTTTATCTCTGCTTCTTCAGCACAGCAAAAAGGAGCTAAAACAAATTTGTTCTCCTTAATTTTAGTTTTGAATTCTTCATAGTTATCAACAAGGACAGTATTTTCATCAAGTTTTCTTTTGGCATTTTCATAAAGATTATTATGAATGCTGTTTAGTAATTCACGAACCTTGCTCTTAACATCTGATACACTAACCATAGTTTTTTCTAAGGTGTCCCTACGCACTATAGTTACAGTTTTATTTTCTAGATCTTTAGGGCCAACCTCGATCCTAAGTGGTACACCTTGAATTTCAGAATTTGAAGCTTTATAGCCAGGAGATTTGTCAGTCGAATCAAGCCTTACTCTAAATTTTCTTTCTAGTTGCTTAGCTAATTCATTACAAAAGTCATGAACTTTAGGCTGTTTATTAGCAAATAATTCCAAAATATCAACTTGAACAGGAGCAACCTTAGGAGGAATAATTATTCCCCTATTATCACCATGGGTCATTATAATTGCGCCTAGTAATCTTGTAGAAACACCTCATGATGTTTGGTAAACAAACTCATCTTCATTTTTATCATTTTTGAAAGAAATTTCAAACTTTTTAGAAAAGTTTTGGGCTAAATAGTGGCTAGTTCCTGCTTGCAATGCTTTTCCATCTTTCATCATAGCTTCAACTGTATATGTTGAGCATGCTCCAGCAAATTTTTCATATGGAGTTTTCTTGCCAATAATTGTTGGTATAGCTAAATAATTTTTTAAAAATTTAGCATACACATTGATCATTTCTCTAGTTAATTTTCTAGCTTCAATTGCACTTTTGTGGCATGTGTGGCCTTCTTGCCATAAAAATTCCCTGCTTCTTAAAAATGGATTTGTTGTCTTTTCTCACCTTACGACATTTGCCCATTGATTGTATAAAATAGGCAAATCCTTATGTGAAACAATCATTTTTTTAAATAAGTCAGCAAATAAAACTTCTGATGTGGGTCTTACATAAATTTTTTGATCAAGCTCTTTATCACCAACTTTAGTTATTGTTGCTAACTCAGGGTTAAAACCAGCAATATGTTCTTTTTCTTTAGCAAGCAATCTGTCAGGAATGAACAAAGGAAGATATACATTTTGAACTTTTAAGCCTCTAAAAATTTCATTCAGCACCTTTTGTATTTGTTCTCAAATTCCATATGAATTTGGTTTAAAAATTAATGTTCCTTTAACTGGACCATATTCAATTAAGTTCCCTTGCTTTACAACATCAGTGTATCATTTAGCAAAATCTAGCTCTAAAGGGGTTATCTTTTCTAGTTCTTTCATAGTGATATGAATTTTATTAAATATTTAGCAAAAAGTTAAAAAAACAGGTCATAAATTCATAAAAAACGAGTTTTCAAACAAAAAAAGAAAGCCTCTCAGCTCTCCCTTTTTAAGTTATTACATTGCTTCTTCTTCAGGGCGTGTTAGAACACGGTGTCCGTCTGCAGTAACAAGCACATCGTCTTCAATTCTAGCACCACCAAGACCTGGGATGTAAATTCCTGGCTCAACAGTAATAATCATTCCTTCTTCTAAAACATAGTCACTGTGTGAGCTTACATTAGGAAGTTCATGAACGTCAATTCCTAAACCGTGTCCGGTTGAGTGTACAAAATATGATCCGTATCCTTGTTTTTGAATGTAATCTCTACATATTTTGTCAATGTCAGAAGCCTTAACACCTGGTTTAACTGCTTCACGGCCTAAACGAGCAGCTTCTTTAACAATTTCTAATATTTTTTCTTGTTCTGGTTTATCACTTATGTTTTGTCTTCCAAGAATAAATGTTCTAGTGATGTCAGCACAAAAACCATTGTATAGTGCACCAAAGTCAATCTTTAGTAATTCGCCACTTTTGATTCTTCTATCAGTTGGGTGGTGGTGTGGTTCAGCTGAGTTAGGTCCAGAAGCAACAATTTCATCAAAACTTTCTTTTTGAGCACCATATGTTTTCATTAAGTGGTTTAGTTTTGTTGCAATTTGTTTTTCAGTCATTCCTGGAATAATTCAGTCAACTAATTTTTCATAAGCTTTCAATGAAATGCTTATTACTTCTTCCATGGCCTTTATTTCTGCTTCACTCTTCTTAATTCTTAATTCTTGTCCCTTAATAAAGGCAACAGTTTTAGGATTAATTAGTTTAAGCAATCTATCAAATTCATCATAAACGATGTAGTCTTTTTCAAATGCAACTTTTTTATAGGCTTTTTGGTCAAAGAATTCCTTCAATGATTTTCCAGCTAATAAACGCACTTCAACATTTTGAGCATACTTTTCGCAGTATTCAATATATCTACTATCAACAAATAAATATGCCTTATCTCTTTCAATAATAATATAACCGTCAGTAGTTTGGACATTTGAATACCATAGTCTAGTTTGTGGTGCTGATGACACAATGCAATCTATGTTTTTTTCAGCAAATATTCTGTCTAACAATTGTCTATTCATAATAATTCCTTTTTTCTTAAAAAGATCTCTATATTTTAATTATAGCCAAATTTTTTGAGTGCACTTTTGTCATTGATTCATTTGTTAGAAACTTTGACTTTTAAATTTAGTGTCACTTTTGTATCAAACTGATTGCTCATTTTCATTCTGGCATTTGTGCCAATTTTCTTAATCATTGATGCACCTTTGCCGATTAAAATGCCTTTTTGAGAATCTTTTTTGACATAAATAATGGCATTAATAGTTATTCTGTCTTCTTCTTCGATAAAATCTTGTACTTCAACAGCTATTGAATGTGGCAGTTCATCAGTTAAAAGATTTATTGCACTTTCGCGAATATATTCTTTGGCCATAAATCGCATAGATTTATCTGTAATATAATCTTCGTCATAAAATGGCGGCGCATCATATGCATACTCTTTTAATATTTCAATTAGCGAGTCAACTGACTTATCGTTTTTATTTGAAACTGAGATAATTTTGCTAAAACCATACTCTTTTAAGTCATCAATTTTCTTAGCAATTTCATCAGGTGATTTAGCTAAATCAATTTTAGAGATAATAGCTATTTTATTTTTTGCATTCGTAATTCTTTCTAAAATGAGCTTATCGCCTGATTTTATATCTTCGTTTACTGGACTTAAAAATAGAACACAGTCGATATCTTTAAGAGAGCTAAATGCCTCCTTGTTTAGCGATTCGCCTAAAAGATTTAATGGTTTATGAATCCCTGGAGTGTCAACAAAAACAAACTGATATCCATCTTCAGTATAAACACCCATAATTTGGTCTCTAGTTGTTTGTGGCACATTTGAGACAATAGCCAAATCGTATTTAATAATCTTATTTAATAAAGATGATTTACCAACATTTGGTCTGCCTAGAATACTTATAATACATACTTTCATAATTGTGCTCGCTAAGATTTAATCTGTTCTGTTCTTATTGGATGTGGAGCTAGTTCAACAAGTTTGTTGACTCTCACATTATCGCCCGAATTATTGTATTGATAAATTAAGGCTTCGTCAGGCATAAATTCAGTTAAAACTTGCCTACAGCCAGCACAAGGTGAAATTACATCATTGCTTGATGAAATAATGTGTATTTCCTTAAATGTGCCTACTTCCGCACCATAAGCAACAGAACCGAATAATGCTGATCTTTCGGCACATAAGCCTGAAGGGAAGGCTGCATTTTCAACATTAACTCCTGGATATTCATTTCCATTTTTATCAATTGCTATAGCAGCTACTTGAAAGTGCGACCAAGGGCAGTATGAATACTTTAATAAACTTTTTAATTTTTCAACCATTCTTATTCCTCTCTTGTAATATTTAATGGATCAAATATTGCATCTACGATTTTATTCATTTCAATTCTTTCATTTTCAACTTCATGATCATATCCCATTAAGTGAATTAGTCCATGAGCATACAAATAACAATATTCTCTGCGCAATGAATGACCAAATTCCTTTGCTTGCTCTTCCACCTTTTCGTGACTAATTACAAGCTCGCCTAAGGGTAAAAAAGGCATACTTTTATAAAGACTTTTGTCGCCAAAATCAAAGGATAAAATGTCAGTCGCATAGTCTTTTTGTCTGTATTCTTTATTAAGTTTTTTGATTTTTCCGTTGTTTACAATGGAAACATCAACCGATATTTCCTTGTCCTCTAGCTTAAAATATGTTTGCAAATTGCTTAAAATTTGTTCATATTCGGCTTTAAAATTGAAAGAACTGCCGTTTTCAATGTTGATATTAACAATAACCATAACTATTATTATATTAAATTCATTTTTTATTGCTTGAATAGAAGATTAAATAGTGTTGTTTCCCCTAAATGAATTACGCCATCAATACTAATATCCTTTCTTAAAAGCGGTCTAAGATTGTCATCATAACTAGTAAAGTCAATTTGTGCACTGTTTTTTAAAATTTTTATGCTTGATACATTAATGTTATAGGCTTTTTCATTAATTTTTAAGATTATTTTTTGCCCTTGTTTTAGTGAATAAAATAATTTATTATTGCCTAATAAATGCATTCTATTTTTCTCATCTATATATAGGTTGATTTTTTCCGTTTTCTCTATTTTATAGTTAAATATGAAAATTAGCAGTATTACTGAGGCTACAAAAACTAGTGCAAGTCAAAATCATATTCATTTAGATATAATTGTTAATTTCATTGAGTCTTATTTCCTTTGAATTATGTACAAAATTATTACTATGACTGATTTCAAGAAACAGTGCATCTTTTTGATAATCTTTGATTGCTTTTTTTAACTCAGCTGAATTGTCAACGCTTATATTTTCAAAAGCTTCATCTAGCATAACAATTTTGTATTTCCTGGTAAGAAGCCTTAATAGCAATATGATTTGTTTTTGTCCGCTAGATAAATTTGAAGCATTATTATTAATTTCTATATTCATATTTATATTTGCTTTGTTTATCACATTTATCAACCCATATTTTTCAATATTTTGGTTAAGCACATTTACTTTCTCTTTGTTATTATCAATAATGAAATCTATGACTTTCATATTAGGAATAAATATATCGCTTGATATATAGATGGTGTTGTTTAACAAGTCTTCAAAATTAATTTGTTTTTGGTTAATTCCATTTATTAAATATAGACCTGTATAGTTATCAAAATCGCCTTTTATGAGTTTTAATAATGTGCTCTTCCCTGAGCCATTTGTTCCTTTAAAACAAGTGTTTTGGTCAATTTTTATATTTTCAAAATCCAGAATATTTATTCCTTCTTCATAGCCAAATTTAATACCTTTTAGCTCAATATTATCAACCTTATTAATAATGAGCCCATTGTCCATAACGTCTTTACGAGGTAAATTAAAAACAAAATTTATCTGGTTAACATATTTTTTAATTATTGAATTTGATGAAAGCAAGCTTGAAATAGATAATAATGGATTAATAAAGAAACTAACACTAGTCAAAAACATCATCATATCACCATTAGTTAGCTTGTTTTTAATAATTAAAAAAGTAGAAGCAAAAATTATTATGTTTGATATGTTGCCTATGAAAATGCTGTTGAATAAATTGTTGCTAGACCCTGTTTTATAGATTTTTTCGTCAACTTGCTTTTGGTTAATAGTTTTTTTGTATTGAGTGAGTCATAGATTATCAAAGTATCCCTGATCACTGAAATTATCTTTTGAATTAATATAATCAATATCAGCTTGAATTTTTTTAGATGCTGCATCAATTGAATAATTATGTAAGCTTTCTAGTCTACTTTGATAAATGTAGTTAGCAATAATCACAAGTATTATCAAACAAGCAACCAGAGCAAATAATAAATAATTAAGCCATATGAGCAGCAAGCCGGATAGAACTAAACTAAGAATTTCACTTATAAATGTGTATGCAAAATTCGCTTGAAACTCACTGATATATTGAATATATGCAGCTCTTTTAAAATATTCAGAATTATTTAGTTTGTATAAATTATTAATTGAAGTTTTTTTCAATTTTGAAAAAAACTCGGCACTTAATTTTATGTAAATTTTGTTAGTAATCTTATTAACTATATATGACTTAAAGTACTGATTTATAGCCTTTAAGATACATAATCACACAAAGAGTGTAAACACAACAATAATTGTCTTGTTTAGAAAATTTGGAAGTATAAAATCAAAAACAATTTTTATGAAAAATGATGAAGAGAATGATAATAATAAGTTAATAAATGTTGAAATTAATAGTGGATATGCATATTCTCTGTTTGAAATTAGGCTTTTTATTCTGTTATCGATGACAAACTTGCCTTTTTCTTTTGACAGTTTTAATGGCGAAACTAGAGCTATTACATTTGCATACTGCTCTTTGAGCACTTTTTCATCCATTTTGACTAGTTTTCCTAATTCTGGATCCTGAATATAAAACTTGTTGCCCTTAATTTTTAAAAGCACAACATAATGACTATAGCCATTTCTGTTCAAAAGCAATATAAGTGGCAAGTCTTGCTTATTTAACGATGTTAGAGCATCAAATTCTCCAGAATACGAATCTAATTTAAGTCCATTTTCGCTAGCCATGCTTTTTAAATTAAACAAACTTATGCCATCTTTGCCATAAGAACAGTTAATTTTTAAATAATTTATATCAACCTCTTTATGGTGATAATAATTTATTAGATAACTTAAGACATGCAATCCACAGTCTCGTTGATCTTCTTGCTTACTTATTCTCATATCTTAAAATGTAGCTAAATAATAACTTTTTTAAAAAGTGGAAAAATTTGGGAAAAACACATGATTTTTCCCACTGATGCATGTGCTAAGGCTCATGCTCTATTTATTATTCTTTTTTTGTTGTAAAATTTTTTATACAAATATAGGAGCTTAAAAATGAAAAAAGGGAAAGTAGTTTTAGCTAGTGACCATGGTGGTTGCGATTTAAAAAATGAAATAAAAAATTATGTAAGCAATCTAGGATATGAAACAGTTGATTTAGGACCTGAAGATAGTTCAAAATCTATATCATATGCTGAACAAGGACATAAATTAGCTAATTATTTATTGGATAATAAAGATGTTTCATTTGGAATTGGTTTGTGTGGTACAGGTTTAGGTATTTCATATGCACTAAACAGACACAATGGAATAAGAGCTGCTAGAGTAACTTCAGTTGAGGATGCTAATCTTGCAAAATTACATAACAATGCTAATGTGCTTGTTATGGGTGGCAGACAAGTTAATATTGAACAAGCAAAAGCTATGATTGATGAATATATTAACACTGAATATGAAGGCGGCAGACATCAAGCCAGAATCGACCAAATTGACAAATTTTAAATAAAAAAACACATGATAACTAGTTGCATGTGTTTTTTTATTTGTCTGTTTTATAGGTTGATTAGTCAATTTTAATACTTAGTTTCATCATAAATTTTGTTTAGTGCCGGCGGCTCAATATAGCCTTCTTTACTCTTAACTAATTTATGAAATTCGCTGGCTAAATACTGGTATTTATCAATTGATCTAATTGTGAATTTTTGATTGCTTTTATTATAAATAATAGGGCTTTCTAAAACAAATGAGCCTTTAATGTTAGAGTGCAATGCTGAAAATTCTTCTCACTCTTTATTAAAGTATGTGTAAGTAAAAGGCAATATGTTACTACTATTAAATACTGTTGTATAAGAATCGTCATCCTGAGCATCATCTCATGTTAAATCAATATATCTAAGTTTACCATCATCTTTAGAACGATAAACATTTCATGCATGAGGCTCTTTCGCTTCTAATTTGACAAATTTATCAGATGATTCATCATATCTGTATCTAAAGACATCACCAGTTTGATAGCCTATGTCAATGTTTAAAAACAGTCCGTATAACGTTAGTAATCTTGCATATGTTTCACATACGCCTTTTATTTTTTCTTCATATTCCTTAACTTTAGACAAAACCCCTGGATTACGCATAGATAAGTTAATATTGCCTGTTCTAATTTCTTCGTTTAAGGCTTCTACATCATAGTTAATTTTTCAAGTTATAAAGTTATGAAGTGATCTTAACTTTTGCTCTTCAGTATAGTTTTTTGAAATTAAATAAGGAATAGTTGATAAAACATATTCTTTTAGCTCTTTTCACTCTTCTCTTTTGTGACGGTAAACTAATGAATTCGCATAAATAACTTTTGAAAGATAGTCTTGGCCAGTGATGCCTTCAAGTGAATAATTATATGTAAAAAAGTTCGTATGACCCTGTGAATTAGCTGGATAGGCAAAATATCCTCATGGCCCTAAAGCCTCAGTCGTTTTAAATGATGAATATCCAAGTGCTCATTCTTCTTCTTTCAAACTAAGCTTTTTAGCTTTAACTATATCAGCAAATTTACTGATATTTTCAGTGTGCAAATCTGTGTAGTCTGAATAAATAAACTTTTCAGATTCGTTAAATTTGTCTAAATCATTTTTGCTTTCATCAGCTTTATTTAAATAAAATCCGCCGTCAGCAATGAGCTTAATTCTTAGGTTTCTTATTTTGTCGGTTGGAGCTTTTTTTATAAAATCTAATTCCTTAAGATCTGGCATATAGCCCTCATTTACAGGGTTAAAAGCTAAATCTTTGTTTTTATCTAAAATTGCTAAAAATGTCTTAGTCTCATTTACTATTCATTTAGCATAATTATAGTTTTGAATATTAGTTTTATCACCAGTGTAAGCCAAACAAAATTCCTTAAACTTTTCCCATCCGTCTTCTTTAGTTAAAAAGTTTTCAGCAAAATAACCAAAGTGAATTTTATTCTTATCATAGTGTATTGTGTTTCCATGAGATTGAGCAATAAAATTAGCCGAATCATTCTGTAAATTAATCCAATTGGTCAAAATTGTTAGATACAATTTGTTGTGTTTAAACAGATTAATGTATTCATCTAATTTTTGAGCTAGTGTAGTTTTATCACTATTTTGATTTTCGAATATCTCAACCAATTCTAGTCATAATTTTCTTAAATCAGCATTTTCATTGTTTATTAATTCTTTATTCTTAGCCGGGATGCTTTTAGTTCAAAAACCGTTTTTTAATTGCTGACTAGATAACTGAACTTTGTTGCCTTGAACTTCGTCTTTAATGCTGCCAAAAGTATATAAAATGTCTTCAACTTTAACATCTTCAACACCTGATTTAGCAAAATTAAATATAGGCTTATCGGTCGTTATTATGTTTGCTTTTTTATTCGATTTATTGCTTACTAAGTCTTTGTTTATAACTAAATCAATACATGATGTCAAAAAACCAGGAGCTATAAGTACTGGCGAAAATGCAAGCATTTTATTTCATTTTTTTGACATAGCTTACTCCTTAGTAATTTTCATTTTTCTAGTAGCCAAATTTTACTTCTTGTCCTTATTTACAATATTGGAAGTATAAATTGTGCCTTTCATTCTTTTTATATCAAACATGCATATCATGGCATTTGGATCAATTTCATTGATTATCTTTAATGCAACTGATGATTCAATATACATTGTGTTAATAATTAACACTTGTTGCATTTCACCACTGTATCCACCTTTAAAATTAGCAATAGTTACTGAAAATCTTTTGTCTTTCAGCGCGAAAATTTTATCCAAAATTTCTTTAGGCTTAGATGTATAAGCCTCAATTTTAACCATTTTATATTTAGGAAACAGAACATCAACAACAATTCCGTTGACTAATATCATAATAAATGAGCTTGCAAAACTGGCATTGAAAAATAGCTCAATGCTTCAGTTGCCTGTAGCTAAGCCAGAAGGAAGATAAGTTCCTATTGTGTTGGCCACTAATAAACATGCAATGTGGATTATTATATAAATAAAGCCAAGGTTTTTAAACTTTTTTTGTGAGTATCAAACTACAAAAATATCAAATCCTGCAGTAGTAGAGTTAACAATTAAAAGCGCAGCTGCTAGTGCACCTTGAATTATGGCTCATAGCAGTCCATAAAACATTATTGAAATTGGGTTATTGCCATTTTGTCCTGAGTAATTAACTGCTCATGTAGTAATCTGAACAATATTATTTGGCTGTTTTATAGCATTAGAAGTAAAATTGCTGTCAATTACTTTGCCTAAAATAAGCCAGTTTTCAGATCCTGGAATACTGCTAAATGCAATACCAAAAATTGTTGCAAAAAGCATAAATAACATTGTTAAAATGGCAAAATTTTTGTTAATTTTTGCACTTGCGAATATAAAAAGCGGAATATTTATAACAAAGTTAATCATTCAGAAACATATGTTAAATATCACTCTAGCAAACTGATCACTTTTGCCACTATTGATTGCTAGAAATGATGCTAATCTTGCAATACTATGGCTCAGTGCATCAAGACCAAGCCCATATAATCCAGTGTTTTGCACTAGCAGTAAGCTTATAAATGAAAACAAAAATGAAATAATTAAAACAACAATAGACTGCTGTCAAAATTTAGTTAGAGTATGCAAAAACGAAAAGTGAAGAACCTTTTCTTCAACCTTAATTCTATTTATTTCATATGTAGAATTTTGGTCAATAGTTCTTTTACTTTTATTTTGATTGTTTAACTTTTCTTCATTCTTTTTCATTACCTATTTAAGTATATATTTTTAGTGATACTTGTGTCACTAAAAGTTTATTTATTTTTAAATTGAAGCAAATTTTAAGCTATGCAACGCTTGTTAAAATTCATGCAGTGATTAATAAAACAATTGAGATAGTGAATAAGATCACTAATACAAAGTTATAGCTTTTAGCTGCAGCATTTTCATCTAATCTCTGACGTTCTTTTTCTAAATCTTCACGCAGTATTTTGAGCTTGAGCTCTCTTTCCTTTGAAGCCGGCTTCTTTTTCTCTTCTTCTATTTTATAGGCTAATTCGTTCGATTTTTGATTTTTATTTTTTCTAAATGCTCTAAATAAAAATCCTGTTGAAAATATAAAAACTAGTCCGCTATAAGCAAGCAAAGCTGCGCCAATTATAAAGGTTCAATCTTTAGCAATTCTTTTAGAGTTATATATCTCAGGCTCTTTTTGCCACTTAGCAAAATAAAGAGACAAAGTCACAACAAGTATAATTAAAGCGGCTGCTACAAAATGCATACATTTTTTTCATGTAAAGGAATTTCTAAAGTATTCTGCATTCATCTTTAATTTCATATGTTTATATTATAAAGTGTAATTTTTACAATAGATAAATTTGAATAATAAAAGCAAGCTAAAGCCTGCTAATATCGTTTTACACACTATCAGGTGTACTTGTATTCATATTCTTTGTCAGAAACAACTTTAGTTTCCTTGCCTTCAGAATCAAATAAACTGGTTTGGAGCTTGAATTTGATTGTAGCTTGCTTATCGCCAGATCCATTTGTGACTTT
Source organism: Mycoplasmopsis agalactiae (assembly GCF_000089865.1). Classification (GTDB taxonomy): domain Bacteria; phylum Bacillota_I; class Bacilli_A; order Mycoplasmatales; family Metamycoplasmataceae; genus Mycoplasmopsis; species Mycoplasmopsis agalactiae_B. Next base: position 125,713 of record NC_013948.1, on the reverse strand, counting down.
TATTTCTGTTAAAGTGGTGTCACCAGCATTTTTTAATGAAATGTATGAGGTAGGTTCTTTTTTAATTTTTTCAAAAGTCACATCAGTTGCTGATGATTTTTCAATGAATTTTTCAGCACTAAAATCATCAAACCCAGTAAAGCCATCAATTTTAACATTTTCGACTTTTTTGGCTAACTTAATTGGAAAATCATTTCCTGTTTCTCTTGCATTGTGTTCTACATTATAAGTAAATGATACGTTGACAAAGCCTTTTTTAATTCCTTCGTTATTTTGTCCAAAATCTATTTTTAGGTCTTTAGAAATTTTAACTCCAGTTTGTGAAAGTAAGCTATTTCCTTGTAAATCTAAAAGCAGTTTATCATTAACTAAGTCAGTTACTAGCAAGTCTTTTTTATTAACATCAGTTCCTAATGATTTAGTTTTTGAAAAATATAATTTTGAATTTATGTTTGAAAGCGCTTCTTTAATGTTTGACTTAAAGTTTTGTAAGTAAACAAACTTTTTAGGAGTCATATTTTTCTTGTTGTTTTTATCAAAAAGCTTGTATTCAACAAAGACATAGCCATAATTATCATTAGCTCTAATGTTCACTATCTCAAAGCCGAATTTGTCTGTTTTACTGCCTTTTTGGTTTACTTCTAATACATTAGTATATGGCTTTTTAGACTTCACAAACTCTGATGGCATAATCTTGCTAAAATCATTTTGAGCACCAGAAGCCAAAGCTAGCTTAACATCTTTAAAATCTTGAGGCTTAAAGTCATCCTTTTTTTGACAAGAAGCTGACAAAACTGGAGCAAATAATGCTACTGGCATTGATAACATAAACAATTTGGCTTTTTTATTCATCATTATGCTCCTTTACTTTTTATCTTCTTCTTTAAGATCAATTATGTCCGTATTTTTAGGTGCTCCCAGGCGAAATGGTTTTACTCACTCTTTTACCTGTTTGTCTGTTCCATAGACATAATGGTCATTTTCAACAAAGTAATTTGATGGAATATCTGGATATTGTTGTTCCTTTAGATAATCTAACTCAAAGCTGATGTTTTCAAACTTTTCATTAGCATTAGAGATCTTAGGAATTGCTTTAAATAAGTTTCTAGTATATGGGTGCAATGGTCTTTTGTAAACAGTTGCAGTATCGCCAGATTCAACTATTTTACCAAGGTGCATAATTTGCACATTGTCTGCTATATACTCAATCATAGATAAGTCATGGGCTATAAAGATCATACCTATGTTTTTCTTCTCACATAAATCTTTTAATAAGTTAACAACTTGCGCTTGAATAGAGATATCTAAAGAAGCAATTGGCTCATCAGCTACAATAACTTTAGGTTCAGTTATTAAGGCTCTCGCTATAACAATTCTTTGACGTTGACCACCTGAAAATTCATGAGGATAACGGTAGGCAAATTGTTTTAATAAACCAACATCTTCTAATGATTTATAAATCATTGATCTAGTTATTAACTTAGTAATCATTTGCTTTGCAAATAGTCTGTTATACACATTAAATAATGGATTTTCAAACTGTTTAATTCCAAGCAATAAGTATATAGTTCTAACATCTTTAAATAAATGTTTTACTTCTACTTCAAATGATTTTAAGGTAGATAACTTGTTTGCAACTTTTTGCTTGTAAATTTTGATTGTTTTATTAATGTCATGCACTTTTGCATGGTCTTTTTGTTTTTTAGCTTGTTTTAAATCGGCATTTAGTTTTGCAAAAAATGCTTCATTAATTTCATTGAACTTAAGGTCGTTGATGCCTTGTTGAGTTTTTAAGTTTTTGTATAAAAGACTTTCGGTAAGAATTTCTTTATCTAGTTGTTTAATTTGCTTTTGAATGTTTTTGTTATATTTGTCATTTTCGGCTTTAAACACTTTTTCAGCATCTAATAGTTTTTTCTCAGCAGCTTCTAGTTCTTTTTTGCCATAAGCAGGCTTTTCTGATTTTGAATGAATAATTTCTTTTTGTACTTGAATAGATTCTTCAACATTTTTAATAGATGACTTAAATTCTAATTCATTAGCATGGTTAGACTTTAAGTATTCACATGCATCAAAATTGTAATGAGATTCTACTATGCTCTTAGCAATAGATTTAAATTCTTTAGTAATTGCAAGTGGCTCTAAAAATTCAATATAAAATCTGTTGGTATATTTGTTCAATTCGGCTATAAAATAACGAATTTGGTCAATTGATAGATAACTAAGTTTAGATTTGTATTTTTTGACAAAATCAAATCTAATTTTGTTTGTTAGCTCTTTTTTATAGTTAAAAAAGTAAAAATCTAAGTCATAAGTGTTTAATCTAGCATAACGACAAATTTTGATCTCATTTTTGTACTCAGAAAGAAAATTATTAAAAGCATTTTTGTTAGTTAACAAGTAATCATTTTGATTGCTTTTTAACTCTTGCAATTCTTTTTCAAGCTCACCTAATTTTTGCAATGCATCATATTGTTTTTGTGAATATTTGCATAGTTTTTTGGCAACTTCCAACTCTTTAGCAGCATTTAAATAGTCTAATTCGTCAAAAGTAACATCATTGTTTCTGTACTGAGCTTGTTTTTCATAATAGAAAGCCATAAGATGATCTGTGTTTGTGTACATCTCATTAATAATTGCACTTTCCATTGTTTGCTTTTCTTCAAGGTAGTTAAAGTATGAAACAAAGTTTTCGTCAGTTGAAAGGTTATCTCAGTCAAATTTAAAGTCAATTAATCTGTCTGATCATTTAGGAAAAAATTTACTAGAAGGCTCATTAATTGCTTTTAGGTTATTAATTTTTAACTTTTTAGCATAAAGTAAGAAGGTAAAAGGGAAGTTTTCAGTTACTTTTTTTCAGTCACTGAATAAATCACCAGTTTTTTGCTTAATTATGTTATTAACAACTAAAGGTTCTTTTAGTATGCTATAAACAGTTTTTTGGCCGTTTAGAGATGCATGTGGATCTTGAAAGATCATTTGCACCCTTTTACGCAAGAATTTTTCGCGCTTTTTAGAAATGCTTTCACCACTAATGATTTGATCATCTAAGATCACAAAACCATTATAATCATCATAAAGTCTTAAAATTGAACGTCCAACAGTAGTTTTACCACTACCAGATTCACCGATAAGACCAACTATTTCACCTTCATGTAATTTAAATGAAACGCCATCCACAGCTTTATTTACTTTACCGTTATTCAAAAAGTACTTTTTAAGATCTTGAATTTCTAAGATGACTTTTTTATTATCACTACTCTTCATCGTCTTTAAATACCTTTCTAAAGCTTTTTAGTCTGTGTTCCAATTCTTTTGGTCTTTGGATTTTTGGTGCATCAGGGTGAAGTAATCATGTTGCTGCTTTATGATGGCTGTTGATTTCAATTAATGGTGGTTCTTTTTCATAATCAATTTCAAGTGCATAGTCATTTCTAGGAGCAAAAGGATCACCTATTGGTAAGTTTGCCATATCTGGCGGTGTACCTTGAATTGAGAATAATCTCTCATCATCATTTTCAGGTATAGCTGATATAAGTGCTCAAGTATAAGGGTGGGCTGGATTAGTAAAAATGTCTTTTCTAGTTCCTCTTTCAACAATCTTGCCAGCATACATAACATAAATGTATTCACAGAACTTAGCAACAACACTAATGTTGTGTGAAATTAGAATAATTGAAATGTTATACTCTTGCCTAATTTGCTCAAAAAGAGCTAAAACTGAAGCTTGCACAGTTGGATCAAGTGCAGTTGTTGGCTCATCAGCGATTATTAATAAAGGTTTAAGGGCAACAACCATTGTTATAACAACTCTTTGCTTCATCCCCCCACTTAATGTGTGAGGGTATCTATCATAAACTTCTTCAGCATCATGAATACCAAATCTTTCCAAAAGGCCTATCAAATAGGCTTTTTTCTCATCTTTAGATTTGTTTTTTCACTCGCTATTTAAGTTTAATGCATCTAATAATTGCTTACCAATTTTTCTAGTAGGATTAAGCGAGGTAAGAGGATCTTGGGGAATATATCCAATATAGTGTCCTCTAACTGATTCTCATAATTTAGCTTTTTTAATCTTTGATAAATCAATGTCGCTAATTACTAATTCATCACAAGAAACTAAAGCATTTTCATTAACATTAATTAAAGCTTTGGATGTAACTGATTTGCCTGAACCAGATTCACCAACTAGTCCAACAATTTGGCCATTATTAACATCAATATCAACGCCTCTAACTATTCTTATAAGCGAATTTCGCCCGTTTTTGAAATCAACCTTTAGATTTCTAACTTTTAAAAGTTGATTATTAGTTAGCTTTTCAACCCTAATTGAAGATAATTTGTCTTTTGAATCAATCATGACTTCATCATTAGTTGTTGTATTAGACTGAATATTTTTATCCATAATTGCTCTTTCTAATTATCTTTTAATTTTTATAACTTTAGGATCTAAGGCGTCATGAAGCCCAATTGCTATGAATTGTAAACTTAAACTTAATAATAATAGTGTTGTGGCTGGAATAATAACTATTCATGGGTTTTCAGCTTCTTTACCAATGTTGTCAAACAAGAACTTACCAAGGTTATATGAATCAGGTGAGTTGTAAAAACCTAGGAATGATAAGGAAGCAATACTTAAAATTACCCCTGGAATTCTACGCACATAGTTCATTGCAACTTTACCTAAAATTGCTGGTAGTGCATGGAAGAAAATTTGTCTATTTTTTGAAGCACCGATACTTCTAGAAGCTAAAATGTACTCTTCATCTTTAACAGTTATTATAAATAATCTAGTTGAGTGAATTGGTCATGTTCAACCTGTAAATAGTAAGCCGGCTATTAAGATTCAATCACTAGGGCTATCTTTACTTAAGGAAATAAACATTAATAATCAAATAATTGATGGAGGTGCTTGGAAAATGTCAATCATTCTCATAAACACTGTATCAATTCATTTACCGGCATGGAAGCCTAAGTAAGCACCTATTGTCACACCAATAATAACTTCGACTGTAGCAACAAAGAATGCTATTTTAATAGATTCAAGTGCACCAGCTCATACAGTTGATCATACATCACGGTCTGAAAAAGTTGTACCAAAGTAGGTTTTAAGTGTAAATTGGTCAACTTGTGTTTTTAAATAATTTACAAACGAATCATCAATTACATAGCCCTCATTAAAGGCCTTAGTAATAGCTACATTTAATTGTCTTGCATAGTAATATTTGTAATAATCAATCACAATTCTATCTGAAGCAACAACTCTAAAGTCTAAATATTCCTTTAAGTACTTTGAATAAGCATAATTAGGATCATTAAATGTATTAACTTGTTCAATAATTGATGAGTTGGTTACTGAAATATGCGGAGCAAAGATGGGGGGCAAGCCTCCAACATCTGAAAGACCTTGATCTCAGTAATTATTTGATTTAGCGTCAGAAGCTATACTAACACCAGGTTTATAAGTTGGCGAAATTGTAACAATAATTGCTGTTAGGATTATGGCTAAGAAAACTAATGTTGAAATAACAACAACAGGGTTTGTAAAAAACCTTTTTAAAACTTCAACAATTAAAACTTTTGGTTTACCAGCAATGCTGTTAGTAGATTTAGGCCTCTGAGAAGGAACAATTTTTGCTACTGATTCAGAGTCTAATTCATACTTTTTATTAAATTCTAAGGAATTCATTAGTTGCTCTTAACCTCCTCGTTGATAATTGCTGAATCTTCATGTTCTTTAAATAATTCATTTAGTTTTCTTTTTCTTACTAAGTAAGCTTTAAAAATGTGTAAGTAGTTGATTCCTGAGTTTGAGCCATAGACAATTCTTGGGTCTAATATTACAAATGAAATATCGACCAAAATGTCTGTAAATACGCTTAATGAGGTAAATAGTATTATGCTATACATAACCATATTTATCTCAGCATTTGGAAAGGCAAACGCTAGGATCAGCGCCGTTCCTTCAACTCCTCAGAATCTCTCGACAATTATACTTCCAGAAAGTAAGCCAATATATGAAGGAAGTATAATTGCACTAAGTGGAATTGATATGTTTCTAAAAACATATTTTCTAAATATTTGCATTGTGCTTAAACCTTTAGTTTTAGCTATAAGCACATAGTTTGAAGTTAAAACAGTAACTGTTTGGTTTCTTGCATAAAGTGTATAAACAGCCATTGAGCTAAGTGAAACAACTAAAATTGGCGGAATTATACTTTTGAAAAAGTTTGCAAAACTATTTGTTCCGGATGCATCATTTCTTACTCAGGCTGTATAAATAGTTGGGAAACCTAACTTTGTAAACAGGTTTATAAACATTGGTGCGATTATAAATGATGGCACAGCTATGAAAATGAAGACAAAGACATTTATGATGCTGTCTCAAATTGTTCCTCTTTTATAACCAGCTACAATTCCTAAGGTTGTTCCTAAAAGTGCACTTATAACAAAGGCTGGAAGTGAGACAAATAAACTATTTGGCATATATTCTCAGAACACTGAGACAACACTTTGACCAAAAGCATTTTGTCCTTTTACTTTTCCATAAAGAATTCCGAAATCCCCTTTAAATAAGCCTCCTAGGTAATTAAAAAGCTTTACTAAAACAGGAGTATTTCTATAGTTTTCTGCATCTCTTTTAATTTGTTCTAATACAACATCACCTGGCCTAGCATTGTTAATGTATTCAGCTAGAATCCCATCATATGGATTCTTACCAAAAGCCGCTAATAGTGTATAAGAAAAGATTATGACAATAAATAATGTAAGAATAGCCATAGCTATTCTCTTGGATATATACTTAAACATAGTTTAAATTTTATCTTATTTTATGTTTTTAATTATTTATTACCACGGATTACAAAGTCTGCAAACCATAAGGCATTTGTACCTGTGTAAGGTCTTGAAAGAGATGGACTTATGAATGAGATAATAAATTGTTCTTTGTTTATTAAGAATGCAGGCTCAGGAACTCTACCATAGTAGTTTGTTAATTCGTTTGAAAGTGCAATGTTATCTTCTAGTGACAAATTATTTGCATATTTAACAAAGAATTCAGCACTAGCAGCTGAAAGATGAGTTCATTTTTCACTAGTATTGTCATTTTTAACTAATTTTTTGCTGTTATCATCTCATTTGTAGATGCTTGGGTCATCGTTTAATTCAACTCAATATTTGCTTTCAACATCTTTTCACTTGTCAAGTGGAACACTTCATTTAAAACTATTGTTTTTCATAAATTTCACAAATTCTTCAGAAGCTTTAACTAATTGTGGAAAACTCTTTCTTAATGAATTTTTTAATGCGGTATCAGAGTCAATCAATACCATTACAACTCTAAGCGATGATAGACCTAGGCCGTCATATCCGGCACCTATGTTGTTTACATCATATCTAATTGAGGCAAAGTTTGCATATGAAGTATGTGACGCAATAGCTGAAACTCATTCTTCTCGTGTATCGAATTTTTTGTAAGTCGCACTAAGTCTTGGGTCAAGTGCTTTATATAAGTCAGGAATTCATCTTACTAATTGTTCCAATAATGGTGGGTTAAATGAACCAACGTTTCGGTTAATTAATGTTCATTCCACTTTTTCTTTAGTTGAATCTAAATTGTTCTTTTTGTAGTATTCATCTAAAATCTTCTTAACTTCAGCTTGAATTTCTTTGAATTTGGCTGATTTGAATCTTTCAGCGTCACTTTGAACATTTGATTTATCTCTGTTTTCTTTTACTGAAACAGTTGCAACTTTGTTTCCTTGTGCATCAACAAAGAATTGTTCATTGAATTTATCAGCAAATTCTTCAGGCTGAACAATTTTGCCATTTTGATCATTAGTTTCAATTGCTGTATTTGGAGCAATTAAGCTGTATCATGCAGTTTTTTTGTCATTGCTGATGTATTTAGCTAAGTATTCTCAATTAATTGCTGAGTTAATTAATGTTCTAAATGCTACAGCTGTTCCACCTAATTTATCTTTTAGATTTGTAGGTTTATCACCTTTTTTAATTTCATCAATTGAAGCACCAAATGCTAATTTTGCAAAGTGATCGTTGTAGTTAAATTTGGTGTCGCTAGTATGTGTTTGTGAATAAGGAATATATGATGTTAAGAATGTATATGGACTAGTTGTTGGGTTATTTTCTCTAATAAAGCTTGCGCCATAGTCACGTTGTCTGTTGCTAAAGTGATCTAAGTCTTTTTTCTCAAGTAATGATTGAGGAGCAAATGATAATGTTCCTTTTAAGAATTCGTTCTTTACAGCTGTTTTAAAGATGTTTTCGTTTAAAGCATCACCTTGGTATCATGTACGATATTCTTTAACTTGTTTTGATTCTTTTCACTTAGCAATTGGATCATCAGCTCTTTCTTTTCTATAGTGAGGGTTTAATTTATATGTTTCCTCTCTATTACTTGGATTTCAACCTGCATAGTAGTATCTACCAGCTGTTAGAATATCTTCTTCATGAAAACCATATCAGTATAATCCAATTTTACTTGCTAATGAGCCTTTGGTGCCTTCAAGGATTTTTTTGTACTCTGCTACTGCATCACTTTCTGGATTAGCTCTTACTGGTTTAGCTGGAACTTTAGACGGATCTTTATCATATGCATCTAATAGTTGTGATGGAGCTGCTGAAAAGTCTTGCGAGGTTGCTAGTTGTTCAAAAAGTAAGTCAAATGAACCTTGTTTACTTTCAGTTAATGGGTTAAATGTTAGTTTGCCATCAACAATAAATTTACTCTCATCATAGAATTGAGATGAATCAATGTTCAAGAATTGGTAAACATATTCGTTAGAATACTTTGAACTCTTAGTAAAGAAAGTCGAGTTTTGTGTCAGTCATTTTTGGTTTATGAATTTGTCAATATCAGCACTCTTTTTACCGTCTTTGTATTCTGAGTTTGTTGATTCTTTTAACAATTTTTCACGTTGTTCAACATTTCTACCTGTTGTTCTTAATCATGAGTAATAAAAGTCTTTAGGAACAACTTCATATTGGGTTGCTTCACCTTTATTATTGATTCATTTTTGACCTTTTACAACTTCAAATTGTAGCTTTTTAGCTTTTTTCAATAAATCTTTAAATTGTTTGCTGTTAATACTTTTAGCATTTGATGAAGTTGCTTCATATAATGGGTACTTAAATGTTGCAATATTTTTACCTTTATGGCTAACTGGCTCACCATCTGGTTGTGGAAATTCATCAACTAGGTCGTTGTCAAATTCATGGGTTTTGCCCTGATCATCAGTCACAAAAACTTTTGAACCTAATTCTAGTTTATATCTTCAAACAGAAGGACGGGCGTTAACAAATTTTCCGTCAATTGTTTTAATAACAATTGGCGAGAATAACACTTCTTTTCTAAGCAAGATTCCTTGTGCTGATTCTAAAGCTGTACTTTGTCATGAACCGTAGCTTACAGAACCATCAAATGAATATTCAGACACAGCGGGTCTAGTTCCTGGTGCTGGTGCTCTAAGAATTCCTTTTGCTAATAAGTCATTTTTAACTAATGACTCACCGCTTTCGTATGCTTTAGATTCTAATTCTAAGTTTCATAATGACTCAGGCTTTCCATCTAAAACATTTGCTCATTTTTTGTAATCTAATTCTTGATATTCATCATTTTGACATCTAGCAGCTACTAGAGGTGTGGCTAAGCCAACTGCTGATGTACCTAAGTATAAGAATAATTTATTTCTTTTTGTTGGCATAATATCCCTTTCTTTTATATACATTAATAAGCCATAACATTTTGCTCTTTTTTATAAAAATTGAAAGCATTGAATATAAATGTATGGCAAAAAATATTTAAGGATTTAAAGTGTTAATGTAAGTAAAATTTTAAATTTGTGTTATGAACATATATTTAATAGGTAATAGGTAATTTTTATAAAATGTGCTAAATAAAAGTAGGATTTGCTCCTACTTTTATCTTGTATTACTTATTAATGTATATAAAATGTCTTTTTTTATAACCTAATAAATGCGGAGCTAATAGCAAAATTTCATTAAGAAGATCATCTTAATGTTAGCCATAATTGCACGTGCATTATATTGGTTGAATGTATTCATAACGTATTAATTATAAATAAAAAAATTATTTTGCAACAAAAAAACATTTTTTTTGCATTATAAATTCTTAAAGTAAAAAGCGCCTTTTTTGAGTATCGGAAAAATAATACCAATTTTTGGAAGTTCTAACAAGAGAATGACTAAAAGAGTAAAAAAAAATAAAGAAAAGATACTTTTGAGTACTCAAAAGTGCGGAATTTTGTGTTGATGTTAATTTTTATTGCATTTGCTTAGCACATTTAAAGCCAGAAATTCCTTTATAAATTCTTGGGTGTGAATTTATAAAATCTGCTATTGGTTTTAGATCTTGACCAACATATCTATCTATAGATTTTCCTTTTGGAACGTATCTTCTTAATAGTCTATGAGCATTTTCGATACTACCTTTTTCTGATGATGAATAAGGGTGGCAATGAAAAATTTCTCTGATATATTCTATCTCTGGAAGTTTGTAATTTTCACTTCCGTTATCAATAGTTAATGTGTCAATAATAAGATTATTGTTCTTAATCAATTTCTCTAAATTTTCTTTTATTGCTTTTGCATTTCTTCTAGATAGAGTGCAATAAAACATTCTAGATTTTCTGTTGATTAATGTAAGAATGCAATAATTATCAGATCTTAAACCAATTACAGTGTCCATTTCATAATCGTTGTCATTTAATCTTAAATTAACTGATTCTGGACGTTCAGTAATAAGTTTGCCTATTGTCTTTTTCTTGGTTTCGTGCTTTACAGTTGTGCGGCTTCCATATTTGCCATTTGATTTATATGGAAGAATATCTAATTTTAGACCAAAAGTACTATGTTTAGCCAATATACGGTAAAAGTTTTGAACTGATGGAATATATGAATTCTGAAGTTTTCCTTGTGCTTCTAGTTTTCTTATGTATTTAAAAATAATGCTAGCAACAGACTGTTTAACGGCTTTATTTTCCAAGTTAAAACTATTTCTATTCTTTAAATAAAAGTATAGTAACTGCTCGTAAAACTTAAAAAAGTCAATGTGCTTCATCAGCAATTTAGGATTGTTTTCTAATCTTTTTGAATCGTTCCTTGTTTCAATTAAGTTTAAAAATTTGAGAGCACTAATTACATATATCGTTTTGCCTTTTAAATCCATACCACACAATTTACATTTCTTTTGGTATTTAGCATAACCACGCTTTGTCTCAATTTTAATTCTGTCAAATAAGTTATAAATTGATCTTGATTTAAACCCTACGATGTTAGAAACAGTTTTCATATCATAGCCTGCAATTAGTCTTTCAAGAATTTCTTTAAGTCTTAATGGGCTAATGTTATTTTTATTGGTTTTGAGATTTGACTTAGTTAGTATTTCATCTCAATGTGTTTCATCAATCACATAATGTACATAATTAAACTTGTACTTGCTGTGCAAATTTAGTTTTTTTTAAACAAGCATATGTCAGTTGAATAACTAGTATTTTTGTCATTGCTAATCATATATAATTTAAAAGCCTTTCTTTTTAAGTTAGTTACTCAAATTTTAACAAAAGGCAATAGAAAGCACCGCAAGTTAACTTGTGGTGCTTTTTACTTCGTTAATGAATACATTTTTTTTGCATTGATTGTTGCTGTCTATCTAAAAATTAAGCTTTCTATTAATAATTAATAATAACTGTTTTATATATAATTTAATTAATAATGAGGTAGTTATGAAATATAGACCAATTCATAATAGAGAAACAATGGAAATTGTGCAAAGTAACAGAGATGTTTCTTTTGCAACTGAAGCAAAAAAATCTTATAGAGATCCGCTTAATCAATTTTCACCTAGGATGTATAAAGTAATAAAATCTGAAAAGAAAATAAAGTCATTCATGATCTTTATGTCTTTATTTATCTTTTTTGCTGCTGTTGCTTTCTTTATTTTGACTTGATTTAAGGTTAAGCCTTTTGGTGCAGGTAAGGACGGCAAGCCACTAGTTGGCTACTTGGTCATATTTGCAATCGTAATGTTTGTTTCATTTGCAAATGCAATTAAAAATGCAATTGAAAAAAGACAGTGATCGAACACAGTGCAAAGGCACAGAGATGCTATCTCAGCAGGGGACTATACTTCTAGCTCAACTTTTCACTTAGTTTATAAGAGAATTGTTTTAAAAGATATTAATTTATTATGACTACTAATTTTTGTGCTTACTTACTTAGGTTTAATAACTTTAATTATTTTTGGTTTATACAAATCAGGAAACTGAGAAGCAGGAAGTAGAGATGGCTCATTTTATATTAATTTAGAATGGCCAAAATGATTAGATAAAAGTTTTAAAAACACACAGTTGTTTTGTTTAATTTGCACAATAATAATGGCATTATTGATTGTGGCTTATGTAGTTATTAGATTAATCGATAAAAGACGTTTAGATGATATTGGTGACTTTTTTGGTGAAAAGTCAGTTGAAATTCATGAACAAATTGAAACGGCTAAACATAATCGCAACAAAATGTGAGTAAGAGTATACTTAGTTGTAGTTGCGCTAACAATATTCTTACCACTAGCTTTAATTTTAGTTGCTATTTGAAGAGGAATTATTAGACGTAAAAAAAGAGTGTAGCTAAAGGAGCTTAAATGAAATTATTAGTAGTAGTTCATAATAAATTCAATGACATGGAGCTTGTTTCTGTTTTGAGTGTATTAAAAAGATCAAAGCAAATTGAAAAAATTACATATTTTAATCCTAGCTACAAATGTGCAACCGGACAACATGGCATTGTGACACTTAATTTAGTTAGCGAAGTTGATGAATCTGATTATGATGCAATATTTATTCCAGGTGGCGCAGGTGCTAAGGAATTAAGAGAAGATAAAGAGTCGCTTGAAATAATTAGAAATTTCAAAAAGCTAGATAAATATGTTTTTGCAATTTGTGACGCTCCTAATGCACTATATGAAAACGGCATAATTACTGACAGTGAAGTTTATAGTTCATTTCCAATTGAAAATATTAATAATACTTGCTCAAAAAACAGAAGTGATAATCTTGTGTCACAAAGCAACAAGCTTTTTACAGGTAAGGCAGCTGCAGCAGGTACTGAACTAGGACTACTAATAATAAAATCACTTTATGGCACTAAGATCTATACTGAAGTTAAAAATGGTCTTGAAGGTAATTAAAAACAAAACCAAGCTTATAATCGCAGCTTGGTTTTTAATTATTATTAAAATGGTAATTATGCTTGTGCTGAAAGGATACCCTTACGCTTCAATGTCTTAATTGTTTTTGCACTAACTCTTAGTGTTGTTGGGGTGCCGTTACTACTTGTAATAGTAATTTTTTGCAAGTTTACATTGAATTTTCTTTTTGTAGCGATCATTGAGTGAGAACGTAAGTTTCCAACAAGAGGGCCTTTACCATTGAGTTGATCTCTTCTTGCCATATGCGCTCCTTTCATAATTATTTTTTAATTCTAGAACTGTATATTAAGTATTGTACAATAAAATATTAAAAATGCAATTATAAATTTTAACACATTGCAAGCAGTTTTCTTGTTCTATTTTACTAGCTTTATTTTAGATAGATTATAGACAAGATAAAAAAGCGCTAAGCATAGCTTAGCACTTAAAACAGATTAGCTGTTTTTTCTTTCATTTAATTTTTCAGCAGTTAATTTTGATAAAGCACTTCTAGCAGCTTCTCAAATAATTTCATTAAATGTTGGGTGTGGGTGAATAATGTGTGTTAAAGCTGTTACACATATTCTTTTTTCGATAGCTACTGCTAATTCAGCAACATAGTCTGTTACATTAGGGCCCATTAATGAGGCACCAACAATGTGGCCATCTTTAAGAACTATTAGTTTTATTAAACCTTTAGTTTCTTCAGCGGCAATTGCTTTACCTAAAGTAGCAAATTTGTATTTAGAAACAATAAAGTCTAAACCAGCTTCTTTGGCTTGATCTTCAGTTAAACCAACTGTAGCAATTTCTGGGCTTGTGTAAATACATGCAGGCACAGGTTTTGTGGCTGGGTCATATGGAATGCCATATAGATCTAGAATGTGGTGCACTGCTGTAACAGCGTGAATGTAAGCAACGTGAGCTAACATGTTTTGGTTAGTTACATCACCAATAGCATAAACACCTTTAACATTAGTACGTAAGAATTTGTCAACTTTAACTTCTTTTCTTGCGCCTAATTCAATGCCAACTTCAGCTAAACCTTCAGATGCTGGAACTCTACCTGTAGCAATAAGAATAACTTCAGCAGTGATTTTTTCTTCTTTGCCATCTTTTGTGTAAACTAAGTTTTCATCATCTTCTAGTTTTGTACTTGTTGCACCATAGATAACGTCGATTTTTGAATCAGTTTTAAGAATTCTTGCAAATTCGTCAACAATTTCTTTGTCAATGCCAGGAAGTAAGCGGTCTTCTCTTTGAATAATGGTTACTTTTGTGCCCATAGATGCATACATTTGTGCAAATTCAACACCAATAACACCACCACCAACAATAACCATTGATGCAGGCAATGATTTGTCATTGTTAATAGCTTCACGAGAAGTCATTAATTTGCCACTTTCGTAGCCTTTTTCAAATCCTTCAAGGAATTTCATTCTGTTTGAGTGGCTACCTGTAGCTAAAATAACGTTTTTACCACGGTAAACTTTGCCATTAACTTCGATTTCTCTTGCACCAACAAATTTAGCAACGCCTTCTTCAGTTTGTACTTTTGAAGCTTTCATTAAGAACTTGACACCACCTGAAAGCTTAGCAACAACTTTAGCTTTACGTTCATGCATTTTAACTCATGATTGTTGGTAGTCAATGTTTAAGTCTTCTAAGTTTGCAACTACACCAAATTTAGCCGCATGAATAACTTCTTCTAATGCATGTGTTGATCTAAGCATAGCTTTTGTAGGAATACATCCTATATTTAAACAAACACCACCTCAGAATTCTTTTTCAACAATTAATGTTTTTAGGCCTGCTTTACCTGCCATTTCAGCAGCTAAATATCCACCAGGACCTGAACCAACTACTATTAAGTCAAATTCATCAGCAACTTCGCCTTCGTATTTAAGGCCTTCATCTTTTCAAGCTGAGCACTCTTTAGCTTCTGAGCAAGTGCTCTTTGGGCATGATGAATTGCATGATGATTGGCTTGCGCAACTTGAAGCGCAAGATGATTTTGATGCTTCACAACTAGATGCACAGCCTGTAGCACATGACTTTGTGCATTTTGATTCTGCTGTCATATTAAAATTCTCCTAATTGTTCTGGGTTTTCGATTAATTCTTTAATTCTGCCTTGGAAACGAGCCATGTCAGCACCGTCAACTCATTGGTGGTCAGCAGCTATTGAAAGATACATAACTTTTCTGTTTTCAACAGCGCCTTCTTTGTTTAATTTTAATTCATCAATTATTGCACCAGTAGCTGAAATAGCTGTGTTGCCTTTGTTCATAATTGGTGAGCCAAATAGAACACCAGCACTACCAACGTTAGTAATTGCAAAACAACCACCGCTCATGTCTGACATTTTTAATTTTTTGTCTCTAGCAAGAGTTGATAATCTTACAATTTCTTTTTGAATGTCAATAATACTTAAGTTTTCAACACCTCTAATTACAGGCACAAATAGACCAAAAGGTGTGTCAACAGCAATACCAATGTTTAATGTACCTGGGTAGTAAACTTTACCTTCAGCACCATCTCATCTAGCAGCAAAAGATGGGTATTCACTTAGTGCGATAGCAGAAGCTTTAACTATTCATGATAAAAATGTTAATTTAACATTGTGTTCTGCAAAAACTTTGTCTTTAACTTTTGCACGTAAATTTCAAAGGTTTGTAACATCAGCTTTTAAAACTAATGAACAGTACGCTGATGATTCTAAAACTTCTTTTAAGTTTTTAGCAATAGCCTTACGAATTCCTGAAATAGGAGCTTCTTTTTCTTCTAGTGGTTTAACTTGTGCAAGCTCAACAGCCATTATTTACCTTCTTTTCTTGCTCTAATAGCTCTTTCACGAGGTGTAAGGTTTTCATCATCTTTTGAGCAAGCTCCACTTTCTTTGCATGATGATTCTTTTTTCTTTGGCTTAGCGAATGCAGAAAAATCAAGTAATTCATCTGAAACTTGGATTTGTCCTACAACAGCAGGCGCATCTGCTTTTTTGCAGCTTGACTTTTCTTCGCCAGTGTCTTTAAATAACATATTTACCTCCGTACGGTTATATTTATTATTAAGTTTTTAAATTTAAAAACGTAGATTTAATAAATAAATCTACGTAAATTATAATATAAAACAAAAAGCGCAATCACTTTTTGTCTTATAGTTTAGCTAATGAATTAAATTAGCCTAACATTTCTTCAATAACTTTAGCGATTTGTTCTTTGCCAAAGAAGAATTGTTTTTCTAATACAGGAAGAGGAATTGTAACGTCAGCTGTATTTAATCTTCTTGGTTTAGCAATAAGATCGTCGAAACATTCTTCGTTAACAATTGTGATAATTTCTGAGTTAATTGAAAGTGTTTCAACTGCTTCAGAAATTGCTAGTAAACGACCTGTTTTCTTAACTGAAGAAACTATAGTTTCTTTGTCAAGAGGTTTTAGAGTTCTTAAGTCGATAACTTCGATTGAGTAATCTTTACCTTTTTCTTGTAATAACTTAAGTGCACCTAATGTTTCATGTAGAACGTGACCATATGCTGTAATTGTCAAGTCTTCACCTGGAACAACAACATTAGCTTTACCAATTTCAATGGTGTAGTATTCAGCAGGGATTTCTTGTTTGAAAGCACGATAGTCGTGTTTGTGTTCTAAGAAAATAACTGGGTCATTATCTTCAATAGCTGCTAACATTAAACCTTTTGTGTCATAAGGTGTTGAAGGCATTATAACCTTTAGTCCTGGAACGTGTGAGTAAATTGCTTCAAGAGCTTCTGAGTGGTGTTCAAGAGCTTTAACTCCACCACCACAAGGCATTCTAACAACCATTGGACATGAGTAAACACCGTGTGATCTTGTTCTATAACGAGCAGCGTTTGTGAAAATTTGGTTCATAGCTGGGAATGAGAAACCTGAGAATTGAATTTCAACAACTGGTCTAAGACCTGCAGCTGAAGCACCAACAGCTGATCCTGCTATACCACCTTCAGAAATTGGTGAGTCTCATACTCTTTGGTCACCATATTTCTTTTGAAGACCTTCAGTAGCACGGAATACACCACCTTCAAAACCTGCATCTTCACCATAAATAACTACATTAGGGAATTTTTCCATTGCTAAGTCTAATGCGTGATTTAAGGCACCAATGTTATTTAATGAAATTTTTTCCATTATATATCTCCTTTAAAAATCAAAAATGGGAACAATTATTTTTCAAATAATTTTCTGTTTGTTTCTTTTTGTCTTACTAAGTCTGCAGGTAATTTTTCGTATGTGTAGTCGTAAATGTGATCAAATGTTGTACCTTCACATAACTCTTTTGAAAGAGCATATGCAGCTTTAGCTTCTTCAGCAGCAGCTTCTGATCAAACTTTGATGTCTTCTTCAGTAATAAGTTTTTCTGAAAGAAGGTAAGCTTCTATACGGTGGAATGGTTCTCATTTTTCTTTTTCCATTTCTAGTTCTCTAGAACGGTAAACTCTAGGGTTGTCACTAGTTGTATGTTGACCTTGACGTCAGGTAACCATTTCAACTAAAACAGGACCATTTCCTTCTCTTACGTAGTCATAAACTTCTTCCATAACTTCGTTAACAGCAATTAAGTCATTACCGTCTACACGAACACCTGGCATGTCGTATGACTTAGCTCTTTGTGAAAGTGTTTTAACAATGTAACTGTTGTGTTCAGGAACAGAAATTGCTCATTGGTTGTTCATAACAACTGTAACAAGTGGTCATTTACGAACTGAGGCCATGTTTAATCCTTCATGGAATTCACCTTCGTTTGTTCCACCGTTACCGATTGTAACCATAGCTAAAGCTTTTTTGCCTTGGTATTTTAAAGCTTGTGCAACACCAGCTGCAATAGGAACTTGTGAACCAATAACAACGTGAATAGGTAATGTGTTTGTACCAGCAAATGCTGAACCAATTTCAGAACCTTGTCAGTATGAATAAATTTTATCCATTGAAATACCACGTGCTAATTGAGTTGGTAATACACGGTAGTGTGGAATAAATCAGTCTTCCTTGTTAAGATTAAAACCAATACCTGTTAAAGCAGCTTCTTCACCTAAAGCAGGCGCAAAAGTACCTAAACGACCAGTTTTTTGTAATGTTAATGAGTATAGGTCTCATTGACGAGATCTAATCATGTTTTTGTACATTTCAACTAGTTTTTTCTTGGTTTCTGCTGATGGTTTGTATTCTTGAATTAGTTTTCCATCAACGTCAAGAAAACGAACTGTTTCATTTGGGTCGCTAACAGCATGACCTGGTTTAACATATTTATAATTCATTCGCTTCTCCTATAATTGAATAAATAATCTCAAATTTAATCGCAATTTTGCATGCTAATTTAATAGAGATATAAATATTATACTTATATTGACTAAAAATATTTAAAAATGTAATTTTTGCCATTTTTTTGCTACCATAAATAGATTTATGCAAAATAAAAGTATAATTTGACTTTAATTAATTGTTGTTAAAAAGCGAATGAATTTACTATGCAAAATATGTCTTTAATTTTATTTATTGTCTCTGTCTCATTAACGTTTTTAAGCGGGCTAGCTGTTTATATTTTGGTGTCTTTAAATTGATATAAATTTAATAGTTATCGCTATGCTTTTGTTAAGTCATCAGTTATTTACAATAAGCAAAAAGTGAGAGAAAGTTATATTGATGATTTGCTAAAATCATTTAAAAATATTATGATTTATTTTGCCTGCTGTTCGCTTTTAAATCTCTTCGGAATTATCTCTTTTATTTACTCATTTATAGCAAAAATAAATACAGCTATAACTTGATATCAGCTTATGTGTTTTTTAGCCTTTGCAATCTTTGTTTATATAGCTATTTCTACAGCTATGCAAGTAGGCGACATTAAAAAATGGAAAGTGTCGAATGAGTCTATTTCACAGGATTATTTGATTGAAAATACAATCAAAAAGAATACTGAAATTATGCAGATGAAGCTACCTAAAAATGAATTAAAATTAATTGCTTTTTCAGGCAGAAGAAGAATTAGTTTTTACATAAAATTATCTAAAAATTTTGAAACAAAATCTTTTGAAGATCAGCAGGAGGAAATTTACAACAAGCTAATTTTAGACTTTGAAAACACTAAGTTTGAAAATGGAACTATTATAAACATTAATATGTTTAAAGCAATATTTAGCAAATATGAAATTATTTAGTAATTCTTCTGCTGCTATAAAACAGTTGTTTTGGTAAATTGAGAGCCATAAAAATGTGCATAAAAAAATTAGGTGCAGGCCTAATTTTTGTTGTTGGTTTCTTGCTTATTTTAATGAATTTCAAATTTCTTTAGCAGCTATAGCTCCGTCAGAAGCAGCTGTTACTATTTGACGAATTTCTTTGTCTCTAATATCGCCAACTGCATAAATACCTTCGACTGCAGTCTGCATTTTTTCATTAGTTTTTATATAACCTTTTTCGTTAGTTATATTTAAATCTTTAGCAAACTCAGATGTAGGAATAAAACCAATCATTGGGAATAAGCCATCACAATCTAGTGTTGTGATTTTGCCATCTTTGCCTATTAAATTGATCTTTTCGACAAATTCATTACCTTCTAAACTCTTGATATAGGTGTTTGGAATAAGTATAATTCTTGGTTCAGCTTTTACTTTTTCAACAGTTATATCTTCAGCGTAAAATTTATCGCTTCTTGTGATTAAGGTAATTTTGTCAGTAAATGAAGTTAAGTATAAGGCTTCTTCAAAAGCAGAATTACCGTCACCTAAAACAAAAACATTTTTGCCTCTAAATAATGGGCCATCGCATACAGCGCAATAGCTAATGCCTTTTTTATCAAATTTAGCAAAATTTTCAATATCAGTAGGCTTACGATTTACTAAACCAGTAGCTATAATAACTGTCTTAGTTGAGATAATATCTCCATTTTTTAATACTACTTCTTGTAATAAAGGATTAACATGCTTAATTGAAACTGCTTCAGCGCTTTTGAACTTGGCACCAAAAGCCATAGCGTGAGAATATAAGGTATCTGAAAGCTCAAATCCACTTATTTTCTTAAATCCTAGTCAGTTCTCTACTTCAGCTGTTGAGTTAATTTTGCCCCCTGGCACTTCTTTTTCGACAATTAATGTTTTTAAACCGCTTCTTGATGCATATAATGCTGCATTAAGTCCGCCAGGGCCAGCGCCAATAATAACTACATCATACATTGCTTCATTACTCATTTTAAGATACCACCTTTGTTATTGGTTTTGAGTTTTTTGTCTTAATTCTAGTTTTTTCAATTCAGGCAATATATTCTTCAGGGTGGGCATATTGATAAATAAATCTGCCTCTCTTTCACTCTCTTACATAATGTGTTGGATTAAAGAACTGGAAGAATATAAATGCAATTCCGCCTAAAACAGCAAATGCATAAGCAGCGCCTACATAAATCGCTTGTCTATAATCTCTTAATGGTTCCATAGCAATACGCACTAGACCATATCATACAAAGTATAAAGGAGCTGTTGCACCTGGTTTTAGTAATGACATTTGATTAATAACTCATACTAAAATTATATATGCAAATAAGTTAACTATTGATTCATACAAGAACAATGGATATCTATAACCAGTTCCACTTTCGTCTTTTAAGAACATATTTTCAGCAAAAGCTCTACCAAAAATTAATGAACTAGCACCGCTGTAATCTATTCTTCCATAAACTTCATGGTTAGCATAGTTACCTCAACGACCAATAACTTGTCCAATTAATATTGTAGGGATAATAATGTCGCAAGCTTTTCTAATGTCAATTTTGTCTCTTTTGAAATATACATAAGTAAGGTCAACCACGACAGCAAGTACAACCCCACCTTGAATACTAAGTCCACCTTCCCAGACTTTATACCAATTACGCCAGTTGTAATTTGGATTATTTATTGCCTGGTCAACTTCGTTTCAAATACGAGCACCTAAAATAGCCATCGGAATTGTTAAAAAGATTAAAGTAAGTAAAATTTCTCATTCATATTTTGCTCGTCTTCAAAAAATAACAATTGTTAAAATTGCTGCAATCATACCAAGCATCATTGTTAGTGAATAAGTATGAATTGGCAATGAACCAATACGGAATAATACACTGGCTTCATTAGCAATCTTGCCCGCTTCAGGTGTTCAAACACCAGGGTAAACATGTCAGTCGCCTATTTTTTCAGCATTATTCATATTCTCCTCCTTTATCTGTTTCGTTTTCAAGTTCGATTGACCTTGATGCAAGTAAGGATAATGCATCAAAACCTTCTTTTTTTGCCTTAAAAGCAATCACAGCAGCTTCAATTAATGAAGAAACTGAAGCACCTTCTTTTATAGGAACTTGAACCTTAGGAATTCTGCCACCTAACACATTGTAAAACATTTCTCTATCGCCCAATCTGTCTAATTTATCATAGTTTACGTCAGCTTTATCAACTAATTCTACACATAAACTTATGACTGTCCCCCGCGTTACCGACTTAACTCCATATAATTGCATTATACTAATTAATCCAGTTCCTCTTACTTCTAATAAATCTTTAGTTAGATATGGACTGGAACCATAATAATTAGCTCCTATATGCTTAACTAAAACTGCATCATCAGCAATGAATAAGTGGCCTCTTTGAATAAGCTCGTGAGTAGCTTCAGATTTGCCAATGCCAGATTGACCAACAATCAGTACTCCTATGCCATGAATTGAAACTAAGCATGCATGAACTTGTGTTTCCTCAGAATAAAAATCACTTAAATATGTGCCAATTGTAGAAGTTATTTTAGAAGTGCTTTTATCAGAAATATATAAAGGAACTTTGTATTCATTACATACATTTTCAATAACTTCATATTGGTTAGCCAAAACCCCTTTAGATAAGATTAATAATGGGGGCTCAACTGACAATATTCTTTTAAGTAGTGAAATAAAATCTTGTTTTGATAACGTATCAAAATATAAAGATTCTTTTGTTCCTCAACAAATAACATTTTCGCTGTATCTTTTGTTGTCTATAATTCCAGCTATTTCTAGTCCAAGTCTATGAATTGATGGCAAATTTATGTCTCTGTATTTTAAATCATGGTCAGCATTAACTAATTTAATTTCAAATTTATTAATGATTTTGGAAACATTTATTACTTTGTTAGACATCTTTTCCCCTGTTGCATTATTATTTTAATTATATATAAATAATTAAATGCTTAAAATGTCAATTTGTAATAGACTCATTTTCTAAAATGCCTGTAAATTAAGCATTTTGGAAAATTATGTTATGAAGTAATCTTAACTTGAATAATCTATATAGCTGTGTGGATATTTTTTACAGCCAGCTTTAACATATTTCTTTACTCAGTATTTTGCTTTTATTTCATCATCTTTATCTATAGCAATTATTGTTTTGTGCAAATAAACTTTTATTACTATAAATCAGAGCGATAAGCTTATAATAAGCGGGAATAAAACATTGACAACAACTAATGAAATAATATTAGAAACATTCATTTCAAGTCTTGCAATAATAACATCCGACCAAATCATTAAACCTAAAAGCACTAAAATGATTGGGAAAATGCTCCGATATGACATATGAACATCTCTTTTCATTGTAAGCTTATTAACTTTAATAACATCATACCAGACATTTATTTTCTCTTCAAGTGTGTATTTTTTCATAATTTATCTTTCGATTAACAAAATAAAAGTTAATCAAATGTTACTCCTTTTAGATTTCTAACTCAGTTTATAAAATGAGAATAAACTTTATTAAAATCATGTTTATTGTTTTTTGTATAACCCTTTAAAACAGCAATTTTGGTCAAAATATTGTATGTTTTAATTTCATCTAAATTATTTAATTCTTCGTCACTTAAATTAAATTCATTTCTAAGCAACTGCGGATAATAATCAGCCATTACTTTCAAAAAATTAGTAAAAATAAACTTTTGAGGAAAAATACTTGTTTCTATCGAACCAATCATGGCTAATTTAGTTGCTGCATATTGATCAGTTAATTTTGGAAGCAAAATACCAGGAGTGTCCATAAAAAAGAAATTGTCTACAACAACTCATTTTTTTGCTCTAGTTACTCCAGGATAGTTAGCAACTTGAAGGCTTTTTTTGCTAGATAACAAGTTAATTAAGGTACTCTTTCCAGCATTTGGTATGCCCATAACAAAAGCTTTGATCCTTGAATTTATAAGTCCTTTGGCTTTATCTTTTGCAACTTTATCTGCAGTTATTTTTTTAAGCTTGTTTATTATGATATTTTTGCTCTTTGGATTTCTTAAATCTAATCATAATATTATTGAAGATCCAAATCTTTTTTCTATTGCGCTTTTTTTAGAAACATCCATTAAGTCACTTTTAGTAACTATAAATAATCTTGGTTTATTGGGCGAAATGGAATCAAAATCTTCATTGTAACTACTAATTGGACACCTAGCATCTAAAACAATAATAAAAACATCAGCTAGTGACGCGTTTTCTTTAATTTCACGCATTCCTTTAGCCATATGTCCAGGATATCAGTTTATTAATTGTTGGTTATCAGTATCAATATTCATTATTTGCTTTCGTTTTTTAATAAAGATATTTCAGATTCTAATTCTGTTATTTCATTTTGGTGTTTAGAAGCTATTTCTTGTTGCTTGGCTTTGTATAGCTCAATTTCTGATTCTAAATTATTTATTTTGTCTCAAAGTGTGTTTATATATGTGTTCACTTCAGTAACTGAATAGCCATTTAGCTCTCTAGAAAATTTTTTAGTTTGGTAACTTTCATTCAATTTTTTTTGCATTTTATCCTACTTTTTTGCTTTATTAGCTTCATAAAGAACTATTCCGGCGCAAACTGCTACATTTAGACTCTCGAAATTAATTGGTACATAAATTAGCATGTCAGCTATGTCAGCTAAAGCACTGCTTATTCCCGAACCTTCATTGCCAAAAACAATTACCGCTTTGTCACTTTCAAATTTTACTTTTTCAATTTCAACACTGCTTTTATCTAGACTAGTAGCGTAAATTTTAAAGCCATTTTGCTTATATTTTAGGAGTATATTAGTTAAATTATCATAATTGTAATTTACCAAATTAACTGTAAATAAGGCTCCCTGGCTAGAACGAATGACTTTATCATTATAAAAATTTACATTAGATACAACTGTATCAAAACCAAATGATTTAGCTATTCTTATTATTGTGCCAACATTGCCTGGGTCTTGAACATTGTCTAAGAAAACAACTTTATTTCCTAATTGCTCAAAGTTTGGCTTTTTGCGACATAAAGCAACAATTCCTTCAGGATTTTTTGTTTTAGTTAAAGCTTCTAAAACATTTTGACTAACTAATATAGAATTATCGTATATGGCTGTTTTATAGTCTGATTCATACAATTCTAATACAAGATTTTCTTTCAAAGCTTCTTCAACCAAGTGATAGCCTTCTACTATAAAAAATTCAGAATTTTTGTCATTAAAAATTTTTCTAAGTTGCTTAATCTTAGGATTTTGTACGCTGGTTATTCTTTGACTCATTCTTTAATAAAATCTTTTCCTTTTTGAGTTTCGTAAAGTGATAAATCCTTAAAATCAATTTGTCTCATAACCTCAAAACCAACAATTGCGACACAGTTTGCTAAATTAATACTTCTCATTTTGCTTATCATTGGAATTCTTAAACAATTATCAATATTATTGTGTAACACTTGCTTATCTATTCCTGTAGATTCCTTACCAAACATTAGCCATATTTCTTCATTATCTTCATATTCTTTTTTAAAATTGACATCAGTATATGTTTTAAGCCCATATCTAGTTATGTAATAAATATTTTTGTCTTTATATTTATTATAAAAATCAGAATATGAATCATGAACTTCGTGCTCAATATCACTTAAAAGTCTGCCAGCTGCTGG
Organism: Mycoplasmopsis agalactiae; assembly: GCF_000089865.1. GTDB lineage: Bacteria > Bacillota_I > Bacilli_A > Mycoplasmatales > Metamycoplasmataceae > Mycoplasmopsis > Mycoplasmopsis agalactiae_B. The sequence continues at coordinate 100,565 of NC_013948.1, read as the reverse complement.
GCGAGATAAATATTTAGGATTTAAACTAAAAGAAATAGGTTTAATTATGTGTAATTTCGCACCAATTGCAAAACAAGTTCTTATGATGTTGGCCGTATTTGGCGGTATTTCAGGCTCGAATAAAACAATATGTACCATAAATTCTCCGTGAAATATTATTATATATTATTTTTAAACTCTACCTTTGCCCTTTGTCCCAAAAATGCAAATTTGGCTGTTTTTAAGGGGTAAAAGTCTATGTTTTTGCCTAATAAAACCACAATCATTCCATATAAATAATTTGTAAAAACAACTTTTTTTATAATTTTTTTGTGCAGTGATAATAAACAAAATTTAATAATGCGCAAAAGGAGAAATTGTGATAGGCATTATACATAATGTTGAAGCAGCAAAAAATGATTGGATGTCAGAAAAGGACGCTGAAATAAAATTATTTTTCAAAGAACAATTAAAAGAGTTTAATGAAAAAATGTCTTCATTGTCAACTAAAAAAACTCATAGTAGTGGTAGTAAAATAAGATCTATTTCATTTGATGACATTAAATATGAGAATTCAGAGCTAGATAAATATATATCAGACAACGACTGAATTATTATAGAAAATACAATATGATGAGAAATTGAAACATTTTATAACTTTCATGCTAATGTTGCAATCGCTGTTTACAAAGTCAAAGGAATGTTAAAAGATATAGATCCTGCTCTGGAGCTTGCTCAACTAGGTGGTGATACATTGTCAACAATTTCCGAATCGTTTGATGGCATCCCTTCCGTCTCTACTATAGTAAAGGGATTCTCGTTAGCGGGTACACTACTTGGTTTTCTTAGACAAACTGAATCAGAGTTTACATATTCAAAAGACTTTATCTTTACAATTTTTGGCGAGATAATTAAGGTTTACAAAACAAAGAATATTAAAAAAATACAAGAAGTGTTAGAAATAGCAAAAGAATCTTTGAATAAGGTTGAATATAAATGAAACAATTGAATGTCGCTAAATTTTGCAAAGCGAAAAGTTGAAAACTCGCTTGATTGTATAAATACCTATGTTAAACTCGCTGAGCAACAAAACGCAGATAAAAATAGGATTCATGAATGGGAGAGCTCATGGTATTAGAAGAAAAAATAAATATTGCAAAAAAATATAGAAAAAATAACATTGCTATATATTTTGCTTCGCTGTTTTTTGCACCTGTTATTTTCGGTATTGTGTTTTATATCTTTTTGTTCTTCTTCGACAAAATTCCTCTTACTTTTAATAGCCTTACCAAAATTGGTTCAGAAAAATTAATGGGAAAACATATTGCTAAAACTGTATATGTTCTTGTAATCGCAACAATCTTTAGGATTCTAATTCTTTGTCTCCTTTTAATGTGAACAATAAATTCATTGGCTAACATTCTTTTTAATAAGTTTTATGACTACAACATATTTAAGTCGTTAAACTGACTAAAAGTTAAACTTTTTACTGCATTTAGATTTAAGGATTTTGCAAAATTATGTAAGAAAAATAATTTTGTTTCAAATGAGCAATTATCGCTTATTAAACAAATGCAAGATGTGGGATTTTTAGTTCAAGGGAGTAAATCAATTGCCATAAAATATAATGACTATTTTAGAGAAACTAGTGATATAGATTTCGTGTCTGAAAATGCATCATCTAGAATCATAAATTTGGATAAGCTTTCTAACATTACATTTAACTTTAAAGATCAAATAATTGCTAAGTCAAGGCACAATGATACTGAAATTGAAGTATTGTCTCCTAAAATTTTACCTAAAGAATTTGCAGTTTATAAATCTGGTATAAGAGTCCCTAAATTGAACTTTATGATTGCAATGAAAGTTCATCAACTGCTAAGACTTTATAGATTAAAATCGGAAGGTAAAGAAATTCCAGCAACCAAAATTAAAAATAGTTTACTTGATCTTGGTTTCTTGCTTTCAAAATCTTGTTGTTTGGAATATAGAAAAATACTATGATCATTTAAAAATTTATCATTGCTAAATTTATTTTCTTCTTATCACTTAAACACTTTTGCATTTGATGATTTTGACAATGTCAAAGAATCACTTAAATTTGCTAATTCTTACATTCAAAAAATTCAAAACATTGAAGAAGCTTATGAATTTTTAGATAAATTTACTGATTTACTAAAAAATGACAAGGAAACCTTATTTATAGGCAAAAGAGTTAATTTAATTATTAAAAATAAGAGAGACATAGAAGAAAAATATTTGCAAAATTCTTCTGCTTTAGATAAGTCTCTTTTAGCTTTAGAAAGAAATTTTGCAAGCAATAATGAGAAACTTATGTACCTTGGAAAATTCAAAAAGCCTATTGAATTAAAAGCATTACAAAACATAATTAACTTGTTTGAAAGTTCACCAGATTCTTCATTCTTTATTGACATAAGAAAAATCCTTTTACTTGAGTTAAATGAAATTGAAAAGGTTAAAAATGAAAAGATCTAGTCTGCGTAATATGTTTGGTTTTTCAATAGCTATAATTGTCCTAGTAGCAGGGTTACTAATAACTGATTTATTCAATTTAATAGCAAAACTGGATGAATCATTCAAACTTGGTACAATCTATATATTGCAGGAAGTTGCTTATTCAGTATATTTTACATTTCTTGTACTAATATGCTTCATGGCGCTGTTCTTCTTTTTAGAATCATTAACATTTATCTCTTTACGCAAGGACCGTATTAAATTGCTTTCGACATCAAATGCATTTCTAATATTTTTCGTGGCTTACATAATTACTGCTTTATTAACTCTTTACAATGGAAATAGTAAAGTTAGACAAGCTGTTAGTTTCATTATTATGCTAGTCAGAACAGCAGTATCAATTCTTCTTATAATTTTTGCTGTTCACTCTATTAAACAGGTTAAAAATTTGCTTGCTAAAGTTTAAAAAAATAAATTCCGCTTTCTGTGGCGGAATTTTTTCTGCGTTTAATTATTTTTCAATCTTAACTTTAACACCTGGGCCCATTGTTGCTGAAAGAACAATATTTTGGATGTATGTTCCTTTAACAGCTGATGGTTTAAGTTTTTTAATTAGGCTAATAACAGTCTTGATGTTTTCAACTAATTTATCACTATCCATAGAAACTTTACCAACTAGTGTGTGAACAACACCAGCTTTATCTGTTCTATAATTTGCTTTACCTTTTTTAAGTTCTTCAACTGCTTTTTCAGGAGTTGGAGTTACTGTGCCAGTTTTAGGGTTTGGCATAAGACCTTTAGGTCCTAGTTTTTTACCATATTTACCTAATAATGGCATCATTGCAGGGTCAGCAACCATAACATCAAAGTCAAAGATATCTTCTTTAATTTTTTGTTCCAATGTTTGACCGTCAACAACTTGGTCTGCACCAGCAGCTGTGGCTAATTTTTGTTTTTCAACATTATTTGTAACAACTAATACTGAAATTGACTTACCTGTTCCATTTGGAAGTAGTACTGATCCACGTAATTGTTGGTCAGCTTTTCTAACGTCAAGGTTTAACTTAAATACTAAATCAACTGAGGCATCAAATTTTGCATATGAAGTTCTTTTAACAATTTCAACAGCTTCTGCTAAATCGTAAGCAATGTTTTTGTCAAACGAGCTTCTAGCGTTTTGAATTTTCTTTCCGCCTTTTGCAGACATTATTTATCTCCTTCAGTTTTAGTAGATTTTTTAACTTTGCCGCCTTCATAGCCGTCAATTAAAATTCCCATATTTCTTGCTGTACCAGCAATAATTGCCATTGCAGCTTCAACATCATCAGTATTTAAGTCAGGTAATTTGTATTCAGCAATTTCTCTTAATTGATCAACAGTAATAGTTGCAACCTTAGTTGTCTTAGCATTTGAGCTTCCACTTTCAATCTTTGCAGCTTGTTTTAATTTGTAACTTGCTGGTGAAGTGAATAGTTTAAATTCAAATGATTTGTCATTGTAAACAGTAATTTGAACTGGAACTGGTTCATTACCTCTATCACGTGTTGCGTCGTTAAATGCACGTGTAAATTCTGGCATGTTAATACCAACACCTGCTAAAGCAGGACCTGGTTTAGCCTGGCCAGCATTAAATTGTAACTTACGAACACGAACAATATCAGCTTTTGATTTTGCCATATTTTGTTATCCTCTCGATAATGTGGTTCTAGCGATTTAATCTCCCACTAGTAAAGAACAATTTATAATAAATTGCTATTAAATTATATATTTAAATCTTAAATTACATACAAAAATTTATGGTTTGTAAAATACATCTTTTTGTGCATGTTGTCAAATGTTAATTCTTTGGATTTTTGCTTCATTTTCTGCTGCTTTAAGCTTATAAAAATATTCAACTAAGTTTTTTTCATTTACCGCATACTTATGTTTAGAATCGACTGATATATAATGAACTCTTGCTAAACCATTTCTAACTAATTCTAAACCTACATCGGAATATGTGTTTATGCTTGTTTTATAGCACAAAAATGCAATAATTCGGTTATACTTATCATGCTTTATAAATCTATAATACAATTCTTTGTTATTTATCATATCGGTTAAGTACATTCTTGCCTGATGTGCATAAAAGTTTTCAAATTTAGCTAACTTTTGAATATTATTTTTAAAAGTTTCTGGTGCATCAATACCAAAAAGCCTTATTGTCTGCTTTTTGTCGTTTTGCAAAAATGAAATAGTGTCTCCATCTATTATGCTAACGTTTGAATCAATTTTAGTGCTTTTTAAATAATAATTGGCAACATTGGTGCAACTTACTAATTGATAAGGCAATACTAATGCAGGTATGAAAAATCTTAGAGCTTTCATATATTAATAGTTTTGAAAAAGCATTAGGATTATAAAAATAAAAAAAATTGGGAAAATCAAGCAGTTTTTCCCATTTTTTAAGTGATTAGTATCTATTTTGCGAATTAAAGGTAATTATTTTATCTTTTACTGCTTCACATATTGCTTTGCATCCAGGCGCAAGTAATTTTCTAGGATCAAAATTCTTGCCTTTCTTTGATTCGCCTGAAATAACAAACTTTTCCACAGCATCAGCAAATGCTAGTTGTAACTCAGTATTCACATTAATTTTTGTTACACCTAAACTAATTGCTTTTAAAACTTGATCAGTAGGAATACCGCTGCCGCCGTGTAAAACTATTCCAATGTCTGTAGCACTGGCTATTTTACTTAATGCTTCAAAATCTAATGACTTTCATGATTCAGGATACTTACCATGAATATTGCCAATTCCGGCTGCTAAAACATCTATTCCGGTTTCTTTCATCTTCAGAGCATCATCAACATTTGAAATCACACCGGCTGAAGAAATTCCGTCCTCTTCACCGCCAATAGCACCTACTTCAGCTTCCACAGAAACATTATGCATTTTGGCAAAGTCGACAACTAGTTTTGTTTTGGCTAAATTCTCTTCCATTGAAAGCATAGAGCCATCAAACATAACAGATGTAAAACCTGCATCGATTGCTTTAAAGCAAGAGTCAAAATCTCCATGATCTAAATGGAGCACAACAGGTACATCAATTTTTAAATCATAAACAAGTGACTTTACTAAATTTGCCACTGTTGAGTATCCACCCATGTACTTAATTGCGCCCATACTTGCGCCTAAGATAACAGGCGATTTTAATTCGTTTGCAGTAATTAAAATATTTTTAGCTCACTCAAGATTATTAATATTTATGTGCGGTACTGCATATTTATTTAGTTTAGCATCTAGCAATATTTCTTTTGCATTAGTAAGCAAGTATTGTTTTGCCATTCTTTTACTCAAAACCTTCTCTAGTAATTCATAAACCTTGATTGTTTCTTTCAAAACGTGAATCAACAGTTAATAAACGGTATAATTCACCGATCTTATTTTGACGAATCTTGTTATAATCAAGCTCTTTTTGTGCTGCTTCTTTTTCTCATTTTGGTTTAAGTTGTGCTTCAACTTCATCAAAAATAGTATCAAATTCCATATATTGGCTGCCACCTGATTTTTCTAATAAAAACTCAATAGCAACATCTAACATTGTTTTCATATACTTTCCCCTAATTAATATTATTTAAATTATATATTTAGTTTTTGTAATTTTTAATTGTAAAGTTAATTTTTGCACTTATGTCAATTAGCTCTTGAAATAGGTTTTTAAATACAAAAGCAAAATCATTGTAATCTAAGTCACTTGGGTAAATTTTTATATTTCATTTCTCTTTATCATCAACTAAAGCTAGAATAAATTTGTCAAAAAGATTCTCAAGTTCGAATTCTTTTACTTGATTTTGTGAATTAGATGATTCATCTATTTTAGAAAATCTTAAGATCAATTTGGAATTATGTGCATTTTTAACTTCTTGGGCTGTTTTATAGACATTTTTGAAAAATTCAACAGTCTCAAAAATTTTGTTATTTTTTCATACTCTTTTATCATTTGAATTTGAAGAATCATCAACTTCAGGCAAGATAACTTTATTTCATTCATATCATAAATTGACCAAGGCATGAGTGTGATAGGTATTTCCTTCAGGTGTAATACCTCTTATATTTTTGTAGTCAATATTGACTTTTTGAGAGTCAAAAAACTTACGAGAATACTCACTTTGCATTCCAGAATATTTTTTAACTAGGCTCTCTAAAAAAAGATTTTGATATCTATATCTTTCTTTTTCGCTCAAATTTTTAAATAATGGTCACCCCGGCAAAATATCAAATTCATTATAAAAACTTTTAAATAATGAATCAGATTTGTTTTTTCTTAAATCTTGCACATAATCACTTATTATGTTATTAACTTCTTCGTTCAAAATTGCAATATAACCAATATTTGTTCTAATATTTATCTCTTTATTTTTAGGTTTGTCAGTTAATTCATTGAATAACAACTCGCTGTTAATAGAATTGTTGATCAATTCAAATTTTCCGTCTGTACCTGTTTTATAGCCTAATTCTAACTTGTAGTCTTGCTTACCATCTTTATTTGTGCCCATATAAGGCAATATTTGATCAACTACATTTTTTCATTCTTTAGTTATGTAATCAATCTTGTTGTAGTTATCTAAAAAATACTTTTTATATGAATCATTAGATATAAAGTTGGTTATCTGTTCTCATATATTTTTGTATTGATTATAGTACTCAAACATTTCTTTTGAAAATTCAGTTTCAAATACATCTTTTTGTCTATAAAAACTGCCTTGACAACTCGCTGATATTATTGACAAGGAGGCTAGTGAAATAGGCAAAAAGGTCAATTTTACTTTTCATTTTGACATAATTTTTTTTCTTGCTGTTCTACAAGAAGTTTAAGATTTTTAACTTCTTTAATTGTTAATTCCCGATACATTCCTTCAGGCAATTTATCAACAGTTAAATTGGCATAAGAAACTCTTTTTAAAGTTAAGACACTGTGGCCAATTTTTTCAAATAGTTTTTTAACATGATGGTATGAACCAACATGAAGTGAAATTAGATAGCTTTTTGTATCAACTTGATCAACAATTTGGTAGCTCATTTTTCCATCAATTTCAATGCCTGCATTAAGCTCTTTAAATTCTTTTAATGTTAAAGGTGAGTCAATTCTAGCACGATAAACTCTTTCGATTTCATATTTAGGATGTGTTAATTTGTTAACTAACTCATAATCAGTTGTGAGTAATAAAACGCCAGTTGTATTACGATCCAGCCTACCAACAGGGACAATTCTTTCACTAGTGTTAATTAAATCAATAACAGTGTGACGACCCTTAGGATCTTTTGAAGTTGTTATAGTGTTCTTAGGTTTGTTAAGCAAATAATACTTAAAAACAGTGTTTTTAGTCAAATTTATTATTTTGCCATTTACTTTTATTTCATCATTTATGCTTGCTTTATCGCCAATAGATGACTTAATTCCATTAACAAAAACAAGACCCTTGGAAATCATTTTTTCAGCATCTCGCCTTGACATTAGGCCTGATTGTGCTATTAATTTTTGTACTCTTACTAATTCTGGCATATTATAATCACATTCTACTTAGACCACTTATTATTGATCTCATTTTGTTCATCACTAAAAGTAATATTTTTGGCAAGATTGTATTCAATGTTTCTTTTAACAACTTGCTTAAAGCACTCATCAAAGTCTTCTAGCGCTAGCTGTCTTAGCTTTTGCACTCCTGCAAAAGCACGTCCATCACAAATTTTATCTGCTATATACAAAATTTTATCTAATGTTGATAATTCTAATGCTAGTGATGTGTGAATCCTGATAGCATTATAAATTTCGTCATCATCATTCATATAAATATGTTTAAACCATAGCGCCCCAGCAAGCTGGTGAAGCTTATAATTTGGAAATAATTTTCTATCATAAGCATTTTCAACAAACTGATTGATAAATGCTCTGGATTCATTTTCGTCTAATTCCTTGCAAATATCGTGGAATAAGCCTGCATAATAAGCTTTTTTTGCATCATATTTTATTGATTTAGCTAGCATAACAGCAAACTCAGCAGCAGCTACACAATGTTTAGCTCTTTTTGCTGTTAGTAATGAATGAACGATTTCCTTTGCATATAGAAAGTTATTTCCAATATAGTTATTGACTTTATTATCAGTTAGACCTAACTCACCTTGTCTAACTTTAGTAGATGATTCATCAAAAATTGGGTTATTCATAATTTTAATGCCATACTTTTTGGCATTAATTTTATTTATATTTTTGCTACGTTTATAAACAACAAATTGACAACTTTGAGTCATCTCTTCTGCATATTCTCATTTATGAAATTTAGGCAACAAATCAGAGCCCATTATGAAAAAGAGCTCATCGTTTGGAAACTTATTTTTAAAATATCTTATTGTTTCAAAAGTGTAACTAACTCCGCCTCTTTTTATCTCAAACAAAGACACTTCTGAGTTATAGCTAAAGTTTTCTAAAGCCAAATTTAGCATATTAATTCTGTCACTATCTGCAGCTACTTGATTTTTCTTTTTGAATGGACTAATAGCAGTAGGGATGAAGTAAATTTTGTCCAAACCTAGTGTTTTATAGGCAAATTCAGCAATTTTAATGTGTCCATTATGCACAGGGTTAAATGAGCCCCCAAACAATCCAATTTTCATTTTTTCCTACTTTCTTATCCCTAAATCATCTTCAAGATATCTACTTTGCACAGACTCTTTTATTTTTTCTTTAGAAACTCTATAGCCAGTTTTTAAAACAACCTTGCCAACTTTTTTGTTTATATCATTAATTATATTATTTACTTTGCTTTCCTGTTTGTAATCGTCATATGTGTCAAAAATTGTAAGTTGTTTAAAATGTTCAAACTCATTAATTAAGTTAGTTAATCTTAAGCCAACGCCACGAATAGGTTGCTCTTTTCACAATTTTTCAAAGAGTATAATGGCATTTTTATAAATTTGTTCAGCATCATTAGTTGGCTCAACCAACTTCATTTGCTTGCCTTTTCAAACTTTAGAAACGCTTCTGATTATTACTGTTAAAGTAAAGCCAACAACATTGCGATTTTGTGCTCTATGACTTACTTTATATGCAATATTTTTAATTACTTTATATATTTCACTTCGTTCATAAAAGTCATAAAGCGGAAATGTAAGTTCATTACCTATGCCCTTTAAATTGTTGTGCTCATATGTTAACTTATCATTGCCATTGCCATTAGCTTCATTAATAAAAGCAGACAGTCTGTTTCTAAAAATCATGTATAAATCGGAATTTAACTCACTAGAACGAGCTAACTGGCCAATTGTTTTAACATCTGCTTTTATTAATTTGTCAGCAGTTTTTTCGCCTATTCCATAGTACTTTTGGATATTTAGTGGCCAAATTTGAGTCTCAAGATCATTATGATTTTCAATAAATTTAACGCCAAATGGCTTAGCTAAATCACTAGCTATTTTAGCAGCTCATTTTGAATAAGAAATTCCTATTGAAATAGGAATGTCAAAGATCTTGTTGATATCTTCTTGCAATTTTCTAGCAAGCGCAACAGGATTTTTTCCTTCTGCTATAGCAGTAACATCAACCCAACATTCATCAATTGAACCGACTTCAATATTGGCAGTATAATTTGATGCAATGTAATCAAAAATATTGTTTGATGTTGTGTAGTATAAGTCAAAATTAGGTTCGACAAAAATTGTGTCAGGAACCTTTTTTTCAATCATAAATCTTGGCCAGCCGACTTTTATGCCAGCATTTTTTAACTCATATGAAATACTAGAGCAAATTGAGCGACTTAAGCCATTTGAAACTGCAACAGGTTTATTCTTTAGCCTATGATCTTTTGATCTGTGCGCGCTTACAAAATATGAGTCGAAATCTATATGAAATATAATGTTTTTATTGTTCATTTTTTAATATTTCTTTTAATGGCTTGCTTAGCATTTGCACACAGTCAAGCCTATTAGCATGCTGATTAACATTATCAAAAACTAATAGCTCTCCAAGCTTGTTTTTTTCTTCATCACTTAAAGGCTTTCCAGTAATATTTTTTTCGAATAAGTCTATAAAATAGAGTGATTCGTCTATAGTCTTATTATTTATATATTTACAAAGCAAATTAGCTGATGAGATAAAATAAGCACAGCCATTGCCATTAAAACGTAAATCTTTTAAAATTTTATTTTCAACTATATAATCAGCTTCTAAATAATCACCGCAAGAGTTGCTAAAAGATTCTATTTTTTTATTTTGCACATCTTTTTTAAAAGAAGGCTTTAGATAATTATTCATAATAATTTCTCTTTTTTGTTCAAAACTATAAGACAATGAAATCACCTCCTTTTTTTAATGCATGAGTTAGCTTATTAATGTCATTTTTATTGTTGTAAACCCCTAGCGAAACCCTGACGAAGGAATCGTTGCAAGCAAAATTTTTTAAATAGTGGGCGCAAAAGATTCCTGAACGCACATATATGTTATTTACACCTAAAAAATGCGCTACATCTTGTGAATTAATTCCCTTAATGTTAAATAAAATTATGTGATCATCTCTTTTTGAATAGATTTCAATATTTTGTACTTTCAAAAGCTCGTCGTATGCATAATTACTTAGTTTTTTTAATATTTGTTTGCTTTTTTCATAACCAATATATTGGTTAAAAAAATCAATTGACCTATTAAACATAAAGATAGCTGCAAAATTAAGGGTTCCAGGTTCAAATTTTTCGATACTATTTTTAATTATAAAACTATTATCTTTGTTCACTGAATTGATTGTGCCACCACCAAAAGTAACAGGATCTAATTCTTTTAATATATCTTCTTTAATAATTAAAGCCCCTAGGCCTGTCGGCCCATAAAATTTATTTGCACTAAAAGCTATAACATCACAATTTTGCAAACTGACTTTTTCATAAACTATAGCTTGAGCTGCATCATTTACTAATATTGCTCCAACTTTGCGACATTTTTTATAAAGGCTTTCTATATCTATTTTTACTTGAAAATTATTGGTTAATTGCGAAAATGCTACAACTTTGGTTTTGCTGTTTATAGCACTTTCTAAATCAGGGGTATCAACAATTTTTACATCTATGTTGTGTTCTTTGGCTAACGCAATTCATGGAATCATATTTGATGAGTGATTATAGCCATGCAAAATTATTTGATCACCCGCTTTCAATTTTTGCATATACATTTGTGCAAACTTATTTAGCGAATCTGTTGCTCCGGAAGTAAAAATTACTTCGTTTTCTTTAGCATCAGTTAGTAATGCAATTTTGCTTCTAACTTCATTAACTATTTTATTGGTATAAATGCCTAATGGAGAATTATTAGTTCTTGTGCTAACTGAATATAAATTATAAAAATTGTTGCTTTCAGTGATGGACGGCTTAGGTTTAAGCGCTAAGGCTGCTGTGTCTAAATATACTATTTTATAGGCTAATGGGAAGAATGATCTAATTGATTTAGGCATTATTTATCCTTTAATAAATTCTCAATTGCATATTTATCAGTAGCTTTAACTAACTCATAAACAATGCTTTCAGACCACTGTGAATGACCGGAGTCTTTGAGTATCTTAAGCGTAGAATTAGGCATATTTTTATGCACCAAATATGCACCATATGGCTGGCAAATTAAATCATAAGCACCATGAATAATGTTGGCTGAAATGTGCTTAATTTTGTGAATATTATTTAATATATAGCCTTCCTCGAAAAAGCAATTATTAACAAAATAATGATTTTCAATGAGCGCAATTTCGCTATTTGCCTTGATGTCTGTTTCATCAAAATCACCGCCAAGCAATTTTACGTTAACAGATTCTCATCTAGCTCATTCATTTAGCGCTTTAATTCTAATGTTAGAATCGCTATCATTCATTAATTTATGATAATAGTTTATAACATCATTTCTTTTATCAACTGGAACAAGATCTATATATCTTTCAAAATCTACTGGATTCATTCTATTTGCACCATCTTGATAAAGTCAAATAAGATCATGCTTTGTACCTAAAAAAAGTCCTCGTAACACTATATGCAATACTCTATCAGGATGATTAATTGCATAACACAAAGCTAATGTTGTGCCTCATGAACCACCAAAAAGCATTCATTTATCTATTTTTAGATGTTTTCTAAGCATCTCAATGTCATTAATCAAAAATCAAGTTGTGTTATTAATTAATGACATTGATGGCTTACTTTTTCCACATCCTCTTTGGTCGAATAAAACTATTTTATAGGCTTTTGGATTAAAAAGCCTTCTGCTGTTTTTGTTACAGCCAGCACCAGGCCCGCCATGAATATATAAAACTGGTATTCCATCAGGATTGCCTGAAACTTCATAGTAAATTTCATGCATCCCATCTTCAGTTTTCAAATAGCCACTTTCATATGGGCTAATTGAATCATACAAATATTTAATGTTCAAAATTACTTCCTAATATTTTGTGATAATTGGAAATTCAATAGTTAGTGCTTCAACTTGTTTCTTAAGTTCAGAAATTCTGTCTAAGTGCTTTGATTCATTTTCGCTAAATTCAACACAATTTTGCAAAATCTCGTGCATGATAGCACCAAGTTCTTTTCATTTTGCAAACTTTCTTGAGCTCATCGCTGCAGTGCCTATTCTAATTCCCGAAGTAACAGCAGGACTTAGTTCGTCAAATGGCACAGTGTTTTTATTCACAGTTATATTAAATTTACCTAATATCTTTTCAGCTTGTAATCCTGAAATGCCATAGCTTTTGTTCACATTTATTGTAAATAAATGATTGTCAGTGCCCCCTGAAACTATCGAAACACCCTGTTTTATAAAGTAATTAGAAAATTCTCTTGCATTATCAACAATGCTTTTTGCATATGCTGTATATTCAGGTTTTAGTGCCTCGCCGAAAGCAACTGCCTTGCCTGCTATTGCATGAAATAGTGGGCCACCTTGATAACCTGGAAATACTCATCTATTCATTTTCTTAGCAATTTCTTCATCATTAGTCATAATGATGGCGCCTCTGGCGCCTCTTAAAGTTTTATGGGTTGTTGAAGTGATAATGTCTGCATAAGGCACTGGTGATGGGTGAACTCCCCCTGCAATTAATCCGGCAATATGAGCTATATCTGCCATCAATTTTGCACCGCAAGCATCGGCTATTTCTCTAAATTTCTTGAAATCAACAATTCTAGAATATGCTGAATAACCACAAATAATTACTTTTGGTTTTTCTTTAATGGCTAACTCTTTGATCGCTTCATAATCTAAAATACCATCTTCATTAACTGAATAAGTTATTGAATTATAAAAAATACCACTGAAGCTTATTTTATAACCATGAGTAAGATGTCCGCCTGATGCTAAATCTAGCCCCATAATTTTGTCGCCTTGGCTTGCTAGTGTCGCTAAAGCTGCAGCATTGGCAACTGATCCTGAATATGGTTGAACGTTAGCAAACTTAACTCCGAAAAGTTTTTTAAGTCTTTCAATAGCAAGTGTTTCGACAACATCAACATTTTCGCAGCCGCCATAGTACCTTTTGCCTGGATAGCCTTCGCCATATTTATTAGTTAAAACACTTCCAACAGCAGTTAAAACATCTTCGCTTACATAATTTTCTGATGCTATAAGCTCAATGTGTTCATTTTGTCTATCAACTTCATTGTTAATGGCTTGCTCAATTTCTTTATCATTCATTGATATTTTCTTGTACATAATTCCCCCTATTTTTTGTTAAAAATTTCATTAATCTTGTTAATTTCTTCAAAACTGCCAGTTACTCTTAGTGTTACATTTCTTTTATCAGCATTAGTAAATGAATCAATTTGCATAATGCTAAATGACTTAGATATTTCATTAATTTCACTAATTTTTGATGCAATTGCTTCATTTGAGTTAATTGTGAATGTTAAGTCTATTGATTTTAAAGGACTAGGGTCATAGACATTAAACTCAACTTTTGAATTATTATTTACATTTATAAATTCTGCAACTCAAAAATTAGAAGCATTATATGATGGATGTACTTTTCCAATTCATCCTATAAAACAGCCATTGTAGATAATTTTTGCTGATACATTAGGGTGAATAAGTTCATTATCCTTAAAAGGAATAAATTCTAAATTATCAACTTTTAAAAAGTTATAAATATCTTGCTTAATTTCGTCAAATGACTTTTCATTTGATAATAGACCATAAACAAATTTATTGTCATTAATCATTCCATGCTCAAATAATGAAACATTATTTATTTTTCTTTTTAGATTAAATTCTGCAGATTCTAATAATGATGGAATTATAGAGTTTCTAACTTCTTCTCTTTCTTTAGAAACAAAAGTCATTAACTTAACTGTGCTTTCAAAATTAAAAGGGTTAAGTATGTTCATTTCAGAAGAAATTAAACTAAAAGTTCTTATTTCGTTATAGCCTAGCGACTGAAGTATATTTTTATTATCGACTGAATGTGCAACTTTATATGATTCTAATTTTGGTGCTTCCGGTTTGAAATTGTTGTATCCATAAAATCTAAAATACTCTTCAATCACATCTTCATAATGCTGTATATCGCTTCTGTATGTCGGAGCTATAACTCTGTTTTTGTCCATTGAAAAGCCAATTTTTTTAAGAGTTGTTTCTACATCATCAAATATTGATAAATCTTTAATGTTACAGTTAGCATAGATTGATAATTTCTTTCTGCTTTGAATAACTGATTTGCCTTTTTTAACTTTGGGAATATTCACAATCTGGCTAACAGATTGACCGTCTAAAGCTGATTTATACTTTAAAAAGGAAATTCCATTAAATACAATTTGTGAATTAAGTGCTCTTCCTGCTTGAATTGATGAGGCTGTATCCATTTTGATTTCTCTAGCACCATGTCTAACTAATAATGGATCAAATAAACCTACTTCAAATACAACTTCTTTAGTATTCTCATCAACTGCCGAGTTTTCGCAACCCATAACTGATGCTAAAGAAATTACGCCTGTTTCATCTTTAATTGCAAGAACATCAGAAACACTTACTTTCTTTCCTCCTAAAATCTCAAGTTCACCACTAAATTTAGAACATGATAATGATTTCCCAATCTTATTTTTGTCATAAACATGACATGGTGCTCCTGCAACTAAAAGAGCAATGTTTGTTAAATCAATAGCATAAAGACCTTTTGCATTTATGCCGTGCTTAGCTAAGAACAAAATATCTTTTAAGCTTGTTTTGTTATTTTTAAGTCTTGCTTCAAAAAATGTTAATTCGGTCGCTTCATTTTTAGAAACTTTTATGTTGCTTCTAAAACGATAGTTGTCTTTTGGCAGCAAATTTGGCCATACAAATTTAGTTTTATAGTAAGCTGCTAATTCCATAGCAAGTACATAATATGAATTGGTTTCTGCTCTATTGGCTGGTGTAGTAATATCAATTATGTAGTCGTCTAAATTAAAATATTTAATTGGATCTAAATCTTCATTAATTGATGAATCATCCAATAAAATAACACCGTTAGGATCAAATGGGAGCAATGAACTGTCATAACCTAACTCTGAATAACTTGCAAGCATTCCATTAGAGACAACGCCAGCCATTTCTTTTTTACCAAAAACTATCTCGCCCTTGCTAGCTCCTTCAACAAAAGCAACAATTCAGTGATTCTTCTTCACATTTGTAGCAGTTGTCTGGATAGTTATAATGCCTCTGTTTGTTTTTATGCTAACAACGTTAAGGTTTTTGCTGTTTTCATTTTTAAAAACATCCAGCACATATCCAAATTTTATTCCCTTTACATCGCTGAATTGTTTTATGCTCTCGACTTCATAGCCTAAGTTGTTTATACTTTTTTCAATTGAGCTATCTAAATTTATTTCAGGCATATATTTATTGATTTCTCTAAGAGAAATGATCATATTAATTTTCCTTTCTAATGCTAAAATCAATTGGATTGGTCAATTTTGCATTAACTTTTTTGAAAAAATGTGAATCCTTGAAACTATTTTTTGTTTTTGAATAACTTAGTGGTGAAGGATGGGAAGTAAATATTATTCTGTCCTCTGTAACTTTATCCTTAATTAATGAAAAGGCCTTGTTGCCCCAAGTACCAAAAATCACTTCTTTATTTTCCTTTAAAATAAAATCTAATAAATTAGAAACAAAAATTTCTCATCCAAAATTACTGTGACTATTCGGCCTGTCTTCACTAACTGTTAGCACACTATTAAGTAGCAAAATGTGATTTTTGGCTCAGGATTTTAGACTAAATGTCTCAATTACAGCCTCCGGGTAGTCTTTTTTTAGTTCAACTAAAATGTTTTCTAAACTTTTTGGGCATTTTGGACTCTCTGTACTAAAAGCCAAGCCATCAGCAAATCCTTTTTTGTAATATGGATCTTGTCCAATAATAATTAGTTTTAATTTCTCAGGACTGCTATATTTAAGACACTCAAATATTTTCTCATCGCTAGGAAACACATTGAACTTACTTTTTTCTTTATCTATAGAAGACATTAACTCTATAAAATAGGGTTTTTGGGATTCATTATTAATAAATTCAGCAAACTTATTTTTCATTCTTAAACTGTAAAAGTGTTCTTAAATCATTTTTATATAAATATCTAATGTCAGTTATTCCGTACTTTATCATTGTTAATCTTTCTAATCCTAAGCCAGCTGCAAATCCATAAAATTTTTTGCTGTCATAACCAGCTTTTGTCATCACATTAGAGTGTAACATTCCTGCTCCGAGCACTTCAATTCATTTATTTTTATAAAAAATATCAACTTCAACACTTGGTTCAGTAAAAGGGAAATAACTTGGCCTTAGTCTTATTTCTAACTCTTCTTCAAAAACATAAGATAATAGCGATTTAAGGGTTCATATTAAATTTGGGAAACTAACTTGTTGACCTACACTTACAAAATCCAGCTGAGTAAATTGGTGTGAGTGAGTTGCATCGTCTTCATCATTTCTATAAACCTTTCCTATTGAAAAGATATTTGCACACTTGTTAGCATTTTTCTCTAACTCATAAGCAGTTATTCCAGTGTTATGAGTTCTTAATAAAATATTGTTTGAAATATAAAGCGAATCATGGGTTGCACGCGCAGGATGATTTTGCGGAATATTCAGTCTTTCAAAGTTATATTCTTCATCAGTAATCTCGCCGCCTGTAGCTTCAAAATAGCCATTTTGGACAAATCAATCTCTAAGCCTTTGTTCAATAATACTAATTGGGTGCAATGAGCCTAATTGTTTTAATGGCTTAGTTACATCAATAAATTCACTTTCAATGATTTTATTTATTTTCTCCTTTTCAAGCCTCTCTTCAACTTCTTTAAACTTAGTTTCATAAAATAACTTTAGCTCACTGATTTTAATACCAATTAATTTACGCTCTTCAGGGCTAGAATTTTTGATTTTTGCCTTTAATTCTTCAATCTCGCTACCTGCACCAAAAACTAGATTTTTAGCTTGCTTATACTCTTCAAAACTTTTTATTTCTTCTCAATTTATTTTAGAACTCATTATTCTTCTCCTTGTAGTTGTTTTATAAACTTATAGTATTCTGTGATTTTCTTAGAATCTGTTTCTTTTGGAAAAAAGAATTGATTTCCCTTAGCTTCTTTCGGCAAATACTCCTGTTTTACGAAATGATTAGGAAAATCATGTGGATATTTATAGCCTATAGAATCTCCTAGTTTAACTGCTGATGCATAGTGACCATCACGCAAAAATTTAGGCACATCATAAATATTTCCTTGATTAATATAACCTTCAACATTTAAAATAGCTTCATAAACTGAATTGCTCTTAGGTGCTAAAGCTACAGATATAATCGCATAAAAAATAGGTAATCTTGCTTCAGGTAAGCCAAGTAATTCAGCACAATCAATAGCATTTTTTACTCTAATTTGCAAGTTAGGATCAGCTAACCCTACATCTTCATAGCTACATGCTATTAGCCTTCTAAACAATCCTTGCAAATCACCTGACTTAACAATAATTGCTCCGTAATATAATGCTGCATCTACATCAGAACCACGAAGAGATTTATGAAAAGCTGAAAGATTGTTATAGTGAGCTGATGAATTTTCATCACTATAAAATGAGATATTTGGTACAAATTTTTTAATGTCATCTAAACTTATTTTCTTGTTTTTAGTCATCAAAGTCAAAATTTGCAAATTGTTAAGACATGATCTATAATCGCCATTAGATAACTTTACAAACACCTTAATCGTTGATTCATCCATTTGGTAATCAGGAAAATGCTTTTTTAAATTATGTTTTATACCTTCAAACATTTCTTGTTCGCTTAATTTAGTAAATTGCAAAATTTGCATTCTGCTTCTTAAGGCTGGATTTACTCTAAAATAAGGATTTTCCGTAGTTGTTGCATAAATAATTATTTTGTCAAACTCCAAGTAAGAAAGTAAAATATCTTGCTTATCTTTATTTAGCCTATGAATTTCATCAATTATTAAAACGTCATTATCCGCGAGCATCTTGATTAATTCAGCTTTTGAGTTAACTGAAGCATTAAAATAATCATATTTTAGGCCTAAGTCATTAGCTAGTGCAACTGCTGCTGATGTCTTGCCGGTGCCTGATTCACCAAAAAATATAAAACTTGAGTAAATTCTGTCCCTGGCAACTCTTTTTAGTAACTCCACAACTGATTTTTGCCCAATAATATCGTCCAACGTTTTAGGTCTTAATTCATTTGCTAAATTTTTCATATTAATAAATTTTAAAGCTTTTTAATGAGTTTTTAACTTTTTTTAAAAAATCCCAAAATTATGCTGATTGCTTAATAAAAGTGAATAAAAAAATGGCGTTCACAATGGGAATTGAACCCATTACCCCAAGCTTAGGAGGCTTGTGCTCTACCTGGTGAGCTATGTGAACACACAGTTATAAAATTTTATTATAAAAATAAGCGTCACTTTTTATTTTTTCTTGCAAAAATAAAAAAATGGCGATCACGAGAGGATTCGAACCTCTGACAACAAGCTTAGAAGGCTTGTGCTCTATCCTGCTGAGCTACGCGACCACTGTTACATTATTATAGTAAATTTTTTTGTTTTTACAACAATATAAATATAAAAAAATAGGGACGACTTATTTCCCTATTTTATAGGTTTATTGGTTAAAACAGAGTTAATTGATCAGAATCATTTAGGCTATCTAAAATTTTCATTCTGTTCATAGTATCAAAAACAGTTTTAGAAACTCCAGTTCTAATTTTGAAATCTTCTTTAGATAAAAATGCTTTTTCTGCTCTGGCATTAACAATATCGTTTGCCTTAACTGACCCTAAACTCTCGATTGTTGAAAATGGCGGAATTAAGCAGCCTCTTTCTTTATCAATTAATCACTTTTCGGCTTGTGATTTATCAATATCAACATTAGATATATAAAAACCACGAGCATATAATTCTTCAGCAACTTCGAACACGCCAATAAGATCGTTTTCTTTATTACTTCTGTCTTCAGTTTTCTTTAATTCATAAAGCCTTTTTGACACTTTAATACCATTTGGCTTATCAATCATATTTTCTATGTCATCAGCTTTTGAGTGGGCTGTAAAATAACTAGCATAAAATGCCAAAGGCTCATAGAGCTTGAATCAGGCTATTCATAGCGCCATTGTAACATAAGCAGTAGCATGCGCTTTTGGGAAAAGGTACTCAATTTTTTGCATACTTTTAATTAGCCAGTTTGGAACATTATGTTTTTCTAAAAGCCCAACTTCTTCATTCGAAAGTCCTTTTCCTTTTCTAACTTTTTCCATCAAAGTAAATGACAGAAGAGGTTCAATACCTTTAGCAATTAGCATAGGCATAATGTCGTCCCTACAACAAACAACTTCATTAAGCTTGCGGCATTTTTCTAAAACTAACTCATCTGCATTGTTTATCCAAACATTAGTTCCGTGACTAAGACCTGAAATTGAAATTAAGTCAGCTACAGTTTTTGGCTTAATATCATTTAGCATTTGTCTAACAAAAGAAGTACCAAATTCTGGCAAACCAATAGCTCCAGTTTTTTCATTTGAAATTTGATCAGGTTTAATTCCCATTGGTTCAGTAGAGCTAAAAAGCTTTATAACACTCTCATCATTTTTGGGAACGTCATAAATATTTATGCCAGTGTATTGCTCTAATAATTTAATTGAAGTTGGGTTATCATGACCTAAGATGTCAAATTTTAGAACGTTATCATGAATCGCCTTGTAATCGAAGTGAGTTGTTAATCATGAAGAACTTTGGTCATTAGCTGGATAGTTGATCGGGGTAAAGTCAAAAATATCAAACTGCTTTGGAATAATAATTATTCCTCCAGGGTGCTGACCTGTTGTTCTTTTAACGTCCTTAATTCTGTTAGCTAAAAACTCAACAAAAATTTGTGGGATGTTCTGTCTAGTTTGCTCAGCATATGACTTTACATAGCCAAAAGCTGTTTTTTCAGCAACTTTTGATATGGTACCAGCCCTAAAAGTGTGACTTTCTCCAAAAAGCTTACGGATTTCTTCATGAACAACACCTTGAAATTCTCCGGTAAAGTTAAGATCGATATCAGGAACTTTATCAGCATTGAAACCTAAAAATGTTTCAAAAGGAATGCTTTGTCCATCGCCCTTAATTTTCGTATTACACTGTGGGCAAATCTTATCGGGCAAATCATATCCACTAGTGATACCTGGAACATTAGCTATTTCAAAATGCTTACACTTAGGACAGCAATAATGAGGCACAAGTGGATTAACTTCAGAAATACCAATTAATGAAGCCACAAATGATGAACCAATTGATCCCCTGCTTCCTACTATAAAACCTTGATCAATTGATAGCTTAACTAATTTATAACTAATTCAATAAATAACATCAAAACCATATTTGATAATAGGGTTCAGTTCAGAATCAATTCTTTTTTGAATCAATTCAGGCAAGTTTTCGCCATATTTTGCATGAGCATTTTTATAAACTAAATCATGTAATTTTTTCTTAGAATCGTCGAATTCAGGTGTAAATAAGCCATTTTTGATTACTTCAATGTTTTCGGCCATATTGGCAATTTTTTGAGTATTGTCAATAACAATTTCTTCAGCTAGCTTTTTATCATTTAAAAAAGCAAATTGTTCTAACATTTCATCGGTAGTTAAAAACCTTTGATTTGGTATAACTAATTTTCCTTCTTCGGCTTTTTTATAGTCAAATAAGTAATGTCTTGCATTCTTTATACCTTTAGCATAAACTAAGGACATAAAAATTTCTTTATCTCATGGATCTAGGTATTTTACATCAGCAGTAGCTATACAAATTTTTGAATGTTTTTTAGCTTCAGAAATTATTTCACTTAAGCCATCATATAGTTGCTTAGTAGTTATAAAGCCATATTTTATTCAGTGCTCGAAGCATTGTGGTGCTGGGATCTCAATAAAGTCATAATGTTTTAATTCTTTTATAAAATCATCATGTGAAGAGTAAAAGTACTTATCAATCAAAAGGCCTTTTAAAGTTCCTGATCCTACTAAAATATCAGATCTATCTAAGTTGACAAAATCCTCTTTAAAAGTTATTGGGCCATTTATAAATTTTTTAGTTAAGCAATCTGTTATAAGCTCAAATTGCTTTTTTAATCCTTTGTTATTTAAAGCAATAGTTGAAACTTCATAGCCGTGCATTTTTGCATATAAATCATTAGAAGTAAAGTTACCCAAGTCTTCAAAAGTAAATATATTTTTAGAATTTAGCTCAGAAATTATGTTAACTCAAACATTTGCAAGAACTTTAGCATCATAATCCCCACGGTGTGCAACATTTGGATCATAAACAACACCAAGTCTGGATGCAACATCTTCTAATTTATGCCTTTTGTAATTTGGAAAGCCTATTCTAGAAGCTATTAAAGTATCAATAACTGTAACATTTGGAAACGGTACATTATTAAGTCTAAATTGCTCTTTTAAAAAATTAAAGTCAAACTTTGCATTATGTGCAATTGCAACTTTGCCATCTAAGCAATCATAAATTCTTTGTAAGCCATCTTTTATACTTAATCCTTCAGAATCAAGCATTTGTTGAGTGATACCAGTAAGCTCAGTTGTAAAAGCGCCTATTTTTGCTTGCGGTTTAATGAAAAATTGAGTTACTTTTCCAACTTTTAAATCCTGATTAATATCTACAGCACCAAATTCAATTATTTCATGAAATTTGGGACTCAAACCTGTTGTTTCAATATCAAATGACACATATGAATAGTCTTTAAAGTTGCCATTTGGAGCATTTCCTAAAATTGCCTCATTTGCCTTATTTATAGTAGTAAAAGCAGTTCCATAAATAGCTTTTATTCCAGCTTTTTTAGCTTTATTAAATAACTTTGGATAACCTTGAGCACCATCAGTGTCCATTATGCCAACTGCAGGCATTTTTCATCTTTTTGCTCTTTCTACAAAATCATCAGCATTAAAAAGACCATCCATTGTGTTCATTTTTGTCGAAATATGAAACTCAACTCTCTTCCTATCTTCGCTTGCTATATCTTCTTTGATATTTAAAGGAGAATCAGTTAATTCAAGGGAATCAACATAAATGAAAAAGTTGTTACCTTTGATTTTATCAGCACTAGGAATTGAGCCTTTAACTTTTACTCAAGATTGATTATCTGGATTAATTAAGTTTTTTTGCTCATTGCTAAGTCAGTCAGTGTCTAAAAATCATGTGCAGTTGACTGCACTTTGAAAATCACTAACTTTGAACTGAATAGTAAGTTTTTTATTTTTGGAAAAACTTTTTTTAGATGCAAATAATAATCCCACAAACTCAACGTTTATTCTACTTGGGGCAGTTGCTAAATCTTTTATTGAATAAGTTGTATAACTTTTATTAAAGTTTCTCTTTACTTTAAGTGGGTTTGAGTCATAAGAATCATATTTATCAGAAGATGAATCTAGTTCAATCATTTTTTTCAAAAGCTCTTGCTTTATTTTTTCATTTTGCTTTGCTGCTTCCTCCAATTTTGAGTAGCTTTCTGGAGAAGATTGAATATAGTCATAAGAAAAATTGAACAAAGCAAATCCATATTCTTTGAGTTTATTAAGCAACTTGCTTAACAAAATCCCATATTGATTTTCAAAGTCTCTGTCAATGTTTTCAAAGTGGCCAATATGGTCTTCATCTACATAAAACTTGTTTTCCCAATTAATTTGATTCAAGGGCTTAAAACGTGTTTTGTCTATTATTTGATAAACATATTGTAAGATGCTATTTTTATTGTATGAATCGTTTGAAACAACAAAAGACACGTCTAATCTATCTTTGTTTAAACGTATAAATGACTTTAATTTTTTAATAGTTTCATATGAAATAGGATTTTTAAAACGAAACTCTATTTTAAGCTTCTCATTTGAATTTTCATCATATTTTTGATTAAAAAGAACCAGTTCGGTTCCTTGTAATTCGCTATTAATTTCTATGTTGTTAGCCTTGCAAAATGCTTCAAATCTTTTATAACCAACAGAACTCATATATATATTATATTAAGACTAAATCTATATATAAAATTAATTTCTTTATTTTTGTGTTATAAATTGTTTAAAAAGTTGCCGAACAAAACAAAAAAGCCTGTTTTATAGGCTTTTCGGAAGATTTGATTAAAGTAAGTTAACACCTTGTTTTTCAAATGATTCTTTGTGTTCATCTGGTCAAACGCTTGCTTGAACTTCACCAATATGTTTCTTTTCTAATAAAAACATACTTAGTCTGCTTTGTCCAATTCCACCGCCGATTGTGTAAGGTAATTTTTGAGTAAGGATAGCTCTATGATATTCGCCCATATCGCTATCACTTTTATTGCAAATTTTTGCTTGTTTTGTTAATGAATCAGCATCAACTCTAATGCCCATTGATGAAATTTCTAATGCTGCATCATTAACAGCATCATAGAAAACTAAATCACCATTTAAATTTCAGTCATCATAATCAAACGCTCTTTTTGAATGTGGCAATCCATCAGGCAAAGTGTGACCAATTTTATAAATAAAGACTGCTCCATATTTTCTTGCTACTATATTTTCTCTTTCTTCAGGACTAACACTTGGATACTCTCTATATAGCTCTTCAGAGCTAATAAATGTTAAGTTCACTGGAAGTTTTTGAGATAAAGTAGGGTATTTAAAGTTGATTTTGTTTTCGACGTATCTAATTGATTTATAGATGGTTTCGACAATTTTTTTAAGGAAATTAATATTTCTGTCCTCTTTGTTTATGATTAATTCTCAATCTCATTGATCCACATATAATGAATGCTTATAGTCAACTTCATCATCCTTGCGAATTGCATTCATATCTGTTCATAGCCCCTCGCCTGGTAAAAATTTATATCTTGATAAGGCTGATCTTTTTCACTTAGCTAATGAATGAACAATTTCAATGTTCTCACTTCATTTATTTGGCGAAAAAATAACAGGAATATCACCGTTTAATCCATCGTTAATTTTTGAGTTTGATGTAACAAATAAGGGGGCAGACACTCTTGTTAGATTTAACTCTTGGTTAAGCTTTTTAGTAAATGCAAATTTAAGATCCTGGATAGCTTGTTGCGTTTCTTTGAGTGTTAACTTTGATTTATACATAAATTTCTCCATTGGTAGTATTAATTTTCTTTTTGTCAATTTTGGCTTGCAGATTCATTTTTATTAGTAAAAATGAATATAGTAAAAGAGATAAAATTTGTCATATTAGGGCACTAATTAATTGCGGCGCTATGCCAGCATTAATAATAAAAAATACTCAATATGAAGTTCAAAATATATTGGCTAAAATGAATGTTCAT
Organism: Mycoplasmopsis agalactiae; assembly: GCF_000089865.1. Classification (GTDB taxonomy): domain Bacteria; phylum Bacillota_I; class Bacilli_A; order Mycoplasmatales; family Metamycoplasmataceae; genus Mycoplasmopsis; species Mycoplasmopsis agalactiae_B. Next base: position 75,281 of record NC_013948.1, on the reverse strand, counting down.
ACCATTGAAACAGACATTCCAGAATAGTCTCTAGTGTCTATAGCCTTAAGCACTTGGGGCAAGAAAGCAAAAGTTGTAATTATTGGTACTATTTGTGCTATGCTCATTTGTGCAATTTGTGGCAATTTTCATTTTAAAATAAGTGCTGAGATAGCTAAACAAATAACAAAAATTGATAAAGCTAAAGATGTAATTAATACAATTCACTGATTTTTTCTGCGTTTTAAATCATTTGAATATCTATATGTTAATCATAATGTGATTACATAAATTAATGAGCAAATGCAATTTGAAATAACTATAGCAAACATCTTTTGCACAGGATCAAAAGCTCCTAAAAAGATTCATGATAATATACCTATTAAAAACATTCAGTAAGAATAATATTTAACATTGCCTGTTTGCTTAAACCTATATAAATGTATGGCTTGTGGAAGACCTAAAATAAGGGTCATTGACATTCCTAAGAAGCCAAAAATTATTACAAATCAGGCAGAAATATAGTTGTTTCCATTAACAAAAAAAGCATCATAAATTGCATTAATATACATATAAATATTATAAGAATATTAATAAAAAAATAAAGCAAGAAAATTGAACATATTTTCTGCTTTTTTTGGCTGTTTTACAGCATTATTCAGCTTTTAAGGTTTGCGCAAGGTTGCTTACTATTTCATTTACTTTATTAGCTTTTTGAAAAAACACAGCATGGCCGCATTGTTCAAAGGCAAAAGGAGTTATGGTTGGTATATCTTCAATTAACCTAAGCATTTCTTCTTCAGTAGTAAATAAGTCATTTCTAGCATAGATTAATGTGTATGGTTTTTTAGCATTTTGATACAGCGGTTTTAATACATTTTCTAAGTATGATTTATTAAAAAATTGATTATCAACAATGTAAGAAAACATAGCTTTTGTTTTTTCTTTATTCTGAATATCTTTCATTGCAAAAGCTTGTATGCCTTTTATATAAAATATATTTGGATTATAAACTAAAGCTTTATATGCTTCAACTGCATCTTCAATGTTTTCAGGAAGCATTCATCTTTTTCCTTGCTCATAGTCAGCATTAAGTCCTGCATAGTAATTAAACGGTGCAACTAAAACTAACTCTTTTACATTAGCAATATCAAAACACATTAGCGATACTGCAGCACCCATTGAGTGGCCCATAAGTATTACTTTTTTACCTGGTAATACTTTGTTTATAAATTCTCTTACAACTTCTGCATAAAATTCAATTGAATAACTGCCCAAATTACTTGATGATTCGCCACATCCTGGCAAGTCAAGAGCATAAATAGAATAATTTCTGTCTTTTATACTTAAAAGCGGCTGAATTGTTTTAGATCTGTCTTTGAACCCATGAATAAATAAAAGTACTGGTGTACCTTCAGGAGCGTCTTCATAAATATAATGAATTTGCTCATTTTTAATTGAAACTGTTGCTTGCACTACTAACCTAAAATAATTTTAACTATTTCATCAACTGTCAAAGTTCCAAAGTAGTTTTCTAAATCAATTTTTGCAAGAACCTCTCTAACTGATTTTTCATCATAACGAATGCCCTTGAATAATGGTTCAACTTCACGGATATCTTTTTTACTTAAAAAGTCACCCGCAAAAATAATGTCTTTAATAATTGAGTTTTCAATTGTTCCATAAACTGTAACAAGACCACCAGGGAATTTTTCAGTTTTTGTATAAGTAAAGTTTGCAGAACGGTCATATATTCATTTTTCAGAGCTAAATAATTTTCTTAACTCTTCAAACTTTGGAGCATACTTTTCATATGGAATTTCTTCAAGTGTGCTATCTTCATTTTCAACAAAATATTTTACTAAAGCGTCTCTAAATTCATCAACTGTCATCTTTTTAGGCAATAAATCATTAATATTTGCAACTCTAGAACGAATTGATTTGATGCCTTTTGATTCAAACTTTATTTTATTTGGATTAAGTGCTTTAGATAATATTGTCATATCAACGTCAAAAAGTAATGTTCCGTGTGAAACAATTCTGTGGCCGCTTATGTATTGAGCATTACCGCTAATTTTGCATCCATTTGCATGAATGTCATTTCTGCCGTGAAACTCTGACTGTAAACCAATTGAGTTTAAGAAATTAAGAATTGGTCTAAGAAACTTTTGATAACTGTTATTGTCTGACTTATCAGAAATAAAACTAAAGTTTAAGTTACCTAAATCATGGTAAACAGCACCACCACCTGATTTTCTTCTTGCTAGTGCAATTTTATGATCTCTAACATATTCACGATTAATCTCTTCATAAGCATTTTGGTTGTTACCAATAATTATTGCATTTGCATGTTGATAAAGCACTAAAACATCACCTGTAATAGTTGGGTCTTCCATTATTATGTTTTCATATGCTAATGTTTCATATGGTGAAGTGCTTTTAACAATATAAATTTTCATAAAACTCCTTTTTGTTTTAAGTTATATATTAATTTTAATACTTTATGTTATTTTATTAATAATAAAGTAATAAAGCAGTAAAACTTTAGTGTTTCTTTTGTGGCTTTTTTATAGGCATAAACAAAAATTCCAAGCGCACGCAAGGAATTTTTTGTTTTAAGCTTTGTGCTTATCTAAATACTTTCTTCTATAGTAAGCTGATTTCTTAAATTTATGAATACTTAAGGTTTGGATAATAGTTCAGATACCAGAAATTATTCAATAAACTTGAAGACCGGCAGAGAATATTAATGTTATAAAGAAGAAGACAATAGTCATAATTCTTTGAGTTCTATTAGCTTTCTTGAGTGCTTTTTCTTCTTCTAAGCTAGTCCGCTCTTTAAATTTCTTTCTATTCAGTATCTGTGGTAAGAACTGTGCAACACCTTGTACAGCAGCAACCACAACTAAAAGTCCTAAATATTGCCATTCGCCAGAGAAGAATAATCTTCTTCAGGACGTTTCAGCAAATGAAAGTCCTAACCATACCGTTGATTTAAATTCGGGTAAGGATTGGATAACCCTTCACATCATAATGAACACAGGCAAGGAGATTATCATTGTCACAAAGGCATCTAGTGGATTAATTCCATGCTTTTTGTATAGCTCAGCAACTTCTTGTTGTTGTCTAGCCTTCATTTGTTTGTTGTTTTTAAAATCTGCATATTTAGCATCAATTTTTGCTTTTTTAGATTTTAGTTCCTCTTGCTTAGACTGGTTAACAGTTTGTTTGAATGTTACAGCTAACATAGCACTACGTAAAATAATTGTTAGTACCAATATTACTATAATTGTGCCTCATCCGCCTAAATGCGATAGGCTAGTTGATAAATGAGCTGATAGTCAAGCAGTTGGGAAAACTAGTAATCCATAGAATGGTCCTAATTTTCATGCATCAGATCAGTTATGTATAACTCTTTGAGGTTCATCTCCAGAATAAGGAATATTAACTGCATCAGTTAATTTAACTGTCATAGTTGAATATGGAGCTGGAGAAAGTAATCTACTTGTGTTTCTTAACTGTTCGTTTAAAGATGTAATTTTTCTCTTTAATTCAACAGCTTCTTTGCTATTTTTATCATTTATTTTATTATAGTCATTGCTTAAGTTATTAATTTCTTCAATAACTGAATTTTTAACAGGCGAAATCTGATTTAAAGCACTAAAATTCAACTCACTAGCATATTTGTTTAGGGCTTTATTATAGTACTTAAGGGCATAAAACACATTAGGGGCAAACTCTAATTCACTTGCTTTTTTATTCTTGATTTTATCTACTAAATATTTGTTAAAACCGTTATAGTCAACTGAATAATTTGCTTCTCTTAACTTGCTTTCAACTTGCGATAATGCTTTCCTATAGTATGAAGATTTATCAGAATAGAAAGTGTTTGTTGCTAATGTTTCTAAAATGTCTCTTCTGAATTTTGCAAAGCCAGTAAAGTCATTTTTGCTTGAAAATGTCAAGTATGAAAGTTCTTTATCAAAAAGAAATGGTGTGCTATTTCTGTTGTTGTTTACTTCTAATTTACTTGTAAACTTGCCTTCATTAATTAATTTAGAATTTTCAGGATTTATTTTAAATACATTTTTTTCTTTGTCATAGACAAAATTGCTATCAAAATTAAATGTTGGATCTATTACTAATCATTCTTTATATTCATTTGGATTATAAATGGTTTTATAACTGCCTTTAGCATTATCATCTTCTACTGGTTGAACTGCAAAAAGATAATTATTTGAGTTTTCACCAGTGCCTGTGATAATAGGTCTGTTGTTTCATAATTTTTTATCGTAATCTCTTAACTGAATAGCTGTATTTCAATTTTTATAAGCACCATAGCTGCCTTGGTGTGTGCTTCTAAGATTGTCAATAATTTCTTTGTAATTTTTGTGCGATAAATGGAAGTTGGCACCATCATTTTTATCAAAATATAATTGATCCTTTTCGCCAAGACCTATATCAACTTTATTTTCGTGTAAATGAGTGCTTTCCTCTTTTGTTAGTTTATGTGTGGCATCAAAAGTTGTGACATGTGGGCTGACATTTTCCTTGCTGGTATAAAATTCAATACCATTTCCTGTGTAGTTGGATGATTTGACCACACAGCTCTGAACGCAACCAGTCATTGCAATACCAAAAAGAAGGACATAAAAGACAATTTTTATTCAAAATCACACTTTTTTTCAAGCGCTTTTTTTCTTTTCTTTTTGTCTGTCCTCGTTAGAGAAATAATTGAAGTTGCTTGATCTATATTCTTTCATTTGTAAGCTTCTCTTAATTTATTCTTAATTTGTTAAAAAGTTTTTGTGTTGCGCTAAATTTAGCATCAAATTTCTCATTCAAAAACTCTTTTCGTAAAATTAAAACACAGTGGAATTTAAAATCATAGACATTCAATTTATGAATAATTGCCTTGACTTGCCTTTTATAATAATTTCTTAGAACTGCATTACAGAACTTTTTAGGAACCGTAATACCTAATTTAAAACTATTAGCTGGCTTGTAGTATAAAACCAAAAAATTATTTGCGAACTGTTTTTTAGACTTTATTATTTCATCAAATTCTCAACTTTTTTGAAGTCTAAATTCTTTTTTCATAAGGTGTTAAAAATTACTTGTCGTCAGAAACAGTTAGTCTTTTTCTTCCTTTAGCTCTTCTAGCTGCTAAAACTTTTCTACCATTTTCAGTAGCCATTCTAGCACGAAAGCCATGAACTTTAGCTCTTTGTCTTTTCTTAGGTTGATATGTTCTTAAACTCATATTGCCTCCTGTTAAATGTTAAAAATATATGTTGAATTAGTAATGGTTAATATTATATATAAAACTTTGAAATTTTAAATCATAAATTAACAATTTTGAAGTAGCAAAAAACTGTATTTACATTTGCTTAGAATACTATAAAACAGTCATTCTGGGATTTTGATTAAATATGTTTAACTAGCATATAAAATTTTTAATTAGACTTTTTTAATTTTAATGCTTCACAAAAAGTTGTTTAAATCATAAAAGTTTTAAGCAGCACACTAAAGTTATGACAACATCATTAAACAATGGAACTAAAGAGCAATTTATAACTGGCTATATTGGTATAATTAAGCTATGAATAAGAGCATTAAGCATAAATCAAGAAAAAACAATAACGCTAATCCTAAAATTAGTGTATTAATTCCTTGCCATAATATAGAAAATAACTCTTATTTTTCCTTAGAAAGTGTTTTAAAAAACTCGTATAAAAATTTAGAAATTGTATTGTTAAATGATTACTCAACAGATAACACACTGCAAATAATTAACGAATATGCTGTTAAAGATTCAAGAATTAAAGTCTATGATTTAAAAGATTACCACGAACATGTAGGCATAGGTTTTAACAGACACTTTTTGATTGAGAAGGCGACTGGAAAATATTTTATTTTTGTTGATGACGATGACAAATTACACAGAAACGCTATAAAAACTTTTGTGGACAATTTGGATGATGACTATGACTTATTAGTTGCTGAAGCTTTATATAGTTATGAATATGCAAAAAACTTAAGAATTTCTGTACCTGAGGTGCCTCACTTTCTTAATTATGATATTAACTCTCCCATCGAGCACTACTATAACAATGTTTCAGTTTGTTGAGGAAAGCTAATCAAAAGGGATTTTTACTTTCAAGTTGTTAGAAAATATAATAAAAAGTTTTCTGATGGTATATATGAAGATATTCGCTTTATGCATATGCTTTACTTTACGAATGTTAAGTTTAAAAGAATAAAAAAGAAAGTTTATACATACCAAATTCGTAAAAATTCGTCAGCCACTAATTTAAGTGCTTGGTCTGATAAGCTCAAATTACTTTTTTCTTCATACCAAAGCGTTTTTGATGATTTTTCTAATCTAAAGCTAGTTGAAGATGACAAGTTATTGAAATCATTAAAAAAGGGCTTGTTTGTGCAGCTTTTATCGCTTTGTTACTTGCTTTGCATGATTCAAAAACGCGAATGTAGGACAAAAATGCAGCAAATTTGTTCTTTAATGCTTAAAGAGTTTATAAAAAACAATGATATTAATATTGCTGTGCCTTCAAATTTATCATTATGGTCACTAATGATTTATAAGTTGTCAATAAAGCACTTTAAGTTGTAAAATAATATAAACAAAATTAGAGGTCTTATGTTAAGTATTAAATTTATAAATGATAACCGTGATTATGTGAGAAAAGCACTAGAAAATAGGAACTTTGATGTTTCTGTTTTTGACACTCTTTTGTCTTATCTTGACAAAAGAGGAGCTGCTATGCATGATGCTCAAATTAAGAGATCAGAATTGTCAAAATTAAGTAAGCAAATTGGTTCTTTTAAAGATGATAAAGCAAAAATGAATGAATTAAAGTTGCAGGCATCTAATTTAAAAAAGGATGTTGTTGAATTAGAAAAAAATGCTGATGAATTTGATCAGAAAGCCTATGAAATAATAATATCCATACCAAATATATCATTAGATTCAGTTCCTGTTGGTAAAGATGAAAACGATAATCAGGTAATAAATACTCATGATAATTTAGGAAGAAAATTAGTTTCAAATGTTTTACCACATTATGAAATAGGTAATAAATTAGATATTTTTGATTTTGAAAGAGCAGTGAAATTATCAGGATCAAGATTTGTTGTTTTTAAAGGTGCTGGTTCCAAATTAGCTCGTGCATTGCAAAATTTTATGCTTGATTTACACACTGCAAATGGCTATAAAGAATATTCAGTTCCTGTTTTAGTAAAACCTGAAATACTTTTTGGTACAGGGCAATTGCCAAAATTTAAGGATGATTTGTTCTTTATGGAGCAAACAAATATGTATCTTATTCCTACAGCCGAAGTTCCTTTAACTAATTTATATAATAATGAGATCATTGATCTTAGCCAGCCTGTTAGATTGACCGGTTTCACTGAATGTTTTAGATCTGAAGCGGGTTCTGGCGGCAAAGATATGAAAGGCATTGTAAGAAGTCACCAATTTAAGAAAGTTGAATTAGTGAAAATTACTTCTGAAAAAGATTGAAAATTTGAATTTAAACAAATGTTGGAGCAAGCTAAATTAGTCTTAGAAGAATTAGAACTTCCTTATAGAGAGCTTCAACTTTGTACTGGAGACCTTGGTTTTTCATCTAGAACAACAGTTGATTTGGAAGTGTGATTGCCTTCAGAATTAAAATATAGAGAAATTAGTTCTGTTTCTTATATGGGTGATTTCCAAGCACGAAGGGCAATGATAAGATACAGAGATGATAATAATGAGGTTAAATTTGCCCACACAATGAATGGTTCTGGCCTTGCAATAGATCGTTTAATTGCAGCAATCTTAGAAAATTATCAAAATGCTGATGGAACAGTTTCAATTCCTAAAAAATTAATTCCTTACTTTGGAAGCGACAAAATTGCCTATTAATTTATAAAACAGTGTTAAAAGCATATGCACTGTTTTATTTTTTTCACAAAAATAGTGGAAAGATTGCCATATATTTACTCTCCTACCTTGTATCGCTATGCAAAAAGCAAAATGTTTAAACTATAATTTTAATAGAAAATAAAATTTGGGGGAAAATATGAAAAGAGTCGCTATCAATGGTTTTGGACGTATAGGTCGTCTCGCCCTTCGTTACCTTTTAGATACAAATAATAAAGAAGTAGAAATTGTTGCAGTTAATGACTTAACTGAACCAAAAATGCTTGCACACTTATTAAAATATGACACTGCTTTTGGCCCATTAAAGGCTGATGTAGTTGTTAAGGATGATGCTTTTATTGTAAATGGCAAAGAAATCAAGGTATTTTCTGAAAAAGATCCTGCCTTGCTGCCTTGAAAAGAACTTAATATTGATATTGTTTTAGAATGTACAGGTTTTTTTGTTAAAAAAGATCTTGCTCACAAACACATAGAGGCTGGTGCTAAGAAAGTTATTATTTCAGCTCCTGCTGGTAAAGACGTAAAAACTGTTGTTTATGGTGTAAACCATGAAATTCTATCTGCTGATGATGAAATTATCTCAGGGGCTTCATGTACAACAAACTGTTTAGCTCCTGTAGTTAAGGTTTTAGTAGATAACTTTGGTATTGAAAATGGATTCATGACTACAGTTCACTCATTTACAGGTGATCAAATGCTTCAAGATGGTCCACACCGTAAGGGAGACTTGCGCCGTGCTCGTGCTGCTGGACATAACATTGTTCCTTCTTCAACTGGGGCAGCTAAAGCAATCGGACTTGTTGTTCCTGAAGCTGATGGTAAACTTGATGGTTTTGCGCTTCGTGTACCAACAATCACTGGTTCATTTGTTGACTTATCAGTTCAATTAACTAAGCAACCTTCTGTTGAGGAAATCAATGCAGCATTTGAAAAAGCAGCAAGCTTATCACTTAAATACGAAACAGATCCTATTGTTTCATCAGACGTGATAGGTTCATACTATGGTTCAATATTTGACTCAACATTAACAAAAATCAAAGAATCAAATGGCTACAGAATTTATAAAATTTTTGCATGATATGACAATGAAATGTCTTATACAGCTCAATTGATAAGAACACTAACTTATTTTGCAAAGTTAACTAAGTAATTGCTGTCCTAAAGCTCCTTCATTGGAGCTTTTAATATTTTAAGTTACGCTTATTTAAAAACGATTGGTCAATTTTGGTGTATTTCTGATTTAGTTCGTTTTTACTTATACTCCTATATTTTAGGCTTATGGGTAAAAATACACAATTTATATACGATCTGTTTTCGTTATAAAAATATTTGCTGCTTTGAATATGTTTAAATTCATACAATGAGCTTGATATACCATATAAAATTAGCCTTTTGTCTTTATTATCAGGCTTACTTACTACAACCAACTGACAATGGTTATATGTTGTGTCATTATTAGTTTCGGGTTTGATCTTAAAATATTCAAAAATATTAGTATAGTTGTCCTTAAGCAAAGGATAGGCAAAATTATTGGTCAGTATTTTTATTGACTCCAATTTTTTCTCAAAATATTTCTGCTTGCTTTTTGGAATATCAAGCAGAATTTGCTCTTCGGTTAGTCTTTTAGTTAAAATATCCTTAATAAGAGCACTAATATCTTTTCTATACTTCCCAAAAAATGTTTTGCAATAGTTAAGACCTAATGAATGAATTAAAAATTTATTGTTAATAATTATTCTTATTCTTAGTTTTAGATTACTTATATTATTTTTCTTTAATAATGATATCGACTTGACACTATTTAGAAACATTGCATAGTTAGCAAAGGTGTTACAAAACTTATTTTCATTTTCCATAACTTAATAAGTAGATTTTTGTATCAATTATCAAGAGAAGTAAAAAATCGGGAAAAATGGCCTGTTTTTCCTTTTTTTGTTCACTTTAATCCAGTTCACTAGTTTTATATTATTGTAAAATTAGAAATATGATAAATGACACGATTACAGCAATTTCATCAGGCGGAAAAATCAATCAAGCTATTTCAATCATTAGAGTAAGCGGACCAGATAGTGTCAACGTTGTTAAGAAAATTTTTACTGGTAAGGTGGGCACTAGTCACACAATTACTTTTGGCAACATTATTGACAATTTAAATGGCAACGAAGTGATTGATGAAGTTTTGTGTATGTGATTTTTAGGTACAAATAATTTTGTTGGCGAAGATACAGTTGAAATAAACTGTCATGGCGGTGTAGTAATTACTAATAGAATTTTAGAATTATTACTATCTAATGGCGCAAGGTTGGCTGAACCTGGTGAGTTTAGTAGAAGAAGTTTTTTAAATGGCAAAATGGATCTTATTAAAGCTGAAGCAATTAATGATTTAATTCATGCTAGCACAGTTAGTCAAACTAAATTAGCAATTAAGAAATTTGACGGAAAAACATCAATGTATATTCAAGAGCTAAAAGACGAATTAGCCTATTTGATAGGCGAAATGGAAGTTTCAATTGACTATCCTGAATATGATTTTGACAACCCCTTTACTGACAAACTAATGTCACGATTAGAATCTATTAGAAATAAAATTAGCAAAACTATTGAATTAAGTCAAACATCGAGAATGATCTTCGAAGGCATTAAAATAGCAATTTTGGGAAAGCCTAATGTTGGAAAAAGTTCTATTTTAAACGCAATATTGGAAGAAGATAAAGCAATAGTAACAGATATTGCTGGCACAACTAGAGACATAGTTGAAGCTATGTGACAATATAAAGGACTTTTATTTAAATTCATAGATACAGCAGGTATTAGAGACACTAAAGAAAAAATTGAAAAAATTGGTATTGATAAATCATTTGAACAAATCGAAAAAGCAGATGTTGTCTTACATATATATGATCCAAGTCAAAATGATAATGAGTTTGATTCGCAAATTAAGAATAAGGCACATTCATTAAATAAAATTTATGTTCCAGTTATAAACAAAAAAGATTTGCTTGAGACAACAAACGATGAATTTCTTTATGTAAGTGCAAAGCTGAATGATTTAGATCCGTTAAAAGAAAAATTAGTGTCTGTTTTCAAAAATATCGACTTAAACAATGATCAGTATGTTAATAATTCTAGACAGTTAGCACTTATAAAACAGGCTCATAAGTCGCTTGAAGATGCTATAAAGTCAATAAAACTAGGTTATGATCCTGATGTTGTGATTATTGATCTTAGACAGGCTTGAAGTCACTTGACTGATATAACTGGTCGTGCAGACAATGAATTACTGCTTGATGAGATGTTTAAAAACTTCTGTCTTGGAAAGTAGGTAAAAATATGAGCATAAAATATATTGATTGCCATACTCATCCAATTAAAGAGTATTATAAAGATAACTTCCAAGTGATTGAAAAGGCCTATTTTAAAGGTGTAGCAGCTATGCTTATAACTGGGTGTGATCCTAAAGAAAACCTTGAAGTATTAAACATTTGCTCGCACTTTGACTACACTTTTCCAGTAATTGGTGTGCATCCAAATAATTCAACCGGAGCAATTGACGGTGAGATTGTTGAGAGTCAGCTAACTAAAGATGTTGTTGCTATTGGTGAAATTGGACTAGATTATCACTATCCAGATACCAAAAAAGATATTCAAAAAGAATCATTTATTGCTCAAATTAAGGTCGCTCAGAGACATAATTTGCCTGTTGTTGTACATATGAGAGACTCTTATGAAGATTTGTTTGAAATACTTAGTCAATTTAAAGATGTTAAGTTTATGATTCATACATTTAGTGGGAATTTATATTGAGCAAAAAAATTTAATGATTTAGGTTGCTACTTTAGTTTTAGTGCAATTGCGACTTACAAAAATAATTCGTCTTTATTAGAGGTTTTGCAATATCTTCCTGTTGATAAAATACTCACCGAAACTGACGCGCCATACTTACCACCAGCAAGTAAGCGAGGGATGCTAAATTATCCAAATTACGTTAAACATACAGCAAACTATATTGCAGGCGTTAAAGGTTTATCAATTGAGAAATTTACTGACAAAGTATTAAAAAATGCAAAGAGGTTATTTAAAATTAATGTCTAATGATCATCCTCAACCAAAAGCTAAGAAGAAATTTGGACAAAATTTCTTGCATAGTGACTCAGTTATTAAAAAAATAGTTGATATTATTAGCCCTGAGGGTAAGCAAATTATTGAAATTGGCCCAGGAACTGGGGCTTTGACCAAACACCTTGTAAATAAATGCACAAAATTAGTTGCCTTTGAAATTGACCCAGATATGATCAAATTTTTAAACCAGCAAAATTATTTTAATTCAGAAAATAATATGCTTGTTCATGATGACTTTTTAAATGCTAATTTAGACCAATATGCCTATTTTGAAGTTGTAGGCAACATTCCTTACTATATTACTAGTGAGATAATATTTAAATTAATTGAGAATAGATTTTTGTTCAAGCGAGCAACATTGTTAGTTCAGAAGGAAGTAGCTGACAGAATAGTTGCAATGCCTAATAGCTATGAATATTCTAAATTGAGTATAACTTGTCAATATGTGGCTAAAGTTAAAAAAGAATTGTTTGTAAGCAAAAATAACTTTAGCCCTGTTCCAAAGGTAGATTCGGCAATTGTTACATTTGATTTTTATCAAGATAAGAATGATAATTATGAACAATTAAAAGACTTTTTCAAACTTTGCTTCAGTGCAAGAAGAAAAAAACTGATTTGGTCTTTAAAACAGGTTTATTCGCAAGAAAAAATACTAAATGCTTACAGCGTGTTAAATATAAGTGAAAACATCAGAATTCAGCAGCTAGACTTAGAAACTATAAAGCAATTATATGCTGAGCTAGAAACAAAATAGAGCGAGGAGAAAATTATGTCTAAAAAAGTTACTATAATAGGCACTGGGGCGTGAGCTAGCGGATTAGCAAATGTATTATCTTATAACAACCACAAAATTATAATGTGAGGTATTGATAACAAAGAAATTAATGACATTAACAATGGCATTAATTCTAAGTATTTTGGTGATAAAAAGTTCAATAATCCTAATAATGTTCATGCAACTAACAATTTAGAAGATGCATTAAACGAGCTTGATTTAATGATACTGGCTGTACCGTCAGGGGCTATTGATAGTGTTCTTGGTCAAATCAGAAATATTCTAGGAACACGTAAAATTAAGATAGTTAACGTTGCTAAAGGCATAGATTCAAAGACTAAAAAATTCTTTTCTGATGTGCTAGTTGAAAAATTTTCAGACAATATTGAACACTATTGCTCAATACTCGGGCCTTCTTTTGCTACTGAAGTATTTGAAAATGCACTAACAATGATAAACATTGTTGGGCCAAATCTAGGCTTCTTGCTTGAAGTGTCAAAAACATTTAATAATAAGTATTTTAGATTGATAATTAATCCTAATGAAAAAGGAAGTGAATTATTTGCTGCTCTTAAAAATGTTCTTGCAATAGGGATTGGTGCAATAACACACATGTTTCCTTACAAAAATACTGAATCTGCTTTATTAGCTACAGGCGCAAAAGAAATTTACCAAATTTATAAAGCCTTATTTAACTCTACTGATAATAACTTGCCATTAGAGCTTTCAGCAATTGGTGACATATTCTTAACTTGCTCTAGCATGAAAAGCAGAAACTTTCTTTTTGGAACACAAATTGCCCAAAAAGGCCTTAAAACAGTGCTAGAAGAAAATACTAAAACAGTTGAAGGCTACCACAATGCCAAAATATTAGAAGATATTTTAAATGATAATAAGTCAATTAGTGCACCATTTTTAAGATCTATTATTGATGTTTTATATCACAACAAAGATGTTAAGAAATTAACTGATTTCATTGAGGAATATAATTAATTGTGAACTTTTAAGGGAAAAACTGCTCGTTTTTCCTTTATTTTTACACTTTTTATTTTTTTTATCTTACATAAAACTAATATGATGAAATGAAAATTAAAAGGTTTGTTATTGGTTCTTTAGTTTTGGTTGCTGTTGCTGCTTCTACAATAGCAATTGCTTTTGAATCAAATCGTACCTCATTTTCTAAAATTTCGCCAAGTGATAGCGATGTTGTAGCAATCGATGTATCTGGCGCAGTTTTATTTAAAGGAAAGCATTATTTTAAAAAGGGGGTTAAATTAAGAGAAATTCTAAATGTTGTAAAGGAAAATAATGCAGATCTTTCAAATATTGACATGAACAAGGAGTACAAAAATAATGTAAAAATCTTTATTCCATCTTTAAAAAACAATTTTGATAATGATGTTAATAAGCAAATACATTGACTGGAATTAAATGACGAACAACAACTAAGAAAATTAGGAATTTCTGTAAATGTATCAAAGCAACTAGTTCAGTTAAGGAGAAAGAAATCAAAAATCAAATGAGACGATATTCAATCTCTAAGAGGCATTGGAGAAAAAACTTTTTCAAAACTAAAGAGAGTTTTAGTCTTGTAAGCCTAAATTTATTGGCATTTATTTTGCCTATATTTATTCACTTGTCTATTTTTAGTACTGAAACTAGGTATGTGTGGATTGTGGCATATGTGATGCTAGCAGTGTACATTAATTTTAAAAACTGGAAGTGCTTAGGTACTGCATTGCTAGCTATTGTCTTTTATCTATGCGCTTTGATACCAACAGCATTTAAGCATCTGCTGGATGATGGATTATATGTTGTTCAAGGGACAATAATTAAGTCCAGTGATAATTATTTTATAATTAGCAATTCAAAGCACAATGTTTTAGTCTTAGGTAGTAACCTAACATCAGAATCAAAAATTATTCAAGGTTCGCTAGTTGAAGTCAAGGGGAATTTAAGTAAAAATTTATCCTATATAAAGTTTGATAAAACTTTCATGTTATCTAACTCAATAAAATATGTTGTAAATAATCCAGTGATTAAAAAAGCGTCATATCAGACCCGGAGTCTTAATCAATTATTAAATGCATATGGTGCCGACAAAATTTATTTTTCTAGATACTGAAGTAAAATGGTTTTTGGAATAGGCGATTCGCAAATTGCTAATACAAAGGCTAGACTTATAAATGTTTCACATTTATTAGTTATCTCAGGATTACACTTTGACCTATTATTCTATTTTATAGCACTTTTAGCAAACAAGATATTCAGAAAAAATAAAGCATCACTATACTTTGTAATTACAATTTTATTTTGCTATGTTACTTTGCTTAATTCATTTGTTTCAGCAATAAGAAGTTTAATAATGCTGTTTGTCAAACATCAAAAAAATATTGGTAATTATAGCTTTAAATATTATGATGGCTGATTTATAGCACTAGTTGTTGTATTTAGCTTAAATTTTGATCTTGTATTTTCACTTTCTTTTATTTTTTCCTTTTGTTGTTCATTTATTCTGCTTACACTAAACAATTTAATAAATATAAAATGAAAAATTTTAAAAGCTCTAATTATTTTTGCACTGATATATTTGTTCAATCTGCCGATAATAGCTAAAATAAATTCTTCTTTAAATCTTCTTTCTTTTCTCTTTAGCATTATTCTAGTTCCAATATTTGAAATATACTATTTGATGTCAATAATTTTCTTTTGGAGCGTAGAGTTTATGAACTTTATGTACTATGTTTTGGATGAATTATTGAACATCTTGATAAATTTTTCACTCACATTAACAGTTAAAGCATACTCATCCTGACTATTAGTGTCAATTAATGTATTTACCTGATTTATAGTGCTATCTGTCATTAGTGTAGTTATAAATAATAAAAAAATTAGGCAACTTGCCTAATTTGATAACAATGTTATATGGCGCGCCCAAGAGGAGTCGAACCCCTAACCTTTTGGTCCGTAGCCAAACACTCTGTCCAGTTGAGCTATGGGCGCATAATATGGAGGCACCAACCGGACTCGAACCGGTAAATCGGAGTTTTGCAGACTCGTGCCTTGGCCTTTTGGCTATGGTGCCACAATGACCGATCTCTAATTGCTGTGTAATGTATTATATATTAATAGCTTTATATAAAAAGCATATTTATAAAATAGAGATCGATTAAATTAAACTGTCATTATTTCTTTTTCTTTTTTAGATACTAGTTCATCAACGTGTTCAATGTTCTTGTCAACAATTTTTTGCACGTCTGCTAAGTATCTTTTTTGCATATCTTCAGAAATTTCTTCGTTAGCTTTTATTACTTTATTTGCATTTTGACGGGCGTTTCTAATAGCAACTTTTGCGGTTTCAGAATGTTTTGATAATGATTTAACTAATTCTCTTTTTCTTTCAGTTGTTAGAGGCGGAAATTTGATACGAATTTGGCTTCCTTCATCAACAGGATTAATACCTAACTGAGCACTTGTAATAGCTTTTATTATATCTCTAACAGTTGTTGCATCAAAAGGCTTAATTAGTAACTGTTGAGCTTCAGGAACACTAATGTTTGATAACTCTTCAATTGGTGTTAGTGTGTCATAGTAATTAATTTTTATGCCTCTAATTAATTGTGGATTAGCTCTTCCTGTTGAAGTTTTTGAAAGTTCAAAAACTAAGTGGTTTATGGCTTTATCAATTTCTTCTTCTAATTGTAAAATAAATAATTCATCCATTAGCTTATTACCTCGGTGTGATCTATATCTCCATCAATAGCTCTTAAAATAGCATTTGGCTCATTGATGTTAAAAATAATTAAGTTGATTTTATTATCCCTTGCCATGCTTGTAGCTGTTAAGTCCATAACTTGTAGCTTTTTATCCAAAATTTCATCATAAGAAATTTTTCCAAATTTCTTAGCATCTTTATTAGCTTTTGGATCTGAATCATAAATGCCAGAAACACCATTTTTGCCCATCAAAATGACTTCTGCGCCTATTTCAGAGGCAAATAAGGTTGCTGCTGTATCTGTTGTGAAATATGGTCTTCCCGTTCCACCAACAAAGATAACAACTTCACCTTCTTCTAAATATTTAATTGTTTTTTCATTAACATAGTTTTCAGCAACTTTTTGGTCAACAACTAAAGATGACTGAATACGAGTTTTTAAGCCAATTCTTTCGAATCCACTTTTTAACGCTAAACCATTCATTATTGTGGCCAACATTCCAATATAATCTGCCCTGTTTCTAGGAATGCCATTTTTTTCAGCACTTGCCCCTCTGAAGAAATTGCCGCCACCAATAACAATACTTATTTGAATTCCTCTGTCTGAAATTTGTTTTAATTGGCGTGCAATATCGCCAACTAAATCATAGTCGATTGCTAAGCTTTTTTCCTTATTAACTAACCCTTCACCTGAAAGTTTAATTAATATTCTTTTGTACTTATTATCCATCTATCCGCCCAATACATTTATTATTTAATATCTAAATAAAAATTTATTAAATTATAAATTAAAAATGCGATTTTGTCAAAAACTAAGGCAAACCAGATGCTTAAGTGGTCAAAAAATGATCATAGCAACAATATTTTTCAAATGATGATTTAGCCAAAATGCCTGTTTTATAGGCAAATAAAAAACACTCTAATAAAACTTTCTAAATCATATCTTTTTGGCAACTGTATATCTTGAATAAAATGTTTTATAAAAAGCTGCATTTGTTATTATGCCTAAATACATAAAATAAGACATTGTCGAAACAAGCAAAGCAATATACATAAAAATCCCAAATATGCCAAATTTATAGTAGTCAATTAGTGATGTAAGATATCCAAATATCGTTATAAAAACCATAGTGGGTAATGAGGCAATAAGCACTCCAGGAAGTAATGATGATCATGGCACTTTAAATGCTGGACTGACTTTAAACAATAATGATAGTCCTACATATAAATTGAGCATTAAGTAAAGTGAAAAAACAATGTAAAAGTAAATACTTCTGCCTAGGTCGCTGGCTTTATGTACTCCAAACAGTTTGTAAACTGATAAGTATAGTAATGAAGATATAAAAATATAAAGTGCAATGCAAACAACAATTAAAAATCCTTTAAGTCTATTAAAAAAGTAATTACCCGTTGTTTCATGTTTATAAATATAATTTATGCTATAGGTAAACTTCCCAAAGCCACTAGATGAAATAATCAAAGAAGCTAAAAATAAAGTAATTATCAAAATGTATGTTTTAGCATTTCAAGTCTGCGGTATTGAATTTATAAATGATTCTAGTCCAGGAATTATTCTTCTAAGAATTTCATCATTAAATAAGCTACTAAAATCACCAGGAATTAATGATATAGCAACACTAACACTCATTATTATAGGTATAAATGATACTAATGAATAGAATGCAAATGATACAGGAATAAAAACAAATTCCCTGCTAGTAAATCTTTTGTAAACTCTACCAACAAGCTCGCTTAATTTGTTTTTATTCTTTTTTAGTCTTATAGGCACAGCAATTAGCATAATTATTTTGATAAAAAACTTAATCACAATTTCCAAAAGCGATGTTTTAGTTTTTTTAACAGACAAAATATTTTTGCTAAATAACGATTTTTTTAGCATCTTATTATATGTTCTGTTCATTTTCTTAACATTTTTATTCGTATATAAATTCATTATGCTACCTTATTCAAAATTATACTTGCTTTAGCAGCATTTTTACTATGAATGCTTTTATTAAGGGGCTGTATTATTAAAAGTTAAATTAAGGATATAAAAAAATAGAAGTTGCCTTCTATTTGATCTTAATTATCTTTCTTTGCTTTCAACTACAGAATAGTCAAAGTCTGTTGGAACTTTTTTGCCAAAGTGTTCAACTTCAACAGTAACTTTATGAATAGATTCATTTGCTTCTAACACTTTACCAAGTGTGCCTTTAAATGGCCCATCAATAATTTCTACTATTTCACCAACAGTAAATTTGTCAATAATTTTGCCTGAATTAAAGTCTTCAATTAATTGCTTTTCTTTTTCAAAAGCTAAATCAATTTCCTTTTTAGTAACTGGAGTTGGTTTAGTTCCTTTTCCAGCAGAACCAATAAGCCCTGTCACATATTGTGTGTTACGCACAACAAATCAAGCTTTATCAGTCATATCCATGTTAATGAAAATGTATCCACCATACATGTTGCTCATCTTAACTTTATATGGCTCACCAAGCGCTTTTTTCTCAGCTTCTTTTGCAGTTAAAACAGGTTTTTTGAAAATTTTAAATGCACCTTCTTCAGTAGCATTTTGATTAAAACACTCTTCGACTTGTTCACTAACAATACGGTTTTTTAAAGACTCAACAACCTTATCCTCTTTACCTGAAACCGTACTAATCATATATCACATAAAACGTTGCATAAGTACTAAACGCCTCCTGTTTTAATTCCTGATTTTGTGAAAATAAAAGTAATTAAAGTAACAAAGCCAACAACAATTAAAGTAAATATCATCGAGAAAACAATAACTTGCACAAAAGCTGCTCAACTCTTTTTAGATGACGGCCATCTAACTCTTTTTAATTCTTTAACAAATTTACGCACCAAAAACTTTTTCTTTTTTGCTTCTTTTGTTTCTGCTTCAATTTTATTTTTCTTAACCATTATTTTTCTTCCTTGTGCATTGTGTGCTTATTACATTTTCTACAAAACTTTTTAACTGTAATTCTATCAACAGACATCAGGCTTTTATTGGTGGAATAATTCATGCTGTGGCATTCTTCACAACTTAGTGTTACTTTTTTTCTAAGCATAGTTTTAATTATATATAAAATCTTAAAATTTTAAGCTTTTAAATTCTATGAGACTCAGGCAGAATAAAAAGTTATTATTTTTCTAACAATAGCCTCTTTAAAAAGATTCAATTTATATGTTGAATGCGGCGATCATTTTTTAGACAAAAGCAGCTGAATATTATGAACATCATTTTTACTAAAATACCTATAAAACAGCCTTTTAAAGTCTTCTTCATCAGCCTTTTGATAGACTTCATTCTCTGCAGAATCATCAGTAATATAAATCATTTCATCAATTGATGACATGTTTAAATCAATAGAGCGTTTTCTGCGTAGTCAAAAATTTAGTTTGTTTAAACAAAAATTTTTGACAACTTGATTAACATAAGCATAAAAATTAGAATCACTTTGGTATTTATACTTGCGTAAAATATTAGGGCATTCGTATAAAAATTCATTGTAAATATCATCAGCAGTGATTGGCACTTTTCTATATGAAAAAATAGCTTTGTTAATTGCATTATAAATTTCTTGTTTTAGGCAATGATTAATTGCCATAATTATCTCTAAATTAGACATATTGGGCAATATTTGCTCCAATTGATTATTATTTGCTAAGTGTTTTTTAAACGTAAAAATACTTTTATTCACTTCTATTAACTAATTCAAATAATAAAATTCCTGTAGCCACAGATACATTCATTGACTGAACAGTACCAAATTGTGGAATATAAACTTTGACATCCGTTGCATTAACTACTGGTTTAGAAACGCCTTTTTCTTCATTACCAACTACTAGTGCGCAATTGCCTGTATATTGAACTTTGTTATAAGGCACTGCATTTTCATCTAATAATGAAGAGTAAATTCAAAAACCTCATTTTTTAAGCTTTTCAATGCTTGAGGCAATGTTGCTAACTTTAATGATTTTGACTCCTACAAACCCGCCTGAACTTACTTTTAAGACTGTTGAAGTAACATCAGTAGATCTATCTTTAGGAATAATAATATGTTTGATTCCTGCTGCATTTGCTGTTCTTATGATTGCTCCAAAATTGTGTGGATCATGTATATGGTCTAAAATTAATACATTTTTAGGATTATCTTTTTTAATGACATCTATTTCATAGTAATTAAAATCTTTTAAAAACAGCAAGTATCCTTGATGATTTTCTGAGTTATATTCTTTAAAAAATGAAGCATCTTTGACTACTATTTTTATATTTGAAAACTCCTTAAGTTTATCAGCGTGTGATTTACTTAGAACATAAACAGCTTCAATTGGCAATTTGGCCTTAATTGCGTCTATAACTGAGTTTTTGCCACACATATATAATTTTTTCATAAAGATACCCTCAATTTTTAATAAATTAGTTTAGTGTTGATAAGTGCTAAATTAAGCTATTTTTAATTAATTTTTCTCTTAATTTATCGGCTTTTTTATAGTCTTTTATGCCTATAAAATAGCGTCATTGGTCATATATCTCTAAATATCTATTATAAAAGCTTATGTTTGTTAATTCTTTGTGGAAAAGTGAAAGTAAGAAAAATAAATCTTTTGCCCTCTCTAATGATGGTTCTTTATTAAATTTCTTAATTTCATTATTTAGCATAAAGTTAAAGTCAGAAAACTCAAGCTGTGAAACTGCTTCTAAGCCTTTAGTAACAAATTCTGATTTACTGTAGTTTTCTTTGTTAAGAATTTCATTTTTGTAATTTACAAAAATTTTAAATAACACTTTTTTATACTTATTTTCTATAGCTTTCATGTTTTCAATAAGCTCACTAGTTATATTAATGCTTGCACTAACTTTAGCATTGAAAAATATCAACTTTAAAATTGCTGCTCCATATTTATTTATAAAATCTTCTGCAAGTATAACGTTGCCTACTGATTTAGACATTTTTTCGCCATCAAGATTAAGCTGCCCACAACGAATTCACTCTTTAGCTAATTGCTTTTGATATAAGGCATAATGTTGAATATTTTCATTTTCATGGTGTGGAAATGTTAAATCCATTCCGCCACCATGGATATCAACACCATCGCTTCCAAAATGCTTGTCAATAAGTGCACTACATTCAGTGTGTCAACCAGGTCTGCCCATACCAAAACTAGATCTAAATTTAATGCCTACTGCTGTAGATTTTCAAAGAGCAAAATCGCCTTTAAACCTTTTAAGCAAGCTGTTTTCGTCAAAAACCATATTGTCAATATTTTGATTAGAAACTAGTCCATAGTTACTTTTATTTTTTAAAACATCAAATCAAACATTACCATTTGCATCTTTGTATGCATTTTCAGTCTGATATAGTTTTTCAACATATTTATTGATGACATTTATATTTTTAGTTACTTTTTCAATTTTGCTAATTGTATTCACATTAAGCATTCTTAATAATCTTTGATAGCTTTTAAAATAAAACGAAGCAACTTCACTTTCTTTAACGTCCATCTGAATTGCTTTATTAATGATTTTGTCATCAACATCAGTAATGTTGTGAACAAATTTAAATTCCTTGTTCAATTCCCTATAAGCCTTAAGCATAAAGTCAAAAGTAATAATTGGCCTTAGATTTCCTATATGAGGCTCATTATAAACTGTCGGCCCACAAACATAAATTTTTAACATAACAAAATTATATTATAGTAAGCAATTATTGATTATTTACAGCTTTTTAATATTTGTTTTTTAGTAGAACAATTTATGCGCTTAGCTTTATAAATTTTGCTTGTATTAAAATATAAAACTTATAACTATAAATTAATTTTAAAATTTTGTTAACATTTTTAATTTTTTATTTAAAATAAATATGTTATGAATTTTCACAACCTATATAATCGAAAGAGCACAATTATGAACATTAAGAATATTTTCTTAATGATGTTTTAATTTGGCTCTAATTTATTAGGTATTTTCAAAATTAATATTTATTGTTTTGTTAATTTATCAGTAGCGAAATAAAGTAGGGCAAAATCCTTCTTTATTTTGTTTTTTATTAACTTTCAAACTCTTAGTTCATAACACTGAAACTTTTTTAAATAATTTAGATACTAATAACGCTATAAATTAGCCTAATATGGAGGCTTATGCCTAAAATTAATCTTAAGAAACATGTGTGACATAAATATGCAATCTCTGGTGGTGTTTTAGCTGGAATAACAGCAATAACACTTGGCGCAATGTATGGTTATTCAAAAACTTCAAATGAAAAGTTAGGAAGAAAAAACTTTACTGATGAAGCTGAATTAAAAAATATTTTTATAGACAGAAATGCTAAGCCTGAATCATATTTTTTAGAAGTACACAATAATAAGCACAAAGTACACTATGATCCGCTCACTGAAGTTGTAACTGATGGCAAAACTAAATTAAGTTCAACTGAGTACTTGGACAAATATTACGCAAAGCACCACGCTTTGCCATATTTGAACATAAAATATGGTTCATTCAACTTTTATAACCAATACATTGAAGCTGTTAGCCCACTAGAGTTTTACAAATTCACTGAATGATTCATGAAAAATGTGTCTTGAGGCCCTGAAATTATCACTCTTAAGTCATTTTCAATTGTCAAAGGTGTTGAAATGGCTGGAAACAGCATAACTTTAGGTTCACACTCAAACAAAAACAAAGAATACACAACCATCAAGTTTTTCCCTGATGCATTTTTTGGCACACTTCCAATTTACTCTAGCCTAAGTGGTAGAGGTAATGCTCAAGATTCACTAACTTACAAACTAAACAAAAGTGTGTTAAATGAACCTGAATTAAGAAAGTTTTTAGAAAACATTGGCAAGTATAATGCACTTGCTAATATTTCAAACAAAACTATCAATGAGCAATTCTTTAGAGGAATTACAAATGTTAGATATCTAAAAAATCAAAAAGTTTTTGCGCTAAGACGTCCAGAATGAGAAAAAGAAGTTTTAAAAACTACTTATTCAGCTGTTGAAAAAAACAGATTGGTTCAAAAATCACCTTATTTATTAGTTGTAGCAGCTAATAATTTGGCTGAGGCTAAAGAAAAATTTGCAAGCAAGCTAAAAGAATACAAAGATAAAGATTCACTAAAACTTTTAGATGGTTTTAGTGCTGAAAATGTTAACTTTGAAGAAAAAGTTATTGCAAATGCAGAAATTAAAGTAAATGAATACAACAATACAAATGAAATAGTTGACAAGCAATTACTTATTCATTTTGAAGATGGTTCATCATACACAATCCACAGTGCTTTTGGCGAAATTTTAAATGCAACACAAGAGCAAAATGGTCAAAAATCATTTAAAACTTTAGGCAAATATGTGCAATTTGATAAAGCTTTAAAAGATGCTAAAAATTTAATTGAAGATTTAACTTCTCGTTTCATTGAACAAATTAGAGCTAGATTTGAGTCAAATAAATTTTCTGAAGAAGTTCTTAAAAAATCACTACCGCAATTTAGTGTATTAAATGGGCTTTATAGAGAGTGACTAACTTTAAGACAAACCATAGAAAATATGGAGGCTGACTTACGTAACTATGCGGGGGCAAGAAAAGCTTTTGAGGATGCTGATAAATTAATAAAAAAACTTGAAGAAGAAATTAAAAAAGCAAATAGTGACGAAACTAAAAAGAAAGATTTAGAAGCTCAAAAAACAAAAGCAAATGCTGATAAAAAAGCTGCTGAAACTGTGATCAACATTGAAATTTTCAAAAAAACTCGTGAAGCTAGAATCAAAGAGAGAGAAAATTTTATTAAATCTCTTGAAGGCCAGGCCACACAGTTCAAAGAGGCTATAAGCAAGGCAAAATCAGATGCTAAGCTAAAGCACACTTTAGAACAAGAACTAAGAAGAATTGAATTTACAGTAAAAAATGCTCATCAGTTAAATGAAGATGACAATAGTTTATTGAATGAGCTAAAGGGTATTAATGGCACCGGTTCAAATGGCAATCACAATGACAATCAGCAAAAGCTGGTTGATGCTTTAACCAAAGTAATAACTAAAAACAAGGATAAAGCTTCAGCTTTATTAGATACAGTCAAAAAATCTGGAAAAATAATTGAGCTTACAAGTAAATTATCTTCTCAATTTGGCATTAAAACAGATGAAATTGAAACATTAAATGCACTTGTTGCAATGTATGATTCATTTACTAATGATCCAAGCATTGATAAATTGCAAGCAGAATCATTTTCATCTAAAAACTCTGATGAAAAAGTTAAGCTTTTAAAGCAAGTTGATAAAACTGTTTTTGAAACTAATCAACAATTAAACAGATTAGTTACTGGAGCAAACCCAACAGAGCAATTTGTCGAAAAAGACTATTTTGCAGTAGATGTGGCTTATTTACCTAATGAGCTAATTTCTATAGAAACATTAGTTGATGCTAATACTAAAGCAAAACTAAATTGAAGAGATTTTTACAACTTGGATGAATTCGTTAAAGACAGAAAAAATATTTTGCCTGATGGTGCAACAGAATTTTTTGCTTACTCTAAGTTTGTTAATGACCAAAAAGATGAATTAAGCAAGAAAAATGCACACTTGGGCGCCGATTTTGATTATTCCAAAATTTCTGACAAGCGTGAATCTGTTAAAGAAGATTTAGCAAAGGTAGATGCTGAGATAGCTAAATTTGACAATAAAGTTGAGGCGGTTAAAAAACTAGTTGCGCCTTATTTTGAAAACAAAGACTTGTTCCCTGACGAATTTTCATTGCTATATTCAGAAGTTCTAGATCCTAAAGCCAACAAAAAGAATTTTGATGAGTTTTGAAGTTCTAATGCTGATGTAGTTTTAGAATACTTAACAAAAGCTTTAGGTGATGAAAATGGCACTAATGATGAAGAAGGCAAAACAATTAATGGTTTTATCAAAAAACATAGCCAAGCAGAGTTCACTGAGCTAACTAAACTTTTTGCAGAAAGCTCAAAATTAATTGAAAAAATTAATTCAGGCAAGTCAACTGATGATGATAAATTAAAAGAAATAGAACTAGGCAAAAAGATCAGAGATCTTAGAGATAAAATTGACGAAAATGATGACCACATTAAAAACAAAATTGCTAGAGTTATAAATGCTAAAATTGATTTCCAGAAAGCAATCAACTTAGTTAATGAACTTAAAAAAGATATTGCTGAGTATAAGAAAAATATTGCAAAAAGATATAACTCAACCTTCTTGATGCAATTATCAGACTACCAATTAAGATTTTTAAGCTCACAAAGTGTTAAAGAAAACAGTGAATTAGCAAATGCATATAAAAAGCTAATTAGCTCATTTAATAACTCATCAGCTAACTTGAATAAAAAAGTTGAAGAGTACATTAATTTAGTTGAAGAAAACAAGAAGCAAATTGCTAAGACACTAAGTAATGAAGATTATGCTGGCTGATATTCATTACTAAAACATGGTGATGAAGCTGCTATTGGGAAAAAGTTAAAAGAGACTCAAACAACTATTAATAAAAGACAAATTAGAGAGACAGCATTTAAAACCAAATGAGAGAAAACTGCAAAAAGTGCATTGTTAGAAGTGCTTAAAAATCACAAACTTGATGATTCTAAAACATTAACAGATACTTTAAAATCATATGCTGACCGCGTGCTTGCTATAATTAAAGAATTTTTTGAAAAAGCCAGTGATAAATCGCAGTCAGTTTACGACCAACTTAAGAAAAAATATGTTGATGACTTGAAAAAGATTGAGGATTCTTTAAAGAGTAAAAAATCCGAGAAAGCTTCACTAAGTGGCAAATCTGAAAGTGCTGCAAAAATTACTAAACTAAATCAAGAAATAGATAAACTTTTTGCTGAATCAGTTGTTGTTGCTGAGCAATTAGAACAACTCAAATTTTTCAAAAACTGGCATAAAACAGGCTTTAATGAATTAAATGATATTAAGAAAAAAATTGATTCAAACACTCTCCCTGCCTTGCATTTATTAATTCCATTCAACAAGCTTGAAGCTGAATTAAGCGTGTTCTTAAATGATAAAGATTCTGCATTGGAAACTAACTTATTTAAAGAACTTAATAGACTTAAAAAGGTTTTAAGCGAGATAAATTCAGAAATAAGAACCAAAATTAGACCAATGGTTCATAACGAGGCTAAGGCTTACTTTGAAGCATATGAGTCATACCTAACTTACAAGACAGAACTTGATGGACTAAGAGCAGATAAGGACTTATTAGAACAAGGCAATAAGTACCTTATGGAATTAAAGAGAGACAAAGAGCATCCCGATTATGCTAACTTCTACAACAATCTTTACAAAAAGTTTGAAGAAGATTCAAGCAAAATTGAAGCATCATTGCTTGGTTCATTGTCACTAAAAGATGATCTTCTTTCAATATTTGAATCTAAAGCAAAAAGTGAAAAAGCAAATGTTGCGACATTTAAAAAAGATTTATCAAGCTTTACAAATGCTTTAGCTAAAGATATTATGCATGATGAAGTTGTAGCAAGAGCTGCCTCATACTTAAATGATTTTAAAAAATCTAATTCTACACTTGCTAGTGAAATGAAGAAAATTGAAGCATCAGAAAATTCTTCAGAGCTAGGCAAGAATCTAAAAACATTTAATGAAACCATAACAGGCGCATATGAAAAAGAAGCAGAAACCTTTATAAAAACTTTCAAGGAAAACATAATTGTTGAACAATACAAACTTCTTTTTAGAGAACTTAAAGCTTCAAAAGCTGGCGAGGAAAATGAATCTGAAGGCAACAAGAAAGTTCCTGAGTTTTTAAAGAAATTTGAAAGGGCATCTAATGGTGGCGGATCTGTTAGAGATAGGGTAAGCAGATTAAGAAGCTTACCTCTTCCAGGCAGCAGCGGCACAAGAAATCAAATAAATTCTGAACTTGATAATTTCCTAAATGCCCTATATTCTAACGTTAATGGTGTTGAAGTTTCAACAATTGAAACATTTAAAAAATTTGTTGCTGAGTTGCAGAAAAAAGCAACTAATTTAGTTTCTAAAATACTTAGTGAAAACCAAAAACATAAATCTCAAAAAGATAAATTTTCTAATGAACTTCTAAAACATTTCAATGCTGAAGTTGAATCAATTTACAAACAAATTGGTAAAGATGACTATGACAACTCAAATGTTGTTTCTGGCTTGTCTGCACTTTCAAATATAGTTTCAGAATTCAATAAAAAATTTAATATCGAAACATCGCAAAATAGTGAACTAGCTAACTATGTGGCTGAGTTTAATAATTTATCAAAAAGACTAGAAGAAATTGTTAAGGATCTATCAGCTTACAAAACACTGATATTAGGTTTTCTAAATAATGAAGGTTGGGAAACAAGAACAAATGCTAATATTTCGAAATTCCAAACATCATGATTTACTACACCATTTATTGAGTTGCTTAAATCTGATAGTACCAAATTAGAAAAACTTACTAGTTATATTAGCAACAAAAAAGATTTAGATGAAAATACCAAAAAAGCTTATTTACAGGCTTTAACGGCTGAAAACTTAGACAAAATAAAGGCCGAACTTGATAAATTTAAAGATCTTCCGCAGCTAACTCCAAAAGCGGGCACAAGTGCTATAAATCCAGAAGTTCTATTCAACTCATTTGTTAAAAGGATGACTGAAGTTGAAAAACACATTGATAAAAGTGTTGAAGAATTTGGTGAATATCTAGGCAGCTTGGGTGAATACTTTGATACCTTAATTGCTCCTGCTTTAAGAGACCATAAATTATATAAAGCATACAATCACTCATTAGCTCATTCAGCTAAAATTGTTGAAAACATTAGAAAAACTCAATTGCTAAAAGAAGCTAGAGAACTAGATAAAAATGTTCAAGCAAGACAAATAACTAATGAAGACGATGTTATTGTGGCTAAGTCAAAAATTGAGCTTATTGACATACTAACTAAGAAAAATATTCTTAAACCTAATGCTACAAAAGAGGAAATTGATAAATTAATATTCAAAGCTGACATTTCTGATATTAACAAAAAAGGAAGTGTGCTTGAAGTAACTATCAAAAATGTTGATTCTGAAAATCCTTTTGGTTCACAAACTAAATTTGGAAGCAAATTTGTTAAGTTTTCAGTAGATGCTAATGCTAATAAAAGTGTTCTTAAAAATATGAATGAATTTTTCTCAGTATTAGGCTACAAGAAAATGGTTGCTCCTTCAGTTATAAAAGAAGAAAATGAAGTTAACAACCCTGAAACAGGCAAATCTGAAAGATCATATGATGTTTTTGCTGATGCATATGAAGGATTAACAGACGAGCTTTTAAAAGAAGTGCCTTATGCTGGTGAATGATTAGATGGCTTACATATTAAAAAGTCAATTAACTCTGATGGGGTTATGGAATACTCACTAGAAAATGGTAAATATTTAGGTTTTACCAAAAACAGCCGTGTTGGATTGTGAGCTATTTTAAAAATGTCTGATCCAAACTTTAAAGGTATATCAACTGACTTTCTTAAATTTGTTGGAGCTCATGAATATGGCCACCATATAACCTTAAATGGTGCACATGATTTAAGTAATAAAGGTAGTGATCCAATATTTGTTAGTGCTCTTACACCAAATTCAACTCCTAATATTAACAACTACTACAGCAAGGATGCTGTTGAGCTATACTTAAAAGCACGTACTCATGTTGAATTAGGCACAAAACGTCTATTAGATGAGTTTGGCGCTTTAAAAGACTATGGTGAATATGCTGAATTCCGTTTTGCTAAGAAGGGCAAAGATGGCAAGATAACTTTTGAAGATAAGACTGAAGATGCAATTAAATCACTGGAAAAAGAATCAGACATTTGGGGTGTTGGTTTAGAAGACAGAGATTTATGAAAAGCCCTATCAAACAAGAACAGACGTTTCTTGCAAGACTTTGCTGGAATGCTAGAAGCTGTTAAAAATAGAAGAGAGCAAAATGGCTTAACAGCAAATGGTGATGAAAAATGATTAAGTCCTTTTGATATGTGAGTTATTAATGCTATTGACTACTACTCAGGTACGCTTAACCCAACTGTTAACAGCGCATTTAAAGATGCAGCCAAAGTTAAATATATGGTTAAGAATGATAAAGGCGAGTATGAGTTCAAAGAGGCTAGCCTTTCAATGCTTAAAGGCATAATCAAAGATGGTAAGGGCAATTTAATTGAATTTGAAGAAGTTACTAAAAATGGTTCAAAACAAATTGAGCCTAAAGTTGTTGAAGGAATTAAAGATGCTGAAGGCAACTATAAATTAATAACTAAAGTTCTAATGCATAATGCTGATGGCTCTCCTGTAATTAGTGTTCCTTTAAATGTTGACTTAACTGACACAAAGAGTCTATATTATGACAAGAATGCTGTTAAATTTGTTAATGACAAAATAAATACAATTGTTAAAACAATTAAGTCATTAATAGTTGACAGGTTTAATATTAATGGTTGAGACACTTCTGACACTCGTTTGTCGTTAGACCCAAAAATTATTGTTGATTATCCTGAAACTAGGAATATATTTGGTGCAGGATTGCCAAGTGATGTAACTAAGATGTTCTTTAACATTTACAAGAACTATCTTACTAATAGAGATCCTGACCAGGGAACCTATAAAAAAGGCACAGACGGCAAAACACCATTTATAAAATACTACAACAAAGATGGTTCAGAAAACACATCGGCCGACTTCCCTAAATCAATTCCAAGTAACTTAATTTATGGAAATCCTATACATTATATAAACAGAAATAATAATGGCATCCCTGCAAGCACAAGCACTTCATCAACTGACATAAAACTAGGCCATGTTCTTAGCGCGTTATTCAATTCAGGTAACTCACTAAACAACAACATAAATGGTGGCGCTGGCCAAGTGTTGTGAATTGACAAAGACACAATCTATATGCCTAACGTTAAGTTAGAAACAGCATTTACTGATCCTTTCTTTGCTCAAACACTCCCTAGTGACTATCTTCAAGTGTTTAACTCTAAGAAAATCATTAAATGATTGTCTAAATACACACCAACTTTCATAACATCAAGCGCCAACCCTAATGGTGTTTGAAATATGCTTAATAGTTCAGGTCAAATTGTTACATTCCCAGATACTTCACAAGCTGACTTTACACAAGTAACTAAATTAAAAATGAACTACACGGAAAGTCTAAAACGTTTAGATCATAATGTGTTAACTGGTTTATTTAATTCATTTGCTTCTGAAGTTATAAAAGATGGCTCTATTGAGTTTGAAGACTACAAGAAATGGTTAGACTTTGTTAACGTTGACTTGACTAAAGCTAAATATGATAAAACTACTGATACAGTTAACTGAACATTGGATTATGTAAAGTCTAAAATTGATATAGAAAAATTCAAAAAAGCCTATAAAACAGAGATAATAGACAAATTAGGTAATATGACAGAAATGTCCGAAGAAGAGAAAAATGTCTTCAGAGAATTCTACAAAAAAGCTAATGAAGATTCTACCAACCAAATGTGAGCTAATGACATTATGAGAAGATTTAGCTCATCACTATTTGCAATGTTTAACTCGGCTTTAACATTTGACAAGCTTAAAGATAAAAATAAAGATGCAATGTGAATCTTTGACCAAAAACATGGCTATGGAGAGTTTAAAAAACAAGAGTTTAAAATTAATGGCGCTGATAGAAAGAAATGAGAAATTGGTGCTGAAGACACAATCAAAACTTATGGAAGTATCGCAAAAGACTTTGGTGTTGACTTAAAAGCCATAAACTTAGTCGACTCCCTTGTGTTTGATAGCAAAATTCAACTTTACACAGACCAAACAATTGTGCATGTTTCATTACAACAATTTGAGCTAGTTAATATATTCACATCATTAGCTAACGCTGCCTTCCATACAGGGCCATCTGATGATGTTAAGAATTACTTTATTAACAAAACTGAGCGTAAATTTAATGAATTGTTCTCTGACTATACATATAACTTTGCTGAAGTTATAAACCGTGATAACTTGCAAATAACATACTCTCCTTCAAATCATGACTTTGGCAACACTCCTTCATTCTTATCAAATATTAGTGAAGCTAATACAGGATTAGAATATGTTGTTGATGGTACTACTACTGCTAAGTGAAAATCTAAAGCACTTAAATTAAGTGATAGGGGCGGTCGTGGTGGAATTACGAATGCAATCTTGGATTATGAAAGATTGGCTGATAATGAAGAAAAACATAAAGCAAATGCACTAAATCTAAGATACAAAAAGGCAATTTTATCAGATGATAAAAACCTTAGCGATGATTCAAACTACAACAACAGTTACTTTGGAGAGTTTCAATCAATTAATAATGGTTGATTTAAAGACAGATGATACCGTGACTTTTTAAACTTTAAACTTTATGATGATAAAGGTGCTGAAATAGTTGATGACACTATCAGAATTAAAGACTTGGAAGGAAAAGTAGTTAATACTAGGGCTAGAGCTTACTGACAATACTACATTCAGTCACAAGGTGTTGGTAAGAGAAACATTTCAGGTATCTGAAGAGATGGAAGCAAGGATGCTGTGGCAATGTTTGGTTATCTATCAAGCGATGTTGCTGACAAAGCAAACTATCTAGCTTTTAAAGATAGACAAACTGGAGAAATTAAAACTCTTAAACTAACCAAAGATAACACAAGCAACATGTTCTATTACAAAAATCAACACATTGAAAACGAAAAGAAATTCAATGAAGCTAAGAGTGATGAAGAAAGAAGCAAAATCCGTCATACTCTGGCAGATGAACAATATGACTACAGTGACTCTAACGGCAAGCATAAGGGTAAAGGATTTGTTTCTTGAGTAAGTGACTATGGCATTATGTCTAAATATAGAAATGCCATATTATTGCCAGGACATACATATTCAGTTTACTTCTCTAGTGATGAGCAAGGAACTAAAGATATACTAAATACAGACCTAGGATCATGGGAATCAATTGCTGAAAACGGTAAGACATTCTCACAAGCTTCAATAAGAATGGCTAAGGGCGAGAAGCCTTATAAAATAGATGAAAACGGCAATAATGTTTATGAAAATATATTATATGTTTATGACCAATTTAATGGGGTTAAATAATAAAGGAGACTAACATGAAAAGAATTAAAAAGCTTTTATTAGGTGCAATTGCATTCAATTCTGCCTTAGTGCCACTTGTGGCTGCTAAGTGCGGCAAAATTGAAAGAAATTATGACCTTGGCCTAGTTTCTGAACCTATTAACTCCCTTAATTACATTAAGTTTTCATCTGTTAATAAAGTCTTGCCATCTTTAGTTGAAGCTCCTATTAAAGCAGCTCCTGATGAAGCGCTTAAAAGAATTTTAAGCCTTCCTGAGTTACCTATTGGTTCATATAACAATGAACAAAGACTAACTCCGCAAGAAATTAAAGAGGGCAAAACTCAAATTGATAAATATTTTGAAAAAGTTGCCCCTGCAGCTACTCCTAGTTCTAGATTTTATCCACTTGATCAATTGGGCTCAACAACTGGTTCGCTTAGTTCTGACAGAGATGAGTATCAGCCAGTAAGCATCTTGCAATCTGGTGGTAATGCAATTCAGTCTATGAACATTTTGCTTAACGAAGGCAAGAGTCGTTGAAGCAATGGCGACGAAGTAGTTGCTGATGATTATATTGATGCCATTCACTATATTCTAGACTTATCAACAGGTAGTCAAAAGTTAACAACTATTTTGCAAAGAAAGTTCGCTTATGCACAAGCTGTTGTTGATATTCAGCAAGAGTACATAAAAGAATTTGGCATCACTTACCAAAACCCATTTCAATATCCATTATTTAAAAAAATAGATAAAAAAGTTATATATGACGTTTTCGATCCGTCATATAAAGAACTTTATCCATCACAAATTGAACAAATTCTTAAAGACGGTAAATTTAAGGGCAAAAATTTAAGCCAAAGTGAAGTTAATGAACTCAAAACTAAAGAGCGCAAAATTCTAGATAAACTTAAGGATGCAGTTAAAAAATTAGGACTATATTCTGGAAGAATTTACTGAAATTATTCAAATAGAGAAATTCTTTCAAGTGTTCCATACTCACCTGACTTTGATCCTGACAAGGACGAAACAATCATTATGCTTCCTAACCCTGAATACTTGCATGGCAAGCATAGTGAAGAGGAATTAAAACAAATTCCACAACGTAAAGCTGTAAAAATTAAGAAATATCTTTTTAGTGATCCTAGACAAAAGTATTCTGATTTGTTTAAAGAACTTATGAAAAAATCAAGAGCACTAAAAGCTAAGCTTTCAATTTCTTACAATGACAGCAACGTTGATTCATATAATCAGGCTGTAAATAAGCTTTATAAGGAAAATACTTTAGTTAATGACTTTATAGATTCATTCAAACCTAAACACTATAGATGACATAGAGAACTAGCTCTAGATGAGTATTCATTAAGAGTTGAATACTCAGCGAGTGAGCCTTCGTCACTGTCAAATGTTGTGCAAGATATGCAGTCAAACTTATTCCCAATTAACCGTAAGTTTGTAGAAATAAACGGTGGAATTAATGAATTTGGACTAAAACAAGAAAAATTCCTAACTGCTGGTTCTTTTCTTCTAAGCGATTTAGTGCTTGGTCCACAAGGATACTTATTGCTTACTAAAAATCCAAAATATTATTCTTCAGATAAAACATCAAGTGAAAGAATCAAAATCTTCTTTAGCTCTGATCCTAATATAAATGCAGCCTTATATGATGATAAATATATAGCAGCAACTAGAATTCCTGCAATTCAACAATTAGCATACTGAACTGATAAAGAATATAGAAAATACATGAAAAAATCATCAGGTTTTGGAACAATTGCTTTAGCTTTCAACCTTGATGATGAAAGATTTAGAAAGCTTTCTAACAATTCTGATTCAAAATACTTGTATGATGAAGATTTAAGAAATGCTATCTACTATGCAATTAATAGAGATGAAATGCTTAATATAGTTGGCTGAAACTCTTCATATCCAGTTATAACATGAACTGCTTTTGGTCAAGGATCTTCATCATTTGGTGATGCTATTGAAGTAGGTTTTGACCACTTGGAAACATATACAAAATATGACACTGAGTTTAAAACACCTATTCCAGTGCAAAACTATAGTCACTTAAATCACTTGTCTAAATCATATAAATTTGAACATGTTGATAGAACTGACAAAGGTTTTCAATTGAAAATAGCTAATCAATATATGGATGCATTTAAGAAAAAACATCCTAACTTGAAGAAAATAACACTTAAATATATTTCAAATTCAACTGACGAGCATCAAAATGCTGGTATTGCCTTACAAGATTTTATGTCTAAAGCATTTAATGGATTTTTAGATATAGAAATTAAGAGCTTGCCTGAAAACGTTTATGAAGACTTTAGAACAAAAGGTGAATTTGACTTGCTTTATAGAAACTTTGATGCCTTCGGTTCTGATGCGTATAGTTATGTAAAAGTGTTCTTTAGAACTGATGGTATAGATAGCGAAAATGCTAAGCAAACTGGTTTTAGAAACAACCCTTCGGGTTCATGAACATATGAAAAGTACTTTAAAGAATTAGGCTATAAATTAGATGAAAACGGCAAAGTTATAATTTCGGATGAAGATAAAAAGATAGTTGATAAAATCAAATTCCGTTTAGGTTTAGCTAACTCTGCTGAAAGAGTTTGAAATAAAATTGTTGAGCTTTCTTTAAGAAAAGAAACATACAAAGACGAGCAAGGACATATTCAACACGAATCATTAAGTCAATTTAATGACAGAGTCACATCATTCTTTACTAACCAGTTTACTGATGAAGAAATAAAAGAAGGCTGAACTGAACAAAGTGCTTTTGCCATAATAGCCGGCTTAGAAAAAATAGTTCGTGAAGCTGCACCTGTTGTGCCATTAATGGAAGTTGATACTTACTGAGAAATTTCTAGAGTAGGTGGTACTGAAAGTTTATTTACTTACTCATTACAATTTGCTTATGACACGGCATTTCCGCCTAAGAAAAACTTGCCAACTGATGTAAGAGAAGAGGAGTTATAGGAGTATTTATGGAAAATTTAAAACAGAAAAATGAAAGTTCATTTTTTGTTGATGATCTTTCAGAAATATCAGGAAAATTAGTTGAACAAAAGCAACTAGTAGACTTTGATAACAAATTTAAACGTAAGTTAAAATGACATCAAAAAATATTTAACATAAAATCGCCTTGAGTGGCAAGTATGCTAAAAGCATTTGCAGTCATTTTAGAGTTTTTTCTAGTTGCCTTTATTGTTATTACTATAACTTTCTTCTTAATTAACTCAGTTCCTGGTGGCACAGGTTTAACAGCCGGCTTAGATGAAGCAGCTAGAAGAGCTGTTGAAGAAAAATACGGATTAAACCAGCCTCTTATTATTAGATATGGCATTTATTTGAAAAACATAATTCACCTAGACTTCGGAATTTCGTTATCAGTTTTCCCTGGGGAAAGAATTAATGATTTTGTGTGAGTACGTTTTTACAAGAGTTTCTTAATTGGAATTTTCTCAGTTATGCTTACTTTAGTAATGGGAATTCCTTTAGGAGTTTATGTAGGTATGAATCCTGATAAACTTCCTGATCATATTGCGACTTTAGTTGTCTCAATTTTCTCATCAATTCCATCACTAGTATTTGCCCTATGGCTCTTATTGATAGGCAGAAAATTAAATCTTCCATATATTTTCAATGAAAAAGATATCTCAACTTATGTTCTCCCTGGCTTAGCCCTTTCATTAGGTTCAATAATTGTATATATTAAATATATAAGAACTGAACTTAATAGAGAACTAAACTCACAACACTGCAAATTCTGTTATCTAAAAGGTATTACAAAACGTCGTTTTGTTTGAACACATGCACTCAAACCAGCACTATTCCCAATTGCAACATTTTTCCCAGTTGTTATATTCGGTAGCTTTATTGGTAGCGTGTTTATTGAACAAATCTTCTTTATAACTGGTTCTGGTGGCTTGCTGCTTAATGCTATTACTTCAAAGGACTTTAATATAATTTTATTTATGGTGACCTTATTCTCTTTAATAACAATTCTTTCATATACATGCCGTGATGCACTTTATAAGATAATTGACCCAAGAGTGAGAAGAAAGGGCTAAAATGGCTAAGCTATCTGAATGAATTAAGAATTGAAACAATAAGAGAAAAAGAAGGGAAGAAAGCCCAAATAATGTCCTTGGCGAAGAATTAGCACCAAACAGATTTTTAAGACCTTTAGCTTACAAAGAATGACAAATTGTTGGAAATTTATTTGAGTTTAATGAAACTAGCAAAATGCATAAGCAACAAAATTCTTTTGTTGAGTTCTTCTATCGTTTTAGTCGCTCATTTGCTGGCGTATTTGGTTTTGTAACTCTTGTTATATTAATATTGCTAGCTCTTATTATTCCTTTAGTAACAAAACATAACCCATTAGAATTGTCTGTTGAAAACAGATTTGAAACATTCTTTACAAACGGTCACATTTTTGGTACAGATTCAGTAGGTAGAGACTTATGAGCTAGATTATGATATGGCCTTAGATATTCACTTGCTTTATCATTTATTGCAACATTTATTCAAGTTATAGTTGGCTTAATTATTGGAATTATGATGGGTCACTTTAGAATATTTGACAAAATAATGACCTTCATTATTAAAATAATTTCAAACGTTCCATCAATAATCATTCTTATTACAATTACTATTATTATTAAGCCAACTTTCTGAGTAATGATCTTTGCCTTATCATTTACATCATGAGCTGGTATTGCTAACCAAATGCGTTCTCAAGTATTGCGTGCTAAGTCATTTGAGTGAGTTAGTGCATCTAAAATTTTGGGAACTCCAACATATAAAGTGTTGATGAATTACTTGCCAATTTTAATTCCGCTACTAATTACTGAAATAGTATTTCACATCCCAGGAATTATTCTTTCAGAAACATCACTAGCTTTTATAGGTTTGTCTATTCCAAACGTCGCTACTTTAGGAAACTTAATTAGTGAAGGATCAAAAAACTTTACAGTTTTCCCACGTTATGTACTTGTACCTTCATTTATGCTTATTTTAGTTACTGCTTCTATTCAATTAATGTCAGGTGCAGTGCAAGATAGCTTGCTAAGACAAAGATAGGAAAAATATGAATCAAGAAGAAACACAAATTAAGCATAATAAATCGCAAGGCTATAACAAAAAGTTTCCTAAACCACTTATTTATAATAATTTTCCTGCGCCTTTAGATATGATGGAAATAAAGGCCGAAAAAGATAAAGGTTTTTGAAGGAGTTTTATTGACTACTGAAAAAACCTTGGTAAGCAAATCAAGAGAATATTTAAAAAAGATAAAACCGAAGTTGACTTGTTTACAGGCACAAAAGTCGAAGATGTTTTTGGAGTCCCAACTAATGTTGCTGCTGAAATTGAAGATATTTACTTAACATTTAAAAATCCTGCTAATCCTAAGGAAAAGAACTTAGTACTTAGGGGACCAAGCTTAAAAATATATGAAGGTAAGATTCATGCCCTTATCGGTGAATCTGGTTCTGGCAAGTCTGTTATTACATCCTTACTTTATGGTCTTACTGGATCAAATGCCATAATTGAAGGTGGCAAGATTAGATTATATGGTCTAGAAGTGCAAAACTTTACAACATATAACTGAGAGAAATCTAAACTAAGAGGAAGAATTATTTCTGCTGTTTTCCAAAACCCTATGTCAATATTGGATCCAACAATGAAGGTTGGAAACCAAATAATGGAAGGTATGTTAGTTAATAAGCTAGTAAAAAACAAAAAAGAAGCTTATCAAGAATCTTTAAAATACTTGAGATTAACTAAAATTAACAATCCTGAAGATATTATGAAGAAATATCCTCATGAGCTCTCAGGGGGTATGATTCAAAGGGTTGCAATTGCATCAATTGTATCATTGAAACCAAAAATTTTGGTTATGGATGAGCCTACTACTGCTCTAGACCCTACTGTGCAGGCCTTAGTTCTTGACATTATTAGAGAGTTACAAGAAACTTTTAATATAGCAATTGCCTTTATTACTCATGACCTAGGTGTTGTTGCTTCTATATCTGACTTTATAAATATTATGTATGCAGGTCAGATTGTTGAATCAGGCACAAAAGAAGAAATTCTTTACAATGCTCAGCATCCATATACTTGAGGCTTGATTACATCAATGCCTGATTATAATAGAGGTGAAAGGCTACAAGTTATTAGAGGTGCAGTGCCTTCAAATTTAAATAATATTGAAGGTGATGCATTTGCTGTTCGTAACGATTATGCCTTAAATGTAGACTTTTTTGATGAACCACCAATGTATCAAATTTCTCCAACTCATTTTGTAAAAAGCAATTTATTGAATGAGCAAGCTCCTGAATACGAGCCGCCTAAAGTTATTAGAAAATTATGAAATAAATATGACGAAACCTTAAAATCTATTTATGGTGATAACTTTTTAGTGGATAACTCTGTATATGATCATTACAAGCAAAAAGCTGATGAACATAATAAGATAGCTAATGAGCTAAATGATGAAAGACAAAGCATTCTAGAAAAAAGAAATGATAATGAAAATGCTGGGGATGAGCCTTCAAAGAAACCAGATACAGAAAGTAATAATTCTGCCAAAAAAGTCTATAAAACAGCCAACAAGGGCAAAGTATCAATGTTTTTTGATAAGTATTATGGCGATTCAAGTGGAGGCATAAATGAGTAAACAGTACTATGTTGAAAAAAGAGCTTTTGGTAACACACTTTATCGTGAAGTTGTTGAAGGAACAGATGAAATGCTTAATGCTTATCCAGAAAAAAATGCTTTGGTTCAAATTAGGAACCTAGACATTGTCTATGGCTCGGGTGCTAAATCATTTCCTGCTATTAAAGATTTAAATTTAAATATTTATGATGGTGAAGTTCTAGGACTGGTTGGGGAATCTGGTTCAGGTAAATCTACAACAGGTAGAGCCATCATCGGTCTAACTCCTTATGAGTTTGGTCAAATTAAAATTTTAGATAGAATTGTGCCTAAAAACATTGATAAGGGGTGAAAGTTTAGTAAAAAATACAAAGATACTATTAACTTTATGGTAAACAAAGT
The DNA here is from genome assembly GCF_000089865.1 of Mycoplasmopsis agalactiae. Classification (GTDB taxonomy): domain Bacteria; phylum Bacillota_I; class Bacilli_A; order Mycoplasmatales; family Metamycoplasmataceae; genus Mycoplasmopsis; species Mycoplasmopsis agalactiae_B. The sequence goes on along the minus strand of NC_013948.1, from coordinate 35,561 downwards.
TCAAATGATCTTTCAAGATCCAACAAACTCACTTAACCCTTTTAAAAATGTTGAATATGTTGTTGGTGAAGGTTTATCAAATACTAAGAATGCTAAGTTAATTTATCTTACTGACTTTGATGAAGCAACTTTTATGGCTATAAATAGCTTGATTCAGTTAAAAGATCCTGAAAATATTATTTATGACTCTCCTCTTAAAAAATATCAAGAAGAGGGGGAAACTATTGAATCATCATACAATTTTGTTTTTGTTGAGTTTGTTAAACTTTTAGAGCAAAGAGCAAGTGAAAAACCAGAAATTTATGATGACATATATAAGAAGATTTTGGTTGAAAAAGAAGAAAGAGACAAAATGTCTAGTCTTTCTGAAAAGCAATGCAAGAGATTTTTAGTTATAGACATTTTGAAACAAGTTGGTTTAGATGACACTGTTTTAGGAAGATTCCCATTGGAATTTTCAGGTGGTCAGCAACAACGTCTTGGAATTTGTAGAGCTGTTGTTTTAAGGCCTAAATTATTAATAGCTGATGAACCAATTTCTGCTTTAGACGTATCAATACAAGCACAAGTTATAAATATTTTTAATGATTTAAAAGAAAAATACCACCTTACAATTTTATTTATAGCCCATGACTTAAGAATGGTTGAATATGTTTCTGACAGGATAGCTGTTATCAACCGTGGAACTTTACTAGAAATTGGCCCAACTGATGAAATTATAAATAACCCTTACCACCCATATACAAAGAGCTTGCTAGATGCCGTTCCTTCTATTGAAAAGGAAAAGGGCTCTCTTATGGGAAAAATTTATGATCATAAAATTCATAACTATACAGAAGAATATCAACCTAAGTGACATAATGTTGGAAACAAACATTTTGTTCTAGCAACTGCTTCTGAAATAGAACAATACAGGCTTGAATCTGGAACAAAAGAGAGACACTAGTCTCTTTTTTGTTTAACATTGTTTTATAGAACTTTTGGCTTTATTTCTTCTCATAATTTACCTAAATTAAATTACTAATGAACAATTAATTTAGAATAATTACTATCCTTAAAAATTTCTAGTTTGTAACTCTTATATTCAGGAGTTGGATTTAAGTTTAACTTAAAGTGTAATTCTAACTTTCCAGGATTAATAAATTCGTAATCAAATTCAATATCTTTTTCATAATCAGACAATTTTGATAATACATCCTTGACAATTGCAGACACAATATTATTCTCTAAATATGGGACATTATTGTCGTCAAATTTAATGAATTTATAATAGCTTGCTGGCGATAAATTAGGAAATGAAACTGATAAATGATTTATTTTTTCTTTTTCAACAGGGATTATTTTGCTTCCGTTAGATTTTTTAACAGATAGCACAACAAATGGTGTTACTGTTGCTGCAACACCTGCTGTAGCTAGTGTGGGATATAGAATTCACTTAGCTTTCTTGCCCATTTCTAAACCTTTCAAACATTTCTATTGTTGGATTTTCCTTTAGTTCAATTATTTCTTTTATTTGCTCACTTGAAAATTTAAATTTATAAGGTTGCGTTCTCTCATCACTTTTATCATTAATTTTTAGTTTTATTAATCCTGAATATGGATCCAACATAGGTCTTATCACTTTTTGACTATTGTTTATTACTACACTGTGCTCTGAATTCTTGCTCTTTTCATTTGTCTTTCATATCAGTCTATAACTAGTATTGAAATTGCCTTTAAAATTAAAAGGTATGAATAGACCTTTATTTTGACCTGAGACTGAATTTACCAACTTGCCTTGTTTATAGTCAAATTCATAGTAATCATTTATGACTATATTTTTTATATCCACGCCTTTGTTATAAATTGATGATGTTGTTTCTGTCTCTACTGGTATTGCACTTTTGCTTAAAGATTGGTTATGAATAGAATCAATTAACAGGGTTCCAAATGACTGATTTTTTATAAAATGAGCGTTCGCATCCATAACTTTTTTAAGACCGTCAAAACTGTCCTGGTTTGGATATGTTTCTTTTAAATAAGGAGTGCCCTCTCACTCTCTTTTGTAGAATCCAGTTTCATTATGTTTGCTACTTTCTGATTTAATTTGAACTAAATTTACTAACTTTTTATCCTGAGATAGTGGGTTAATGTTAATGTTCATATTCAGATATTTCACTTCTTCTTTTGTTTTACCAAATTCATCGAATCTGAAATTGTAATACTCAGGAATTTTAATAACAGCTTTATTTTTTATTGCATTTATTGTTTTATCCCTGTTATGTAATTTGCTTAATTTGACTTCCCAAAAGTCATGGTCTCGACCGCTTGCTGAGTAGATTGATTTAATTGGAAAAGTTACGACAATATTTTCTAAATCATCAAATGTTAAGCCTAAATAATCAGAAGTAAGGGTCATTACTTGAAGCATTGCGCTACCATCAGTTGTTCTAGAAACATAGTATTTAGTGTCTTTTAAAGAATCATATTCATCAAAATTCTTTTCAAGCTCATCTTTGTAAAACTTTATATTCTGTGTGTTCTCAGGTGTTTGCTCAACTACCTTATTATTAATTGAGAGGCTAAAGCTTAAATCTTCGTCACTATCAATTGATGTAGGTGAAACTCTTCAATATCTAAGTACAAATTTATTGCCATTAAAAATCCTCCTAATTTCAATGGCTCCTCTTTTAAATAAATTCTTATGCCTTTTTAAGGAAGTATCAAAAAATGAAAATGCTTTCCCAGAATCAGATCAATCCACATATCGTATGCCCGTGGCATTAGTTAGATATTCTCTGTTGTCAATATAAACCACATTTGACTGTTTTATAGTGCTATTATTCAAATCGCTTATTAATAAATTACCTGGTAATATAATAGTAAACAAACTCCTCAATTGCATTTTTTCTTAATCTATAATAAGCTGATTTTGACATAATACTTTTAGCACTATTTTCATTATGATCTATAAAATATTGTTTAATAAATTCTGCATTGTTTTCATTCATATAGTCAAATGTTCCATAAAACCTAGACTTATAATTACTTAACGAATCATCCTTGTAGCCAAATAATTTGCTTGCCTTTTCCCTTATTAATTTTGCTTTGTTCATTTCATTATCAATAAAGCAAAGAGTTTTAATCATGTTTATTTTTTCTTTGATTGGAATTTCTGATGTTGTGTCTTTTATATAATGGTTTTTGTCCATTTTTCTCCTTTCACTATAAATAAGGGAGTTTCTATGGCAAAGATAAAAAAGTTGAAAAAAATGGGAAAAGAAGCCTGTTTTTCCCATTTTTTGCAATTTGTTCTAGTTAATTTTCTGATTTTTCAAAAAATCTGCTGATTAAAGGTTGTGTGTTTTTAGTAATTGAAATTAGTTCAAGATTCAGTTTTAATATTTCCTTAACTAAATTATTCTTGTCTTCATTTGTTTTAAGGTTGCAGTATAAAATATCATTTTCAATATAAAAGTCTATATTATTTGATTCTAAATATGGCTTAAGAAGCAGATGGTTATTCACTTTTATCTTAGTATTAAAATGATTGTTGTCTTTTTCTAAATCATTTATCGAGCCTGAGTATAATAATTTTCCTTCAGATAGCAAAGTAAAGCTGTCAATATATTTTTCTAATTCATCTAGGATATGACTAGAAATAAAAATTGTTTTGCCTTCCAAATGTAACTGTTTTAAAGTATTAAACAGTTTAATTCTTGAACTAGGATCCAAGTTAGCAGCAGGCTCATCTAATATCAAAATTTCAGGATCATTAATGAGCGCTTGAATTAGCATAATAGATTTCTTTTGGCCTGAAGACATATAAGCAGGACTTTTGGACATATCTGGCACATGAAAACCATAGTTGTCCATAATATAATTTATTCTGTCTTTGATAACTTTTTTATCAACTCCTGACATTAGTGCAAGTGAGTAAAGATATTCAGTAGCTGATAAATTTTTAGGAAAAATAGTCACTTCAGGAATATACCCTATTTTCTTTTTAGCAGATGAATTGGTAAATTCTAAGCCGTTAATAAATATTTTTCCAAACATACCAGGATAGAAACCTAAAATGGATCTTATTGTCGTTGTTTTGCCAGATCCATTATTGCCTACAAAGCCATGAAATTGTCCTTTTTTAACATTAAAACTCAAGTCGTCTACGGCTTTTTTATAGGTCTGTGGGGCAATTTTAAATATCATTGATAAATGTTGTACCGAAAGAGCTACATCAGCTTCAGGCTTATGATACTGTTTATGTTTAGCTTCAGCAAACATATGGCTATTTTCTCTTCATTTTTTATAAATTGAAACTAATGAATTTCTATTCTTTTTCATTATTTAAAATTCTTTCTTTCAAATTGTAAATAGCCTAATGTTATAAATGTCAATGATACTAAAAGTGTTATTCCTATGGATGTCGGTGTTTCTATGTAATTTTTTCTTTCAAGTTCAATTAAATTGTCATTTAATTTAACTACTTTAATGATGCTTTGTTTGTAGTTTTTGTTGAATTTGCTGAATTTGTCTTTGCTTTCTGATAAATAAGGAATCAAATTTTTGGTCTCTAGTAAATTAGCAAAATTACCGTTTTGCCTTTCGCCCACTATATTAAATATATTAATTGTTCAAAATAGTTGGCTAAAAGCATTAATTGCTCTTTCACGCATAATTGATATATAACTATTTAATCTTGTTTTTTGAATTTCACTAAGTGTTTTTGTATCAAATCTTGCCTTTATATAATCATCAAGTGCTGACGAATACTCCTTAAAATTAGGGCTTTGTAACAAATCATATGATAAGATAGTGCTCTTATCTTTTAAATGCTCAAGCAACTTTTTAAGGTTTTGATCTTTTTCACTTTTGGCTTTTTCTTCAATTTTGGTTTTTACAAGATCAAAATTATGTTTTTCTTCAAGCAATGTATATTTAGTTAATCCGGTTAGAAAATCAATTATTTCTAGAGCATTAACCGCGTCCACAGTCCCTGTTAAATAGCCTTTTAGGCCTAAAATATTGAACAGAACATTTTTTATTAAGTCAAAGTTCTTTTTCTCTAAGATTTTATTAATTACTTTTTTAGTGAACTCATCAAAGTTTTCAAAATTTCTATTTTGAATGTCATTAAAACCAATTCTAAAAAGTGGTTTTTCTTCAAATCTATCTCAATCAAATATGTCCTTGAAATTGCTGATGTTGTAGCCTAAAGAATAAAGATCATTGCTTGTTGTTTTAACCAAAATTTGATTATTGATGTCTAAGTTGTACTTGGTTTTTAGATATTCAATTGCATCTTTATTTAATTCACCAGTTTTTTTATTTATTACGCTTGATTTATTGTCTAAAATGTTGTAATTTAAAGTGACATTTCAGTTTCTTAAATTTCTATCATAAGCTGTAAAAGTAGGGAAATAATATTCTTTAAAGTTTGACCAGTATATGTGTGAGTAAAATGATTTTTTAACTTTGTTTGCTAACTCTTCAATTGATTCTCTTTTTTCAACTTTAAAGGTTTTAGAAAAAGGATTAAATGCTAAATTTTCTTGATTTTCTAGCATATTAGCAGTACTTTGATTCTCAATTAATAAATCATCTTGAGACTTAATTCTTTTATTTAAATTCTCAACTGCTTTTGACGAATCGCCCTTTAAATCAGGCGAATTAGGAATAAGTATTATTGGTCTGTTAGCAGCTTGATACGTGGTTTGTATTACATCAGTACCTGATGAAAACTTAATAAATCCTAGCGTCATAATTCCTAAAACAGGAATAACTGACACTATAACTTGAAACACTTTGGATTCTACAAAATTTTGCACAATTGCTGCTATTCCTAAAGCAAGAGTGGCGCATAATAAACCTGCACCAAAAAATGATAATGATGAAAGCAGTGCTTTTGTAAATTTGAATGGAATAATTAGCTGACTAATAAAAAACATTGTGCTCATTAATGCCATTGAAATAATAAGACCAATTACACTAGCTAACACGTTAGTAAAAAATATGTGCTTTCTTCTAATTGGCTTTGAATAAAGTAAGTATTCTATTCCTTCGTTTTTGTAACGATAAAAAAATGTTTGTGTTACAAAAGATGAAATAACAAAAGAAGCTATCATACAGAAATTAGCTGAAAGTTCGATATACTGATTGCTGTCTAATATTCTTTGCACATCACCTGTGCCTATTGCAAGTCTTACGCAAGTAACTAAGATTATATAAAAACTCCCTATAACTAAGGGTGAAATATAAGAGCTTGCTAAGCGGAAGTAAATCTTAAGTTGCATTCTGAAAAATGCACCCATTTTTCCTCCTTTTAAAATTTAGCGGCTAAATTTTATTGTTTATTTAAGAAAAAAGTGTTCAATGGTTTTTCCCAATCCAGCTTTTTTATTGGTAAATGGGGAAATAACATCAGCAATATTTTTAAGACTCTGGGTTGAGTTTTTCATGGCAATTAATTGGCCAACACGGTTAACACATGTTGCGTCATTTAATGTATCGCCAATATGCACACATTCTTCAGGACTAACGCCTCTAGCCTTAGCATAAGCTATTTCCGCTAAGCCTTTAGTTGAGCCTGTTGGTGTAAGTTCTAAAACTTCATTGCGATTGCCTGTAAAGGCTATTTCACATGTCTCTCTGAATCTTTCCTTTAGCATCATTGCAAAAGCATATAACTTTTTCTTGCATGGGTGTCAAAGCACCATTTTGTTAATTTCAGTGTCATTTTTAAAATGTCTATATCTTTTTGCTTTGCCTCTAGTTCAGCGTAATGCAATTGATATTAATCAATTGTGTGTGAAAGCTAAATCCTTTGTGTCAGAGTTAAAAATCACACTTATGCCGTGCTTAACTATTTCACTATAGATTTTCTCAACATCGTTTTTTTCAAACTTACCAAAGTGAATCACCTTACCATCTTGCTTAATGTAAGCTCCATTCCAAGCAATGAAATTATCTAAACATTGCATTGGTTCTAAAAACACATTTGATGGCTTAGTTGGCGGTCTGCCTGTTGAAACAACAACTTCAATTCCTGCTTCTCTAGCTTTTTTTATATACTCTAAATTTTCAGCACTAATTCTTTTATGACCATTAATTTTTAAATCTATGGTTGTGCCATCTAAATCAACAAAAATGATCTTAGGTTTAACTACATTTTTCATAATTTAAATTCTATATTAATTTTAAGTTTATCCAATAATGTTAGTAACTATTAGCTTGGTGGGAACATTTATGGAAAATTTAAAATCATATATTTGGCTTATTAAGCAAATGTTTATTGTGTGCACTATAATTATGGAAAGCAAAACTTTACTGGAGGCTTATGAATGTTGTTGTAATTGGCTCAGTAAATTATGATCTTTATGCAAAGATCGATAATGAAATTGTCTTAAAAGACTCTAATCCTTCAAATATTTATAGCACATTGGGTGGTGTTGCTTATAATGTTGCAAAGAATCTAAAGCTTGCAAATGTCAACGCAACTTTAATTGCTGCTGTTGGTAATGATTTAGAGGCACAATGAATTAAAGAGCAATTAGATAATGACTTAATTAGTTATAGACTAATTGTCAAAAATGACTATAAATCAGCCAAATACGTCGCTTTTTTAGACAAGAATTCTGATATGAATGTTGCTGCTAGTGATACTAAAATAACTGAAGCAGTTAATTATGATGATTTAATGAAGTACAAAGACATATTGGACAGTGCCACTTATATTTGTCTGGATGCTAATCTTAGTGAAGACTTGATTACTAAAATTTGCAAAAATTATGGTCATAAATTTATTATTGCTGAAGGGGTTTCTTCTCATAAGATTTTAAAGTTTAAGCCTGTTTTACAGTACTTTTCGCTAGTTAAAGCTAATAAAATTGAGTTTCAGAATCTGCTTGATTCTTCTGAAAAAGATATATTTATATTGGCTCAAGAAGCAGTTAAAAATGGAGCAAAAGCAGTTGTGATTACTGATGGAGAAAATGGCAGCTTGTATTTTGATAAAGAAGAAAAAACTGAATTTTACAGACCTAATTCTATAAAGCCCCTATCTGCTTCTGGCGCTGGTGATGCATTTTGTGCAGGCTTAATTTATGGGCTTATTAATAAGCTACAAATTTTGAAGATTGCAACAATTTTTTCAAAATTTACACTTCTTAGTGTTAAAACAGTTAATGACGAATTAAATGAGAATACTTTAATAAAAGAATATATGGAGGTTAACTAATATGAATATAGTTTTTAGTAAGGAAGTTGAAAGCGCTTTAAAACATAAAAGACCTGTTGTGGCTTTAGAATCAACAATTATTACCCATGGAATGCCTTATCCTAAAAATGTTGAAATGGCACTTAATGTGGAAAATATAATTCGTAAGCAAGGTGCTGTTCCTGCAACAATAGCCATAATTAACGGAATAATTCATGTTGGTCTTGAAAATGATGAAATAAATGAGCTTGCTAAATTAAAAGATGTTATCAAAACTAGCAAGAGAGACTTTGGATATGTTTTAGCTAACAAGAAAAATGGTGGAACAACTGTTTCAGGAACAATTTTAGTTGCACAAAAAGTCGGAATCTCTGTTTTTGCAACTGGTGGAATCGGCGGTGTTCATAGAGGGGCTGAGAAAACATTTGATATTTCAAGAGATTTGGAAGAATTATCTTCAAATAATATTTTAGTAGTTTGCGCTGGCGCCAAATTAATTCTAGATTTAGGTCTTACATTAGAATACTTAGAAACTAAAGGTGTTGAAGTACTAGGATATAACACTGATAAACTGCCTGCTTTTTATTCTTCATCTAGTGAATTTAATACAACATATAATATTCGCTCTCCTTATGAAGTTGCTTCTATAATGAAGGAAAAATGAGAGTTTACAAATGGCGGAATTGTTTTAGCTAACCCTATTCCTGAGCAATATGGCCTTAAGTATGATTATATTTTGGATAACATAAATAAGGCTATAAAGCAGGCAAATGATGAAGGTATTAGTGGTAAAAAAACAACACCATATTTATTATCTAGGGTGCTTGAGTTAACTGAAGGCAAAAGTCTTGAAGCTAATATTCAATTAGTTTATAATAATGCAAAAGTTGCGGCTGAAATTGCCGTTGAGTTTGCTAAATTAAAATAAATTATTTTTACTTTGATAACTTTAAAAAGTGAGAGTTCCATAAGACTTTCACATTTTTTTGCAGTTACATCTATTAATTTTTAACTTTGCTTTAAAATACTTCCGATTAATTAAGGACTCATAATTTGAAATAGTTAACATTTTTTTATTATATTTTAGTCAAAAATTTTTATAAGGAAAGCTATGAAAATTAAAAAACTATTGTTGATTACCCCTTTTACTTCTGCATCTATAGCTTTTGTTGCAGCTAGCTGTGGAAAAGGCGATTCTGCAGTTCCTGAGATAATAAATACTGATGCCAGCAGGATAGAAATTCCGGCTGATGAAAAAACTGAAACTAATTCAGCAAGTTTTGTTGAAAATAGTGGCAGTACTGTCGAATCTTCCACAATTGAAAACAACACTAATTCAACTACTAGTAATGATGACAATAATCAAGAAGCACCAAAGAACAATGACTTAAATACACAAACTTCACCAAATACAGATGAAATGGAAATTGTTGGCACTTATAAACTAAACAATATTAATGATATGCCACCAAGAAACGAACCAAGCATAAAGGAAAATATTGTAGAAGTTCCATCTATTACTCCTGAAGAAGCTAAAAAACTTCGTAAGAAGCTTGAAGATATTTGAAAAAAACATAAGTACGGCTTTGCGAGTTTTCATACATTTGATGATGTATTAAAACAGCTAAGAGTTTATGTAGGTGATGAAATTTCAAAATTTCTAAATTTGACTAATAGTGACATTGCTAATGATTCAATTAACAAAAATAATCCAAAAAAGATAATTGACTTATCTGTTGGTGATGAGAAATTCACTCTAAAATTTGGTGACATAAAGGACACGGTCCCAACTGTTTATTCATATAAAGGCGAGGATAATAGTCAATTTTACGTTTATGGTACTCAAAGTAAGGATTTTAATATTACTAATTCTAAAAAAATTGTGATAAATCAACTTGGATACTATAAAGATTCAAAAGGTGACTTTTTTAAAGTTGTAACTGTCCCTAAAAATACAGTTGAAGTTCCAATGACTCTGCCATTAAAAGTTAATTCATTGGCTGAAACATTCAAGGAATTGAAAGAAAAAGAAGTTACAAACTTAGATAAATGAGATACTAAAAACATAATTAGTCTTCTGTCGACATTTTATGGGGCTTCTAACTTTAATCAATCATTAGAAAGCTGAAACACAGAAAATGTTAAAAATATGACCTCAGTTTTTGCAGATGCAAAAAGTTTTAATAGTTCTTTAAGCAATTGAAAAACTGATAGTGTTACTTCAATGGAAGATATGTTTGCCGGTGCTGAAAGTTTTAATCAAGATATCAGCAAATGAAACACTAAAAATGTAACAGATATGTCAAGAATGTTTTTATAAATTCTTAAAGTAAAAAGCGCCTTTTTTGAGTATCGGAAAAATAATACCAATTTTTGGAAGTTCTAACAAGAGAATGACTAAAAGAGTAAAAAAAAATAAAGAAAAGATACTTTTGAGTACTCAAAAGTGCGGAATTTTGTGTTGATGTTAATTTTTATTGCATTTGCTTAGCACATTTAAAGCCAGAAATTCCTTTATAAATTCTTGGGTGTGAATTTATAAAATCTGCTATTGGTTTTAGATCTTGACCAACATATCTATCTATAGATTTTCCTTTTGGAACGTATCTTCTTAATAGTCTATGAGCATTTTCGATACTACCTTTTTCTGATGATGAATAAGGGTGGCAATGAAAAATTTCTCTGATATATTCTATCTCTGGAAGTTTGTAATTTTCACTTCCGTTATCAATAGTTAATGTGTCAATAATAAGATTATTGTTCTTAATCAATTTCTCTAAATTTTCTTTTATTGCTTTTGCATTTCTTCTAGATAGAGTGCAATAAAACATTCTAGATTTTCTGTTGATTAATGTAAGAATGCAATAATTATCAGATCTTAAACCAATTACAGTGTCCATTTCATAATCGTTGTCATTTAATCTTAAATTAACTGATTCTGGACGTTCAGTAATAAGTTTGCCTATTGTCTTTTTCTTGGTTTCGTGCTTTACAGTTGTGCGGCTTCCATATTTGCCATTTGATTTATATGGAAGAATATCTAATTTTAGACCAAAAGTACTATGTTTAGCCAATATACGGTAAAAGTTTTGAACTGATGGAATATATGAATTCTGAAGTTTTCCTTGTGCTTCTAGTTTTCTTATGTATTTAAAAATAATGCTAGCAACAGACTGTTTAACGGCTTTATTTTCCAAGTTAAAACTATTTCTATTCTTTAAATAAAAGTATAGTAACTGCTCGTAAAACTTAAAAAAGTCAATGTGCTTCATCAGCAATTTAGGATTGTTTTCTAATCTTTTTGAATCGTTCCTTGTTTCAATTAAGTTTAAAAATTTGAGAGCACTAATTACATATATCGTTTTGCCTTTTAAATCCATACCACACAATTTACATTTCTTTTGGTATTTAGCATAACCACGCTTTGTCTCAATTTTAATTCTGTCAAATAAGTTATAAATTGATCTTGATTTAAACCCTACGATGTTAGAAACAGTTTTCATATCATAGCCTGCAATTAGTCTTTCAAGAATTTCTTTAAGTCTTAATGGGCTAATGTTATTTTTATTGGTTTTGAGATTTGACTTAGTTAGTATTTCATCTCAATGTGTTTCATCAATCACATAATGTACATAATTAAACTTGTACTTGCTGTGCAAATTTAGTTTTTTTTAAACAAGCATATGTCAGTTGAATAACTAGTATTTTTGTCATTGCTAATCATATATAATTTAAAAGCCTTTCTTTTTAAGTTAGTTACTCAAATTTTAACAAAAGGCAATAGAAAGCACCGCAAGTTAACTTGTGGTGCTTTTTACTTCGTTAATGAATAGTCAAGAATGTTTTGAGCAGCAACTAGCTTTAATAGTAAATTAGGTAACTGAAATGTCTCAAATGTAAAAAGTATGGAAAGAATGTTTGCTGATGCACACAATTTTAACCAAGATATTAGTGGTTGAAATGTAGAAAATGTACAGTCTATGTATGGAATGTTTGGTGGAGCTAAATCATTTGACCAAGACATAAGTTCTTGAAAACTTTTTGATAATGTCTACTATCAAGATTTTACAAACAGAGATTCAGCATTAAATCATGATCATTTGCCGCCTAAGTTCAAAACTCCTTCAAATAGAAGCAGATAAATATTACATTGTTTAACTTTATTTGATTTTTTCAATTAATCAACAATCTGCTTAATTTTTTATTAGTTTGAGTATAACATCAAGAAATATAAGGACTTTTATCATGAAAACAAAACACAAGTTTTTTCTAATAGCTAGCTCGGCGCCATTATTATTAACTTCAATTGCCGCTAGTTGCACAAAGAATAAAAACGGAAACAAAAATACTCCAATAAATTCTGGAAATGTTGTTGTTTCTATTGTTGAATCTGAGGGCACGAATACAAATAAGCAAAATACTGAATCTAACTCTGATGCAAGTAACAGTAATAATATGAATTATACATCTGATGATAATGTAAAAAATAATGCTGAGAATCTTCCTAAAGATAATAAATATGATGTTATGCCTGCAGATCAGTCACCAACTACACTTGGTAAAAGCAATAACTTAACAGAAGAGACTTATGCTAAAATGCCTTCTGTTTCTGAAAAAACAGAACACAAGCCGGTTATGATTGAAGAAAAAATAACAACAAAGGAGCAAAAAAGTTTAAAAGAAAAAATAGTTGCTTTATGAAAAAAACATAAATATGGCTTTGCTGATTTTCATACTTATGGTGATGTTTTGGAACAATTAAAAGTATATATTAATGATAAGTCATCAAAATTTTTAAAACTTTCAGAAAATAAATTAACAAACCAGTCAATAAAAAAGGATAACAGTAAACAAATAATTGATCTGCTTATTGGAGAAGAGAATCTTACTTTAAGATTTGGAGATATAAAAGATTCAGTTCCTTTAATTTATGCTATTAAAGGAGATGAATCTAATGAAACCGTTTCATACATAAAGGAAAATAAGGAACTCAAAGTGTTTACTGATAAAGATATTATAGTGAAACAATTAGGCTATTTTAAAGGCAAATCGGCAGATATTATTGTTACTGCTACAGTTCCTGAAAACACAGTCGAAGTGCCTGAACATCTTCCTTTAAAAATTGATTCACTTACCGAAACATTCGCCGGTTTAAAGAAAAAAGAAGTTAAAAACTTGGATAAATGAGACACTAAAAATATAAAAAACTTACTTTCAACATTTAGTAAGGCATCTAACTTTGATCAATTATTAGACAAATGAGACACATCTAATGTTAAAAGTATGGCTTCTACATTCTTTGAAGCAACTAGCTTTAACCAGCCCTTAAGTTCTTGAAATACAAGCAATGTCACATCAATGTACTCTATGTTTTCTGGTGCGCAAAAATTTAATCAAGATATAAGCGGATGAAAAACCGATAATGTCACAGATATGGCAGATATGTTTTGGGGAGCAAGTTCCTTCAATGGCGAATTAGATAGCTGAAATGTTTCTAATGTACAAAGTATGGACAGAATGTTTGCTGAGACTGACAACTTTAATCAAGAACTTAAAAGTTGGAAAGTAGAAAAAGTTTTATCAATGTATGGAATGTTTGGAAGCGCAAAATCATTTGATCGTGACATCAGTCACTGAAAACTTCACTCAGCGGTCAATCATCAACATTTTACAAATAAAGACTCAAAATTACAGCAGAAGCATATGCCTCCTAAATTTAGAACAAATTCGTCAAAGTAAGCACATAAAATTCTTTTTGTGCTTTTTTACACTAGTTTTAGTTTATTTTTTTTAATGAAGTTTTGCACAAACAAAATAAAATTTAATTGTTTATTGAGATTCGCAACAAATGTGCAATCAAATAATTTTATTGATTTATAAATCAGGAGATTAGATGAAAAAGCGTCTTGGATTTCTTTTGACTACAGGCTTATTATTAACAACAATCAGTTGCAGTAATCAAAACACTAATATTCAAAATAGTAATGAAACAACAACAGGCTTTCCAGAAACTAATAAAAATCAAAATAAAACAAAATCTGCTAATGAAAATAACGATAGAAAAAATTCAAAGTCAGCTGATTCAAAATTAATAAAAGATGCTAATCATCAACCAGATAAACATCATCTTGATAAGGAGTCTGTTAGTCAAGCCCAAATTCTTTCTCCATCTTTCAAAAAGACAAGTTATCAAATAAAATCTTTAGATTTATATATCAATCCTAAAATTAGTGAAATTGACTTTTACAATATTGATGGCATAAATTATGTTTCAATTGATGACTTTTTAAAAATTTCAGATGGAATAATTGATATTGACAAAAGTTATCAGAATGTTAATTACCAGTCCAAATTTTATAACCTACACAAGAAAATTGATTGATTTAATAAAGATAATATTTTTACCATTAACTCTATAAATAAATATAATTCGACTTCTGATAACTCTTTATTGAATAAAACACATTCTATTAAATTTGATTATGAAAATCAACAATTAACTTTATCAAGCTATGAGTTTTTAGACTCTATATTACCAATAGAAAGTGAGCACAACTTAAGATTCACCATTCAAAATGAATCTCGTATTAATGATAATCCTGTTATTATAGACCTAAAAAAATATGATCTTAAAATGGAAGAAGTTAATGGAAAAATTTTGCTTCCTTTTGCTGTTTTAAATCAGCTAATTTTGGCCGAATCATCTTATCAGTTCTACTTTAATAATAATGAACTATTAATATTTAGTTTTTATCAATTGCACAATCCTGAAAACTTAGAGTATAGAAAAAAGTTAAATAGTGGAAAGTATAATAAATATCTTTCAAATGAATTAAAAGAGTTTCAATTTAAATTCTTGCATTTCCTTTTTGATAACTTCTATGGAATAAAAGGTAAAGATGAAAATTGAGCTTTGAAACTTTTAGAAAAACATAAAATACATTTATTGGAATCAGACGAAAAACACTATAAAACAGTTCATAAAATCATAAATAGCTTGAATGATTTACACACAAAATTGTTTATGAATGGATACAATCAAACCGAAAGCCAATATGATGATTTCAACAATGAGTTTAATGACACAAACAGAATAAAAAAATACTGAAAACTATATTTTAAACTCAAGAAAATGGATTCTAGCCCAACAAATGATTTCATTACAACAACACTAACGCCCGACAATAAAACATTAATTGTGCGTTTTGATGCGCTCATAAATGGAATTACAGACTATCTTAGTCCTATACTTGATGAGTACAAGTCCAAAGGAATAACTAATGTTGTTTTAGATTTTTCTCATATGCTTGGCGGATCTTTATATGCTGTGTTTGAACTTATGGGTTTTCTAACTGATAAACCTTTTGACTACAAGTTGTTTAATCCGAAATCAGGTTCTAAAAAAGCTATGCAAGTTCAGTCTAAAACATTGAAGAAGGATTTTAAGTTTTTCCTTTTAACTTCACCAATAACTTATTCTTCAGGTAATCTATTTACTGGTATTGTTAAAGATAATAAGATTGCTAAAATAATGGGTTTTAAAACAGCTGGTGGTGCTTCATACTTAAAAATGTCTGTTTTTCCTACGGGCAATATAACAGTTTTAAGTAGTAACAATGTTTTTGCTAATAAAAATTTTGATAGCTACGAAAATGGCGTTAACCCTGACATTCAATTTCCTAAAAATAGTGATGGATCTAATGATTATGAAAAGTTATTTGATGCTTCGTTTATTCAAGCTATAGTAAACAAAAATTAACGTATATGTGTTTTATAGATACAAAAAATCAGGAACCCCTGATTTTATTTTTTGTTTTTTAAGTAATTTGCAATTGCAACTGTTGCTTCAGATAAAACATTAGAATTGCTTTTATTATTTGAATCTATTAT
Source organism: Mycoplasmopsis agalactiae (assembly GCF_000089865.1). Lineage (GTDB taxonomy): Bacteria > Bacillota_I > Bacilli_A > Mycoplasmatales > Metamycoplasmataceae > Mycoplasmopsis > Mycoplasmopsis agalactiae_B. Next base: position 19,477 of record NC_013948.1, on the reverse strand, counting down.
TACATAAGGTATATTGTATTTTGACGCCAAGTCAACAAAAGTTCTTTTGTAAATGCTGAGCAGGTGCTTAAAATATTCTTCATTTTCATAAAAGTTATCAATTTCAACTTTTCTGCCTCTTTGAAATATTCTTTGCTTGAAAGTTTCTCAGTTAATGTCTATAAAAAGAGCAAAGTCTGGGTTACACTTCGAATCATAAATGTGTGCAAAAAGTTTGTCAAATGCTTCAAAATATTTTTTATTCTTTTTGCTCAAAGTAGCTTTTGCAAAAATATAGTGTTCTAAAATAAATCTGTCTAAAAATATATGATCTTCTATAATGTTGTGATTTTTTAGAAATTCTTCTTTATGTTTATAAAATGAATCTGTTAAAGACTCTATTAAAAATGACTGAAAAGCAATATCGGTGTTCGGTTGTTTTTCATAACACCATTTTAAGAATGTATTAAATACAGGATCATCATCACTAAACTCTTCAATAAAGATTGAATTAGGATAATAATCGCTTAGTTTTTTAACTAATGTACTCTTGCCACTACTTATCATTCCACTTATGCCAATTATCATTTTAGCCTCTTTTAAAGGTGTTTTTGTGATTTGAAATAATTTCTAAAGCTTTTTCAAAAACTTCATCTTCATTCAAGTTGTCGGTTTCTATGATTCTATACTCTAAATTAAATTTCTCAGCTTGTTTTATAAACAAATCTTTATATAAATTGTAAAGAGTCTTGAAGTACTCTTCATTAGCATAGAAATTATCAATTTCCACTTGTCTTCCACGCTCAAAAATTCTTTTATGAAATGTTTCTCAACTCATATCTAAGTAAATAGCAATATCAGGAGTTTCATCCTTGGTGATTAAATGAGTAAATAAAGCATCATAACCATCTAAATAATTTTGACCTTTAGGTCTTAAATTTACATTTGCAAATATGTAGTGCTCAATGCTAAAACGATCTAAAAATATATGATCCGTTTCTCAATTTTTATTTAGCTTGTTAAATTCATCGATTAATTCACTTAATTTAGTTGTGTGGTTTTCCACAACATATGATTGAAAGCCAATAGTTAAGTTCGGTTGCTTTTCGTACAGTCATTTTAAAAAAGTATTAAACACTTCGCTATCTTCATCATATTCTTTAAGCATTAATGAAGTATTAAAGTGCTTGTGTAATTTTGCTGTTAGTGTGCTTTTGCCACTGCTTATCATTCCGCTTATTCCTATTAGCATATCATTCTCCTTGTAATTTTAAAAAACATAATTATTTTACATATTTTAAGTACTTAAAAAAGCCAAAAAATTAAAGTATCATAACCTGTATAGAAAAAGAAAAAAACTTTTTCATTTTTGGTTTTATATGCCTGTAAAACAAGCTTTTTGGTCTGTTTTGCATAAGTTCTAGAATGCATAATGATCTCTTTGTTAAATATCTTTGTTTAAATTCCATAATGCCTGTTTTATAGCACTGCAATGATTAAATAAAATCAGCTCAGTTTTTTTCTCTGAGCTGATAATAATTTTCGGTTAATTATCTCTTAGACTTATCATAATTTATACCAGAAGCAGCAGGGCCAGGAGCCAGTCCACTAAAGGCCATAATCGAAATAAGTGTAAGAACATATGGAATAGCCTTAATTAGTTCACCAAATTTTTGTACTTTGTCTTTTGTTTCAACAGTAACAACTTTGTCGAATTCAACACTAAGTAATCATGCACCCATTTGTTGGAAGAATCCAAAGAATAAGGCACAAACAGGAACAATTAAGACATTTCAGTGAGACATAATCATAATTGCTAAGGCAAGGAAACCAAAACCGTTAGTTTGACCAGTAAATGGTAATTTTTGGGCAAACACACCACCCGCCATTCCTGCTATACATCCAGAAATAACAATTCCTGTTCATTTGTATTTGTAAACATTAATACCAGCTACGTCAACAGCTTGGGGATTTTCACCAACTGCTTTGAAACGTAAACCTCATTTTGTTTTGTTTAGAGCAAATCACGAAATAACTACAACAGCAATTAGCAAGAATAATTTAAAGCTTAAAATGTTTCCAAAATTGTTGTAGTTAGTGCTTAATGCAAGTTCTTTAACAGTATGATCAATTTGTTTGTGTGCATTACCTAAAAGAGAAGGGTTCATGATAGCAGCACAAATACCAACTGATAAAAGGTTTAATGCAACACCAGTAATTGTGTGTTCAGCCTTTAGTTTTATTGTTGCTAAACCTAGCAATAGTGAAAATAGTGAGCCAAATAAAGCAGCAAATATGAGTGAGATTATCTCGAGACCAGGCACATCTAAATTAAGGCCACTGATTCTTCCGCCACTTGTAAAAAGGGCTGAAGTAATACAGTATCCAAGTGCGCCAACTGACATTGTACCTTCGATCGCAATATTAACTGTTCCTGATCTTTCAGCAAATATTCCGGCAATAGCTGCTAGTCCAAGAACACAGGCGAAGAATAATGTTTCGTTAGTTATAAATGCTATACTTTCCATTAATTACCTCCTGTTACTACAGCCTCTATTGCTTTAATTTTTTCTTTATATTGATGGAACAAGTCTTGATTTATGCTGGTGCTTGAATTTTCATCGCCAGAATCGTTTTTAACTTCAATTCCTTTATATGAATCTAATAAGTCTTTTTTGTAAGCAGCATAATTGGCTTTAATTTGAGCAAGTTCTTCTTGCGACTTTGCTAGCTCAGCACTTAATTTATTAACTAATTCGGCATCATTTTGTGCTTGAGCACTTTTTAGCTGCTTGTGAAGATCATTAATCATTTGTTTTTTATCTTCGTAAAGATAAAATAGCTCGTTTTTGAATTGCTCTAAATTATGTTCTTTGACTATTTTATAGTGCTTTTGGTCATATAATCCTTGAGCAAAAATTAATCTTGATTCAATAAATAAATAATTTTCTAACAATTCTTCTTGAATCTTTTTAAGTTCAATTTTCAATTGAGTTAGTTTAACGTTTTTAAGATTCTTGATATCTTTAATGTCAAAGTAACCATATCTTGATAATTCTTGATTAAGTGAAACTTTATCTTTAGCTAACTTTTGGAAAATTTTCTCTATCTCGTTGTTTGATAGTTTTTTATCTAGCTTTTTGTCAGTTCCTTGTTTAACTTTAATTAAAGCTTCGTTCTCAAGTTCTCTAATTTTGCTCTTAATCTCTTTATATTTTGGTTTATTTTCTGCATACACTTTACGAGCTTCAATAAGAAGTAATTTAGTGTTTTCTTTAACTGCTTTAACTTTTTCTTTATAGGTTTGGTAATGGCCTTTGTACACTTTTTGAGTCAGCAAGGAAATTCATAACCTAAATTTCCGAATAGGCCTGAAATTAGTAAACATTAAGGCAAGAGCTGATGTGAATATAATAACACCAACAACTAGATCAATACCACCTTCTTTAACACCACTTGTTGAGTAAAAACTAATTAATTCAATTCTAGAAAACTCTAACATTGTGTAGAACACAGATGAGAAAAGAATTCCTATTGGCGAGTTAATACCAATTAATGATATAGCTATCGTGTCAAAACCTAGTGGTAGCGGACTGGAAAGCGTTATAACATCATACTGCTTAGCTTTAAAGACAAAGTGGATAAATCCAGCAAGTCCAGCTAGTGCACCAGAAAGGCCCATTGATAAAACAGTTGTTAATTTTTGGTTAACACCAGCATATGAACTAGCGTCTTTATTAAGTCCGTTCATTTTGATTTTGTAACCTAAAGAGGTAAATGCAAAAATCATATATAAAGTTAATGAAACAAATGCTACTAGTACTATTCCAAAAATTCAAAATGAACTTTTGTCAAAAAATCCACCTGAAATGTTAATAGGGGCTGAACCAGTCGATGCATTTTTAAACACAAAGCTGTTGTTGAATGGTGATTTAGAACCAAATATAAAACTGCCAATATAAACAGCCACTCAGTTAAGCAAAATAGTTGAAACAACTTCGTGTATGTTGAAAAATGCTTTACATAATCCAGCTATTGCAGCATATAAAAATCCTATGACAATTGAAAGCAGCATTATTAAGAACACTAACCCTTGGTTTTTAATAACACCATTACTTTCAATTACATTGCTTTGATTAATTAATGCTAAACAAATAACGCCTGAAAGTGACATTTGTCCAGCAACCCCAATGTTGAATAGCCCTGTTTTAAAGGAGAATCCGACACCAATTGATGCTAGTGAGTAAATAATAAATATATAAACTCAGTCAATGTTTCCTTTAGTTGCTGTTGCATTGAAAACTTGTGCAAAGAACTCAAATGGATTAGTTTGGAAAAATACTAAAAGCACAATGCTTGAGACAAAAATTCCAAATACAACTGATCAAATTGAGTTATATGCCTTTCTTCTTGTAGAAACAGCACTATCAGCATTTACACCTTTTTTAACCTTGCTTCAGAAATTTCTAAAGAATGATAAAACAGGGTTTTGTTGTTTTTCAACACTCTTATTCATTGCCCTCTCCTTCTGTTTCATCATCCTTGTTTGATGCGGCCATTAATAAACCAATTTCGGTTCTATTAAATTGTGCTGCAGGTTTAAGATCTAATATTCTGCCATCATTAATAACGGCAATTGTGTCAGCTAAAGCCAAAATTTCATCAAGCTCATATGAAATTAATAATATAGCTTTGCCTGCCTGTTTTTCTAAGAGAATTTTCTTATGGATTAAGTCAATTGCTCCAACGTCAAGTCCTCTGGTTGGCTGTACTATCACAAGTAAATTATGATCAGTGCTCATTTCTCTACCAACAATTGCTTTTTGTTGATTACCACCAGAAAGCGATCTAGCCAAGGAATTACCGTGGTTAGTGCCTCTAACATCAAAGTTAGCAACAATATTTTGGAACAATTCTTCTTTTTTGTTGGCTTTAATAAAACCAAAAGGCGCATAAGTTTTATCATTTAGCAATCTTAAAATAGAGTTATCTCTGATACTAAAGTCTAAAACCAGTCCATGCTTGTGTCTGTCGCCTGGCACAATGTTAATTTTGGCTGCTCTGTTCTTTTTATCAACACTTCAGTTGGTAATATTAAACTCAGCAACTGATTTTGGATTATTTGCATCAAAATCAGGATTTTTGATTTTAATTTCACCGTGTGTAGGTTTAACTAAGCCCGCTAAAACATATTCTAATGTTTCTTGACCGTTGCCCTCAACACCAGCTATTGCCAAAATTTCGCCTGGGTGAACTTTAAATGACACATCTTTTAGAGAAACTGAGTCTCTAGTTTTCTTAGTTGAAACATTTTTAAATGAGATAAGCTCAGGTTTATCATAACTATCAAACATCGCAGTATTTTTTGTTTCAACAACTTTTTGACCAACCATAGCCTCAGCTAGCTGTGAAATAGATGTTTTGGATACATCATATGTTCCAATAACCTTTCCTTTTCTTAAAACAGTTGCTTCATCTGCAACTTGTTTAACTTCGTTGAGTTTATGGGAAATAAAAATGATGGTTTTACCGTTTTCCTTAAACACTTGCATTGTTTTAAGTAAACCTTGAATTTCTTGGTCTGTTAAAACAGCTGTAGGTTCATCAAAAATCAAAATTTCAGCATCACGATAAAGCATCTTCATAATCTCAACTTTTTGTTGAGTTGCCACAGTTGCTTTAGATGTTTTTTGGTTTAGATTAAAGTGTAAATCATATAGCTCTTGAATACTTTTGATTTTAGCTTTAGCTAACTTAAGATCCAAAGTGCCCATTGAATAGTTGTAAGTAAATTCAGAACCCATAATTACATTTTGTAAATTAGTATAAGCTGCAACTAATTTAAAATGTTGGTGAACCATACCAATACCTATTTCATTAGCTTGGTTAGGGTTCTTAACAATTACTGATTTACCATTAATTTTGACTGACCCTTCAGTTGGTTCATATAAGCCAAACAAAATTGATGTTAGCGTACTTTTGCCAGCACCATTTTCACCAATAAGCGCGTGAATTGAGCCTTTTTTAACTTTGAAAGTAACATCATCATTAGCTCTTATACCAACAAAGTCCTTAGTAACATGCTCAAATTCAACCGCATATTCATGCTCCATAAAACCCCCTTTCTTGTATAAAATATATTTAAGTAAATACAATTTAATTATATATAAATGTTTTTTGATGCTAGCCTTTTTGGAATGCTAAATTCAGTAATTAGTAAGGGAATTTATGAATAAAAATATAAAGTTAATGAATATTGATATCAGAAAAATAGAAAAACTAGCTTCGTATGATCAAAATAAAAAATTTAGAATTCTTATAATATTTTTTCTAGGTTTTCTAACTCTTTTAACTTTTTTTATGATTATGTTTGCCTTAGTTTATTCTAAGCAAAGAATTTTGCTTATTACTTTTAGTGTAGTAGCATCACTTAGTTTTTTACTGCTTGTGTTTTTAATTGGCCCATTTTGTACACTTTTAGCGTCGAGTAAATGAATGAATTTTTTAATGAACAAAAAGCCTGAGGAAAATATTTGAAGTAAATATCATCCAGGCAACTTATCGATCGTATTTAACTTATTTATAGGTATTTTAGTATTTAATATGCTTAATGGTAAAGCAATGAAAATAACTAAAAATGAGAGGAAAGTTATAGAGTCGGTTTTACTATTTCATTAGTTCAATTTGCCTGTTTCACACTGCTATAGGTAAATATTAAATTTAATATAATATATATGGTTTAAAAACTAAACTAGGAAATTTAATTTTTGAACTTTATATATTTGAATTAGGGATCAAAATGAAGAAAAATAAATTCTATCTATTTTTAGGGGCTGCTCCTGTTTTATCAGTGCCATTGGTCGCTGCATCTTGTGGTGACAAGTACTTTAAAGAAACAGAAGTTGATGGTGTAAAAACTATTTCAACACTTGCACACATTACTTCTCGTAAAGGGCTTAAACTAAGAGAAGGCTTAACTGTTGAAAATGCGCCTAAAGCAACCTTTATAACTGATGAAGGTTCTGTTCACGATGAATCATTCAACCAATCAGGCTGAGAAGCAGTTCATAAAGTTTCTTACGAACTTGGTTTAGACAAAGCTCAAGTCAGCGGCAACAAAAATTTAAGAAACAAAGTTTATGAACCTAAAAAAGGTCAATTACTTGAAGCTTACAAAAACGCTATTGACAGTGGCTTTAAATACATTGTTCTTTGTGGATTCACACACCAAGCTGCACTTGTTGGTTTAGATGCAAACTACATCAAGAAAATTAAAGATAATAACATTGTCTTTATTACTGTTGACTTTGATCTTTTCACAGAGAATGACGCGAATGTTAAAACATTTATTGAAAAAATAGGTGAAGGACACTTAGTTCCGGTTATCTTTGACACTAAACAAGCTGCTTATATAGCAGGACGTGCACTTGCAGATTACTTCTCACAAGTTTATAAAGATCAACCTGAAAAACGTACAATTGGTGCATTTGGTGGTATTCCTTATCCAGCAGTTTCTGACTTTATAGCTGGTACTTTCCAAGGTATTATTGACTGAAATAAAGAACACCCAGATGTTAAGACTAAGTCATTAAATGAAACTATTGAGCTAAATACTTTATTTACTTCAGGAACACCTCAAGCTACTACAGCTATTAACTCTGTAGTTAAAGCTACAGCTTCTTACCCTGTTGCTGGTTCATTATCAACTGACACAGCAAAAGAAATTAAAAAATTAGCTGATAAAGATAAATTCATTATTGGTGTTGATGCTGACCAAAAGAATGCATTGAAAGGTCACAGAATCTTTACATCAGTTATGAAATTAATAGGTCAAGCAGTTTACAACATTTTAGCTGACTTATATAGCAAAGGTGAAAACCAACTAGATCTTCAATCAGGATTTGAAATTGGTAAGAAGAATGGTATTCCAACAGTCTTTGGCTATGGCGACACCGAAGACAAACAATATGTAGGCGTTGCAACATCAGGATTATTAGATAATAAAAACGATGAAATAGCTAACAAAGCATTAAAAGATGCAACCGCATACTATGTACAAAAGAAGGCTGATATTCAAAAATCTTTAAAAGATCAAATAGAAACAGCTAAAAAAGCATTAGGAAATAAATTCCCTTCTGACCCTGGTGGTCAATTCCAAAAAATGGTTGACTGATTGGCTTCTGAAACAAGAAAATAACCTTAATCAACATAAAAAAACCGGGCTTGCTGCCTGGTTTTTGTATATTAATTTTTAGCCAATCTTACTAATTTTATTAAATATACAAGTGCGTATATATAGTCATATGCTAATTTAAATCCAAAGTATATTGTTAGCTTCATGAATTCTTTTTTGGTCGAGTGATTACTTACTGTAGCGTTAAATGCTTTGTTGTATCTAGTAATTAATCATCAGTCAAATGCCATATAAGAAATCATTAAAGCAAAGCCTATTGATGGAAATAGCGCATTAATTCATGAGTTGAATATAAAGGCACTTAATATAAAAATGAAAAAGAAGCTTATGGTCAAGAATATTATGATTGCATACACAAATTTTATTTTTATTAAATCAAAGTAAGCTAAGGTTGCCATTATTGATAATATAACAATTGGTAGCAGAATAACTCCAAATGTTTTAGCTAAAGCTAGGTATTTAATACTTGCGCCAGTAGCAAAGGTTCCTAATAATTCTACAAGTGCAAATGATAAAAGAACAATTCCAAGCAGCATCATGCTTAAAGTTATTATTATTAACTGTGCCCAGAAGTTCATTTTTGGACCTACAATAAACTCGATAAAAATGAGCACTAAAAGACCTAATGCAAGACCAAGTCCAATAAATGGATTTCTTTGTAAGTAATCTAGTGCTTTAGGAAAGAGTAATAACAACATAATAGCACTAATAAATGCTATTGCTGTTGCATAAGAGAACCAACCAACAGAAGCTCCTAGAAAAGCATTCTTTCTACTTGCTACAGATGAAGCGTTCTCAAATCTTCTAAAGTTATTTTGGCTGCTATTTTGATTTTCTATTAATCTGTTTTCCATATCACTATTATACATTTATATAAAAATAAGTTTTTAAGGATTTATTTTGCCTTTTTGGCTATATTTTACTTTTTTTTAAATATGCATAAATTTCCAAAATGCCTATTTTATGGCGCTTTAGTTTTATAATTTTATTTATGAAGATAAGCATTCTTGACCATGGGCTATTAACTGACCAAAATAACTATGAAAAAGCTTACAAAGAAGTAATTGAACTTTGTCAATATGTTAAGGATTTAAATCTTTATTCTTTTTGAATTAGTGAGCAACACAATGTTAATTCATTGGTTATTTCTAGTCCGCTTATTCTTCTTGATCATTTAGCTAACAGTGTTAGTGGCATAAAATTAGGGTGTGGCGGCATTATGCTTGCTAATTATCAAGCATATAATGTTGCAGAGCAGATTCAAACATTAAATTTATTGCATCCAGAGCGTTTTATTTATGGATTTGGCTCAAATATAGGCACAAAAGAAACAATTGAGCTTTTAAAACCATCATTAACTTCAACTGAATATCAGCAAAAAATTATTGCTGTTAATGAATATTTAAACAACAAGAAAAAGTTTGATTTTAAGATAAATCCTAACATAAACAAACCTGTTGACATTGTTATGTTGGTAACATCTGAACAAAGCGCAATTTTTGCGGCTCAACATAAATTTAAAATTAACTATGGCTGGTTTTTGAACCCATCTAAAGTGTATGCTGAAAATGTTATTAATTCATACATTGAGACCTATAAAACAGCCTGAAACGAAAATCCGCCGGAAGTTACTTTTAGTGTAAATGTGGTAAGTGGCATTGACTATGAATCATCAATGAGAAATCATAATTTAATTGCTTTTTATCGTTCTTTTGCTGATCCTAATCATTTTGCTTATTACCCTCCATATAGTGAGTTTGAAAAATTTGTGTTTAGTGAAGAGCAGAGCAAAAATTTCTTGCGTTTGCATAAAAGTATTTTTAATGTCTTTGATGATGAAAGCATGAATAAACTTAATAATTTGTGCGAATTTTTAAAAATAAATCACTTAATGATTCTGCCTACTGTTGCTGATATAAATGATCGAAAAAGAGCTGTCAAGAATGTTGCTGATTTTTATGTAAAAAGAGGTAAAAATGAAAAAAGTTGTTAAGTATTTAGTTGTTGAAAAACTAGAAGGTAAAGACCAATTTTATTTAAGATTTACACCTGAAATGCAAGATGACATAGGAACAATTGGCTTTATTCAATATAAAAACACTGACAAAAAAGTGTTGCACAAAGATGATATTTTCTTAAACTTGGAAGCTTCAAAGGCAATATTAACACTAAAAATGCCTTTTGATGCTACAGTTGTTGAAATTAATAAAGAAGCTATGGCTAATCCTAAGTTATTAAGTTCACCAAAAGATAGTGAAAACTGAGTAATGATTTTAAGCGATATTGACCCTAAAACATTAGAACAATTAGAAGACTTTTAATATGCATACATTAAACTCTGTTAAAGAATTAGACTCGCTTATAAATGAAGCTGATGCTATTGTAATTGGAATTGGTTCAGGAATGACTAGTGCTGATGGCATAGGCTATAGCGGACAAAGATTTGTTCAAAATTTTAAAGACTTTATTGATGAATTTAAGTTTCTAGATATGCTTCAAGCGAGCGTTTATCACTTTGATGATATTCAAAATTATTGGGCATTCCATTCTAGATTTATGAAACTCAATTACTTCGACCAGCCTGCAAGTGAAAGCTTTTTGAAACTAAAAGAATATTTAAAAGGCAAAAACTATCACATAATCACAACAAATAGTGATAACTCATTAGAAGCAGCAGACTTTGAAGAAGACAAAATATTCTATATTCAAGGGAAATACAACTTGCTTCAGTGTTCAAAAATGTGCCATAACACACTTTATTCAAATGATAAAGCTGTTTATGAAATGATCGAAAAGCAAAAGGATATGAAGGTTCCTTTAGAGCTTATTCCACGTTGTCCTAAGTGTAATAACTTTTTAGAAGTTAATAAAAGACTTAAAGGCAAAGGAATGGTTGAAGATAAGCGTTTTTTTGAAGAGAAAAAAATGTATGAAGACTTTATTTATAGGCATAAAGGTCAAAAAATACTTTTTTGAGAAATAGGGGTTGGATTCTCAACACCAACATTAATTAAGTTTCCTTTTTGAGAAATGACCAAAGAGTTTTCTAACTCAAAATATGTTGCAATGAACAATAAATCTTATAGAACTCCGCAAGAAATAAGACAAAGAACTTATGTTTGAACAGATGATATCAAACAAACTATTAATAAATTATTAGAGGTTAAAAATGATTTTAGTAGAGCCAATTAGAAATGGTAAATATGTTAAAGATGGTGCATATTGATTAGCTATCCAAATTTGAGCAATGAATCACTTGAGACTAAATGAAAAAATAGTGTTTCCTGGTATTGCTGCTCCCCATATTCAATTAGGTTACTTCCAAAATCCTGAAGTTGAAGTTAACTTTAAGTATTTAAAAGACCACAACTTGGAAGTTGTTCGTCGTAATACTGGTGGTGGTGCAATTTACATTGATGATAATTCTGTTAACGTTTGCTACTTAATTCCATATGACGAAAAGGACAATATTTTAGGCAATTACGACAAATTCTATGAACCAACAATTAAGATGTTAAAAGAACTAGGAGCAAAAGATGTTGTGCAATCAGGCAAAAACGACTTAACTATTGACGGCAGAAAAGTTAGTGGTGCAGCCATGATGCTTAATGGCGATGTTATTTATGGTGGTAACTCTCTTTTATACAAAGTTGACTATGACGCAATGGTTGATTCATTAAAACCTAATCGTAAAAAAATTGAAGCAAAAGGCGTTAAATCAATAAGACAAAGAGTTGCTCCTTTAAGTGACTATTTTGACGAACCATACCGTAATCTAGACATTTTTGAATTTAAAGACCTTGTTATTAAAAAGCTTTTTGGTGTTGATGATTTAAGTAAAGTAAAACGTTATGAATTAACTGAAGAAGACTGAGCACAAGTTGATGAATTAGTAAATACTAAGTACAAAAACTGAGACTGAAACTATGGTCTAAGTCCTAGATATGAATATAACCGTGATGCAAGACTTGCAATTGGTACAATTAACTTCTCTCTTGCTGTTGAAGGCCAAAGAATTGAAAAAATTAAGATCAGCGGTGACTTTTTTGCTAAAAAAGATATAACTGAATTAGAAAAAGCACTAGTTGGCACAAAAATGACATATGAGAACTTAGTTAAGGCTTTCAAAGATGCTGACTTGCAAAGTTATTTCTTTAATGAAATAAAAGCTGAAGAAGTTGCAAAAATAATATTAGATGAAGAATAAAAATGGTATTGATTTATGTTTTTTTCATAAATCAATATTTTTGAATATGGCTGTTTTATAGGGGTATATATGATTTTAGTTGAGCCTATTAGAAATGGTAAATATATAAAAGATGGCGCATATTATCTTGCTACACAAATCTGAGCATTAAGTCATTTAAAATTTGATGAAATTGTTGCTTTTCCCGCAGTTTTAGATCCCTATGTGCAAATAGGATATTTTCAAAATCCTGAAGTTGAAGTTAATTTTAAATACTTAAAAGAACATAACATTCCAATAGTTCGTAGAGATACTGGTGGCGGAGCTATTTATATTGATAGTAATCAAATGGGAGTTTGCTATTTAATTCCGTATAAAGATAATGAAAGTATTTTAGGAAATTATGAAAAATTCCTGGAGCCAGCTATAAAAATCATTAAGGAATTAGGTGCTAAAAATGTTGTTCAGTCAGGTAAAAATGACTTAACAATTGATGGATTTAAAGTCAGCGGTGCGGCAATGGCACTAATTGGTGACACAATTTATGGTGGAAATACTTATATTTATAAAATCGATTATGATGCAATGTCACAGGTACTAAAGCCAAATAGAAAGAAAATTGAAGCCAAGGGAATTAAATCAGTAAGACAAAGAATCGCACCATTAAGTGACTATTTTAATGAGCCATACAAAAATATGGATATTTTTGAGTTTAAGGATTTGGTTGTCAAAAAATTGTTTAATGTTGATGATTTAAGTAATGTAAAAAGATATGTGCTAACAGAAAATGATTGAAAACAAATTGATGAGTTAGTTAATGCAAAATACAAAAATTGAGACTGAAACTATGGTCTAAGTCCAAGATATGAATATAACCGTGATGCAAGACTTGCAATTGGTACAATTAATTTTTCTCTTGCTGTTAAAGGTCAAAGAATTGAAAGAATTAAAATTAGTGGTGACTTTTTTGCTAAAGCCGATATTAACGAACTTGAAAAATCTTTAGTTGGTATAAAAATGGATTATGATGAGCTTTCTAATGCTATAAAACAGGCAAATTTGGAAAAATACTTCTTTAATGAAATAAGTGTGGATGATGTTGTTAGAACAATTTTAAGCGAGGATGATAATGAATAAATATGAACAGCTTTTTAGGCCTTTTAAATTAGGTAATTACTCACTTAAAAATCGTTTTGTCCTTTCGCCAATGACTTTAAGCTTGGCAACTAAGGATGGAAAAGTCACAATAGAAGAAGAAAAATATTCAGCCAGAAGAGCAGATTGCGCGCCTTTATTAATTTCAGGGGGAACATATTTTGATGACTTTGGTCAGCTTTTTGAATATGGATATAGTGCAAAAAGTGATGATGACATTGAATCATTAAAAAAGCTTGCTAAAGCTATGAAATCAAAAGGCAACATTGCAATTTTGCAGTTAGCTCATGCTGGTAAATTTTCTAAAGCAAGCCTTAAAAAATATGGCTATCTTTATGGACCATCATATGAAAAAAATCATATCCCTGTAGAACATGAAGTATTTGAATTAAGCATAAGTCAGATAAAACAAATTGTAAAAGATTATGCAAGTGCAACTAAAAGAGCTATTGCTGCTGGTTTTGATGGGATCGAAATATCAATGGCGCAAAGATTACTTATTCAAACTTTTTTTAGTTCAATAGTTAACAAGCGCAATGACGAATATTCATCAGACAGTTTTGAAAACAGATCTAGATTGTGCCTAGAAATAGTTGAAGAGATAAGAAAAATGATTAATCAGTATGCAGATGAAAACTTTATTTTTGGGTTCCGTGCTACTCCTGAAGAAACATATGGTGCTGAGTTAGGGTATAGCATAATTGATTTTATCCAACTTATAGAAGAAATTATTAAAAAGGGCAAGATAAACTACTTAGCAATTGCTTCTTGAGGTCATGATATATATTTAAACAAAGTTAGATCAGAAAATGAGTATAAGGGACAGTTAGTTAACAAAGTTATCTATGACAAATTTAAGGGCATTCTTCCTATAATCTCATCAGGAGGTATTAACACTCCTCAAAAATGTTTAGATGCTCTTGAATATTCTGATTTAGTTGGCTTAAGCTCTGTTTTTGTAGCAGATCCTGAATTTGTTCAAAAAATTGAAAACGATCAAGAGGACAAGATCAATTTAAATATAAGTTTTTCTCAATTAAAAGATTTAGCAATTCCTGAATCATCATTTAAAGGCATTGTTGAAATGTTTGGTTTTTGCGAAACTATTCCAACTGAGTCATTAAAAACCTTAGAAGAGAATTCAAAATCATAAACAAATTAAAAAAGCCGCTATGGCTTTTTTATAATGCTTTGGGGCTAGCTAATTCAGATCTATTAATGAATTCTTCAACAATTTTTATGAAGTTTTCTCAGTCTTCTTCAAACATCATGTGTCCAGTTTTGGGCATTCATAATGACTGAACACCTTTGACATTTTCTTTGAAATAATTAATACACAAATCCCTGTCTACTACTCCATCATCTTCACCTAAAATCAATAAAGCAGGAACATTGACAGACTGTAAAGCAAGCTCTAATTTATCATGAAAATAGTTGCTTATTAAATATTGACCTAAGCCGACTATTGTTGGATTATTAAAATCATATGGATCAAATGTGTTTTTTACAAGTCTCATTCAAGATTCATTTGAAGTAAATTTTGTTACATCATAATATAACGATTTAAAAAAACCTATAAATTCATCAAAAGTTTTAGGAAAGTAATCTCTTAGAAAGGCTTCGGTAACATTTTGTGATGACTTATTTGTTGGTGCTAAATAAATTAATTTTTTAAATAATTCAGGTCTTTTTTGATAAGCAAGAGAAATAGTACCTCCGCCCATAGAATGCCCGATTAAAATAATGTTTTTTAATTTGTTATCTTCTATAAACTTGATTAATAAATCAGAATAGCATTCAACGGTGGCTTCATCTCCTTCTTTAATTTCAGTATGATTATTCCCGGGAAATTGCAAGGCATAATAATTTGACTTTGTTCAATAGTTTTCAAAAATTTTGAATGAATTTGGCGACGAATTAAATCCGTGGCAGAAAATTATGTTTTCATCTGGATTATTATTATCTTTGAAAACAAAATCATATTTATAAATTACATTCATATTATTTGTCCAAAAATGGTTCTAGAATTTTTATAAATGAATCTCAGTCTTCTAAATACATCATATGCCCTGTTTTTGGAATTCAGTGAGTTTCAACATCTTTTACATACTTTTTAAAATAATCAATGCACTCTTCTCTTAAAATTACGCCATCTTTTTCACCTAAAATTAGTAAAGTTGGAACCTTAACAATTTTCAAAGTTTCTTCTATTGCATTAAAAACATTCATATCAGGTGTTCCAAGTTTAACAATATCAGGATTGTTATATAAGTAAGGATCAAAATTTTCTTTTTGCTCTTTAACTCAATTTGGATCAGATGTAAACTTAGAAATGTCATAATAAAGAGAACGCATAAGATCTAAAAAGCCTTCGTAATCTTTAGGAAAATAGTCTTTTTTATATCTATCATATAATGCTAAAGCTGGCTTATTCATTGGCGCTAAATAAACTAGTTTCTTAAATAAATCAGGTCTTAATTGATAAGCTAAAGATATAGTTCCACCTCCTAGTGAATGACCTATCAAGGTAACATTTTTTAGATTATTTTTCTCAACAAATTCAACTAATAATTTTGCAAAACAAAAAACACTAGGTTCATCTCCATCTAAAACAGGTGTTAGATTACTTGCTGGAAACTGAAGAGAATAATAGTTTGATTTTGTTCAATAATTTTTAAAAATATCAAATCTGTCTGCTGTCGAATTAAGTCCATGGCAAAAAATTATATTCTCGTTTGGGTTGTTATTATCTTTAAAAACAACATTATATTTATAAATTGGCTTCATAATAAAATTATACATTTAAGCCTATGAAACAAATAAATTGGAAAAAGGAAATAAAAAAATGCTCTCTTTCGAGAACAAATGGCTGCCCCAGTTAGATTCGAACTAACGCGTGACGGAACCAAAACCCGTTGCCTTACCGCTTGGCTATGGGGCAAAATGGTGGAGGGGGAGGGATTCGAACCCCCGAACCGTGAGGAAGTGGGTTACAGCCACCCGCGTTTGGCCGCTTCGCTACCCCTCCAAAAGCTATTTTAAAAAAATAGCAAAAATATTATAACATCAAATAAAATAAAAACAATTTAATTATTAAATATCTGGTTCTTTTTTAATAATATAAATGTTGCTATTAATAATTAGTAAATCGCCGTTTTTAACTTTAGAATTTCTTCCTTCGGGCTTTTTATTATTAATTAAAACTTTGTTTTTTTCTAAATAAAACTTGGCTCCGCCTCCTGTTTGGATAAGTCCAATTTTTTTTAATAGCTGACCGATAGTAATAAAGTCTTTGTGAATAAAAATTTCTGGTTTCATTTTACCTTCTAAGAGGAGTTATTATTTGTTTTGAATTAGGATTATCTTTTGAAAATAAAACAATGTTTTGAATTTTTTCATCAATTAAAATATATGTCTCACCTTCAGTTATCGAAATAGCATCTTTTAAGTAATTGAAATTCATGTCAAAGACAAAAGGAGAGCCTTCTAAAGTAAATTTGGCTGTTCTAACATTTGAATCGCCTAATTCATCTATTTTTGTGTAAACGTTTATTTCTTGGTTAGAAATTTTAAGTTCAATTCTATTTTGTTTATCAGCGGATGAGTTTATTCATATTTTATTTAAAAGATTGTTGAATTCTGATTTTTCAATAGTAATTTTATGTTTAGTTTCCGATATTGCTTTGTTAAATAGCTGCTCAACATTATGATAAGGTAAATCAGTAATTCTTGCAGTTATTGTAGTATCATCGTATTCAACACCAAATTTAATTGAGTTATAAAACATTGTGACAGTTTTAGGCACGTCAGTTGGAAGAAGCTCTTTGACATCTTTTGCGTTAACACTGAAGTCAAAATCCTCTAAAATCTGATTTGTTTTAATTGTGTAATAAGCCAATCTGAATGTGTCTGTTGCTGCTAAATTTAATTTATTACCTGAACTTTTGAAATTAATACATTTGTAAATTAAATTCGCGCCGTTGCTTGCTGCAAAGGCAACGTTTTTGACTGCTTTTTTAAATTCTTCGGTATTGATTTGAAACTTTTTGATATTAATGTTTTCATCAATTTGAGGAAATGAACTAATTTCATTTAATGTTAATGTATAAACTGAATCTTGTTGTTTTATTTCCATTTTATTGAAATAGGTTTTTATTTCAATAAAACCATTAAGTTTTTTGATTATATTTTTGAAATAGTTAGCTTGAACTAATAATTCGCCATCTTCTTCAACAATAATTTTGTTGTCATCAACTTTAATTTTTTTAACAATGTTAGTTATTTCATTTGTTGCTTCAAATTTAACAAAATTATGGTTTGCAGTTATTTTGATGCATCTCATTCCATATAGAGAACTAATTGGATCAGAGAATCTTGAAACAACTTCGATAATGTCATCTAAAAAATTTTTGTTTATAATAATTTTCATATTTTCCTTAATTAATAAATATATGTTTTGTTAATTTGTGGATAAGTAACAAAAAATACAATTTTTGGTGAATTTCAAGCCATTTTTAGCTTTTTTGTACTTTTTTAATTGTTTAAAACCGCTTTTTAAAATGTTAGTTTTTCTTAAAAATCTCGTTGCTTATCTCTGATATAGTTCTCTTAAAAGTAATATCTGATTGCTCTGTTTCTTTTTCGATTTTTCTAACTGCATTAATAATGGTTGAATGATCTCTATTGCCAAAAAATCTACCGATTTGTTCTAATGAAAGATCTAATTGTTTTTTAACAATCCAAATAGCTATATGTCTTGCTAAAACAACATCTTTTCTTCTACTTTTACCTAATATTTCAGAGCGCGATAATTTGTAGTATTTTGCGACGTATTCAATAATCACATCAGGTGTAACTTTTTCTTTAACTTGTTGGATATCTTTAAGAATGGAGTTAACTATAGCTAATGTATATCTAGAATTTGTTTTTACGATTTCTGAGTTATAAAATCTTAGTCTATTTACGGCTCCTATTAAGCTTCTAATGCTGTTGGCATAGTTTTTAACAATGAAATTTTTAGCATCATCTTCTCATAATTCAGGTGTCATCTTGTTAATGTCAATCATGTAGTCCAAAATTTTTAAAAGATCAGCTTTTTGTGGTTCATCAATTGAAAGTTGTAAGCCCATTGAAAGGCGACTAATTAAACGAGCGTCAAATGAATTTTGCAATGAATATATAGGTCTATCTGAGCAAATTATTGTTGTTCTTTTTTGATTTATTCTGCTATCTAAAATATTGAAGATTAGTTCGATTGTGGCTTTTTTATTGCCGATTCCGTAACTTTGGAAGTCATCAAACATAACAATATCAGCATTATCAAAATGATTTCTAATTTGCTTTAGTTTACGTTGGTCATTTTCTTGGAGAAAATATGAAATGTCTCTTGTAAAAGAATTAGCATTTATGTATTTAACTGAGACCTCTTTTTTAAGAAGCTCATTACATATTGCATTAAGCAAGTGAGTTTTTCCTATTCCAGATTTGCCATAAATAAATATAGGATTATAGTCTTCTTCGCCTTCAACAATTAGTTTTGCGATTCTAATTGCTTCTTTGTTAAAGTTGCCTTCTACATAGTTTTCAAAAGTTTTAGTTTTATCAACTTCACGATTCGAAAGCTCAATGTTTTCTATGGCTGCTTCTTTTCGCTCTCTTTTTACTTTCTTTTTAACAGCAGAATCAAGCAAAACAAAGCTAAATGTACACTTGCGTTCAAAAGTTTCATCTAAAGATTTTTGAATACTGCTTTCATAAGCTCTTATAACATATTGTGAGTTTGGAGTTACGTTAGTTGTTCCGATAGTTATATGGCCAATTTTTGAGACATCTTTGATTTCGAAGTTGGCAAAAAAGTTTTTATAAAGCATTTGGTCACCTAATTCTTGTCTAAGAATATCCAAAAAAGTTTCGGTATATGACTTTAAAGCAATTTCTTTATCATTTGGGCTGTTAATATTCAT